>NZ_JBKAHK010000008.1:0-175770 GCF_046298265.1 Gillisia xinjiangensis | reverse complement strand
GTTTTATAGTACTCTATAAGCACGTATCGAAAGATAGGTGCTTTTTTTATGCAATAAAGTCAACATTGGACATCGATGCGGATTGCAAATCCGCGCCATCTCCGCGTTATTATATTATAGCGAGCCTGACCGGTAATGACGGGCTTGTTTTTGAAAACCCTTCATCGGTATGATGAAGGGTTTTTTTATGGAATAAAGTCAACATTGGACATCGATGCAGATTGCAAATCCGCGCCATGCCTGCGCCACCATTTTCTTTAAAAATAAGTTAGCTCAGATTTGCAATCCGAGCTTAATCGTCACACCTATACGTAATAGACTGAGCAGAACTAAGCTCACCTATCAATTTTCATAAAAAAACCTGTGAAGATTACTCCACAGGTACATATCTTAATTATTAAAAAGCGTCAACTTATTTTAGGACGACTCACATCAATAATGTTATTTACGAGGAGACTGTTCCTAGCGCATAAAGCTGTTCCATTGTAGGTGTTTCACTTCCACCTTCCGGCTCCAGGGTAATTCCAAAACCTTCAGAAATGTTTATATTTTCTAACTGAAATATTTTGTTTTCATCATCCTCAAATTTATCCAATAATCCTATGCTGCTTGGTGTTAGTGGATCCATTTTTAAGGACCAAACCTGATATACCATTCCTCTTGGAGGCAATGGAAGATCTTTAGCATCTATGTAAGTTATGTTCTTTTCTTTATCCCAATATGCGGTTGCGTAGGCATCCGGAGCTATTGACTGTCCCTGAAGCGGAACTTTAAGGATATTCTTATCTCTTAAAACGGATAAAAGTTGCTGTGCTTTTTGGGAATTATTTCTGGCTTCTGAAATTTCTGTTTCCATCTGGATTTTTTCAGTTTGTAAAGCCTGTAGAGATTGCCTTAATTCTCTATTTTCATTAAATTGTATAAACAGTCCTATTAGGAAAAGTATACTGGCGGCCCAACCGATATAAGCAGGCCAGTTATTACGTTTTTGCGTTAAGTCTACCACTTTATTTCTCCTGGATAATTTTTCCTTTAAGGAATGTAATAAAAATTCAGGGTCATAGGGTGCTGCAGCACTGGATAAAGTTAGAAGCGCTTTTTCAATTTCTTCAACTTCAACCCTTACTTCAGGATATTCCTTTAGGGTACGCGTTACGTCAGCACTTTCAGATTCAGAAAGAGCCCCATAAACGTATAATTCCAGTATTCCAGACGCTATGTATTTGTTAATATCCATATTTATACTACGTTAGATCTTAATTTGTCAATACAAACCCGGTTCCTGGTTTTGACCGTTCCCAAAGGAATTTCAAGTTCTTCTGCTGTTTCTTTTTGGGTGAAACCTTTAAAAAATAAAAGGTCGATTAATTTCTTACACATGGGTTCAAGTAAATCTATATATTTTTGTAATCCGATAGCGTCCATTTTTCCAGACGTGTTGCTTTTGGCTTCTAATATATCTACGAAATTATCGCTTTTAAGGTTTAGTTTTTTGTTCTTAAAATCTTTGGACCTTATTTTATCTATGGAAGCATTTCTGGCAATATTGAGAACCCAGGTGAAAAACCGCCCTTTACTTGTATCGTACGTTGGAGCATTATTCCATATTTTCAGGAATACATCTTGAAGAACTTCTTCGGAAACCTGCTCGTCCCGAATGATGTTGAAGATAATTCCATAAGTGCTAACAGAATATAGCTGGTAGATCCGTTCGAAAGCTTTTTCATTTCCGGACTGAAGTTCAATAATCAATTGGTCTTGTTGCATAATGAAAGGTGATGCGCTGAATTATATGTTAAATTGCTTAAAAATAACAAAAGCAACCTCGCAGGTTGCTTTTGTTATTTACATCTTTAAATATATAAAAAATTATTTAATTGTGCCACATCCTACCCTTGTTCCGGCAGCACCGGAAGGTTGGGATGTAAAATCATCTACACCATCATGAACTACGACTGATTTTCCCATAATGTTTTTTGTTTCATCATCACAACCTATACACCACTCATCTGTAGTCATAGTAATAGTTCCGTTTCCATTTGCATCTACCTTAAAATTCCCAATATCACCTTTATGGTACCCTGAAACATTTCCCCATTTTCCATGTTTTTCAAATGTGGGATTCCAATGTCCACCTGCAGAGGAACCATCTTCAGCAGAACAATCTGCATTTTCATGAATATGTATTGCGTGCATTCCATCTGCCAAACCATCAATTACAGCGGTCATTGTAACCTCTCCATTTTCTTGGGTGAAAACGGCATTTCCTGAAAGATTGCTACCACTTTTAGGGTTTATTTTTAAGGTTACCTTTTTAACCTCTTCCTGAGTCATTTCTTTTTCAGATGACTTTTTTTCTGCATCGTTTTCTTTCTTGTCGTTTTTACATCCAACAATAGCTATTGATGCACATAATAAAAGTGTTATACTGATTCGTTTCATAATTTTTCTGATTGGTTATCAAAGTTTAACTTGCTCTAAAGTAGAGTGAATAATAGGATTCTCCAAAAAATTAAGGATTGCTTAACATTGCGGAAGAAAATGAAACTACTTATTTAAAAACTACTGTATATATGTATTTCTATTTAGCCTTTTTTAAAGTTGTAATAATTTGAACTTTTTCGTGCAAGGTTTTATGGACAGGACATTTATCTGCGATTTGCAGGATACGCTTTTTTTGTTTTTCATCCAGGGCGCCCGTTAAGACAATTTCTCTTTCAAAAGTATCTATTTTAGCAGATGAATTTTCACAATCTTCACAATCTACAGCGTAGGATTTAGAATGATTAATATGGGTCTCTACGGTTTCAAGATCCCATTTTTTTCTTCTTGCATACATTTGAATTGTCATAGAAGTACAGGCTGCCAAGCCGGCTGCGAGTAACTGATAAGGATCCGGGCCAAAATCATTTCCTCCGGCCTCAACTGGCTCATCGGCAACCAAATGATGATTTCCAGCTTTAATCCTGGTTGTGAAACCTGAATTTCCAAGATTCGCAGCTACTTCGTGATTCGATTCTAAGGCCTTTAGGACTGGAATTTCCAAATACCTGATTGCCCAACTGCCAATAATATTTCCGGCATATTGTGAATCTTTTTTATCTGAGAGTAAATGATCTGCTCCATCCAAAGACACAAAACTTTTGGGATGTTTGGCGGCAATATATAATTCTTCGGCATTTTCGATCGCTACTATGTTATCCTGCGGAGAATGAAGAATAAGAATCGATTTTTCCAGTTCCGGAAGGACTTTTGTTAAGTCTTTTTTTTCCAGATCTTCAATAAATTGTTTTTTTATACTGAAGGATCTTCCCCCAATATTTACAACTGCTTTGCCCTTTTTATTTATTTCTTCAAGGTTTTCCTTTATTAGATGTCTCACGTGGTTTATTGATGAGGGAGCGCCCAAAGTGGCAATAGCTTTTACCTTTGGAAGATGTTGTGCGGCAAAGTAAACCGCTGCCCCACCCAGGGAATGTCCAATTAAAAGGGTAGGGGACTTGTAGTTGGCTTTAAGGAATTCTGCAGCAGAGAGAAGATCTTCCACATTTCCCGAAAAATTGGAGTCAGAAAATTCTCCTTCGCTTTCTCCAAGGCCTGTAAAGTCAAAACGCAAAACACCAAATCCTTTATCGGTTAAGGCATCACAAATATTCTTAACGGCAAAAAAATTCTTGTTGCAAGTAAAACAATGTGCGAAAATAACAAAATTATGAGGTACCTGATCAATGGGTAATTCCAGTTTTCCGTGGAGTTCAAACCCTTCTTGGTTTTTGAATTTAACTTTTTCTGAGCTCATTGGTATATTTTTTATTTTAAGGAATTCAATTTTGTTCAAATTAAGGAAAAGATCGAAATAAATTTCTTCTTCAAATAAAAAAAGCTGTAACAGGGTTTCCTGTTACAGCTTTTTCATTCTTAAAAAAATGACTTATTTAAGTTCCCGTATTTGTATATTTCTGAACCAAACTTTGTCATCATGGTCCTGAAGGGCGATATGTCCGGTTCTATGTTTTCCGAAATCTTCCCATCCTTTAAATTTGGATCCATCCACCATTTTATCCCATTCTTCGCCATGTACCGGAAATTCTGTGATTTTTTCACCATTTAGGGTTACCGATCCCAAATTTGCTTCATGATCTATTCGTAAAATAACCTTATTCCATTCCCCTACAGGTTTTGTAACATCTTTGGATGCTGGAACCATATCATAAAGAGCTCCCGCCTGACGGATTGGACCGTTTTTGGCATCTGGATGCTTTTGGTTGTCCAATACTTGTATTTCTGGGCCGGTAAGGTATGGTTCATCAAATTTTTTATCTTCCTGAACCCCCCACATAATTCCACTGTTACCGCCTTCAGAAATTTTCCATTCTAAAGAAAGTTCAAAATTGGTAAATTCTTCTTCTGAAATAAGATTTTCAGATCCTGAACGTTCTCCTTCAGAAGCCGAAAAAGATATTGCACCATCTTCTACCTTCCATTGCGTTATTTCATCAGAATTATATGCTTTCCATCCATCAAGGTTTTCACCATTAAAAAGCATGGTTACATCCTGGTCTTCCTGATCGCTTATATTTTCAGTTTCCACGGGTTCCATGGCTTCTTCCTGGGTTTCGGTTTTGTCTTTACAGCTAATGCTAACCATCGCAATTGCCAGTATTATTAGGTTTGTTTTTTTCATAGGTAGATATTTATTGTTTTTTAATGGTCATATGCAATTCGCATATTAATCTGTGTTTGTATCTTATTCCCACTATGCTCATTTCATAAGCATGTATTTATTGGTTTATTTAATTCCTAAGATTCTTTTTAATTTTTCTTCATCGATTTCAGTTCCTGCAAAATCATCAAATTTCTTTTGCGTGGCTTCAATAATGTGGGATTGGATAAAGGAAGCACCTTCCCTTGCTCCCTGTTCTGGAGATTTTATGCAACATTCCCATTCCATAACAGCCCAAACATTACATCCATACTGGGTTAATTTGGAAAAAATAGTTTTAAAATCCACCTGACCATCTCCCGGGCTTCGATAACGTCCAGCACGGTCTATCCAGTCTCCATAACCTCCAAAAGAACCCTTTTTTCCGGTAGGATTAAATTCGGCATCTTTTACGTGGAACATTTTTATATAATCGTGATAATGATCTATATATTCAATATAGTCCAGTTGTTGAAGCACAAAATGACTTGGGTCATATAATATATTTACCCGTTTATGATTGTTGGTAGCATCTAAAAAACGTTCAAAAGTAACCCCGTCGTGAAGATCTTCTCCGGGATGGATCTCATAACATACATCTACTCCCTGCTCATCGAATTCATTTAAAATTGGCATCCATCGCTTGGCTAATTCCTGAAAACCCATTTCTACCAAACCTTCCGGACGTTGGGGCCAGGGATGCGCTGTGTGCCATAACAAGGAGCCACTAAAGGTTCCATGAACATCTAAATCCAGATGTCTGCTGGCTTTGGCAGCACTCTTTAATTGGGCAACGGCCCATTCAGTTCTTTTTTTAGGATTGTTTTTATAAGCTTCAGGAGCAAAATTGTCAAACATGATATCATATGCAGGATGCACCGCAACCAATTGCCCCTGTAAATGGGTGCTAAGCTCGGTTATCTCCAATCCGTAAGACTGAATTTTTCCTTTTAATTCATCGCAATAATCCTTGCTTTCTCCGGCTTTGGTAAGATCTATAAGGGAAGTTTCCCAGGTTGGGATCTGAATTCCTTTATAGCCAAGATCAGCCGCCCATTGGCATAATCCTTCCAAAGAATTAAACGGTGGCTTGCTGTCCATAAACTGCGCTAAAAAAACCGCAGGGCCTTTTATAGTTTTCATCTGTTTATTTTTTTGTTTTTTATCGGTCATAGGTAACATCCATAATAATCATCCAACTTTAGATGGACTTGCCGTTATGGATGTTTCATTATATGTCTACTTTAAATTTTATTCTTCAATTTTCACCCAAACATTTCCTTGTTGGTGAGAAGCTACCGCTTTTTCTATAAAATTAACACCTCGTATCCCATCTTTCATAGTTGGGAATTCCCCAGGGTGATATTTTTCCTTTTTAATAGCTCTGGCAACTCCTTTATAGATATTACCCATTGAATCAAAAATTCCCTCGGGATGTCCAGGTGGTAATTTGGTTCCATCTAAGGATAGTTCGCTATTGTAAGCATGTCCGGGTTTTAATACACGTAAAGGTTCACCATGCTGAAGTAAATACAGGTAATTTGGATTTTCCTGTTCCCATTTAAGTCCGGCTTTGTCCCCGTAAATGCTTACTGTAAAATTATTTTCTTCCCCGGTAGCGATTTGGCTGGTCCTTATAACGCCTTTTACAAATTCTGAAAATCGCAATAAAATTGTTCCGTCAATATCCATTTTATTATCCTTATACAGGTAATTAAGATCTGCCAGAATTTCTTTTATTTCAAGGCCACTTACATACTCAATCATATCGAATGCGTGGGTTCCAATATCTCCAACACAGCAACTTATTCCCGATTTTTCAGGATTTAAGCGCCAGGTATTAGCACGTTTTTCAGCATCATGAATTATTGGATTAATCCAACCCTGGTAGTATTGGACATCGATTTTCTGAACTTTTCCTATGGCTCCGTTCGAGATCATTTCCCTCATTTGGCGTATCATAGGATACCCGGTATAGGTATAGGTCACTGCAAATACCGTTTTGGATTTTTCAAGAAGATCTTCCAATATTTTGGCTTCTTCAAGAGTTGTCGTTAAGGGTTTCTCGCAAATTATGTTATATCCGTTTTCCAAAAGTTTTTTCGCCATTGGAAAATGAAGAAAGTTGGGGGTTAGAATAGAAACTACTTGCATTCGTTCTTCCTTTGGTAAAGCAGATTCAGCTGCTATAAGAGCATCGAGATCTTTGTATATTCTATCGGTACCAATCCCTATTTTTTCAGCAAATGCAATGCTTTCGCTTAGTTCCGGATTAAAAACCCCTCCTACAAGTTCATATTGGTCATACATTGCCGAAGCAACCCTGTGTAAAATTCCAATAAGGGAATCGCCTCCGCCGCCAAGTATGCCTAATCTTATTTTGTTATTCATCAATCAAATTTTTAGCAATTAAATTTTTTCTATTACTTTTTTGTCAAGCTTTTCATTTTTGAAGAAAATAGCAAATAATATCATCACTACAAATGCAAATGCTGCAGGAACTATCCATATTTGTTCCCAGTCATGGGTTCCGTCTGCATTTAAATATAGATCGCTTATTTGCCCGGCAACCCAAAAACCTATTAGCATTCCAACACCATAGGTAGCCAGGGTTATTAATCCCTGTGCAGCGCTTTTAATTTTCGGACCAGCTTTTGAATCGGTGTAGATTTGGCCCGCTACAAAGAAAAAGTCGTAACAAATACCGTGTAATGCGATTCCAATGATAAGCATGTATACCATTTCTCCTGCATCTCCATAGGCAAAAAGCAAATATCTTACCGCCCAGGCCAGCATTCCCGCAAGCAGGGTAATTTTAAATCCGAATTTTTTAAAGAAAAACGGTAATAAAAGGAGGAAGAGCACTTCAGAAATTTGGCCAATAGTCATCATGGCAGTGGGATCTTCCATTCCAACTTCAGATAAAAATGGGTTTGCATTCTGATAATAAAAAGCCAATGGAATACAAATAAGCACAGAAGATATAAAGAACATCAGAAAATTTCTTCCTTTCAATAAAGCAAGTGCTTCCAAACCTAAAATATCTGAAAGAGTTACTTTTTCTCCTTTGCTGCTGGGAGGGGTTTTTGGTAATGTGAAGCTAAATAATCCCAAAACTGCAGATGCTATTGCTACCATTAAAAAGGTGTTTCTCAACATTCCTTCTGCTCTTGCTGCCGGAGCATCCCAGGCAAAAACAAGGCTTATAACCAAGCCTGCGATAATCCAGCCAAGGGTTCCAAACACCCGTATACCGGAAAATTGTTTTTCAGGATCGTTCATTTGGTAGAAGGAAATGGAGTTCACCAATGCCAAGGTTGGCATATAAATGATCATATATCCTAAAATATAAGGGTAGAAGGTGCCAAAGTCTTCAGAGGTGTACATCATATACAATAAGACGGCTCCGGCTAAATGAAGGAATCCAAGAATGCGTTCTGCATTAAAGAATTTATCTGCAATAAGCCCAATAATAAAGGGAGCTATAATTGCTCCCCAGGATTGTGTAGAGAAAGCCATCGCGGTTTGTGTCCCGGTAGCTTCTAGGTTATTGCCTAAAAAAGTTCCTAATGTTACAAACCAACCTCCCCAAATAAAAAATTCAAGGAACATCATGGCCGAAAGTTGAAAACGGACTAAATTTTTCATATGCTATTAAAGTTTACTTCCTTCAGCAATTAATAATTCTTTAGTAGCTATTATACCTTCTTCGGCTGAGAGTTCCTCACCTTCATATTCAATCCCAATAAAACCGGAATACCCGGCATCTTTTACGATTTTAAGCATTTTACCAAAATCAATTGTTGTTTCCTGTCCGGATTCATCAAAAGCATAGGATTTAGCACTTACTGCTTTAGCGTGAGACATCATTTCTTCTACTCCCTGATATTTAGGATACTCCTCAATACAAGCTGCCTCCCATCGCTCTCCTTCTTCACGTTTAAGACAGAAGTTCCCGAAATCTGGAAGGGTTCCAACATTAGGTAGGTTTACACCTTCCATCACTTCTACCAAAAGTTTTGCATTAGAAGATAAATATCCGTGGTTTTCCACTAATACATTGACCCCTTTGGAAGAGGCATATTCTCCTAAACTTTTAAGTCCATCTATTGAATTGGCTTTCCATACTTCAGGATCATCACTTCCAAATAAATTTACCCGTATGGAATGTGCTCCCAGGAACTGCGCTGCATCCACCCATTTTTTATGATTTTCCACGGCCTTATTTCGTTCTGCTTCATCTGAAATAGCAAGATCTCCCTCACCATCTATCATTATTAAAACATTTTCAACATTATATCGTCCGCTTCTGGCTTTTAAGGTATCCAAAACAGTTGCGAGGTTTGTTTTTTCAATTTCAGAAGTATAAAGACCGCTTACATATTCAATTCCTGTAAAACCCATCTCATTGGCCTTTTGAGCAAAATTCATAGGATCCATTTTACCTTCAATAATTGGTTTGCTTAGGGACCATTGAGCCAAAGAAATTTCGAAAAACAATTCCTGAGTTTCGGGTTGGCTATCGGTAGTTTCAGTTGTTTCCTTTTTTTCCTGATTGTTTTTACATGAAACCAGGCTTGCCATAATAAATAAAGCAATAAAAAATGATTGAGTAATCTTTAGGGATTTTTGTGTCATGAATTCTTGTTTAAAAGTTTTTATTTTGGTTGTAACTTTAGGAATCTTAAATGTAGACTTTTTTTCAAAGATGTGAAAAAATAAACATAATTTGATATATTTGGCAATATAGATTAAATGAAAAATTAATTAATCCCAGAACTGTGAGTAAAATTTATGAAAATGAAACCTATGATGCAATTGTAGTAGGTACAGGAATTAGCGGTGGTTGGGCTGCTAAAGAACTTTGTGAAAAAGGATTTAAAACCCTTGTTTTAGAAAGAGGCCGCATGGTAAAACATGTGGAAGATTATCCAACTATGAATGATGATCCCTGGGATTATAAATTTAAAGGACAGGTTCCCAGAGAAGAGGCTAAAAATCAAAAAGTACAGGCCAGAACCGGATATACTGTGAACGAAGCTAGTAAACACTGGTTTGTAGATGACCTTAAGCACCCTTACAATGAAACAAAACGATTTGACTGGATGCGTGGATATCACGTTGGAGGAAGATCTATCATGTGGGGGAGACATAGTTACAGATTAAGCGACCTGGATTTTGAAGCGAATAAAAAGGATGGTATCGCTGTAGACTGGCCGGTACGATATAAAGATGTTGCGCCATGGTATGATTACGTAGAATCTTTTATTGGGGTAAGTGGCGAGAATCTCGGACTTTCACAATTGCCGGATGGTAAATTCCTGCCAATGATGGAATTGAATTGCGTGGAGGATCATCTCAAAAAGAGTATGGCCCAGAATTTTACCGACAGGGTTCTTACTGCTGGGCGTGTGGCACATATTACCAATAATGACAAATTTGAAGGAAGGGCTCCTTGCCAATACCGAAATCGTTGTATACGCGGATGTCCTTATGGAGCATATTTCAGCAGTAATTCATCAACTTTACCTGCTGCCGAGCGTACAGGGAATATGACGCTACGCCCAAATTCAATCGTGAGTGAGGTGATCTATGATCCTGAAACCAAAAAAGCAACAGGTGTAAAAGTTATTGATGTGGATTCCAAGGAGGTTCATGAATTCAAAGCAAATGTTATATTCTTATGTGCCTCTGCCATTGCATCAAGCAGTATTTTGATGCAATCCAAATCAGACAGATTTCCTAACGGAATGGGAAATGATAGCGGGGAACTGGGACATAATGTAATGGATCATCACTTTAAGGCTGGAGCCTCTGGTAAATATGATGGTTTTGAAGACCAATATTATAAAGGAAGGAAACCAAATGGAATTTATCTGCCACGTTTCCGAAACCTTTCCGAAAATGAAAATCTTGATTTTATACGCGGATACGGATATCAGGGTGGCGCAAGTCGTGGAGACTGGGCCGCTGATATAGCGGAAGCAGGATATGGTAAAGAACTAAAAGAAGCCATTGTTAAACCGGGAGGTTGGACTATGGGATTGATGGGGTTTGGAGAAACTTTACCTTATCACGAAAATAAAATGACTTTAGATTATGATAAACTGGATGATTGGGGACTGCCAACAGTAACTTTTGATGCAGAATTCAAGGAGAATGAATTGAAAATGCGTAAAGATATGGTCGATCAGGCCGTTGCAATGTTGGAAAAAGCCGGTTTTAAAGATGTTCAGGGATATGATGATATAGGCGCACCAGGTTTAGGGATTCATGAGATGGGAACAGCCAGAATGGGAAGAGATCCTAAGACTTCTGTTTTAAATGGGAATAATCAGGTTCATGATGTACCAAATGTGTATGTTACCGATGGTTCCTTTATGACCTCTGCTGCCTGTCAAAATCCTTCGCTTACCTATATGGCCATGACGGCAAGAGCTGCAGATCACGCTGCAAAGAATTTTAAAAAATCCAAAGCTTAATTTTTATAAATTATGAACAGAAGACAAGCATTAAAAAACTTCGGCCTGGGTGCAGGAATCCTTATAGTTGGGCCAAGTACACTAAGCCTGTTGCAAAGCTGTAAAAGCGAACCCAAAACCGATTGGGAACCTGCTTTTTTAACGGTAGGCAACGGTTTTATACTCAAACAAATCCTGGACGTTATAATTCCGGAGACAGATACTCCCGGAGCAAATGATTTGAATATAGCCGAATTCATTGATTCCTATATGGACCAGGTTGCGCCAATTGAACGACGGGATAAATTTAACAGCAGCGCAAATGCTTTTGCAGCTGCATTTAAATCTGAATTTGATAAAAACCCGGAAAAGGGAAGTGCAGAAGAATATGAACAAATAGTAAAGAAATATCTAAAAGCTACTCCAGAACAACAGGAAATTTATTTAAAACGGCCAACTGAGGATCAATTAGATATAGAGCCTGCGGAGAGTTTGGATACTGGTGCCGGAGTTTATTCTTATTTAAGCGAAGTTAGGGGGATGGCTATATGGGCTTGGAAAACCAGTGAAGAAATTGGAGAAAATGTGCTGTGGTATGATCCTGTTCCGGGTCAATATATCGCATGTGGTCCAGTTTCAGAACTAGGAAAAGGCAAGGCGATGTCTTTATAATAAATTCCATCTAGATAGAAATTTAAGGGAACCCAGTGTGGTTCCTTTTTTTATGTTGAAATCAACAGTAATAGTTCCTTTTTTGGATGATTTATGAAGGGAAATGAAGCTAAGAAAGTCTAAATATGCGGTGTTTTAACTTATATGGAAATATTTTTCACATTTAAAATCTTGAATTTTGATAGTTTTTGTGCCTTTTTAAAGCCATTTTTTAGCTAAATCTGTAATTTTTTTTAATTCTTTTTCACAATAAATAAATTGAAAAACGGTCTTTCTTTTAAATATATCATTAAAAAATATTGAATTTTGTGAAAATCTATTATAAATTGAATGATGATGCAAAAAGATGTTAAAATGAACACGAAAACGATTTCGTAATTATATCGATATTGTGCTTCGCGTTTACCAAATATTTACATAAATTTAACTTTGATTAATATTTCGTTTGAAAACTAAACTAAAACTTTAATTTATGAAAAAATTTACTTTCAGGGGCTTTTTGTTTGCTATCGCTTTTCTGTGTTTCAGCATGGTGAATGCCCAACAGACTGTTTCCGGAACAGTTACAGATGAAAGTGGCCCTCTGCCTGGCGCAACTGTTGCCGTTAAAGGAACATCTACAGGTACCACTACTGATTTTGATGGAAATTACACTTTGAACAATGTACCGACTGATGGAATCCTGATATTTAGTTTCATAGGTTATGAAAGCCAGGAAATTGGTGTCAATGGACGTTCTATTATCAGCGTAAATTTAGCGGCTGATGCAGCTGAATTGGAAGAAGTAATACTTATTGGTTATGGTACTACCACAGTTAAGGATGCGACTGGCTCTGTAGCCTCTGTAACAGCTAAGGACTTTAATAAGGGGGTTATAGCTTCTCCTGAGCAACTTATTCAGGGTAAAACCGCCGGAGTTCAGATTTCAGAAACTTCTGGAGAACCTGGAGCAAGCATAAATGTTAGAATACGGGGTTCCAATTCAATTCGTTCCGGAAACAATCCGTTATTCGTTGTAGATGGAGTCCCTTTAACCAGTGGTGCTGCTCCACAAACAAATGCTGCAGGTATTGGTGGTGGTGGACAGAAAAACCCTCTAAATTTCCTTAACCCCAATGATATTGAAAGCATCTCTATTTTAAAAGATGCTTCTGCTACTGCTATATATGGTTCCAGGGGAGCCAATGGAGTTATTATTATTCAAACCAAAGGAGGTAAAGGAAGAAAAGGAACCTTTGAATTTAATAATACATTAAGTATAGCTTCACCTGCAAATGAATATGACCTATTAGGCAGAGAGGCCTTTTTGGAAGGCCTTGCCAGCGTAGGGAATGATCCCGATGCCTTGGATTTTGGAGCAGATTCAGATTTTCAGGATTTTTATACCCGTACCGCTATTTCTAATACTACAGATTTAAGTTATTCTAAAAGTTACAACACGGGTAATGTGAGAGCCTCTTTGGGATATGCCGATCAAGAAGGTATTGTCGAAAACTCCTCTTTAGATCGATTATCAGCACGTGTTAATGCTACTCAACGTCTTTTGAAAGATAAATTAACCTTGAGCGCTCAGTTATCCTATTCAGGAGTGGATGAAGAAAGAGCTCCAATTTCCGGGGAAGCTGGTTCTACGGGGGATTTAATAGGTGCCTCTATCACCCAGAATCCAACAGCTCCTATTGATCCTTTATTTAATCCGGGTGGTAACGTTTTAAACCCGGTAAGTTTATTGAATAGTTTTCAGGGACTTTCTGAATCAGACAGGTTTTTAGCAAACTTATCTGCAGAATATAAAATTACAAGTGAGTTTACGGGAAAGATAACGGTAGGTTATGATAAACAAGACACAGAAACCACCTCGGTTTTTGGATCTGATGTTATAGGCCTTAATGGTGTTTCCGGAATTGGTAGAGGTAATTATAACACTTTCAATCAAGAAAATACATTATTGGAGACTACCCTTAATTATCTAAAAGAGTTTGATAACTCAGTGCTCGATGTGGTGGGAGGTTTTTCTTATCAAAAATTTCAACGTGATGGATTTGGATCTGAAGGAGCAGGATTCAATACTACAGATCTGGGTGCAATGGCATCTCAGCTGAGAGAGGCTTATGGTAATGTTACATCCGTTATTGATAATTTTGCAACTTTTGGATACGGCGAAGATGGAACTTATTTAAATACAATATTACCAAGTTTTACTTCCGGAGAATTACCTTCTAATTTCGATCGACCTATTCCAGCTTTCGTTGTGAATAATACCTTTGACAATTTTGACGAATTGCAATCATATTTTGTGCGTGCCAATTACACAATAGCAGAAAAATACCTTTTCACCGGAACTTTTAGAGCCGATGGTTCTTCTACATTTGGAGAAAACAATCAATATGGTTATTTCCCTTCCGGAGCATTCGCCTGGCAAATACACAGGGAAGACTTTATTGGAGAAAATGTGTCTATGCTTAAATTGCGTTTAGGGGCAGGTATAGTTGGAAGTCAGGAAGGTCTGGGGTATGGGCGTTTCGTTCAGCGTGAAAGAGCCGCAGGTGGAGGAATTAGCAATGATCTTAATGTATTGCCGGCACCTGGTTCTTTTATTGTAGGTGATGCAAACGCCGATCTTAAATGGGAAGAAACTACAGATCTAAACCTTGGTATTGATTTTGGGTTTAATGCGGATCGCTTAACGGGTACCTTTAACATCTATCAAAAAACAACCAATGACCTTTTGCTTCCAAGGCAAACTGCCGCACCTAGTAATGGGGAAGTAGTTTTTAGTAACCTAACGGACGGTAAAGTTGTGAATAAAGGGGTGGAGTTTTCACTTGACTACGATTTTGTAAATACACAGGATTTTGGGTTTTCAGCAAGCTTTAATGTTGCCTACAATGATAATGAAGTTCAGGACACACCTTTCATCATTAATACAGGGGCGATACGTGGAAATGGTTTGACTAATGCTTTTGCACAACAGCTAAAAGCAGGACAGCCATTGTTCTCTTATTTTATGGCTGAATTTACAGGCTTTGATGAAAATGGAAACCCAACCTATCTCGATGTGGATGGAAATGGTATTGGAGATCCTGATGCCGATAAATTCTTTGTAGGAAAAGATGCTATTGCAGATTGGAATGCAGGTCTTTCTTTAAATGCCCGGTATAAAGCTTTTGATTTTGCTGCATATTTTAATGGTCAATTTGATTTCTATGTATATAACGCAACTGATAATGCATTTTTTACAAAAAGTGCTTTATTAATAGGTAAGAACGTAACAGAAGATGTATTAACTAACAATGAAAATGCAGCTTCAACTGTTGCAGTTTCAACAAGATTTCTTGAAAGAGGTGATTTTGTTAGGTTAACTTCAGCTTCTTTAGGATATCAACTTCCGTTGGATGGTGATAACTTTGTAAAGTCTTTAAGACTTAGTGTGATAGGTCAGAATCTTTTCTTGATCACAGGGTATAGTGGATTAGATCCTGAAATCTCAACTAATACGGGATCGGTGAATGCCTCAGCTATTCCTACAGCCGGGATAGATTATGCAGCTTTTCCAAGACCAAGAACTGTATCTTTTGCACTCAACGCTAGTTTTTAATTAAATAAAAATTGATAATGAAAAATATTAGAATAACAAAACGAATTATAAACCTTACTCTGGTAATGGTATTGCTGGGAAGCACCATCATCTCTTGTAGCGATTTGGAAATTGAGGGAACAGATTCGATTATAAAGGATGCGAGCGAAGCAGGTTTTCAAGGAGTAAGTGATCCAGATTCCTTTCTGGACAATGCCTATAACAGCTTACGTGGTTATATAGGCGATCAGGCCAATTTATATGCCCTAGCTGAAGTAACCACAGATGAACAACTGGTGCCTACCAGAGGTTCAGACTGGGGGGATAATGGGATTTGGAGACAATTACACCAACATGAATGGACACCGGAGCATGCCTTTATTCTGAATGTATGGAATCAATGGAATACACTTCACTTTCAGGGTGCACAGGTGCTTGCTGAATTAACCAATAGCAATCCGCAACAGGAAGCTGATGCTCATTTTTTGAGAGCCCTTGGTATGTGGGTTGTGCTGGATAATTTTGGTCAGGTACCCGTTAGGGACCCTCAGGCGCCTCTTTTTGAAGATCCAATAGTACTTAAGGGTCAAGAGGCGGTAGATCAAATTGTTTCGGATTTAAATGCGGCTATAGCAGGATTACCAGCTATTGGTCCAGGTGCCGGTGTGGGAGATGCCGGAGCAGCAAATGCACGACCTGGAAAAGAAGCGGCGAAATACCTATTAGCAAAAGTTCTTTTAAATAAACATATTTATCTTGGAACAGAGCCTAATTCTGCAGATATGAACCAGGTTGTAAGCCTTGTTGATGAAATTACTGCATCGGGATATGGCCTTGAAGAAGGGTACTTCGATATTTTTAGAAGAGAATTGGACAGGGAAACTATTTGGTTTATCCCTACCGCAGTTGGTAATAGAATCTGGAATGGACTTCATTATAATATGGCTCCAGATCAAACTGGTGGTGGTTGGAATGGTTTTTCTACCCTTGCAGAATTTTATGATATGTTTGAAGGTGACCCTAATTCTAACAAGGGTACAGCTCAGGGAGAACCTTTGGATGGGCAGGAAGAGCGCAGAGGTTATGTTCCTGCAGCTGGAGTACCGGCTGGAGCATTTCCGGGTGCAACAGATAGCAACAATGATGGGTTTGCAGACGGTTCCAGTGTTGGTTTCGGTTTTCTTATCGATCAGCAGTTTGATTATGATGGAACGGCTTTAAAAGATAGAGGTGGAAATCCATTAACTTTTAAAAGACAGTTTACTGATGGTTCGGGAAATATTAGCCTTATCAATAACAGTGAGACCACTGGTATTCGTACCATTAAATATAATCCTCGCTATGGGGCATTTACAGAACATGAAATTTTCTTCAGATATTCAGATGCACATCTTATGAAAGCAGAGGCAATGTTGAGATCCGGTATGGATGCATCAGCATTGGTTAACGAATTAAGGATCCTTAGAAAAGCCCAGCCACTTGGTACTGTTACAGAAAGTGATCTTCTGGAAGAAAGAGGAAGGGAATTATATATGGAATTCTGGAGAAGGAATGATATGATTCGATTTGGAGAATATACCAGAGATTGGAGTTTAAAAGCTCCTTCCGCTGTTGGGGATGAAACAAAAAACTTATTCCCAATACCTGCAAATCAATTGATTTTAAATCCTAATCTTATTCAGAATCCTGGATATTAATTTTAAGTTTTTAAAAATAAAAAATAGAGGGCCAATTGGCCCTCTATTTTTTTAAATATTTTATTTTTGAAAATATTTTGTTATAAATTGCCTCAAATTCCAGTTTTCAAATTCGTGGTAAAAACTAAAAAACTATTCCTAATTTCTATCTTTTCTATCCTGTTTTTCCAGGCCTGTAAAAAAGAGGAATTTCTTTTCGAAAAGATAGTGCCTTCGCATTCAAATCTTCTTTTCTCTAATGAACTAAATCCAAACTCTGAATTAAACATTTTTAATTATCTGTATTATTATAATGGCGGCGGAGTCGCAGCAGGGGATTATAACCAGGATGGCCTTATAGATTTATATTTCACCTCCAATGAGCAAGAGGATAAGCTTTTTTTGAATATTGGTAATTTTAAATTTAAAGATATAACTCCGGTCTCCCAGATTGATAACTCCCAGGGATGGACCACAGGAGTTAGTAATATAGATATTAACGGGGATGGTTTACTGGATCTTTACATTTGTAAAGTAAGTGGATTCCTTAATCTGGAAGGGCATAACCTGCTATACGTTAATCAGGGACCTAATGAAGAAGGGATTCCCATTTTTGAGGAACAGTCTGCAAAGTATGGTCTCGATTTTTCAGGTTTTTCTACTCAAGCTGTCTTCCTGGATTATGATCAGGATGGAGATCTTGATATGTTCTTATTAAATCACTCCGTGCATCCAAACAGGAATTACGGTAGAGGGGATAAAAGGAAGAGCTATGATCCTAAATCAGGCGACCGGTTGTTCAGAAATGATAATGGTTTTTTTACAGATGTTTCTTCTGAAGCTGGAATTTTTCAGGGAGTGATTGGCTACGGACTGGGTGTGGCAGTGGGAGACCTTAATAATGATTTGTATCCTGATATTTACGTTGGAAATGATTTTTTTGAAAATGATTATTTATATATTAATCAGAAAAACGGTAGTTTTCACGAACTAATTTCAGATCAACCTGAAAAATTAGGCCATACCACGCATTTTTCCATGGGTAACGATATTGCCGATATCAATAATGATGGCCTTGCAGATATCATATCTCTGGATATGCTTCCTGAAAATCTGAAGACCTATAAAACCTCAGGACTGGAATATCCATTTCAAACTTATGCTAGCTATTTAAAGAACGGCTTTGCTCCACAATACATGCAGAATACCCTTCATATCAATTCAGGAAATCTCAATTTTTCGGAAACTGCATTTCTTAGTGGTATTGCGGCTTCAGAATGGTCTTGGGGAGCACTTTTTGTCGATTTTGATAATGATACCCACAAGGATATTTTTATCACCAATGGAATAAAAGGCGCTACCAATGATATGGATTTTATCAAGTATATTTCAAATGAAAAAATTCAGAAACAATTAAGTCAGGGAAAATTTGAAAATTATGATGATTTCGTCAAAGAGCTACCTGAAAAGAAAATAGCAAATTATATTTTTCAGAACAATGGTGATAATACTTTTGACAACCGAAAAAAAGAATGGTTAAATGCTGAGCCAAGTTTTAGTCATGGTTTTGTGTATGCTGATCTTGACAATGATGGGGATATGGATTTAGTAGTGAACAATACCGATGGAAATGCCAGTATTTTTAAAAATAATTCAGAAAAATTAATACGAAACAATTATCTCAGAGTGAACCTGTTGGGAGATAATAGCAACAAATTTGGTATCGGTGCAAAAATTATACTTTACTATGGAGATAACCTGCAACAACAAGAACATTATTTAAGCAGGGGCTATCTTTCTTCATTGGCACCGGGTTTGAATTTTGGCCTCGCCAAGCATACTTCAATAGATTCGGTAAAGGTAATTTGGCCGGGTTTTTTAACTGAAACCAAGTACAATATTAAGCCCAATAGAACTATCGAATTTAATATAAATGATGCCGACTCCCTTATATTCAATAAATCTGAAAGAAATTCTATTTTTACAAAGAAAGATTCTTTAATAGACTATAAGCATGTCGAGCAATCCACGCTGGAATTTAACCGTGAGCCGCTAATTCCTTTTGGTTATGGTAATCAGAGTCCGCGTGCCGCAGTAGCCGACATCAATAAAGATGGTCTTGACGATCTGGTAATAGGAGGAGGAAAATCACAGAGCTTGAATTTGTGGCTGCAAAACCTTGATGGTAGTTTTGAAAAATCTGAGCAAAAAATATTCGAGGAAGATGCAATTTCAGAAGATACCGATCAAATATTCCTGGATGTGGATGTGGATGGTGATATGGATTTGATAGTGGTAAGCGGGGGTAATGAATTTACAAAAGGAAAATCCTTGCAACCGCGACTATACCTGAATGAAAACGGTAAATTCAGATTGGACGATCAACAGTTTAAGGGTGTCAGCCTTAATGCTTCGAAGGCAACATCGGTAGATTTGAATGCAGATGGTTTTCCCGATCTTTCTTTTAGTGCAAATATAGTCCCGGGGGAATACGGTAAAAATCCTGTGCAGTATTTATTTTTGAATGATGGCAATGGTAAGTTTACAGAAGTTACCGATCAATATTCTGAAACATTTAGGAATGTCGGAAATGTTCAGGATATTATCTGGATCGACATCAATAATGATAAGATTAAGGATGCAATAGTAGTTGGTCACTGGATGCCTGTCACGATTTTTATCAATGATGGGAGCAAACTTAGCAAACTGGATAGCGGGCTTGAAGATACGAACGGATGGTGGAATGCCGTGATTGCAAAAGATTTTGATGGCGACGGCGATATAGATATCGTTGCAGGAAACTGGGGGCTAAATTCCAGACTAAAGGCTTCTATAGAAAAACCTTTAAGACTGTACCTTGGCGATTTTGATGGAAATGGATCTATTGATCCGGTAGTGAGTTATTTTTATGAAAATAAGGAAACAGCTTTTGCTTCTAAGGACGAACTCGATCACCAAATGCCATTTTTAAAAAAGAAATTTCTCAGGTACAAAGATTATGCAGATGCAGATTTTTCTGAGATTCTACCCATGGAAAAACTGAAAAATGCTGAAGTGAAACAGGTTTTTGAATTAGCCAGTTGCTATTTTGAAAATAATGGGGATAACACTTTTACAAAGCATATTTTACCCTTTGAAACACAGGTTTCGGCAATCTTTGCTATTGAGACGCAGGATTTTAACAGTGATGGTTTTCCCGATCTGTTTTTAGTAGGAAACAACTATGAAATCAGCACTCAATTGGGTAGATTAGATGCCAGCCATGGAACTGTTCTTATCAATGATAAAAACGGTTTTTTCCAAACTTATAATAAAGAAATGCCTGATATTTCCGGAGCTGCCCGTGATATTAAGGAAATCTGTATAAATGACGAATTACATCTTATCGTAACATTTAATAATGGTACTCCAAGCATTTTGAAAATTAATAATTAATGAAAGCACTGTAAGGGGAGCTGTATCCTAAATAAGTTAAAAATGACCAATTCTAAAGAGAAATTTGCAACCAGATAAATCCATGAAAAAAATACTTATATTATTCCTTGCCCTGTTGCTTTTAGGATCGATTTGGTACTTATTTATTAAAAAATATGATTATCGTTTCACGATGGAAGCGAAATACGGCCCCGGTACCGTCTTTCATGAAATTTTAGAATGGAAAAATTTGAACCCTGATATTTCTGAAGAAAATATTGCGGTCACCCAAAGTGAACCTTTCAAAAATCTAACACAAAAAGTATATTCATTTAGTGATTCCCCGGTAGAATTCTACTGGGAATTTGAAAAAAGAAATGATAGCCTAACAGAAGTTGTACTAAATATTAGATCTGACAAGAATTCACTGGCTAACCGCCTGGATATAATGAACCCCTTTGTAAAAAGTAATTATATAGATAGTTTAAAACAACATTTGCTGGCTTTTAGACTTAGATTACAAAATGAACAAAAGGCCTATCGTATTCAAATTGGCGACAGTATCGTCACTTCACCCGCACTGGACTGTATTTGTCATACTTCTGAAAATGTTCCGGTAAAAGGAAAGGCCCGGGAAATGGTAAAAACCATTGATATTCTGGAAGATTACATTCTAAGTCGTGATCTTAAATTAACAGGAAATCCATTTGTAAAGATCATTAAATGGAATCGAAAGGAGAATATCATAGATTTTGAATTTTGTTTTCCGGTGAATCTTCCCCAGGATATTAAGCCTTACGGAGAAGTTAAATTCAGGCAAATTCCATCTTCTACCGCATTGAAGGCGGTGTTCAACGGAAATTATAGGTTATCCCATAAAGCCTGGTTTGACCTTCTTTATACAGCTGAAGAAAAGAAATTAAAAACTAATGGATTACCGCTGGAGGTTTTTTTTAATAACCCTAATGTAGAAAGCACTCCATCACCTACATGGAAAGCAGAAATCTATTTGCCAATAGTGGAATAAAATTATTCTTAGATCTTATTTTAAGAATTAATAGCAACGGTTAACCTTTTGGACTTTAATTAGGCATGAACGGACTCCCTTTTTTCCTAAATTTGATAATTTTACTCGAATTTAAACAAATTGCTATATTCTAAAAATAAATCCGGTATTATGAATATTCTCAATCTTAATGGACGGTTCCTTATCAAGATATTTCCTTAATCGGGAAACAAATACATTTAAACTTCTTCGGGTGAAATAATCATTTGTTCCCCAAATATTTTTCAACAATTCCTTATGCGTACAAATTTCATTTTGTTTCGAAGTCAAATATCTTAATAATTCATTTTCCCTGGAAGTTAAGGACACCTTGGATTCTCCAAGTCCTAAAGTTTGCTGCTGGGGTTTATAGGAATATTTTCCAAGATGGATCTCTTCCCTGGATGAACTTTCGATCTCGGGTTGAGAAAGATTTTTCAGTAAAATATTGATGCGTATTACAAGCTCTTCTTCATCTATTGGTTTTTTAAGGTAATCTACTGCCCCTTTTGAAAAGCCTTTTAAAACATCAATTTTAAGAGATTTCGCGCTAAGAAATATGAATGGAATTTCCGGATAAGTAAGCTTCATCTTTTCAGCCAGTGTAAAACCATCCATTTCTGGCATCATTACATCCAGGATTGCAAGATCAAATTTTTCCTTCTCCAGTTTTTGCAAGGCCAGATTCCCATTTTTGGCCCAGGATATACCAAAACCCTTTATTTGAAGATATTCTGTGAGTAAATATCCTAATGAATCATCATCCTCAACCAGTAGAATATTCTTTTTGTTTTCCATAGTAATGTAAAGGTATTTTGAATTTTATATAACCTAACCTTTTTTCCGCATTTGTTAGGTGAAATTAAAATAAATATTCCGCCTCGAGCTCATAAAGGATTCCAAAGTCTGAAATTAGCAGCGAATTAACCGCACTGATAATAGGCTTAAAACTCCGTTTTTGAAAGATATAGATGTAAATACCAGATGAAATACTGAAAATAATTTTTGCTTAATCTTTCCTTGTGTTAATTTATCTTTCATTAATACTTTTTAATAGGTCTTCGCCTCGTATTCTCCAATATTATACTATTTTACACCGGTTTTCAAAAGAAATAAATCAAATTCGAATGTAGTTAAGAAAATATTAAAATGTCTTTCTCATCCAGTATAAAACTTATAATTTCGAAGTTATAAATATTTTTTATCTACACTCGATTTTAGTCAGACAAAACTTTTACTCTGATTCACAAAAAAATAAAAATAAATTAATAATAGTTATATTATTTAATGACAATGAATTTTAATTTACCCCGAAATATTTTCACATTTTCTCTTATTCTTTTAATTTTTGGTTCCTGTGAATCCAATAAAAAAGAATCAAATGTAGAATTAGATGTGGAAGATAAAAACACGCTATTTACCTTAATGTCTCCCGGAGATACCGGATTGGATTTTATTAATGAAGTGGTAAATCAAAAGGATTTCAATATTTTTAAATATCGGAACTTTTATAACGGGGGTGGTGTTGCAATTGGAGATATTAATAATGACGGACTTCCTGATATTTATCTAACAGCCAATATGGGTCCCAATAAATTATTTTTAAATAAGGGGGATTTTAAATTTGAAGATGTTACTGATAAAGCTGGTGTAGCCGGTAATAAACCATGGTCTACCGGGGTGAATATGGTGGATATCAATAATGATGGTTTACTCGATATATATGTGAGTAACGCGGGGAATATGGAAGGCAATAACCACGATAATGACCTTTATATCAACAATGGTGATCTAACTTTTACCGAAAGTGCAGAAGAATATAATTTAGCTAAAACCGGATTTAGTACTCACGCAACATTTTTTGATTATGATCTGGATGGAGATCTGGATGTTTATATATTAAATAACAGTAATATTCCTGTCAGCAGCCTGGGGTATGCCGAACAAAGGGGGGTAAGAGCACAGGACTGGGAAGGAATTCCTGCAATTTTTAGGGGAGTTGGCGATATGCTATTGCGAAATGATAACGGAAAATTTGTAGATGTTAGTGAAGAGGCAAATATTTACGGAAGTTTAATCGGTTTTGGACTGGGCGTTCTAATAAGCGATATCAACAAGGATCTTTATCCGGATATTTACGTATCAAATGACTTTTATGAGCGGGATTACCTGTACATCAATAATCAGGATGGAACCTTTACGGAAGATATCATGAACTGGACATCGCATTTAAGCCTTTCGGCGATGGGAGTAGATATGGCCGATATCAATAATGATGGACATATTGATGTTTTTATTACAGACATGCTGCCTGAAGAAGATTCCCGCGTAAAATCGGTGATGGAATTTGAAGGTTATAATATCTTCAAATTAAAACAAAGCAAAGGCTTCTCCCAGCAATACATCCAAAATACACTTCAGCTTAATAATGGTAACAATTCCTTTTCTGAAATCGCTTACTTCAGTGGAGTGTCCGGCACAGACTGGAGTTGGGCAGGATTGCTTTTTGATATGGACAACGATGGGTTTAGAGATATTTTTGTTACCAACGGAATTAATCATGATCTTACAGATATTGATTTCATAAACTTTTTTGCCGATGAAATAATGCAAAAAATGGTATTAACAGGCAAGAAGGAAGCCATCGATTCTATAATTAGTAAAATGCCGGTGACTCCCATTCCCAATTATGCATATAACAATCAGGGAGATCTGAAATTTGAAAATACGGCAAAAGAGTGGGGGCTTGATACTCCGGGATTTTCAAATGGGGTTGCATATGCAGATTTGGATAACGATGGAGATCTGGATATGGTGGTTAACAACGTGAATATGCAAGCCTTTCTTTACAGGAATAATACTGAAAAGTTTACAGAGAACAATTATTTAAAAATAAAACTTGAGGGTAGCGAAAAAAATAAATTTGCTATTGGAAGTGTAGTAAAACTCTATTATAACAATTCGGTTATTTTACAGGAACTCCAACCCTCCAGGGGATTTCAGTCCTCCATGGATTATGTTATGACCATAGGCCTGGGAACTTCCAATAAAATTGATTCACTTAGGGTGATCTGGCCCGATAAAAGCACCCAGTTACTTAAAGATGTGAGCGTAAA
The DNA here is from genome assembly GCF_046298265.1 of Gillisia xinjiangensis. NCBI lineage: Bacteria > Pseudomonadati > Bacteroidota > Flavobacteriia > Flavobacteriales > Flavobacteriaceae > Gillisia > Gillisia xinjiangensis. The sequence goes on along the minus strand of NZ_JBKAHK010000008.1, from coordinate 151,107 downwards.
TCAACAACTTGGGCTAAGTCAGAAGGAAGCGACCAATCAATATAAAATTCCGAAGTCCTTAAATGAACCTGCTTTCCTTCAGGAAATGGAGGCAAAACAAGTGGTAAAGCACGAAGAAAATACTTACAATGATTTTGATTACGAAGGGCTTGCTTATAAAAAGCTTTCCCAGGAAGGACCAAGTCTTTCGGTAGGTGATATTAATGGAAATGGAAATGAAGATGTTTTTATAGGAGGTGGGAAAATGCAACCTGGAATAATTTATCTCAATTCTGGAAATGGAGTTCTGAAAATTACTTCCCAGAAAGCTCTGGAAACCGATGCCGGTTTTGAAGATACAGCAGCTTCATTTTTTGATGCCGATGCCGATGGGGATTTGGATTTGATCGTTGGTTCCGGCGGGAACCAGGTTGGAGATTCAAGAACCTATTCTGCCAGACTTTATATAAACGATGGGAATGGAAATTTCACCAAATCATCCGTGGAATTACCGTCAACCTTTCATAATATTTCGGTGATCGCCCCTTACGACTTCGATGGCGATGGCGACGTAGATCTTTTTATTGGTTCACGGAGCGTGGTTGGAACCTACGGGGTAGATCCGGATCATTTATTTTTGGAAAACAAAGGGGATGGAACTTTTACGAATGCTACCCAACGTGTGGGATATGATCTAAAAAACGCCGGTATGATTACCGATGCGATTTGGACAGATATTGATAATGACGGAAAAAATGATCTTGTAACTGTTTCTGATTGGGGTTCACCTGTGATATTTAAAAATACAGGACAAAGACTTTCAAGAATGAAATCCGAACTGGATGAATTAACAGGATGGTGGAACACCGTTGAAGTTGCCGATTTGGATGGAGATGGAAATAATGATCTAATTTTAGGAAATAGTGGGACCAATACGGCTTATAAAACTTCCAAAACGAATCGCATGAAAATATGGATCAATGACTTTGATAATAACGGAACTATAGAGCAAATTGTAACAAGGAATTTGGGAGGAAAGGATATGCCAATTCATATGAAAAAAGAATTAACAACCCAGTTATCATCCTTAAAAAAGCAAAACCTGAAAGCGTCTGATTATGCCAGGCGTTCTATTCAGGAATTATTTCCGGCAGATGTTATTGAAAATTCAATAGTAAAAGAAGCGGTAATGGGAGAAACTATCATTGCTTTAAATTTAGGGAACGGAAAATTTGAGACTAAAATTTTGCCGTCCAGGGTTCAGTTATCCTGTGTTTGTGGGATTACTTGCATAGATGTAAATGGAGACGGAATCCTTGATCTTATAATGGGAGGGAATAATTTTGAATTTAAACCGCAGTTCTCAAGGCTGGATGCCAGCTACGGTCATGTTTTGCTTGGAAACGGAAATATGGAATTTACCTTGCAGGATTATACTAAGAGCGGTTTTGTTGTAGAAGACGAGATCAAACATTTAAAGAAATTTTCAGATAAAAACGGGGATACCTATATTATCACTGCTATCAACAATCAAAAACCTAAGGTATTTAAATTAAATGCGAAGTAACTATTTTTTTATTGGATTGATTTCTCTTCTCTTTAGTTGTTCTGAGAAGGAAGGTGATTTATTTGCGGATTTACCAGCTGATAAATCAGGGATTTCTTTTGCCAATACCCTTACCGAATCTGAAGATCAGAATATATTGGATTATATGTATTTCTACAATGGGGGCGGGGTTGCCATTGGAGATATTAACAATGATGGGCTAGCGGATATTTTCTTTTCCGGAAATCAGGTTAAGAATAAATTATATTTAAATAAGGGCAACCTTGAATTTGAAGATATTTCAGAAAAAGCCAATATTACCGGAAACAGTACCTGGAACACGGGTGTAACTATGGCCGATGTCAATGGAGATGGGCTTCTGGATATTTATGTATGCGCAGTTGTTGGAATTAACGGGTTTAATGGTCATAATGAATTATTCATCAATAATGGCGATGGGACCTTTACTGAAAGCGCTGAAAAATATGGGATCGATTTCGATTCGTACAGTTCTTCTGCCGTTTTCTTTGATTATGATCTGGATGGTGATCTGGATCTTTATTTATTGAATCATGCAATCCATACACAGGAATCCTATGGCAGGGCCGATTTAAGAAATCAGCGTACTTATGCTACCGGAGATAAACTTTTGAGGAATGACGGAGGCATATTTACCGATGTGAGTGAAGAAGCTGGGATTTTTGGAGGAGTTAATGGCTATGGGCTTGGAATTTCTATTGCAGATTTTAACCAGGATGGCTGGCCGGATATTTATGTGGGCAACGATTTCCACGAAGATGATTATTATTACATCAATAATCAGGACGGGACTTTTGCCGAAAGTTTGAAGGAATACTTTGGACACACCAGTAAATTTTCCATGGGGAATGATGTTGCAGATTTAAACCACGATGGTTTCCCGGATCTTATTACCCTGGATATGCTTGCTGAAGATGAAAAGGTTTTAAAAGCTTCAGAAGGAGACGAAAATTCAGAAATGTTATCGATGAGAACGGAGCGTTTGGGCTACCATTATCAATATCCGCGAAATATGCTTCAGGTCAATCAAAACGGGCAATTCTTTTCTGAAACTGGACTGCTCAGCGGAATTGAAGCAACCGACTGGAGTTGGGGCGCATTATTTGCAGATTATGATCTCGATGGAAAACAGGATCTTTTCATCTCCAACGGAATTCCCAAACGACCCAACGATTTAGACTATATTAAGTTTCTTTCCAATGACCAGATCAGAAAAAAAATCAATAACACAAACCTTGTAGATAAGGAAGCATTGGCATTAATGCCCTCCGGAAACGTTCATAATTTTATTTTTAAAGGGGAAAGAGATTTAAAATTTGAGGATATGTCTGGAAAATGGATAAGGAAGGACACCATAATTTCTACCGGAGTCGCTTACGGGGATTTGGATAATGATGGAGATCTGGATATTGTTACCAATAATATTAACAGTCCGGCAACCTTATATATCAATAAGTCAAAAAACGGGAATTATCTTAAACTCAATTTTAAATATAAAAAACAAAATGTATTTGGGGTAGGGACAAAAGTTTTTTCATATTCAAATGGAACCTTACAATACAAAGAACTCTTTCCCAATAAAGGTTTTCAGTCTTCTTCAGAACCAATTATTCACTTTGGCTACGGAAGTGATTCTAAGGTGGATTCCCTTGTAATTGTTTGGCCGGATAAATCGTATGAAACTTTAAGAAATATACAGGTAAATCAAACGCTGGAAATTACACCGGGAAAAAGTGAAGGAATTTTTGAATTCGGCCCGGTAAATAAAAAACGGGTATTATTTGAAAAGATCAAAGATAATTTAGGAATAGATTATACCCATCAGGAAGATAGTTTTTTAGATTTCAATGCACAAAAACTTATCCCTTATAAAATATCAGATCGTGGTCCGGCAACAGCCGTGGGGGACTTAAATATGAATGGGAAAAACGATATTTACTTTGGAAGTTCAAAATATTTTCCATCTGCAGTTTATGAACAAAGAGACACTTCCTTTGTCCTGAAAAGCCCTGAGGTAATACTTAAAGATTCTATAAATGAAGATGTGTCTGCCATAATTGGAGATTTTAGTAATAATAGTAAAAACGATTTGCTTATTGGTACTGCTGGAGGTAATTTTTATGGCAAGGCGAAACCATTGCTGGATAAACTATATTTAAAAAAGGATTCTTTTTTCCTTGAAAGTGAACTTCCGCTTATTTATGGAAATTCTTCGGTAATAAAGGCAAATGACTTCGATAAGGATGGTGACCTTGATTTGTTTATTGGAAGCAATGCTGTTTCTTATGATTTTGGGAATATACCAACTTCGTATTTATTGACTAATTCTAAAGGGAAATTTTCGATTGTTAAGAACGAAGAACTTTCAAAAGCAGGAATGGTTACAGATGCCGTCTGGACAGATTTTGATAAGGATGGATGGGATGACCTTGTTGTTGTAGGGGAATGGATGTCTCCAACTTTTTTCAAGAATAATAAAGGAAAACTTGAGAAAGTTGAAGTTTTATCATCTAAATTAAACGGACTTTGGCAGGCAATAATTCCATTTGATATTGATAATGACGGTGATATTGATTATATTTTAGGAAATTGGGGCACAAATACCAGGTTTGAGGCATCAGAAAAATCTCCGTTACGGATGTATTATGGCGATTTTGATAACAATGGATCAACAGAAACGATTCTGGCTTCCTATAAAAATGGGGAATATTATACGCTGGAAGGCCTGGATGGGCTTTCAGGTCAAATGAGTTCTTTAATGCGAAAGAAGTTCACCAGCTACAAATCATTTGCCGGAAAAACTGTGGAAGAGGTGTTTTCCAGAGATCTTTTAAAGAAAGCCCAATTATTGGAAGTTCAGGTGCTGGAATCAGGATATCTTAAAAATGAAAATGGATCTTTTACTTTTGTCCCTTTTGAGTCCGGTTTACAGGTTGCTCCTTTAACCGCTTTCGTAGAATATGATTTTGATAGCGATGGTAAAAAGGAAATCCTTGTTGCTGGAAATTACTTCGGAGTAAAACCTTATCATGGAAGATTTGATGGCTTTCCGGGAGCCCTTATCAAAAATGAAAAAGAGATATTATCCGGACATCTTTTGGGATTAAATCTTCGGAATAAATCCGTTCGGCATTTGAATATTATTGAAGCCAACAATCAGAAATATTTACTGGTTACTGTGAATAATGGCAAAGCTGAAGTATATAGCTTAAGAAACTATAAAAATTAATTACCAATGAATCGATTTAAATTCACATTGTTATTTGCTGGGTTACTACTATTTTCTTGTAATAAAGAGGAGAAATTTGCAGAAATATCGGCAGAGGATTTGCACGCATCTTTAGATAAGGTGACCAATATTATGGTTCACGATATCTTTTCTCCCCCTGTTGCCAGTAGAATATACGCATATGCCAATGTCGCTGCATATGAAATTGTTGCATTGTCCAATCCTAATTATATTTCACTTGCGGGTCAGTTAAACGGACTGGATTCAATACCGAAACCAAAGCAAACATCTCATTTAAATTACAGGATGGCGGCACTTATGGCACATATTGAAATAGGCCAGCATCTCATTTTTTCCGAAGAGAAAATGATTCAATATAAGGATAGTTTGTATTCTAATTGGAAGAAAACGAATTCGCAGGAATTTGAAAATTCCAGAACTTATGCCACTGAAGTTATTGACCACATAAAATCCTGGATGGATAAGGATAATTACAAACAAACCAGGACCATGCCTAAATATACGGTGAAAAGTGATGATCCTGGAAGATGGCAACCAACACCACCTTCTTATATGGATGGAATTGAACCACATTGGGACAAGATTCGACCTTTTTTAATCGATACAGCAAGTCAATTCCGACCAATACCACCCCCGGAATTTTCAATGGAAAAAGGAAGCAAATTTCACGATGAATTGATGGAGGTATATGCCATTAAAAATAAAATGGCCGAAGATGGGGAGGAAAGCGAAGAATTGGAAATAGCGAAATTCTGGGATTGTAATCCATACGTTTCTGTCACCCGGGGACATCTAATGTTTGCAACTAAAAAAATTACCCCCGGTGGTCACTGGATGGGAATTGCTAAAATAGCAAGTAAGAAAGCGAATGCTGATTTTGAAGAATCGGTTTATGCCTATACAAAAACTTCCCTTGCCATGGCAGATGCGTTTATAAGCTGTTGGGATGAAAAATACAGAAGTAATCTTGTACGTCCGGAAACGCTTATCAATAAATATATAGATGAAAACTGGAAACCTGTCTTACAAACTCCGCCTTTTCCTGAATATACCAGCGGGCATTCTGTTGTTTCCGGTGCTGCAGCCATTGCACTTACAGACATTTTTGGTGACAACTTTAGTTTTAGTGATGATACCGAAGTTATTTATGGTTTACCCATTAGGGAGTTTCAGTCTTTTAACCAGGCAGCCCAGGAGGCAGCTATGAGCAGAATGTATGGCGGAATTCATTATCGGGCTGCAGTGGAGGTAGGAATAGACCAGGGTCAAAGACTGGGTGATTACCTAATGAACAACCTTAAAATGAAAAAATCCAAGGATCCAATTGCTGCGAATTAAGTTTTTGAAGAAGATAATTTTGATTTTTTTATGCCTTTTTTAGTTTGATCTCCAGTTTAGATTTAAAACAAAATATGAATCCGGAGCTACATATCGGGAAATTCTGGATATAGATAATTTCAATGCGAACGATCCAAATTATAAAGTTAAAATCCTGCAAAAAGAGCCTTTTAAAAACATAGTATAAAAAGTTGACCTCAAAAACGGAAATCATCTTATCCTGGATTGGAATTTTGATTTCGTAAACGATTCTGTAATTCAGGTAACGGTAAATACTTTAGATAAAAAAAATAGTTTTCAAAACCGATTAGAGGTCTTAAATCCATTCGCTAAAAGTGAGAAAATAGCGATGCTTAAATCAAATTTGAATGCCATTAACACTATAATTAACGCGCATCAAAACTATTACAAAATCACTTTGGAAGATACCGCTTCCAATCCGGCATCTAATTGCGCCTGTATAACTTCCTCATCAACATTAGAAAAAAAGGCAATGGCGATGATGGGTACCATAGATAAACTCGAAGAGTTTATCGAAAATAACGATCTTAAACTCGACGGGTTTCCAATGCTAAAAGTAACTTCCTGGAACCTGGAAACAAATCAAATTTCTTTCGATTTTTGTTTTCCAATAACCGCTAAAAAGGGTCTTGCCTCCGTTGGAAATATTCAATTAAAACGAATAGAATCTAAGGAGTCTTTAAAAGCTGTTTTTAACGGTTATTATAGATTATCCCATTTAACCTGGTTGAACCTACTGGAAAAAGCAAAAAGAAAAAATATCGAGGTTGAGAATCTTCCACTCGAAATATTTTACAGCAACCCAAGGATGGGGGGAGAGGCTATGGAATGGAAAGCAGCCGTTTTTATGCCGCTAAAAAAATAAAAAGCATTCAAACAATTTTTTCCGGAATTGCAACGGTTAATTGATTGGGCAGTATTTTAGCACGAATGGATTCTTTTCTCCCTAAATATTCTCCATCTATTTGGAACGCAACAGGACTTGTACAACTTATTATTGCCTCTTGCGTACTTATAGTTTCCATGAATTCCGGATCATAGTCCACTTCATTTCTAAGGGTTTTTAATATTTTAAAAAAATCAAAATGTTTGAAGATTAAAATTTCGAAGTAGCCATCATTAATTTTTCCCTTCGGATTCACCTTGGCGCCGGTTCCATAAGAATTGGCATTTGCAATGGCTAAAAGAATCCCTTCTTTTTCGAATGTTTGGTTGTTTGCCTCAATTTTAAACTGAAAAGGGTATTCGCTGTCGAGCAATGTAGGAATAGAATTTAATACATAACCAAGTTTCCCCCTTATATTGGATTCTGCATATTTACCAATGAGTTCTGCATTAATTCCAAAATCGGCTATATGCAAACAATATTCCTCATTAATTACGATAATATCTATCTTTTGAAATGTATTACCCAAAGCTATATGGATTTGCTCCTCTATACTTACAGTTAGTTGAAGATTAGAGGCTAAACCATTTGCAGATCCGGCAGGAATAATCCCAACCGGAATGTCTTCACCTTTTAAAGCTTCGGCGGTTAATTTTATAGTTCCATCTCCTCCGGCAATCAAAATTCGGCAAGGTTTCAATTCCCTAATTTTCTTTTCAAGATTGAGCAAATCTTCCAGGCCTGTTGTTAGAAAAATATTTAAGTGGGCATTTATTTTTTTGACCTCTAATTCTATTTGCTGAATGAGATTCGCTTTATCTAAAGCCCCCGAAATAGGGTTAACCACCAATAAAACATTTTTAATAGCCGACATAGTTTCACTTTGAATCCAAAATTAATTAATTTGGTTCATCTTAAGAGTTAATAAAACGTAAATAGAGTGAAATTTGATCTAAAATTATATAGAGGGTATGCAAACGGGAATCAATTAGTGGTTTTCGGTCACGTTTTTGAATCCTGGGCACCGGATAAATATAGATCAGATCGAAAAGGATTACGACATGCCTTTTCCATTATTCATATGTTTAGAATAAAGCCCCTTAAAAATATTGCAATAACGCTAAAGTTTAAAAACCAGGAAGTTACTACCAAAACCCTCGATGATGGGTATTTTAGATTCGACATTCCATTCTTCGAGCCGTTGGAAAGCGGTTGGCACACCTACTGTGTTTCTTATGAGGTGGATAACATTGGTATCATTCAACAGGGAGAACTACTAAAGCCCTTCGAGAGTAAATTGGGGATAATTTCAGATATTGATGATACCTTTCTTATTTCCCACAGTAACAATTTTTTAAGGAAATTGTATGTGATGCTTTTAAAAAATATTGAAAAAAGGAAGATTTTTGATGATGTAGTAAAGCATTATAAGCATTTGAGCAGGGCAGGGCAGGAAAATAAAAACGGCTCTAATTCCTTTTTCTATGTTTCCAGCAGCGAATGGAATCTATATGGTTTCATCAATGATTTTGTTGAAATTCACGAACTTCCAAAGGCAGTTGTTAAGCTTAAAAAAATTAAAACAGGAATTTCAGATTTTCTTTTTACCGGTAGAGATAACCACGATCATAAATTTGAAAAGATAAAAGATATTATTTCCTTTTACCCAAACCTGCAATATGTACTTTTAGGGGACGATTCTCAAAAAGATCCTTTTATTTATGAACGTATTTGTAAAATTTTCCCAAAAAATATAAAAGCGGTATACCTTCGCCAAACAGGGAAGAAAAAGAAAGACATTACTCAAAGAACTCTTGAAAATATTCAAAGTTTAAACGTGGAAACCTGTTATTTTAAGCACAGTGAAAAAGCGATAGCACACTCCATAAAAATAGGGATTACTTAATAGGATGTTTGTTCAGATTACTTAATTTGTGATTCGTAGCCATATATTTACTTTCCTTTTCATTCAGTAATTTTTTTAAAACCAGTTCTATTGAAGTTATTAGATTTTATTAAATCTCAGGTAGATTTTCCTGAGAAATCCATTCAGAATACATTAAGCCTTCTTTCCAAGGATGCTACCATTCCTTTTATAGCCCGTTATAGAAAAGAGTTAACGGGGAACCTTGATGAAGTTGAGATAGAAAATATTTCAGATTTGCTTCGGAATTTCAAAGAACTTGAGAAACGTAAGTCAACTATTTTAAAGGCTATTGAAGAGCAAAATGCTTTAACAAAGGAGTTGCAATCAGCAATTGAAAAAGCAACTACACTTAGCATTTTAGAAGATCTTTATCTACCCTATAAAAAGACCAGAAAAACAAAGGCAGATGTTGCCCGGGAGCAAGGTCTTGAACCTTTTGCGAAAATATTGATATCTCATAAGGAAGCAAATATTGAGTTTATAGCAAAACGGTTTAAATCCGCCCAAGTTAAATCTGTTGAAGAAGCTATAGATGGTGCTAAAAATATAATTGCTGAATGGGTTAATGAAAATCAAATTGTAAGGGACGCGATCCGGCAGCTTTTTCAACGTCAGGCAGTTATTAAGACAAAAGTTGTAAAAGCAGAAGAGAAAACGGAAAAAGCCCAAAAATTTCAACAATATTTTGATTGGGAAGAATCTTTAAAAAAAACACCTTCACATAGGTTTCTTGCAATGTTTCGTGCTTATAATGAAGGCATTCTGAGGCTAAAAATTGAGGTGGATGCAGCGAAGACCACAAATTTAATTTCAGGGATCATCCTTAAAAATGGCACAAATACTAGCAGAAAATATATTATTGAAGCTATTGAAGATTCCTATAAACGTTTATTAAAGCCATCTTTTTCCACCGAATTTTTATCGGAAGCCAAAGCCAGAGCAGATAAAGATGCTATTCTTGTGTTTGCAAACAACCTGGAGCAATTACTGCTTTCAGCACCTTTAGGCGGAAAACGTATACTTGCCATAGATCCCGGTTTTAAATCCGGCTGTAAAGTGGTATGCCTGGACGAAAACGGGCAATTACTGGATAACGAGAATATCTTTCCGCATCCGCCACAAAAAGAAAGGAAAACGGCAGGGAAAAGGATTAGCGATTTGGTAAAGGCGTACAATATTGAAGCAATTTCAATTGGGAATGGGACCGCCTCCCGTGAAACCGAAGAGTTTATCAGGGAAATTCCGGGTTTGAAGGACATTGCTGTTTATGTTGTAAATGAAGCAGGGGCTTCTATTTATTCCGCTTCAAAAATTGCAAGAGAAGAATTCCCTTCCTTCGATATTACTGTTCGTGGCGCTGTTTCTATTGGCCGACGATTAAGTGATCCTCTGGCAGAATTGGTGAAAATAGATCCGAAGTCGATAGGAGTAGGGCAGTATCAGCACGAGGTAGATCAGTCTAAACTCAAGGATAAGCTCGATAATGTGGTGATGAGTTGTGTGAATAGAATAGGAATCAATGTAAATACGGCCAGTAAAGAATTGCTTTCCTATGTTTCTGGAATAGGCCCCGGGTTAGCCGGTAATATTATAGCATATCGAAAGGAACACGGGAATCTTAAATCCAGAAAGGAATTGCTTAAAATACCCCGCCTGGGAGCAAAGGCCTATGAACAATCTGCAGGGTTTTTAAGGATCAAAAACCCCAAAAACGTTTTGGATGATTCTGCAGTACATCCAGAAAGTTATCATTTAGTAGAAAAAATCGCGCGGGATCAACGGCTTAAAATTTCTGAACTTGTTGGAAATAAGGAAGTATTGAAAAAAATACCTTTACAGGAATATATACAAGCAGATCTAGGCCTGCCAACCTTGACCGATATTATTCAGGAGCTGGAAAAACCCGGAGTGGACCCCCGAAAATTAAAAACCGAATTCAAATTTGATCCTTCGGTAAAAAATATATCCGATTTAAATCCTGGCATGAAAATACCGGGAATAGTAAATAATATCACCAATTTTGGTTGTTTTGTAGATATAGGAATCAAAGAAAGCGGCCTTGTACATATTTCAAAACTTGCAGAGGGTTTTATAAGTGATGTGAATTCGGTTGTGAAATTAGGACAGGTATTAACCGTTACTGTTGTTGAAGTGGATGAAGTAAGAAAACGTATTCAGTTATCACTGGTGGATTAATGTTAATTTATTTACTGAAATTCTGATCCCTAAATCGTATTCTTTTAAAATTAGCTGTGATATTTGTATTCTGGATGAATTCTTATGGGATCAATAAAAAAGCAGCGGATTTCTTTAAGCTTGTATTTTTTTATGGCAGGTTTTGGCTTCGCTACCTGGGCATCGCGTATTCCAACAATAAAAATGGATTTCGATCTCAATGAGGCTCAGCTCGGGAACCTGCTACTTGCTATGCCAATTAGCTCCTTACTGGGACTTCCTATTTCAGGTTGGCTTGTTTCCAGGTTTGAAAGTCGTTTTCCCTTACAAATCTCATTTATTTTATTTGTACTATCCCTGGCACTTATTGGAATGGCTGATAGTTTGCTTGCAATAATTTTTGGGATTTGCCTGTTTTCCTTTTGCATGAGAATTCTAAATATTGCTATGAATACTCAATCGCTAACCCTTCAAAAATCTTTTGAAAAAAAAATTATCGGTTCTTTTCATGGCTTATGGAGTACGGGAGGGTTGGCGGGTGTAGGGTTTTCAACTTTAATGATCAAATTCAAAGTTCCAATGGATACACATTTAATTGTGGTCTCTGTTTTTTGTTTGTTAACCTCTTTATTCGTTTACCGTTCTTTACTGAAAAAGGATAGAGCTATAGAAGGTAATAAATTAATCCTGGGCAAACCGGATAAATTTATACTCTATTTGGGGATCCTGGTTTTCTTTGCCGCAATTTGTGAAGGAGGAATGTTCGACTGGAGCGGTGTTTATTTTAAGGAAGTTGTCAAAGAGGATTTATTTACCCTGGGCTACTTCATTTTTATGATATTTATGGCACTTTCAAGATTTTTTTCCGACAAGGTCATTGAAAGAATAGGGATGAAAAAAATGTATGTAATAAGTTCTTCATTTGTATCTTCAGGTATTTTGCTTATGATCATTTTTCCCTATTTCTGGCCGGCAATAATAGGTTTTAGCCTTGTAGGGATAGGGGTAGCTGCTATTATACCTATGACGTTTTCCCTCGCGGGCACTTCTAAAAAATATTCGGCTGGAATGGCAATTTCCATAATTGCCACCTACGGTATAATTGGGATGTTGTTAGGTCCTCCGCTTATTGGGTACCTTGCACATTTATTCAATTTAAGGGTGTCGTTTATTTTGTTATTATTTTCAGGGTTGATGCTTATCCCGATCTCTCAACTTTTCTTCAGGCACATAAAAGGGGAAAGATTCTAATTAAAAAAATGCGTGAACAAACCTTGGTTTGTTCACGCATTTAAGAGCTATTTCTATATGGCGAAATTTACAGAAGCTTCAGCAAATGCTCCCAGGCTGCATCGAGGCATTTTTATTACTTCACGGCGATTATTGACGATATCGGGATCTGCTGTTAACTGTTCCGAATCAGTTCTGAAAAATTAGTAACCTATAAAAAAAAATCCGGTAACTTTTATAAGTTTCCGGATTCTAATTAATACTGTTCTAAAATTATTATTCTTTGTACTTATTAAACCAGGCAAGTATAGCTGCAACTTTAGCCATTAAATTACTGGGAGTACTTGCTATACCGTGCGATGCTCCGGGAATTCTTACCATAGCCGTCTCTACACCTTCAATTTTTAAGGCTGCATAAAACTGCTCAGATTCCGCAATAGGTGTCCTGAAATCCTCTTCTCCAGTTAATAGCATTGTGGGAGTGGTTACATTGGCAACATAGGTTAAAGGAGATCTTTTCAAATAACTTTCCGGATCTTCCCAGGGCTTTTTGCCGAACCAGTATTTGTAAAAATACCCAGGATTATCAGCATACAAAACAAAACTGTACCAGTTGATAACCGGTTTGGCCACAACTGCTGCTTTGAAACGATCTGTTTTTCCTACAATCCATGCGGTCAAAACTCCACCGCCGCTTCCGCCGGTTACAAATAAATTATCGGGATTTACATATCCTTTTGCAATAAGAGCGTCCACTCCAGACATCAAATCATCATAATCATTATTCGGATAATCGTGATGGATCAAATTCCCGAATTCCTCACCATAACCTGTACTTCCTCTTGGATTGGTATACAATACCACATAACCTGCGGCTGCCATAAGCTGAATTTCAGCAGAAAAAACCTTACCATAACTGGCAAAAGGTCCACCGTGTATCTCCAGGATCATCGGATATTTTTTTGAAGGATCGAAATTGGGAGGAGTCACGATCCATCCCTGAATCTCTTTTTGATCAAAAGAAGAATTCCACCTGATCTCTTCAACATTACCTAAATTTTTAAATGAAAACAGATCTTCATTTAAGTTTGTAAGTACTCGAATGTTTCTTTTACTTCCCACAGCCAGATCTGCAGGCATTGTCTCTTTACCTGTTGTAAAAGCGTAATTTCCATTTGGGGCGACGCTGAAAGATGCTGCATTATATGGTCTTCCCTGCGATAGTCCTCCTAAATCTGCAGTTAAATCAGATACATTTCCTGAAAAATCTATTTTAGCGAGTTTAGTACTTCCCTGATCATCATAGTAAAAGTAAATTTCCTTACTGTTCTTACCCCATTGAATCCCATTGATATCTCTGTCAAATTCTGAAGAGATTATTTGTTTTCCTGTGCCATCAGTATTCATTACATAAAGATTGCTTAACTGGTAACCTTGTAAGTTATCATCAAATCCTAGGTAAGCCAGCTTATTTCCATCAGGAGAAACTACAGGATTAGCATCCGGACCCTGTCTATCTGTAAGTGCTGTAACATTTCCTGAGGAAATGTCCATCTTATATATTTCAGAATTTAGAGGATCAAGCTCCCGGTCTTCCTGCATATTTGCTGAAAAATATAATGTCATACCGTCTTTTCCCCAAACAGGACTTTCATAATCAAATTCAGAGTTGGTAAGCTGTCTGGGAGTTCCACCATCGGTTGAGAGTATAAAAATTTGAGAATTTCCGGTTTTCAGATATCCTGCACCATCACCACGATAATTCATTTCGGTAATGTATTTAGGTTCTTCATTCCATTTTGCTCCTTCGGGTTTCTTCGGAAGTTTAATTATAGAAGCTTTTTCTGAAGGAACAAATTTCGTGAACACAATTCGTTCTCCGTCAGGGCTCCAGGAAATATCTCCTGGAGACTCCTTTGAATCACTAAGAACCATCTTTTGTTTTGTATCCATCCACATTAAATAGAGTTTCATTTCTCCATCCATGTTAGATTTAAAAAGAAACTTATTCCCTTCAGGAGACCAAATAGGATTGAAATCCCTGCTGTTTCCGGTAGTTAAAGGTCTGTTTCTTGATCCGTCAAAATCGGCAATCCAAAGGTTAGACAAATTTTTATCTGTCATAATATCTTTGAAGTTCCGAACATAAATTATCTGCTTTCCATCAGGTGAAATTTGAGGATCTGAAACATTTTCCAGATCATAGATATCTATTAATTCCAGATTCGACTTGTTTTGGGCCACAAAACTTTGGCTTATCAGTAAAAGCAGAAGTATTATTCTTTTCATAGGGATTTTTATTTTATTGAAATATAGGTTTTATAGAAGTTCCAAAAACCGTTTCCAGGCTGCATCGTGAGCTTTTTTATTGGCTTCATCTCCATCGGGTTGATGTCCACTTCTCATAAAAGCATGGCCAGCCCCTTCATAGATTTCATAATCATAGGGATTATTGGCAGCCTTCATATATTTTTTGGTTTGCTCGATGGTTGCATTCACTCTATTATCGTCACCTCCATAATATCCATAGACCGGTGTTTTAATTTTTGCAAGCGCATCTGCATCATCCGGAGCAGTTCCATAAAATACATGAGCCGAAGTTATATCCTGATTGTTGGTCGCATATCTAAAAGTTTGGGAACCACCCCAGCAAAATCCTACGACCGCAACTTCTCCTGTAGAAGATGCATCATTTTTTATATAATTATAGGCGACATCAAGGTCTGCGGTTACCTGATCCGGATCTAGTGCATATATAGCATCTCTTGCAGCATCGGGATTTTTAAAATCTGTTGTGCGCCTTTTTCCATCCTGTGTATTGGATATAAGATCGGGAGCAATTACCAGGTAGCCTTTTTCTGCAAGTTTATCGGCAAACAATCTGGCCCAATCATTCAAGCCGCGATTTTCATGGATAACGATGACCGATTTTGTTTTTTCATCTGTTTCAGGATATACTACAAATGCCTGAAATTCTCTGTCTCCGTGAGAAAGTGTCACCCATTCATGATGTCTTGGGGAATCTGATAGTTCCTGAATTTCAGTTTTTTGTTGTATTGTATCTAAAACGCTTTGGGGGTCTTCTGCTGTTTCAGCCTGTTCTTTCTTGTTCTTGTTTCCACAAGAGATTAGTATCACACTCAAAAAGATGTAAAGGATTGTTTTTAATAAATTTGTCATAAGTGCTTATTGAGAATTTTAAAAATTAAATCATCGATATTATCTAAAGGTTCCTGAAGGAAAAACCACTACACCTTCTTGCCCATTTTTTCCTACCGCTGCAACTCCAAAATAAAAATTGTCAATCACGATCCCTTCCAGGGTAAATTCGTTTACGTCTCCTACGAATCTTGAATACTGCCACTGAGGCGCGGTAGTATCTCTCCAGTAAATTTTATATCCGGCTAAATCACCATCAATTTTATCCCATCGTAATTTTGTGGAAGGTTCCACAATCCCACCAATCTCAACATTTTTGGGAGCCGGGGGTGCCCAGGCAAGGCTAGCCAGGTTAATAGCATTTACAGCAGTTAGTTTTGCGGTATAATCAAAGTTTACGCCTTCTACCACATCCCCGTATTCAATTCCATCTTCGGTTCTTAAATCCTGATGCTGCCTGTTGTAATTCTCGTGAGCCTCCATGATTCTGATTCCGGGAAAACCTAAATCATTAAAGGGGCGATGATGGCCCCCACGTCCAAAACGATCCAGCCTGTAAATCATCATAGGGTTCATCTCGGGCATATAAGTCTCTGTGGTTTTAAGGACATATCTGGCGAGTTGTCGTGAAATCCCATCTACTTCGCCTCCATAAAATCTGCGCATATTTCGTTCCTGCTCAGTTTCAGTAGGTGGAACCGGTTCAGAAAATATCCTGAAAGTTCGATTGTCGATGACACCATCCAAGCCTTCAATATTTCCAATCATATCATTATTAAGGATCCCTATGATCTCCCAGTTATTCTTTTTAGCATATTCAGCGAGTCCTTTTCCGCCAAATAATCCCTGTTCCTCTCCGGAAAGGCCTACGTAAACAATGCTGTTTTCAAACTTGTAATTCGATAAAACCCTTGCTGCCTCTATTGTTCCGGCCATTCCGCTGGCATTGTCATTTGCTCCGGGAGCATCATCGGTAAAATTCATTGTGTCTGAATTTCGGGAATCGATATCTCCGCTCATAATAATATATCGGTTTGGATATTTTGTTCCCTTTTGAATCGCTACAACATTTACAACCCAGGCTTCTTTGGGAATTCTATTTCCATCTTCAGGTGTGACGAAATCCTTTTGGTAGAATACGTCCAGACAGTTATTACATTTAGTGGAAACCTGGTCAAATTCAGATTTGATCCATCTTCTGGCGGCCCCAATTCCGCGGGTATTAGAAACGGTATCGCTGAAGGTGTTTCTTGTTCCAAAACCTGCAAGTGTACGAATGTCACTTTCCAATCTTTCCGCAGAAACATTTTCTATTATTTCATAAATCTGTGGGTTTGTTTGCTGTGAATTCCCTGTTTTGGGAAGAAAAAATATTACAAGGAACAGTGTGCTTAAGGCAGATAATTTCAAATTCATTTTTATAAATTTCAGATTAGAAGTTCGTAATTTACTGAAAGTTTTATTAAACCCGAATATTTGAGAAGAACAAAATTATAAACATAAAAAAACCCCGAAAATTTCGGGGTTTTAAATAATATGAGAATGAAATTAACGGGATTTCATGTCCTGTATTTCGGCTTTTGCCTGATTTATTTTCTCTTCAGCTTTGCTGAAATTTTCCTTTCCTTTTGATTTTAAAGCTTCTGCTTTGTCGTTGATACTATCGGCAAATTCATTCATTTTTCCTTTTGCATCTTTTAAATAGTTATCACTTGTTTCGCTGATTTTTCTGCGGGTATCGGCACCTTTTTTAGGGGCAAATAATAATCCTAAGGCTGCTCCTATAGCTGCACCTGATACTAAACCTGTTAACAATTTTCCTGCTTTCATAATTATGTTTTTATTTATTTGGTTCGTTTATAAACTCTATGCAAAATTACTTTATTTTTCCTTGTTAACATATTTTGATTAGTTAAGTTTGGTATAATTTTACGGCAGTTTTATTAATGTTTTTAACAATTAATTTTCTTAAGAATATAAATTCCTCCCTAATGGTGTTTAATGTACCCTGGAGATTTGTAAAAGTAAATCCCGAACCTTGTTTGTATCTTCAACATAATAGGAGGCCGTTGTTTTTTTTACCCCTACCTTAATCGTTATTGCATTTTCCGGCAAATCCTGAAACAAAAATTCATCGGTCCAGTCATGCCCAATAGCAAAAATAAAATCATAATTTTTATTTAACAGAACTTTTCCTGCGGCTTTCCCTTTATTAACTCCGCTGCTTTTAATCTCAAGGACTTTATTGCCTTCCAGAACGCTTAATCCATGGTTTGAAATAAGTTCTTTTAAAACATTGGAAAGTTCATTTGCTCTTATTTCTCCCAGCTCAGGATCTGCTTTTCTATAATGCCAGGCAAGGGAATAATTTTTTTCTTCTAAAAACGTACCCGGTGTCCTATCGCAAAAAGTTTCCATAACAGGCCTTACATTTATCATCCAATTATTGTGTACTTTTTCATTCAATTGCCAATTCTTGCCGGTTTTGCGTACCCAAACTCCATGTTCAGCGATGAGTTCTACCGGCAGTCCTTTCCACCATGTTCCAAGGGTTTCTTTATCCCGGCCACTTATAAGTACTACTTTGGTGTTTTTTATTTTAGAAATCGTGTTTATTAAATCCAATAATTCTTCATCTGGTTTTGCAAGATTGGGTTTGTCTTCAAAACCCACAAGTGTGCCATCATAATCCAAAAACAGGATCCTGTTATTTGCATTTTTATAGCGCGTTAGGATTTTCTCCTGGATTTCCTGGGAAATATGCAGGGCTTTAAAAGCAGGTTGATTTTCTTTTGTTTTATCCAGGGCTTTCATGAAATCGTTCGCCCATCGAACGACATTATATCGCTTTAATCGTTTTTGAAGCAATGTATTTCTTCTCATTTGTTCCTCTTTGGGCATTTTAATGGCCTGCAAAATTGAATCTGCTATTTGTTCAAAATTGTTTGGATTTATGATGAGGGCTTCATTCATTTCCTCTGAAGCACCTGCCATTTCACTTAAAATTAATACCCCTGTTTGATCCGTTCTTGTTGCGATATATTCTTTAGCAACCAAGTTCATTCCGTCCCTTATTGGAGTTAAAAGTGCGACATTACATGAGGTATAAAGATCGATCAAATTTTCAAAAGGCATAGACCGGAAAAAATACCATATCGGGATCCAACTCACGGTTGCAAACTTACCATTGATCCTTCCTACCAATTCATCTATTTCTTTTTTTAAAAGTTGATATTGAGGGACGTCCGACCGGGAAGGGACTGCAAGCATTACCAGTCTTACTTTACCTAAATATTCCGGATATTTTTCCAGAAAATATTCAAAAGCCCGAATCCTGTTTGCTATTCCCTTGGTATAATCCAGCCGGTCAATGCTAAGGATTAATTGAGAATCGGGTGATTTTTTTCTATGAAAATTTAATCTTTGCTGAAGTTCCGTTTCCTGATCCTCACTAATTTCAAAATGTTTTAAAGCTGCCTGTTCAAATTTATCATAATCGATGCCCATGGGAAAGGAATCCACTTTTACTACCCTATTGGAAAGTGTTACTTCGTTAAATTCTACATGCCGTCTAAGGATGCGTCTTACCGAACTTAAAAAATGCCTTTGATAGTCGTAGGTATGAAACCCAATGAGATCTGCGCCCAGCATTCCGTTTAAGATATCTTCCCTCCACGGCATTGTTCTGAACACTTCATAGGAAGGAAAGGGGATATGATTAAAAAATCCAATAGTTGCATTAGGGCGTTGCTCACGAATCATATTGGGAACCAATAACAATTGGTAATCATGAACCCAAATCTTATCTCCTTCGGTGTAATGTTCAATTACGGAATTGGCATATTTTTGATTTACTTTTTTATACATATCCCATTGCCAGGATTCCCATTCGGTATATTCGGTAAAATAATGAAACAGTGGCCAGATGCTTCTGTTGCTGAAGCCATAATAAAAACCATCCATTTCTTCAGCTGTAAAATTTACGGTAATACAGGCATCCTCCCTGGCTTTGGTTTTAATTTCCGCCCTTAAATTCTCCGGAATCTCCTCTTCTGTTAAGCCGCTCCATCCTATCCAAATACTGTCGCCTTCCCTGTGAAATGATTTTAGGCCTGTAGCCAGTCCTCCCACACTGGGCGTAACCTGCAGTTTTCCTTTTGTAATATTTATTTGAAGAGGTAATCTATTGGATAAGATGATGGTTTTGCTCATAACTATTTTTATTCTGGGTATTATGGGAAATCATATTTCTTAAATTTCCGAAATTGTATTTACTTTGCCACCCTTTTAAAAGAACTTTAAGATAAATGAAGAATTTAGACTACGGAATTATTGGAAATTGTAAAAGCGCCGCACTTGTATCAAAAACCGGCTCTATAGATTGGTGTTGTTTACCTCATTTTAATTCCGCTGGCGTATTTGCCAAGTTGCTGGATGAGAAAATAGGAGGTAGTTTCTCTGTGGATGTAACAGATGATTACACCATAAACCAGGAGTATTTATGGCAAACCAACATAGTAAGCACAGTTTATGATAACGGAGAGCATGCCTTTCAACTTATAGATTTTATGCCGCGTTATTTGCGGGAAGATGGATCCTACTATTCTCCACCGGATATTATCAGGTTTTTTCGCCTCCTTAAAGGCAAACCCGTTTTAAAAGTCAAATATGATCCCAGGCTTGATTTTTCCCGGGAAAAAACATATTCTGATAATCACCGGAATTATATCAAGAGCTTTACCCAGGATGGAACGTATGATTCGCTGTTTCTTTACTCAAGTTTCGATCTTGATAAAATTTTGAATTACACAGAAATTACCCTAGAAGAAAATGCATACATGCTGCTGGGTTATCATGAGAAATTAATCACCCAAAATCTGGATCGTTCTTATTTGAAATTTCAGCGAACCAAAATGTACTGGATGAATTGGAGTGAAAAAACCACTAAATACAGTAAATACAATAATGAAATCTTAAGAAGTGCTTTAGTTTTAAAAGCATTAAGTTTTGAGAAATCCGGAGCTGTTTTAGCAGCTGCAACGACTTCTCTTCCTGAAACTTTAGGAGAAGAGAGAAACTGGGATTATAGGTTTTGCTGGATTCGTGATGCTTCTATGGTGATAAAAGTGATGGCGGGATTGGGACATACAAAATCGGCAAGCGATTTTCTTCAGTTTATCATCAACTTAATTCCTCATAAAGATGAAAAAATACAGATCATGTATGGTATCAATGGGGAAAAGGATCTTACAGAGCATATACTGACCCATTTGGATGGTTACAAGGGATCTAAGCCTGTAAGGACTGGAAATGCTGCCTATATTCAAAAGCAAAATGATATTTATGGTATTTTGATGGAGGTGATCTATCAACAATTTATACAGTTTGAGACTTCGCTGGAGAACAGTGAGGAGTTATGGACCATCGTTCGTGGGATCGTGAAAATAGTGGAAGAACACTGGATGAAACCGGATAAGGGAATTTGGGAACTAAGAACAGAAGACAGACACTTCGTTTTTTCAAAGTTGCTATGTTGGGTTGCGGTAGATCGGGCCATTAAAATAGGGGAGATCCTTAGAAAAGGAATTAATGAAGAAAACTGGATCGCGCTTCGCACAGAAATCCACGAGGATATTTATAAAAATGGATGGAATGATGAGATTGGAGCTTACACCCAGTCTTATGGCTCCAAAGATTTGGATGCTTCTACCTTGTTAATGGAACAGTATGGTTTTATAAACGCCCGTGACCCAAGGTTTGTAAGTACTGTTAAGGCTACAGAAAAGGAATTATGCCAGGATGGATTAATGTATCGTTATAAAAATCAGGATGATTTTGGAAAACCAACATCTTCTTTTACAATATGCTCCTTTTGGTTTATAGACAGCTTATTTAAAATAGGAGAGCGTAAAAAGGCAAAGGAAATGTTTGATCAGCTTTTATCGTACAGCAATCACCTTGGGCTTTTTAGTGAAGATATTGATTTCGAGACGAAGCGGTTGTTAGGTAATTTTCCTCAAGCCTATTCACATTTGGCATTGATTGAAACCGCTGCTAATTTTTCCCGTGGTTTATTGCCGGAGGAAGACCTGTGGACAAATAATTAAGAATTTTCATCGGAAGGATTTGATACAGAGATTCTTGTTTTCGGTAAGCTTTCAGGATAATTTTCTTTTAAAAACACCAGGAGCTTTTCCCGAATAAATACGCGCAAATCCCAGGCAGTACCGGAATCTTTAGCACTCATAAGAGCACGTATTTCCACCGCTTTTTCAGTTGCATTAGTTACCTGAAGCACATTGACTTTTTTATCCCAGAGGGGAGAGCTTTCAAGTAATCTTGTGAGTTCTCCCCTTATTGCTTCAAAGGAGACTTCATAATCTGTATAGATGAAAACCGTTCCAAGAATATCGGCCGACTGGCGGGTCCAATTCTGAAAGGTATTTTCAATAAAATAAGTGGAAGGCACTATCAGCCTGCGTTGGTCCCATATTTTCACCACCACATACGTGAGATTGATCTCTTCTATTCGTCCCCATTCTCCTTCTACTATAACTACATCATCCATTCTTATGGGTTGGGTTATAGCGATTTGAATTCCTGCCAGAAGGGTTCCTATTGCTTTTTGTGCAGAAAAACCAATGATTATTCCTGCAATCCCTGCCGATGTTAATACACTTACTCCAATAGATCGGATACTTTCAAAGCTCATAAGCGCAATTCCCAGGGCCATTATCACTATTATAAAAATAATGATTCGTTCCAGGATCATAAATTGGGTGTATATTTTCCTGGCACTTAAATTATCCTTACTTGTTACATCATAGTTTAACAAAATTCGTGATTTTACAATTTTCAGGGCAACAATAAAAAACCAGGCGATACTAAAAATAAATCCCAGTGAGCTTAAGCTTCCTAATAATTCATAGGTGTACTCAAATCTGAATAATCGCGCTAAAACAGCAATTTTAATTAAGAGGGAAGCAAGAAATACCAGCATTGGCACCCCAATACGATTGGCGAAATTAGCCGGAAGAATATTTCCGGGATCTTTACCTAATTTTTTCAGAATTTGGAAGACAATAATAAAGAGGACCAGAAGGATGACAATTCCACCCAAAAAATATTGAAGTACTTCAGGATTTAATGCATTCATATTTCTGAAGATTTATTGTTCAAAAATTAAAGCTATTAAAAATTCGTGTGTTTAGCGAAGTATTTTTTTAAAAAAAGCTGGATAGTATGATCAAAAAAGGGATCTCCAAAAAACCTTATTCCCAGATGCTCCGAAACCGAAGTGCTCCGGGGAATTAAAATTCTTTTTGGAAATCCACTAAAATCAAATACCTCGGGGGAAGCCCCCGAGGTATGAATTAAAAAATATCGTTAAAAATTCGAGCCAGGCCCGTGTGAATGATTCGGGCAGTCCTCGAAGAATTAAAATCTCAATAAAGAGAAAAGCTTAAAAACAGTACTTGTTTTCTGAAGTCAGTTTTTCTGCAATAGTATTCCTTAAAGCTACTACATTGGGTTGATTTTGATATTTGGTAAATCGTTTAAGACCCATTAACATCATTCGTTGTTCATCACCTTCAGCAAAAGAAACCACTCCTTCTTTAGCCTTTTGGGTAATCTTATCTACAGCGTTATACAAATAAAGCTGAGACATTGCTATTTGCTCCTTTTGAGTTTCTTTTCCCAATCGGTTTGCATTTTTCTCGGTACGTAAAATCGCACTTTCTGCCATATAGATCTCAATTAAAATATCTGCCGATGCCAATAGCAATTGTTGATGTTCCTCAAGTTCAGCACCAAATTTTTGAACGGCACTTCCGGCAACCATCAGGAATATTTTTTTCATATTTTGAAGGATCTCTTTTTCTTCAGCAAACAATTCAGAATAATCCGGTTTGTCCATAGATGGAATCCCTGTTAATTCCTGACCTACTGCTGTAGCCGGACCTAAAAGGTCTACATGTCCTTTCATCGCCTTTTTAACGAGCATGCCAACCGCCAGCATTCTGTTTATTTCATTGGTACCTTCATAAATTCGTGGTATCCTGGCATCTCGCCAGGCAGATTCCATAGGAGCATCGGCAGAGAAGCCCATTCCTCCAAAAATTTGTATTCCTTCATCACTGCAATGCTGAATATCTTCTGAACAGGCAACTTTTAAGATAGAACATTCAATAGCATACTCTTCCACACTTTTAAGCTCGGCTTCAGCATGCGAATTTCCTTCTTCAATTCTTAAGGCTATCCGGTCTTCAATATTTTTGGCAGCACGATAAACGGCAGATTCACCTGCATATGCTGCGGTTGCCATTTCGGCTAATTTTAATTTGATAGCTCCAAATTTTGCGATAGCAGTATTGAACTGTACACGTTCATTGGCATATTTCACAGATCCATCAATAACCCTTCTTTGTGCATCTAAACAAGCTCCAGCAAGTTTAATCCGGCCGATATTTAATACATTCATGGCGATCTTGAATCCATCACCTCTTTCAGCAAGTAAATTTTCTGCAGGAACTTTTGTTTCATTAAAAAACACCTGACGGGTAGAGGAGGAATGTATCCCTAGTTTCTTTTCTTCTTCGCCCATGCTTATTCCGTTAGGATTCTCTTTGTCGTACTCAACTATAAATCCTGTGATGTATTTATCGTCTTCAATTCTGGCAAAAACTATGAACGTACTTGCAAATCCGGCATTGGAGATCCACATTTTTTGTCCGGTTATGCTGTAATATTTTCCATCTTCAGATAGTACCGCTTTTGTCTTCCCGGAATTTGCATCACTTCCAGCTCCAGGCTCAGTAAGGCAATAGGCTCCAAAAACTTCCCCGGTTGCCAGTTTTGGAACATACTTTTTCTTCTGTTCTTCTGTTCCATAGAGGGTAATAGGCATTGTTCCAATTCCTGTATGTGCCCCAAATGCGGTAGCAATAGAACCTGTCGCGCCGGAAATATAGTCACAAACCAACATGGTAGATACAAATCCCATTCCCAGTCCGCCATATTCTTCTGGTACTGAAACTCCAAGAAAACCAAGTTCCCCTGCTTTTTCCATCATCTCTTCAGTAAGCGCATAATTTTTCTTCTCAAACTCTTCTTTCTTCGGCCATACTTCGCGGTCTATCCATTCTTTTACCGAACCTTTCATCATCTCTTGCTCCTCATTAAAATCTTCAGGAGTAAAAATATCTTCAGCTTTGGTTTCTTTTACCACGAACTGTCCGCCACGGATGAGTTCTGTTTTTTTTGTTTCTGTGCTCATTTTGTTTGTTTTAGGATTCAAGAATCAAGACATAAGAAACAAGACTTTATTTGTTTATTCCGTCTAAAAATCCTGATATCATTCTTTGAATTTGTTGAATTTTGTTTTCTAAATCTATAAATTTTTCTTCTGAAATATATTTTCATTATAAGCTACGATAATTTGAGTTTCCCATTCAAAGGCCGAACCAAGACTGTTTTCCAGGTAAGTTTTAAAGTGTTTATCAGTACTTTTACTTGTTCCTTCTGCAATATTTGAAGGAATAGAAACTGCGCACCTTATTATTTGAGAAACCAAATTGAACTTTTCATAATCAGGAAAATCTCTAACTATTTTATATGTTTCATTAACCAAAGACATACTTTCTTGCCAAATTTTTAATTTTTTAAAGTTATGCCTAGCCATCGTCTTTAGTCTTGGTTCTTGACTCTTGTCTCTATATTTTCTGGTCTATTTTCTTAATTAAAAAACTCATAGACTCCCGCAGCTCCCTGTCCTGTTCCCACGCACATAGTGACCATAGCGTATTTGTCTTTAAGGTCACGTTTCCGCATTTCATCAAAGATCTGGACTGAAAGTTTAGCACCGGTGCACCCAAGCGGATGCCCCATTGCAATAGCACCACCATTTACATTTACCATGTCTTTATCCAAACCTAATTCCCTTATCACTGCAAGGGACTGAGAGGCAAATGCTTCATTTAATTCTATAAGTGAAATATCGTCCTGTTTTAATCCTGCTTGTTTCAACGCCTTCGGAATTGCATAAACCGGTCCTATTCCCATAATTCTTGGTTCAACTCCAACAGGGGCATAACTTACCAGTCTTGCAATTGGTTCTAAATTTAGTTCTTTGACCATTTCTTCGCTCATCACCATCACAAATGCTGCACCGTCGCTCATTTGTGAAGAGTTTCCGGCGGTTACACTTCCACCTTCAGCAAATACAGGACGAAGTTTGCCCAAAACTTCTTTGGAAGTATCGGCACGGGGTCCTTCATCTTTATCTATGGTATAAGATCTGGTTTGTTTTTTACCGTTTTCATCAACGTAAGTTTGATCGATATTAATAGGAACTATCTGTTCTTTAAAACGGTTCGTTTCCTGCGCTTTTAAAGCCTTTTGATGGGAATTAAAAGCAAATTCATCCTGATCTTCCCTGCTTACTTTGTATTTATTGGCAACAGCCTCTGCCGTAAGTCCCATCCCCCAGTAATAATCTTCCTTTCCTTCCTTGGCAAGTTTATAATCCGGAACAGGTTTATAACCTCCCATTGGAATATAACTCATGCTTTCTGCCCCTCCTGCGATGATACAATTTGCCATTCCGCTTTGGATCTTGGCAGTTGCAATCGCGATGGTTTCCAATCCCGAAGCGCAATATCTGTTCACGGTCATTCCCGGAACATCTTCAATCTTTAATCCCATAAGAGAAATAAACCTACCTACATTCAGGCCTTGTTCTGCCTCTGGCATGGCATTTCCAACGATCACGTCATCGATGCGTTTTTTATCAAAATCCGGTAATTGCTCCATCATATAATTGATGGTTTCCGCCGCCATTTCATCAGGTCTCTTAAATCTGAACACTCCGCGGGGAGCTTTTCCCACAGCTGTTCTGTAAGCTTTTACGATATATGCTGTTTTGCTCATATTTTTTAGTATTTAGATGTTAGTATTGAGATTTGAGAATTACTCTTTTCCTAACAATCTTATTAATTAATAATTTATTTTTTGATCTACCAGTAACTCGCTATTAATATTGTGCAGTGTTTCTAATTAAAAAATTAAACTAACTCAATACTCAATACTAATTACTCAATACTAATTTCTAAGCGGTTTCCCCTTTTTAATCATATGCTCCAGTCTTTCCAGGGTTTTTCGTTCCCCGGTTAGGGAAAGGAAAGCTTCTCTTTCAAGATCCAACAGGTACTGTTCGCTTACATAAGAAGCTTCTGATAGATCTCCTCCGGCCATTACATAAGCAAGTTTGTTGGCGATTTTTTTATCGTGCTCACTTATATATTTTCCTGCGAACATTTGATCGGTACCTACTAAAAATGTACCCAGGGCTTGTTTTCCTAAAACTTTGATATCTGTTCGCATGATAGGTTGGGTGTATCCGTTTTCAGCCATTAGTAATGCGTGACTTTTAGCGATAGCCAATTGTCTGTCTGGATTCACAACTACTATATCTTTTCCTTTTTGAAGGATATTCAAATCGTAAGCTTCATAAGCTGAAGTGGATACTTTTGCCATTCCAATAGTGAGGAAGTGCTCCCTTAAACGGTTTAATTCCACATCATCTTTATGAAAAGTATCTGCAGCTCTAAGTGTCATCTCCTTGGAGCCACCTCCACCAGGAATTACACCAACGCCAAATTCCACGAGTCCTATATAGGTTTCAGCAGCGGCTACTACCATATCTGCGTGCAGGGAAAGTTCACAACCTCCGCCCAGGGTCATCGCATGAGGAGCTGCTACAGTTGGAATTGATGAATAACGCATGCGCATCATCGTATCCTGAAAATATTTAACAGCTGCATTAAGTTCGTCATATTCCTGTTCTACAGCCATCATAAAGATCATCCCGATATTAGCTCCTACAGAGAAGTTCTGTCCGTTATTGGCAACTACAAGTCCCTGATAATCCCTTTCGGCGATGTCCAGTGCTTTATTTAACCCATCGAGTACATCACCTCCAATAGTGTTCATTTTACTGCGGAATTCCACGTTTAGGATCCCGTCGCCAAGATCCTCCACAACAACGCCGCTGTTCTTAAAGACTTGTTTTGATTCCCGAATGTTATCAAGAATTATAAAGGAGTCCTGTCCGGGTACTTTTACCTGTTCTTTTTTAGGAATATCATAATAAAAAGTATTCGCATTTTTTACCGTATAAAAGTTTTTTTGGCCTTTTTCAAGCATTTGATTCACCCAGGAAGCAGGCTCAAAACCTTCCTGCTTCATCATTTCAACACCCTTTTCAACTCCTATGGCATCCCATATTTGAAAAGGCCCATGTTCCCAGCCAAAACCGGCTTTCATCGCATCATCGATCTTATAAAGCTCATCGGTTATTTCCGGAATTCTATTGGAAACGTATGCAAATAGTGCCGATAAATTTTTTCTGTAAAACTCTCCGGCCTTGTCTTTTCCATTGATTAGGACTTTAAAACGATCTTCAACCTTATCGATGGTTTTGGTTTGTTCCAGAGTCGCGAAATTCGCTCTTTTCCCTGCACGGTATTCCATCGTATTTAGGTCCAGAGACTGAATTTCGCTGGAACCATCCTCATTCTTTATTTTTTTATAAAAACCTTGTCCGCTTTTACTTCCAAACCATTCATTCTCTACCATTGTACCTATAAAGTCAGGCAGGGCGAATAAGTCATGTTGCTCATCTGAAGGAACACCCTTATGAAGCCCATTGGCAACATGTACCAATGTATCAAGACCTACAACATCCACGGTACGAAAAGTGGCAGATTTTGGCCTTCCAATTACCGGCCCGGTAAGCTTGTCTACTTCTTCAATGGTAAGGTCCATCTCTTTCACCATATGAAAGAGGCTCATAATGCTAAAAATACCAACCCGATTTCCAATAAAGGCCGGAGTGTCTTTTGCGACCACAGAGGTTTTTCCAAGAAATTTTTCACCGTATTCATTCAGGAATTCCAGGACTTCTTCTGAAGTATCAGGTCCCGGGATAATTTCGAATAATCTTAAATATCGTGGCGGATTGAAAAAGTGAGTTCCGCAGAAATGTTTTTTGAAATCCTCACTTCGGCCTTCATTCATTTGCTGAATTGGAATTCCGGAAGTGTTGGAGGAAATAAGCGTTCCTTCTTTTCGATGTTTTTCCAAATCATCAAAAACTTTCTTTTTAATGTCCAAACGTTCAACCACCACTTCAATGATCCAGTCTGCTTCTGAAACTTTTGAAATATCATCTGTGAGATTCCCGGTTTCAATCCTTTTGGCGAAATCCTGATGATAAATAGGGGAGGGCTTGGATTTTAAAGAAGTCTGTAAAGACTCATTCACCAGCCTGTTTCTTACCTGTTTATCTTCCAGGATTAATCCTTTTTTCTTTTCCTTATCATTGAGTTCCCTTGGGATGATATCAAGAAGCAGGACCTTTACGCCAATATTGGCAAAATGGCAGGCTATTCCGCTTCCCATGATCCCGGAACCAATGATTGCAACTTTGTTGATTCTTCGTTTCATATGTAGATATTTATTGTTTCGACTTCGCTCAATACAAGCGTTTTTAATTGGTCATATGTAATTCGCATATCTTTATCGGTGTTTGTAATGTGTTTCCGTTATGCTCATTTCATAGACTAAGGTTTTATTATAATTTTTAATATGAATTTTATTCCGCCATTTGATCTGGAGGATGTTTTTGAAATTTATTTTAAATTCTTATCATAGATTTTTTTTTCAATAATCAAATCTGTGATGGTTTTGGCTACGTTTATAAAAGTTTTAAGATCCTTTTCCGGAACCGAACTCTTAACTGCCTCGTCAAACCTGAGAACCACTCCTTTGGAATATTCCCTCATCTCTTTCCCAAAAGGTGTTAAGTAAAGCAATACACTTCTGCCATCCTTTGGGTTTTTTTTGCGAACAATGAGTTTTTTTTCTTCCATAGATTTTAAAATGCGGGATAGGCTTGTTGCTTCCATTCCCATTTTCGGACCTAAAGAAGTGGAGGGAGTGCCTTTTTCGGGATCAATACTTAATAGCGCGAAACCTGTTGCCATCGTGCTGCCAGCTTTACCGGCTTCCTCATTATACATTTTGGATACCGCCATCCAGGTGGCTCGTAAAACATAATCGATGGTTTTTTCCTTCATTCTAAATTAATGATTAATATCAAAGTTAAGCAAAAAATACTATGCGCGCATAATAAAATGACGAGATTTTTTTTCTATTTGGGGAAGAATATTTCTAAAATTACATTAAAGCCATAAAAAAACTCCTCAAAATGTGAGGAGTTTAACAGATATTGAAAGTATTTAATGCGAATTCCTAACGCTCGTAAATAGCATTGTAAAGATTTTTATACAGGTCTTTTATATTTCTGCGTTTTAACTTCATGGTAGGAGTAAGGTGTTCACCTTCAATACTCCATACCTCTGGAGTTAATTCGAATTTCTTCACCTTTTCCCAATGTCCGAATTTTTGATTATAAAAATCTACTTCATCCTGGATCCGTGTTATCACTTCAGGATTTTTGATCATTTCTTCATTGGTTGATCCAATATCGATATTTTTTCGTTTTGCCCATTCTTCCACAAATTCAAAATTTGGTTGAATGAATGCGGCAGGCATTTTTTCTCCTTCACCAATAACCATAATTTGCTCTATGAAACGGGATTGTTTCATAATATTTTCAATAAGCTGCGGAGCTACATATTTTCCTCCGGAAGTTTTAAACATTTCCTTCTTCCTGTCGGTAATCTTTAAAAAACCTTCGCTGTCAAATTCTCCAATATCTCCGGTATGGAACCATCCGTCTTCATCGATAGCCTCATTGGTTTTATCTGGTTCTTTATAGTAACCCAACATCAAATTAGGCCCTTTGGTAAGTATTTCGCCATCCTCGGCAATTTTCACTTCTACTTTTTCGATCACTTTTCCCACGGTTCCTATTCTAAAACCATGGTTTCTTTGATCATTAACTGCAATTACCGGTGAAGTTTCGGTTAGCCCGTAGCCTTCCATAACCGGGATTTCGGCAGCGGCAAAAACCCTTGCCAATCTTGGTTGTAACGCAGCACTTCCGGAAACTATTAATTCTATGTTTCCACCTAATCCTTCTTTCCATTTGGAAAAAATGAGCTTTCTGGCAATGTTTAATCTTGTTTCATACCACCAGCCATTTGCACCATATGGTTCAAATTCCAAACCGAGTTCTACAGCCCAATAAAATAATTTTTCCTTAATCCCTCCAAGAGAAGAGCCTTTTGCTATAATTTTATCGTAAACTTTCTCTAATAATCTAGGGACTGCGGTTATAACGTGCGGTTTAACTTCCTTAAGATTATCACTTATCTTTTCAATAGATTCAGCAAAATAGATAGAAACGCTATAATACTGGTACAAATAGAGGATCATGCGTTCAAAAATATGGCAAACCGGTAAGAAACTTAAAGCCGTATAAGTCCCAAACGGAAAGGGGACCCTGGTAGCGCTTCCTAAAACATTGCTCACAATATTATTATGCGATAACATTACGCCTTTTGGTCTCCCGGTGGTACCGGAAGTATATATTAAAGTAGCCAAATCATCAGCTTGAACTGCCTTTTTCAGCGTTTCCACTTCATCCTGATTGCTTTTGTTCTCTCCTAATGCAAGTATTTCTTTCCAGTTTTTACAACCTTCAATTTCATCAAAACAATAAACTTCCTTCAGGTTGGTACGTTCTTTAATCGCATTTACTTTTTCCAGAACTTCCAAATCTGAAACAAAACAATAGATTGCTTCACTATGATTTAATACGTACTCATAATCTTCTTCTGAAATTGTAGGATATATTGGAACATCCTGAGCGCCTAACTGAAGGATCCCAATGTCCATAATATTCCATTCCGTTCTGTTTGAAGAGGAGATAAGGGCTATTTTATCATTGGGTTTTACTCCAAGCCGAAGCAGTCCCCGGCTAATGGCATTTGCCTTGTCTATATATTGTTGTGTTGATAAGGTTTCCCAGGTACCATTATATTTAGTTCCTAATGCCTTTTCCAGGGGATGATTTTCCAATTGATAATATGGAAAATCAAACAGTCTTTTTATTTCGATCATTTGTATGATTATGTTTTTATAGGATATTCCTTGCAAAATAGGAAATTAAAGGTCTATTTCAAACCTATTTCTAAAAAAAGAGGAGATATTTTCATATCCCCTCAATTAACCTTGAAATAATCTTAACGTCTATTTTTGTTCTAACCACTTTCTGGCATTTACAAATGCTTCCATCCATGGAGAAACTTCATCTTTTCTACCCTTTGGATAGTATGCCCAGTTCCACTGAAATGTAGAGCGTTCCAAATGCGGCATGGTAACAAGGTGTCTTCCGGTAACATCGGTCATCATCGCTATGTTGTAATGCGATCCGTTAGGATTTGCAGGATAGCCAGTGTAGCCATATTTCCCAACGATGTTGTACTTGCTTTCTTCATAAGGTAAGCTAAACCTTCCTTCTCCGTGCGCTGCCCAAATACCAAGTTTACTTCCAGCAAGACTTGAAAGCATCACGGAATTGTTTTCCTGAATTTCTACGGAAGTAAAATTACACTCAAATTTATGCGATTTGTTGTACAGCATTTTTGGTTTTTGCAAATCTTCAGGATTGATAAGCCCCAATTCTATAAATAACTGACATCCGTTACAAACTCCCACAGAAAGCGTGTCTTCCCGATTGAAGAAGTTCTCTAGCGCCTTACCGGCTTTTTCATTGTATAAAAATCCGCCGGCCCAACCTTTTGCACTTCCCAGCACATCAGAATTTGAAAAACCACCTACGGCTGCAATAAATTTAATGTCTTCCAAAGTTTCCCTTCCGCTTATCAGGTCGGTCATATGAACATCTTTTACATCAAATCCGGCGAGATACATCGCACGGGCCATTTCCCGTTCACTATTGGAGCCTTTTTCCCGAATGATGGCTGCTTTAATCCTTGGTTTATTTTCATCGATTACAGGAAGTTTTCCATCAAAATCTTCAGGAAAAACAAACTTCAGCGGTTGCTCCTTGTAATTGTTGAAACGCTGCGTTGCCATATCGATCCCACTTTGTTTTTCATCCAGCAAAAACGAAGTTTCATACCAGGTATCACGAAGGGCAGGAATGTTGAATTCAAAGTTTTGATTTCCGTTTTTAATAGTTACCAAGCTTCCTTCAGCAGGAGCACCTATCTTAAAGAAGTCTATCTTTTCATCATTTAATAGTTTTTCTACAGAATCATCTTTGGCCTGGAAAACAATTCCGCAGTTCTCATTGAAAAGCAACTTTATTGAATCTTCTTCATTTAAGGCTGAAAGATCGAGCTGAGCTCCAAGATTTACTTCAGCAAAACACATTTCCAAAAGCGTAGTGATCAATCCTCCGGAAGCAACATCATGGCCGGCAAGGATAAGATCATTCTTTATCAAACCCTGCATCGTATTAAAAATGTTGGCAAATTGGGCATCGTCCCTAATTGTAGGAACTTCATTACCAACTTTATTTAAAATTTGTGCAAAAGAAGAACCTCCAAGTTTAAAAGAGTCCTGGGATAAATTAATATAATAGATGGAACCGCCGTCTTTTTGAAGCACGGGCTCTACCACTTTGGTGATATCATCGCAATGTCCGGCTGCAGAAATGATCACAGTTCCGGGGGATAAAACTTCTCCCTCTTTATATTTTTGCTTCATGGAAAGCGAATCCTTTCCTGTTGGAACATTGATTCCCAGCGCGATTGCAAAATCTGAAACCCCTTTTACAGCATCGTATAACCTGGCATCTTCGCCTTCGTTATTGCAGGGCCACATCCAGTTTGCAGAAAGTGAAACCGATTTTAATCCTTTTTCCAGCGGAGCCCAAATTATATTGGAAAGCGCTTCTCCAATGGAATTTTTTGATCCTGCAACCGGATCTACCAATGCAGAAATAGGGGAGTGGCCTATGGAAGTTGCCACACCTTCTTTTCCATTGTAATCCAAAGCCATCACACCGCAATTATTTAAAGGCAATTGCAATGAGCCGGCAGTTTGTTGTTTTGCCACTTTTCCAGTCACACAACGGTCTACCTTATTGGTAAGCCAGTCTTTACAGCCAACAGATTCCAGTTTTAGAACCTGTTCCAGGTATTCGTGTGTTTTATCTGAAGAATACTGAACTTCTTCGTAATTTCTTTTAATATTTTTATCGGTCATGACCGTTTTTGGTGAGCTTCCAAACATATCGGCCAGGGAAAGATCCATAGGTTTTTCACCGTTGCTTTTTCGTTGGAACACAAAATTATGATCTTCAGTTACCTCTCCTACATCATACATTGGAGTTCGTTCCCTTTCCGAGATCCTTTTCAGGATATCCATATCTTTTTCAGCAATAATAAGTCCCATTCTTTCCTGAGATTCATTCCCTATAATCTCCTTGGCAGAAAGGGTTGGGTCACCAACGGGCAATTTATCCAGATCGATGTTTCCACCTGTTTCTTCCACAAGTTCGCTAAGGCAGTTTAAATGTCCGCCGGCGCCGTGATCGTGAATTGAAATTATAGGATTATGATCGCGTTCTACCATACCTCGAATTGCATTTGCAGCTCGTTTTTGCATTTCGGGATTGGCGCGTTGTACTGCATTTAGCTCAATACCACTGCTGAATTCTCCGGTATCTGCAGATGAAACCGCTGCTCCACCCATTCCAATTCTGTAATTGTCTCCTCCAAGGACTACAATTTTATCTCCTTTTTCAGGAACTTCTTTTATGGCCTGATCTGCTTTTCCATACCCAATTCCACCTGCAAGCATAATGACTTTATCATAGGCCATGATCCGCCCGTGTTCAGCATGTTCGAACGTTAGTACAGAACCTGTAATTAAAGGTTGTCCAAATTTATTTCCAAAATCGGAAGCTCCATTCGAGGCTTTTATCAAAATATCCATCGGGGTTTGATAGAGCCAGTTTCGCTCCTTCACCTTATCTTCCCAGGAACGGTCTTTTTGAAGCCTGGAGTAAGAGCTCATGTAAACTGCGGTCCCGGCTAATGGCAGGGAACCTTTTCCCCCGGCCAGCCTGTCGCGAATCTCACCACCACTTCCGGTTGCAGCACCGTTAAAAGGCTCTACGGTTGTTGGGAAATTATGGGTTTCTGCTTTGATGGAAATCACCGAATCAAAATCCTTTATTTGATAAAAATCCGGAACATCGGCAGATTTTGGTGCAAACTGTTCTATTCGCGGTCCTTTTATAAAAGCTACATTATCTTTATATGCTGAAACTATTCCGTTTGGGTTTTCTTCGGAAGTTTTTCTGATGAGTTTGAATAGGGTAGAAGGTTTTTCCTTTCCGTCTATCACAAAAGTTCCGTTGAAAATCTTATGCCGACAATGCTCAGAATTTACCTGTGAAAACCCAAAAACTTCAGAATCGGTAAGTTTTCTTTCCAACTTTTTTGCAAGACCTTCAAGATATTCAACTTCCTCTGAATTTAAAGAAAGTCCTTCCTGCTTGTTAAATGCCGCGATATCCTTAATTTCCAACACCGATGCCGGTTCTATATCTACCGAAAATATTTCCTGATCCAGATCTTTATATTTCTGGGAGATCATAGGATCATAATCTTTAAATTTTGAATCCACCTTCATGAATTCTTCTATTCGAATAATTCCCTGTATTCCCATGGTTTGTGTGATTTCCACGGCATTGGTACTCCAGGGAGAAACCATTGCGGCACGGGGGCCAATAAAAAAATCTGCCAGTGCAGATTTATTGAGGTGTTGGGCGTCTCCAAAAAGCCAGTCTAATTTTGAAATATCCTGGGCTGAAAGTGAGGAATGCGTTAGCACTGCGTAAACCTTGGTGGTTTGGGTTCCGAAGAATAGGATCATTCTGCTTGGTTTTGTGTTATTTGAGAAAGGTCAAATTTAAGATTTTTTTGTAAGATTAATGACGGAAACCAATCTGAAAATTTAGCTGAAAAATCACTTTTTTTCAAATTTTAAAAAATCATGACATTGTGGGAGGGTAAGGAGGCATGAAATGGAAAACAATTATATCTAGGAATAATAATTATTTGATCGAAAATTTTAAAATCAACAGATTAAGTCAGTTTAATACCGTTTATTTCTTTTGGATTTATTCAGTGTCCTGAAAAGTATTAAAAACAGCATTTAAGAATACAGTTTGTGAGTGTTCATCCACAATAAAGAAAGCTATGTAAGGAAAATCATTAAAAGGGAGAAATCGATAATAGGTGTCATGAAATTGATAAAACGGATTAATCAGTAAAGATTTATAGACAGACCTGTAATGGTTTAAAAAATTGGAAGCTACAGCTTTGCCTGCTTTTTAAAATAGTATTCTCCAGCATCCTGTAAGTTTTTTTCAGCATTTGGGGACACAATAATTTTAAAGCCCATTATTTTTTTTAAGTTCGGTAAAAAGAACTTCAGCGTCCGTATATAAGTTTTTGTCGGAATTGACTTGTGAATCTAATATTTCTTGTTGTTCGTTAGTTAAAGGATATGGTTTACCCGGCTCTTTCATTAAGGTTTTAATTTTTTCAACAAGTGAGTGATCCTTTAACTGGGTAATCCAGTTTATGATCTTTAATTTATCTTTTTGCAATTGCGGTGTGTCCATTGTGATCTGTTTAAACAGATTTCTACATCTTTCTTTACCCTCAAAGACACTAAAATTTGACCTTTATCTCACATTTCACATCTAATACACTCCCAAATCTTCTACATGATCAATCTCTAAAACTTCCCAGTTGCTTATATCAAAAAGGGTAGAAGGTTCAAGAATTGATTTTTTTCGAAGGAGCGTTTTATCTTTGGCGAAATCTTCAGAATTATTGAAGGTACCAATGACATCGATTAAAATTTCATTTTTAAAAAGTCCAATTGGATCATTTCCGTTAAAATCCATGGGAGCTCCGGTTTTTAGCAGATCTGATTGCTGAATAATTTCAGAATTATCAGAATTTTCATTGGCTATAACATATACGTCATTATGGGCGATTGAGCCGGATAACGGTAGATCACTAATCCAATTGCCACTGCCATTGGTTTGCTTCTTGATTGAATACCCTTCGGCTTCAAGATTGATGCTTGCTCCTGTAAGATTGACAATTTCCAAAGCTTTATTAAAGGAACTTCCTTCGATATATTCTGAAAAAAAGAGTTCTTCAGAAAAGGTTTCAACCTCAGCAGGAAGAGAGTCATTATTGTCTGAAGAGCATCCAATAACCAATAAGATTAGCAAGGTCTTTAAAATTTTAGTCGGTTCCATAAATAAGAGATTAACAATTAAGTTACTCTTAATTAATGATTAATCCTATGGAGTAAAAAAAACACTGCCCGGTTTTAAATCCAGGCAGTGTTAGGTATGCTATGAAAATTTTATGTTTTGAAACTATTTTTCTGTATTCTCCAACAGTGCCATATAGAATCCATCGTATCCTGTTACTGAAGAAAGAAGTTTTTTATCTTTTACCAGTTTGAAATTTTTACCGGCTTCTCTTGACAGGAATTTCTCAACCTGCTCCTGATTTTCAGAAGGCAATACAGAACACGTGGCATACACCATTTTTCCGCCTGGTTTAAGAATTCTGGAATAGGTATCCAGAATTTCTGCCTGAGTTTTTTTGATGTTTTCAATAAATTCCGGCTGTAATTTCCATTTGGCATCGGGATTCCGGCTTAAAACTCCCAGTCCGCTGCAAGGTGCATCAATAAGAACCCTGTCTGCTGTACCATACAGTTTTTTTACAACCTTTGTGGTATCAATTGGCCGGGGATCAATATTATGAACTCCTGCACGTTTTGCCCGGCGTTTTAATTCCTTCAATTTGTTTTCGTAAATATCGGTGGCAATTATTTGTCCTTTATTTTCCATAATCGCGGCGATGTGCAGTGTTTTTCCACCGGCACCAGCGCAGGTATCAACTACTCTCATCCCAGGCTCTACCTCAAGAAATTTGGCTACCAGTTGTGAATTCGCATCCTGAACTTCAAAATATCCTTTTTTAAAAGCATCCGTTTTAAAAACATTCGCGCGTTCCTCCAGTTGCAGCGCATCCGGGTAACCCTTAATCGGTTCAGCTATAATCTGCTCCTCTTTTAAAATGCTTCTTAAATTATCCCTGGAGATATTTAGAGTATTTACCCTTAGTACGACCGGGGCCTGTTCATTTAAAGCATGAATTTCCTTTTCCCAGATTTTTTCACCCAGTTCTTTAACTCCCATTTCATCCATCCAGTCTGGAATAGACTCCCTGTACTTTCTGATTTTGCTCAATTCATCAAATTTCCCTTTTATTCTCCTGCTTGGAGTAGGTTCAATCTGTTTCCAGTCTGGTAATGTAATTCCGCGTAAAGTGGCCCATACAGCGAATAACCTGAATAGATTTTCACGGGAATACGGAGCTTTAACTTCCGCTATTTCTGAGTATAAACGTTTCCATCTAACGATATCATACGTGGTTTCAGCAATAAAACTACGATCCCTTGAACCCCAACGCTTGTCGCGTTTAAGAGCTTTCTCGATCATTTTATCGGCATATTTCCCTTCGTTGAATATTTCAGAAAGGGCATCAACCGTTGCAAATACTAAATTTCTGTGTAAGCGCATAGTTATATTTTAAAGTTGCAAAGGTACATTTTTTTGCTGCGGAAAAATTTATCTTTGAATCAATTCTTAGTATCCTAAGAACATCATAAATTGGGACTTTAAAATTGAAGCATTACGCTTTGAATTTTGTGAAAATCACTAAAAAAACAAATGAATCATCTATGAAAATTATCTATCTATTAAGTATATTATTTATAGCGGGTTGTGTTTCCAGGGAAAAACAGGAATCCCGGAAAAGCTATACGAAAGTTGAAATTCAAACTATTTTGGAAGACGATTCCTTAAGCGTTAGAGCTATTGAAATTATGGGCAGGGATCTTGCCTTTGCTGCTAATAATGGAATGTACGGCATCTATAATTCCACTCCCGGGGAATGGAATACCAATATTCAGGAGTATGATTCCATTCGTCCGGAAT
Organism: Gillisia xinjiangensis; assembly: GCF_046298265.1. Taxonomy (NCBI): domain Bacteria; kingdom Pseudomonadati; phylum Bacteroidota; class Flavobacteriia; order Flavobacteriales; family Flavobacteriaceae; genus Gillisia; species Gillisia xinjiangensis. The sequence continues at coordinate 112,513 of NZ_JBKAHK010000008.1, read as the reverse complement.
TTAGGGCAGTGGCCAGTACTTCTTCAGATTTTTTTATGTTAAGTATCGGAAATCCTGCGCTATTATTTAAAACCGGGGATACGGGTTCTATGGAATTGGTTTATAAAGAGGAAAATGAAAAGGTTTTTTATGATGCTATGACTTTCTGGAATGATAAGGAGGGAATCGCAATGGGAGATCCTACAGATGGCTGCTTATCCATAATCATTACCAGAGATGGTGGAAAAAACTGGAACAAGATTCCTTGTAAGGATCTTCCTCCGGTTATTGAAGGGGAAGCTGCTTTCGCAGCCAGCAATTCCAACATTGCCGTACAAGGAGATCATACCTGGATACTTTCCGGAGGAATGAAATCCCGTGTTTTTTACTCGCCGGATAAAGGAATTACCTGGGAGGTTTATGAAACCCCATTAGTGCAGGGAACACCAACTTCAGGGGGCTACAGCATTGATTTTCATGATGACTCGAACGGAATTATAATAGGAGGGGATTATACCGCACCGGAATTAAATAAAGCCAATAAGGCAGTTACCGAAGATGGTGGTAAAACCTGGCAATTGGTTGCAGATGGAAAAGATCCAGGATATAAAAGCAGTGTGCGTTTTGTTCCCGGAGGCCAGGCGAATGAAATTGTGACCGTTGGATTTACCGGGATTTCCTATTCCAGCAATAAAGGTGAAACCTGGCAACAACTATCTGAGGAAGGCTTTTTTACTATTCGGTTTTTAAATGATTCCACAGCCTATGCAGCCGGCAAAAACAGAATAGTTAAACTGAAATTTAAATAAATAAGTAGAAATGAACTGGTTGGAAATAAAGAATTCCGGATGAAGTTCATCCGGAATTCACAACAACTAACCAAAAAACTAACCATAAACTCTTCTGCTACTTGTTTCTTTCTGCGGACTTTCTGGCTCTGTATTCACGGATCAGTTTTTTATTAAAATCTGATTCAATTTTATGCAGTTTTATTATTTCCTTAGCGGAAAAGAACTTTTTTAGATCGGAAAATAATTCTTTTTTAATTTCATACTCTTCTTTTTCTACAGTTAAATATTCTTTCAGCATTTCTTCGGCTTGAGCTTCAGAAATGTTATCGATATTATCCAGGTCCATATCTACATCTTCACGGCGGTGAAGATCCATTTTCTGGCATTCGTATGCATTGTAAATAGGCCAGAATTTTTGGGCGGTTTGAGCATTCATGTTGAGTTCCTGAGTAAAATAGGCAATCTTCATAGTTTTTATTCGCTCCCTGTGATCTGCTTTGCTGGTCTTTTGAGCATTTGCACTTAAGGCAACAAAAAGAAAACTTAAAAGTAAAATTATCTTTTTCATCTGTTTCTATTATTGTTTTGTGGACCTATCAAACATCCATATAATTGTTTTCCTGTAGGAGAAAATTTTTCTGATAGATGTTTCCTTTATAGTCTTATTTTATTTCAGTTGTTCTCCCATTTAAGGAGTAATTCCAATTTCGTGCCAGTTATTCCAGGATGATGGAAGGATCTTCCATATTTTCTTTTAAATATTCAAAAACTGCATCATCACTTAAATTGGATTTAGTTATATTATCAAAAACATAATCTTCTTCATATATGATAGAAGAAATTTCATTGTAATTGAAATCCATATTCCCTGAGTCCATATATGCTTCAATCGCGGACAATTCGATAGAATTAAAAGAATTTTCCTGTACAGGGTTGAAAAGTAAGGTTGAAATCAATCCAACGAATATAGCGGCAACTGCAACATAATAAAAAAGTTTTCTTTTCCTGTACATAGGAATAACTCTTCCTTTCGATTTAGAATTTTCTATTCTAGCATAGATATTATTTTCTAAAGTTTCAAAATAATCCAACGGAACTTTAAAGCCGGAATCCTTCTCAATGGTTTTCAACATTTCTGGTTCCAGTGATAACGAATCCAGCACATTCGATTCAAAATCCTCGAAATAATTTTCGGGGACTTTAAAGCCTGATTTTGGATTAAATGTAAATTTATTCTTTTCCATTTGCTACTTTGACTTATTTTTTTTAGAATGGTTTAATCCTTCTTTAGAAATTCTTCAATTTTTTTTGCGGCTATGTGGTAAGATGCTTTTAAAGCTCCTTCACTGGTTTCCAGTATTTCTGCCATCTCACGGTATTTTAATTCCTCGAAGTATTTCATATTAAATACCTGTTGTTGTTTTTGCGGGAGTGTTGCAATTGCCTGTTGCAATTTTAACTGAATTACACTTCCTTCAAAATATACATCACTTTCTAAATTATCGATAAGATGGCTTTGCAGTTCTATGGAATCAATTTGTAATCTTTTAGCTTTGAGATTGAGAAAAGTTATGGTTTCATTGGTGGCGATACGGTACATCCAGGAGTAAAGCTGGCTTTCTCCTTTGAATTTTTCAATGTTCCGGTAGATTTTAATAAAGGTGTTCTGTAAAATATCATCGGTGTCCTCATGATCCTTGGCCATATTCCTTATATGCCAATACAGGCGCTCCTTGTAGCAGGAAAGAAGTTCCTTAAAGGCCTCGTTCCTGGTAGAGGGGTTTTTTAAATTCTCAAGCAATAAGGAGTCCTCCTTTTTCAATGGTATGTTTTAGAATTAAGCTGTTAAAGTTATTGAAAAGTTTAATGCAATTCCGAAAATTACACTTGCATTTTTGTAGGAATTTTGTAGGAATTAAAGGTTTTAATCAAGATGAAATACATAAAAATAAGATAAAAAGCATTTTTATTTTGGTAAAACCAATTTTAATATTATATTTGAGTATCAAAAATGATTTGATCTTTTTTTGCCCCAAGTAATTAAAATTGAATCGGCTGTTTTTCATTGTCCCCACGATGAAAAATGTTTTAAAAATGGATGAACCTACTTCATCCATTTTTTTGTGTGAATTTTTGAACCAGGCGAGATTCAAAATTCAAAAAGCCCACAACCCAAAACCACCAATTTGGCAAAACTGTAATATCTTCTTAAATTGATTCATATCCCGTTAAACTATCCTAAAGGATAAAACATTGGGCAATACCCATCTTTCCATATCGTTTTGATACCTATAATCTAATAGTAATATTAATCGTTCGTCTAAATTAATGGCGAGAAATTCAATTTTATGAAGTTTAAAAATTTTTTCAACACAGGATTAGCGTTAGTATGTTTAAGCCTTGTTTATTCCTGTTCAAAAGATGATCAGGGAACACCGGAAAATACGGAAGGCTACAACACAAAGGTATCTATTACCGATGCGCCAATAGATAATGCAAATGTGCAGGCGGCTTTTATCACAATTTCTGATGTGAATGTCAACGGGAAATCTATCGAAGGTTTTCAAAAAACTACTGTAAACATAAGTAGTTTGCAGAATGGCAATTCAGAATTATTAGGAAATCTTGAATTGGAAAGTGGAACTACCTCTGAGATAACCTTGGTTCTGGATAATGAATCTGATGCCTCCGGAGAAGCCCCCGGGAATTACATTCTAACAGCTGATGGTGAGAAAAAGGCTCTTGTTGCTACCTCCGGAATCATTGAAATTACTGATAATGTAGATATACAGGCAGTAGAAAACAATGAAATTGTACTGGATTTCGATTTAAGAAAAGCAATCGTTGAAGGTGAAGGTACCGGAGATTATAAATTTGTGAGTGCAACTGAACTTGGAAACAGTATAAGGTCCGTAAATTCCCTGGAAACAGGAATCATTACGGGGTCAGTTTCAAATATGAATAGCAGTGATGCCGAAACTATGGTTGCATTTGTGTATAAAAAAGGAACTTATACCGTATCTGAGTCTGGAAGTGAAAATAATGTTGGGTTTTCCAATGCGGTCAGCAGTTCATCTGTGAATAAAGCCAGTGGGGATTTTGAACTTCACTTTATTGAAGAAGGGGAGTATGAACTTCATTTCGCTTCGTTTTCTGACACAAACAGCAATGGTAGCAAGGAATTAGAGGGTATGCTGGATGCCAGTTCCGCCACAGCAATAGATTTACAGGAAATTTCTGTAGAAGCTAATGCTGAAATTACCGTGGAAGTAGTTCTTGCCGGATTATTAAGTCTGTAAGGTTTTTTTGAATTAGGTGTAAAAAACAGGTTGTCCTTTTATAAGGGCAGCCTGTTTTATTTTGTTCAAAATTCAAAAATTTAAAACCCTGTCAGGGTTAATTTTGTTTATTTAATTTAATCAAAAGATTGCATTTCAACCAGCTTTCTATAAGTCCCATTATGGTTAATTAATTTCTCATGTTTTCCCTGCTCTACAATTTCTCCCCTATGCATGACTACTATCATATCTGCATTTTGAATGGTAGAGAGCCTGTGTGCAATTACAATGGAGGTCCTGTTCTTCATCATATTTTCCAGTGCCTTTTGTACCAGCTTTTCACTTTCAGTATCCAGTGCTGATGTGGCCTCATCCAGAATCATTATCGGTGGATTTTTAAGCACTGCCCGGGCAATGGAGAGTCGCTGTTTCTGGCCGCCGCTTAGTTTATTTCCACTGTCTCCTATGTTGGTTTCCATGCCTTTGGGAAGATCTTTTACAAATTCCCACGCATTCGCAATTTTTAAAGCATCTATAACTTCCTCATTCGTGGCGGTTACTTTTCCAAGGGAAACATTGTTTTTTACAGTATCATTAAACAAAATAGAATCCTGGGTTACCAATCCCATCAAACTTCTTAAGGAATGTTTGGTGATTTGCCGAATATCTGTTCCGTCTATTTTAATTGTTCCTTCATTTACATCGTAAAACCTGGTAACCAAATTTGCAATAGTAGATTTCCCACTTCCAGATTGCCCTACAAGGGCCACTGTGCTTCCCTTTGGAACTTTAAGGCTAAAGTTTTTCAGTACCAGTTCATCTTCATATTTGAAGCTGATATTTTCAATTTCTACTTCCTTCTCAAAATCCTTAATTATAATAGCATTTTCAGCATCGGTAAGGTTGGAAGGGGTTTCCAAAACTTCTATGATCCGCTCTGCTGCTGCGTTCCCTTTTTTAACGCTGTAGGTTGCTTTTGAGATTTGCTTGGCAGGAGTAAGTATGTTATAAGCCAGTCCTAAAAATGCAATAAATGCTGCAGCATTTAAAGTTCCTTCTACCAGTACCATATTTCCTCCAAACCATAAGATTATGACAATTACAAAAATCCCAAGGAATTCACTGGCAGGGGAGGCAAGGTTTTGCCGGTTAATCAGGCTGTTTAGGATGGTATTCAGCTTATTTGTGGAATCCTGGAATTTTTCCTGAAACTTGCCCTCCGCGTTAAACCCCTTGATTATTTTTAAACTCGAAAGAGTTTCTTCCACAATGGATAAGAAATGCCCGTTTTCTTCCTGAGCTCTGCTGGATTGGGATTTAAGCTTCTTTCCGATTACAGATATTATAAATCCCGAGATTGGTAGAAATATAAATACAAAAATGGTGAGTTTCGCACTGATCAACAACATTGCAATAATGGTAAAAATAATGGTCAATGGCTCTCGTACAATAAGCTCCAGGATAGATAAAAACGAAGTTTGAACTTCGTTTACATCTGCAGTAATCCTGGAAATAGTATCTCCTTTTTTCTTTTCAGAAAAATAAGAGATCGGTAATTCAAGGATCTTTTTGTAAACCGAATCGCGCACATCCCGCAGAACACCATTCCGAAGAAAAGTGATGAAAAATGCAGCAAGATAACCAAAGAGATTTTTCAGAAAAAACAATGAAACTATAATTGCGCAAATGAAGATAAGGGCAGAGACTTCATCTTCAGCTACCCGCTGACTTACATTATAATTAAAATAATCTATCGTAAAGTCCTTAACTCCGGTAATACCTTCCCACTCGGGTTTTTTAACTACACGCTTACTTTTATCGAATAAAATGTCTATTACAGGGATAAGTGCGATAAAAGATAAGGTGCTAAACAGGGCATAAAATATATTGCAAATGATATTAAGTAAAGCAAAACGCTTGTAAGGTCTTGCGTACTCAAGGATTTTTCTGAAATATGTCATTTGATTTTAATTAATCCAGGTGTAGATCAGATTTTATTTTTACTATTTTTTCCTTCAATTGCTGGCTGGTTTCTTCAAATTCTTCAATGGAGTTTAAATCACTGTTTACACTGATGTAGAATTTGATCTTAGGTTCTGTACCACTAGGTCGTGCCGCGATTTTAGTGCCCTCTTCCGTATAATAGATCAACACATTGGATTTTGGAATATCCAGGCTGTATTTGGTATGATCCTGAAGATTTTTTGATTCAGAAGATTGATAATCCTCTATTAATACAATTTTTTCCCCGTTGATTTCAGAAAGCGGATTTTCTCTTAAATCCACCATCATTTGTTTTATCTGTGATTCCCCGTCCATTCCCTTTTTTACCAATGAAATAAGTTCTTCCCGGTACAATCCAAATTCGGTATAAAGTTCAAGAAGCTTTTCATAAAAGGAACTTCCGTTGGCTTTCATTTGGGCCGCAATTTCGCAGGCAAGTAGGGTAGCGGTGGCTGCATCTTTATCTCTCACAAAATCGCCTACCATATATCCAAAACTTTCTTCACCACCCCCAACAAAATCCAGTTCCGGGTGGTCTTTTATCAATTTTGCGATCCATTTAAAACCGGTAAGAACTTCGTGGTATTGAGCAGCATAACTTTCGGTGATATTTTTAAGCATCGGAGTGGAAACAATCGTTGAGGCCACGAAGGAATTTTTATTCAATTTTCCTTCTTTTTTCCATTGCTCCAGCAAAAACCAACTCATCACTACCATGGTCTGGTTTCCATTGAGAAGTATGAGGTTATTGTTTAGGTTTCTCACGGCAACCCCAAGGCGATCGCCATCGGGATCGGTTCCAATTACAATATCTGCATCTTTTTCAATAGCAAGTTCCATCGCCATTTTCAGGGCTTCAGGTTCTTCAGGATTGGGTGATTTTACCGTGGGAAAATTTCCATCCGGTTCATCCTGTTCCTTCACGGTAAATACGTTTCTGTAACCAGCTTTAGCAAGAACATGCGGATTAACAGTTGAGGCAGTTCCATGAAGGGAAGTGAAAACGATCTTAAGATTATCTTTTGCTGCTGAAGAAGTGTCAAAACTTCCATTTTTAACTGAAGCTTCAATAAAAGCATTATCAACTTTTTTATCTATAAATTCTATGAGTTCTTTGTTTGCTTCAAATTTGATCTCGGTATAGTCAAGCTTTTCTATTTCCCGGATGATCATTTTGTCCTGAGGTGGCACCAATTGTCCTCCATCCTGCCAGTAAACCTTATAACCATTATATTCCGGTGGATTGTGACTCGCAGTAAGCACGATTCCGCAGTGGCAATCCAAATATTTTACCGCAAAAGAAAGCTCCGGAGTAGAACGCAGCTCTGAAAACAGAAACACCTTGATTTTATTGGCAGAAAACACATCAGCGACTATTTGAGCAAGTTCCTTACTGTTTTTCCGGCAATCGTAAGCGATCACAACTTTTAGATCTTCTCCTTTAAATTCCTGTTTCAGTATGTTTGAAATTCCCTGAGTGTTTTTTCCGAGGGTGTATTTGTTGATCCTGTTTGGCCCAACTCCCATAATATCGCGCATTCCCCCGGTACCAAATGAAGTGTTCTTATAAAAACTTTCTTCCAGTTCTTTTGGGTTGTTATCTATAAGATATTGAACTCTTTCACGTGTTTCCTTGTCGAAGGTATCAGAAAGCCACGCTTTGGCTTTGGTAAGTATCTCAGGTTTTATTTTTGACATTACTAAAATTTTAGAAACAAAAATAAGAATTTTATGCCGGGAGTGATTAATTTATCCCTGTTGTTTTGCTAATCAAATACCGATCTTTTTCCCGTTTACTTCTTAAGATGAGCTCTCCAAGGAATCCCGCAAGGAAAAACTGGGTTCCTATTACCATAAGGATTAGGGCGATGTAAAACCAGGGATTATCCGTTACGAGGATATTGGGTTGGTTATGATACATTTTATAAAGTTTGGAAAGTCCTATCCAGGTGGCGGCAATAAATCCAAAAAAGAACATTAGTACACCCAGGGCACCAAAAAGGTGCATTGGTCTTTTTCCGAATTTGGACAAAAACCAGATACTAATAAGATCCAGAAAGCCATTTATAAAACGTTCCATTCCAAATTTGGTTTTGCCATATTTCCGGGCCTGATGCTTTACTTCTTTTTCTCCTATTTTTACAAAACCCGCATTTTTAGCCAATACCGGAATATAGCGATGCATTTCTCCGTACACATCAATATTTTTAATAACAGTTTTATTATAGGCTTTAAGCCCACAATTAAAATCGTGAAGTTTTACTCCGGAGGTTTTCCGGGCTGCAGCGTTAAATAGTTTTGATGGTAGATTCTTGGATAATACCGAATCATATCGCTTTTTCTTCCAGCCGGAGATCAGGTCGTAATTTTCCTTTTTTATCAGATCATACAATTCGGGGATTTCCTCGGGATTATCCTGCAAATCTGCATCCATGGTAATTACAACATCACCGTTAGAAGCAAGAAAACCCGCATGAAGTGCCTGGGATTTTCCATAATTCCTGTTGAATTTAATCCCTTTTACAGCCGGATCTTTTAATGCTAAATTTGAGATGGTGTTCCAGGAATCATCAGTACTGCCATCATCAATAAAAATTATTTCATAGGAATAGGAATTGGATTGCATCACAGATACAATCCAATTATATAATTCCGGTAAAGATTCTTCCTCGTTTAAAAGAGGAATAACTATGGATAACTGCATAAATTATGCTCTGTTTGGATCTTTTTCCTTAAAGATTGCGGCTATTATTAAAGACAAGATTGCGTAAAGAACTATGGAAAAAGCAAATCCCATAAATAAATTTTTCCATCCAAAAGGGTTATTCCCTTCCTGTTGCGCAATCGCAGCATCTATTTGTGCCTGTTGAGCTCCAAAATTTTCCATCATTTCACGACTTGCTTCCAGGGTCATTTCCTGCACATATTTAGCAGCTTCTGAATCTATGAAGTTAAAGAGGATACCTGTAAAAACTATTGAAATAAACGAGCCAAGGAGAACGGTGAAGAAAAAGGCAGAAAATGCACTTTTAAAGGAAAAGAATGGCTCAGGATCAATGGCTTTAACCTGTTTCACGGCCATGATGCCTATAACAAGAACAATCGCTAAATTAATAAGAGTGATATACCATTTGGTAAACAATTCAAGGTTTAATGCATAGATTAATACTGTGATTAAAATAGAAATTACACCTAAAGTAAGTCCGTAAGGAACAATAACAGATTGTAAAGATTTTTTCATTTTATCAATTGATTGGTTATGCCAGTTAGTTAACAAATATAGGAAAACGTTACATACCGGCGAATTTTAAGTGTAAATTGAAGTCTTTTAAAATTTAGGGCATAATTAGTTTGATATTTATTAAAATTGCTTAAATTTGCCACTCGAAAAACGAACACGATTTTAAAGAATAAAGCGATGAAGCAGGGAATCCATCCGGAAAATTATAGATTGGTAGCATTTAAAGATATGTCCAACGAGGAGGTATTTATTACTAAATCTACCGCAAATACTAAAGAAACTATAGAAGTTGAAGGTACAGAGTATCCATTGGTTAAAATGGAAATCTCAAGAACCTCTCATCCTTTCTACACTGGAAAATCCAAATTACTGGATACCGCAGGTAGGATTGATAAATTCAAAAACAAATACGCTAAATTCAAGAAATAATCTTCTTGTTTTTAAAAATATCAAAGCCTTCAGAAATGAGGGCTTTTGGTTTTTATATCCTTTTTGTTTTGAAAAATTGTGAGCCCTGGCGCTTAATACTATTTTTATTTTCCTCGTACCTTTACCTCATAACTATATTAATATGAATTATATTTTATTTGATGGATCGGTAAGAAAGCAGTTGCTTCCTTTTACTTTTACCCGCCCTGTTGCAGATATTAGAGTTGGTATTCTCACTATTCGCGAGAAGTGGGAAAGGCTTTTAATGACGACCACTTCAACGGTTACCGAAGATTATTTATCTCCAAAATGGCCTATGGTTGAAATGCCTGAGAATATAATGATCAATGCTTCATATCTTCCTACGCCTGAATTTTTGGCCCAAATTGAAGATCTTGAAGCGCATCAGGCTATATTTCATGGAGACGAAATCGTCGCTTTTTTCACTCTTGAAGATCAGGAGGTCGATTTTGACAACTTTACACAACTTGAATTACAGGGAGATGTTTTTCAACTGGAAAACACCTGGGATATTTTTTCAAAAAATGGGGAAGCGATTGCTGCCGATTTTGATTTGATCACCAAAAACCGTGATAGCGAACCTATTTCAACCTCTAACAATGTTCTTTCAGCTGAAAATATTTTCATAGAAAAAGGAGCGAAAGTTGAATTTTCTATTTTAAATGCTTCCGAAGGACCAATTTATATTGGAGCAGATGCAGAGGTGATGGAAGGTTGCATGGTACGTGGACCATTCGCACTTTGTGAGAATTCTGTTTTAAAAATGGGATCCAAAATTTACGGACCAACTACTGTGGGTCCATTCTCGAAGGTTGGGGGAGAGGTTAATAATTCGGTGATTTTCGCTTATTCCAACAAAGGACATGATGGTTTTCTTGGTAATTCGGTCATTGGGGAATGGTGTAATCTTGGTGCCGACACAAACACTTCCAACCTAAAAAACAATTATGCTGAAGTTAGGCTTTGGGATTATGAATCGGAAGGTTTTGCCAGAACAGGCTTGCAGTTTTGTGGATTGATGATGGGAGATCATAGCAAATGCGGGATCAATACCATGTTCAACACCGGAACTGTAATTGGTGTAAGTGCAAATATCTTCGGAAGCGGATTTCCCCGCAATTTTATTCCCAGTTTTAGTTGGGGAGGAAGCGGCGGAATTACGACTTACAAAACCATTAAAGCTTTTGAAGTGGCTGAAGTTGTTATGAAACGAAGGAATATCGAGTTCACCAATGATGATAAGGCAATTTTAGAACAGGTTTTTGATGAGACCAAAAAGTGGAGGAAAGACTAAATTCTATTTAAAGATCATAAATTTTAAGGCGATTATTCTCTGCAAGAGCTTTTATAAAGTTCGAAATATCTTTTTCGGGTTATCTATACTTCAGGCCATTTTAATAACCCGATAAAAGTGGGTATATTTGCAAGCCCTAATTTCAGGCATAATTTTAAATAAATAAGGTGATGAGCAATCCTAAAAAAGTGGCTTTTTATACTCTGGGCTGTAAGCTCAATTTTTCTGAAACATCCACCATCGCGCGTTCTTTTAAAGAGGAAGGTTTTCAACGGGTTGATTTTTCTGAACATGCCGATATTTATGTGATCAATACCTGTTCCGTCACCGAGAATGCCGATAAGCGTTTTAAAACTATCGTAAAACATGCCCAAAAAGCAAATGAGGATGCTTTTGTAATTGCCATTGGCTGTTATGCTCAGTTAAAACCCGAAGAATTAGCCGATGTTGATGGTGTAGATCTGGTTTTGGGTGCTTCAGAAAAATTCAAGATCACCGATTATTTAAACGATCTTACCAAATCTGAATTTGCTGAAATCCATTCCTGTGAAATCTCAGAAGCCAATTTTTATGTTAGTGCCTACTCTTTTGGAGACAGGACCCGGGCGTTTTTAAAAGTTCAGGACGGTTGTGATTATAAATGTACTTATTGTACCATTCCTTTGGCAAGAGGGATTTCCAGAAGTGATAAACTGGAGAACGTTTTAAAGAACGCTTCCGAAATTTCGGCAAAAGGTATTAAGGAAATCGTGCTCACGGGAGTGAATATTGGAGATTATGGAAAAGGGGAATTTGGGAATAAAAAACATGAACATACTTTTTTAGATCTGGTAAAAGCATTGGATAAAGTTACCGGAATCGAGCGTTTGCGAATTTCTTCAATAGAACCGAATCTTTTAAAAAATGAAACAATTGATTTTGTAGCCCAAAGCAATTCGTTTGTTCCTCACTTTCATATCCCCTTGCAAAGTGGCTCCAACGAGATCCTGAAAGCGATGAAGCGCCGGTATATGAAGGAATTGTATATTGACAGGGTGACTCAAATAAAAGCGGTGATGCCCAATGCCTGTATAGGTGTGGATGTTATTGTTGGTTTTCCGGGAGAAACGGAAGAAAACTTTTTAGAAACTTATAATTTCTTAAACGAACTCGATATTTCTTATCTACACGTATTTGCCTATTCTGAACGGGAAAATACGGCTGCAGCAGAAATGCCGGAAATAGTTCCGGTGAGGGTACGAAAGAAACGAAGCAAAATGCTCAGAGGACTTTCGGCAAAAAAGCGCAGGGCTTTTTATGAAAGTCAGTTAGGGACTTCCCATATCGTTCTTTTTGAAGGTGAAAACAAGGCTGGTTTCATCCACGGATTCACAGAGAATTATGTTAAGGTAAAAACTCCCTGGAATCCTGAACTTGTTAATACCCTGCATGATATTGAACTCGAAAAAATAGATGAAGACGGGTTGGTGCGTTTCAACTACAAAAACTCTTCTATCGCGGTTTAAATATTTATTCCTACAGGTAAGAGGTCTTTATACTTCCTTCTGTGCTTTCTAATAAATGTGGCAATTTCAGGACTTGTTGGCACAACCCTGTCGGTACCTTCTTTGATTTGGCCTAATAATTTTTCCAAAAATGGCTCTAAGTATCCTTCATCTTTTAAAGGATCTGGCATCCTTAACTTTGTAAGGAATATTTTTCGCTCCTGCTGGGAATATTCCACCGTGATCAATTCATTTTGTATGACAGCCTCAAACTGTCTTAAAAACTCATTGTTGGTAATTACAATCTCTACATCATTCATCGTCTTTAAAATTTAGTTCAACTTTTCCTTTCCAAATAAAAATGAAGGCTATTAAATTAAAATATTATTTTTTCCTGTTCCAGAAGAGTCCTGTTTATTCAGAAAAAAGCCGTAAATTAAAATCATTTCAGATTTGAATTTCATTCCCCAATGATCTGGATATTTTTTCCTTTTACGTATATTTTGAGCTTACTCCTGGTAATTGATATTGGCATTCCTGAGACTTTAGTTTTTGTTTTTTCTCTATTTTAGATTATAAAGATCATTAAACAATTCAGAAAGAATTTATCACTATCCTGTAAAGATAAGATTTTAATCCCTCATTGAGGGTCTAAATCGCCGAGGCTTGCTCCGAATTTTTAAAAATATTTGTCAATTCATATCTTTTGGGCTTGCCCCGGGTTTTTGATTTTGCAAAATTTGTACGAGTTACCGTTCAAAGATCATCTGATTTACAAAGGAATGTTAATTTTCCTGTTAGATTTTTTTACTTTCCCTATCCATCCTTAAAAACGCGCCTTTTTCGGAGTGTTTTTTAACTGTCCTGATAGCATAAGAGGGAAAAATATCAGTAATTTTGAAGTTGAATTTTAATAAAATTTGATCTTTTAGAGTAATATCCCAGTTTGAATGCCGAATAACACGCAAATTACCCACGTTTATTTTATGCCAGGATTGGCTGCGAACTCATCTATTTTTGAATATATTAAATTGCCGGAGGAGCAGTTTGAAATTCATTTGCTGGAATGGATAATTCCAACTACTGATGAGTCTCTGGTACATTATGCGCAAAGGATGAATCGATACATAAAACATGATCATATAGTTCTTATTGGTGTTTCTTTTGGCGGTATTATTGTTCAGGAGATGAGTAAATATTTGGAATTAAAGCGACTTATTATTATTTCAAGTGTAAAATGCAGGGATGAACTTCCCCGAAGAATGAAGTATGCAGGGAATACTGGTTTCTTCAAGCTTATTCCCACTAGTTTAGTAGATTACGTTGACCAGCTTGAAAAGATTGCCGTTGGAGATTATATAACCAAAAGAGCTCAGCTTTATAAAAAATATATATCTGTTAGAAACACCAAATATTTGGATTGGGCTATAAAAAATATGGTGCTTTGGGATTGTGATAAACCTATTGAAGGTATTGTTCACATTCACGGAGATATGGATGAGATTTTCCCCTATAAATATATAAAAGGCTGTATTACAGTAAAAGGTGGCACCCACATTATGATAATAAATAGATATAAATGGTTCAATAAACATTTACCTGGAATTATTATCAACGGAAAACTTAGTTAAACATAATAAAAAATAAAAACATGAAAATTTTAAAAGTTTTGTTGATGAGCGTTGGACTTATTGCTGTTTTAGCGGTAAGCATCCAGGCTGTGCAGGAAGGCCCAAATACAGATAAAGATATTACTGAAGAAAAGGTGGAAAAGGTAACGCGAGACTATAATATTTATGCATTGCCAATGCCTGAAAATCTGAATTTTGGAGGCGAACTTGTTCCCATTGAGGATCCGGATGTTTATGAGCGTATGGATAGAGAATTGCTGGTCAATACCTATTGGCAGTCCAATGCGTTGCTGTTGCTTAAAAGAGCCAATAAATACTTCCCGGTGATTGAGCCTATTTTGAAGGAATATGGAGTTCCGGATGATTTTAAATATTTGGCGGTTATAGAAAGCGGGTTGACTCAGGCTGTTTCCCCTGCGCGTGCAGTAGGGTTTTGGCAAATTATGGAGGGAACAGGAAAAGATTATAAACTGGAAATTAATGGAAATGTAGATGAGCGCTATCATATAGAGAAATCTACCAGAGTGGCTTGTGAGTATCTTTTAAAGTCTAAAGAGCGATTTGGAAGCTGGACAATGGCGGCCGCCGCTTATAATGCAGGTAATACAGGTGTTTTAAGGCAGCTGGAGCGGCAGGAAGTAAATAATTACTATGATCTTTTACTTGGTGAGGAAACAGGCAGATACGTTTTTAGAATTATTGCCTTAAAGGAAATTATGAAAAACCCGAAAAAATATGGGTTTAACTTTTCACAGGAAGACCTTTATTCCCATATTGAAACAACCACAGTGAAAGTAGATACGCCAGTTTCAAATTTTGCTGCCTTTGCACAAAAGTTAGATATTAATTATAAGATTTTAAAAATTCATAATCCCTGGCTTCGGGAAGCTCATCTTAATAATAAATCTGGTAAAATGTATGAAATTGAAATTCCAAAAAAGGGAATTTATCCGGTTGGTAACTAATATTTGAAAAGAAATCAATTTCAACTGGACAAACCCAGTGGACAAGGAATATTAAAGGAAGAAATATTCGGAATTTCAACAAATATCAGGATAATAAAAGCACTCCAAAAACAAGGGAAATACTTAGTTCAAAGCTACGGTTTCCCTTTCTGCATTATAATTATTAGATTCAAGTAAGTGATTGGCGATCCCGTCAAAAATAGAACTATAATTCATATCAAAGGATTCCTCAAAACTCTTTCCGTAGGGATGTGTAACGCCACGTCTTATATCCAATATTTTTTTGTTCCCATCTATTAAAAATGTGGTAGGAAGCCCAAGAGAATGTTTCAATTTGCTAATTACGTAAGAATCTTGATTGTTCATTTCATTCACATAAAGCACTTTTAAATGTTCATTGTATAATTTGGCCATTTTCTTTGTGGTTTTATGATCGTCCCAAAACAGGATCACAAAATCTATTTTATCGCTGTATTTGGTGGCCAGTTGATTGATTGCAGGAATTTCACCTTCCGATGTAACACACCAGGAAGCATAAGTTATCAAATACATAGGTTTTTTAAAACCGTACAGTAAACTTTCCTTTTTGTTTAGGTTATTGAATTTGAAGTTATCCATATAACTACCCTTCAACCCATGTTCAATAAGTGAATCAAAGAGTCGGTTTGCCTTCTTATAATCTCTTTTATAATAGGCAGCTTTTGCGTTTTGATCGTATTTTGGTAAGTGGGCGGCAAGTGCTTCAGAAAAGAACAAACGGGTATCATCTGTTTGACCGAAAACAGGATTAGAAAGGGAAAGTAAGATAATTAGTAGGGGTAAAAGTCTTACCATATTTTGTATTACATCATTGTAAATACAAATTTAGACAACAAGAACCCCCTAAAGAAAACTATTCGTTAAAGCGCTTGGATATTAGTTTAAGTACATTGATGAACCTAAGGCATAGGAATTTAAAAAATGAAGGAGTTTATATCTTCTTCATTTGTTGTTTCATCATCGTGATTTGCTCTTTTAGCATTCCGTGTTTGTCAAGTTTTTTTGCTTCTGTTAGAAGAATTTGAGCTTCCCTTTTACGTCTTTTGGTCATTGCAATCCCGGCCAAATTAAGTTTAGCCATTGCAAGATCCTGATCCATTGCCAAACCTAATTTGATGGCTTTTTTGAAATGTTTCTCTGCTTTTGTAATGTTGGTTTGTGAAAGCATTAGACCATGAAGGTACCAAAAATAGCCTTGTTGTTTCCTTGTAAGTGCCGCTTCCGGGTTTTTTATTTTATCAAGCCATTTTTTTGCACCGGGAAAATCCTGTTTTCTCAGCCTTAAAAATGCCAATAAAATTATTTCATTTTTAAAATACAGGAATATAAATATAAGGGAAAGAAGGATGTACATGATCCCATTCCCAATGTTACCAAGGAAAAATTGCCAAATAGCAACTGCTATTATAATTCCTGCTAAAACTAATTTGATATTTTTGTTGAACATATTGGCTTTTATTTTAAGCCCGCAAAGTTAATAAAAACAATTACAAATTATTTTTATTTAGGTTTTGCAGTACATAAAAGTCTTTGTATATTTGCCCGCAGTTTTAAGGAAAGAATTAAAACTAATTTAACTAAGGTTTCTACTGAAGAATTAAAGATAATTAAAATGAAAAGAACGTTTCAACCATCTAAGAGAAAAAGAAAAAACAAGCACGGTTTCAGAGAGCGCATGGCAAGTGTGAACGGAAGAAAAGTGTTAGCTAGAAGAAGAGCTAAAGGCAGAAAAAAATTATCGGTATCTTCTGAAACTAGACATAAACACTAGTGAAAATTAGTTTCCAAATAACGAGGTGTTACTTTTTTAAGTAACGCCTTTTTTTATACCCAACAGCTTCCTATTTTTATAAAATCATAAATAACCTTGTTAAAATGCCTAAAAACACACAACTTAAAACAATTTTAATAATCGGTTCAGGTCCGATAGTTATTGGACAGGCCTGTGAATTTGATTATGCCGGTGCACAATCCTTAAAATCCTTGCGGGAAGAGGGAATAGAAACTATTCTTATAAATTCCAACCCGGCTACTATCATGACCGATCCTACAATGGCCGATCATGTGTATCTTCTTCCACTTACTACCAAGTCGCTTATTACCATTCTTAAAAATCATCCAAATATAGATGCGGTGCTTCCAACTATGGGAGGTCAAACGGCATTAAACCTTTGTATTGAAGCTGATGAAAAGGGGATTTGGAAAGATTTTGGAGTAAAATTGATAGGGGTAGATATAGATGCTATCAATATTACTGAAGATCGTGAGAAATTTAAACAACTCATGGGAAGGATTGGGATTCCTGTTGCTCCTGCAAAAACTGTAACTTCTTATTTACAAGGAAAAGAAGTTGCTCAGGAATTTGGTTTTCCTTTAGTAATTCGTGCTTCTTTCACACTAGGTGGTAGTGGTGCGTCTTTTGTTCACCGGGCAGAAGATTTTAATGAATTGCTCACTATGGGGCTGGAAGCTTCCCCTATTCACGAGGTTCTTATTGATAAGGCATTGTTAGGCTGGAAAGAATATGAACTCGAACTGCTTCGGGATAAGAATGATAATGTTGTTATTATTTGTTCCATTGAAAATATGGATCCAATGGGAATTCATACGGGTGATTCTATTACCGTAGCTCCTGCAATGACGCTTAGCGATACCGCCTACCAGAGAATGCGCGATATGGCTATAAAAATGATGCGTAGTATTGGCGATTTTTCTGGTGGCTGTAATGTTCAGTTCGCAGTAAGTCCGGATGATAAAGAAGATATAATTGCCGTCGAAATTAATCCGCGGACTTCACGATCTTCAGCTTTGGCATCGAAAGCCACTGGATATCCAATCGCAAAAATAGCCTCTAAACTGGCTATTGGATTTACCCTTGATGAACTTGAAAATCAAATAACCAAAACTACTTCCGCTTTATTTGAGCCAACCCTGGATTACGTAATTGTGAAGATCCCGAGATGGAATTTTGACAAATTTGAAGGAAGTGACCGTACCCTTGGGCTTCAAATGAAATCTGTAGGGGAAGTGATGGGAATTGGAAGATCTTTTCAGGAAGCCCTTCATAAAGCTACCCAGTCGCTTGAAATAAAACGTAATGGACTTGGTGCCGATGGTAAAGGGGAGACGAAATATGACCAGATCATTGAAAAATTAACCTTTGCCAGCTGGGATAGAGTTTTTGTTATCTATGATGCTGTTCAGGCAGGAATTCCGCTTAGTAGAATTCACGAAATAACAAAAATCGATATGTGGTTCCTGAAACAATACGAGGAACTCTATGCCCTTGAAGTAGAAATTTCAAAATATGATATAAAAACATTGCCAAAAGACCTGATGCTTGAGGCTAAGCAAAAAGGATTTGCAGACAGGCAGATTGCTTATATGCTGAAATGTTTGGAAAGTGAGGTTTATAACCGACGGGATGAACTAAATATTAACAGGATATTCAAATTGGTAGACACCTGTGCTGCCGAGTTTAAAGCGGAAACACCTTATTATTATTCCACCTTTGAAGCAGAGATTGAAACTGCCGATGGAAAGCGCTACGTGGCTAATGAAAGCAAGGTAACCGATAAGAAAAAAATTGTGGTTTTAGGTTCCGGTCCCAATAGGATTGGTCAGGGGATCGAATTTGATTACAGCTGTGTTCATGGGGTTTTGGCTGCTTCGGAATGTGGATACGAAACCATTATGATCAATTGTAACCCCGAAACGGTTTCTACCGATTTTGATGTCGCAGATAAGCTCTATTTTGAGCCGGTTTTCTGGGAACATATTTATGATATTATTCGTCACGAAAACCCGGTTGGGGTAATCGTTCAACTTGGAGGACAAACAGCACTGAAACTGGCTGAAAAACTCGATCGTTACGGAATAAGGATTATGGGAACCAGCTTTAAATCGTTGGATTTAGCCGAAGACAGAGGAAGCTTCTCAAAATTACTGGAAGCCAACAATATTCCATTCCCTGAATTTGGCGTAGCCGAAACAGCCGACGAAGCACTGGCAGTTGCCGAAAAACTGGATTTTCCTATCCTGGTTAGGCCGTCCTATGTTTTGGGAGGCCAGGGAATGAAAATTGTAATCAATAAAAATGAACTGGAAGCTCACGTAATAGATCTCCTTAGGTCTATTCCAAACAATAAACTCCTGTTGGATCACTATCTGGATGGTGCTATCGAAGCAGAAGCCGATGCGATTTGCGATGGCGAAAATGTCTATATCATTGGAATCATGGAGCATATTGAGCCTTGTGGAATTCATTCCGGAGATTCCAATGCATTACTTCCCCCTTTTAATTTAGGAAACCTTGTAATGCAACAAATAATAGATCATACCAATAAAATTGCAATAGCACTAAATACCGTGGGGCTAATCAATATTCAGTTTGCCATTAAGGATGATAAGGTGTACATCATTGAAGCCAATCCCCGTGCTTCACGTACAGTGCCTTTTATAGCCAAAGCTTACGGAGAACCCTATGTGAATTATGCTACCAAGGTTATGTTGGGTGAAAATAAGGTTACCGACTTTAAATTTAATCCGCAGTTAAAAGGCTACGCTATCAAGCAGCCGGTATTTTCTTTTGATAAATTCCATAAGGTTAACAAGCAGTTAGGGCCTGAAATGAAAAGTACGGGAGAAAGCATTCTATTTATTGACAGCCTTAGAGACGATGCCTTTTATGATCTGTACTCAAGAAGAAAAATGTATTTGAGCAAATAGTTTTAAATTTTATTTTTAAACAACAAAGGCTGCCTGAATTGGCAGCCTTTGTTGTTTGACAGATATGTCGAAAAATTATTTTTTACTCAACTCGATAATTTGTACAGTATTACTTCCATCGGTTGATTTCCATAATTGCTTGTCCTTTTTATTGGTAATAACGAACCAGGTTTTATCGAAATCAGATTTTTCTTTTAGGTTCGTGGTTGAAAGTGTTAAAATGTCATCTTGTAGCTTCCATTTAAAATTCAGCACATCGCTAAATTCATTGCTAAACATAGAATACTTTATGTTTTTTTCACCAGTGCCATTTTTGTGCATCACAATTTCACCTGCATTTCTTGTGGTTACATTTTGACCTTTCTGATTATCTACTTCATAACGATCAACATTCCAGGTTCCAACAATTTTAGGGCTACAACTGGTGATAAAAAGAGCACATAAGACTCCTATAAACAACGATTTTTTCATAACTTTTTTATTTTGATCCAAAGATACCATAAATTGCAGCCTTTAGAAAGATAGAGGCGTTTTAGCCCTCTATTTTCACTTAAATTTATGAAATGAGCATAACGGAAATTCGATACAAACACCAATTATGATATGCGAATTGAATATAACCCTATGAAAAAACAATAAAAAAACACATATGAAATGAAGGAAATCATATTAACATTTGGTGGATTATTTGGAGGTTTGGCCGTTATATTTGGTGCTTTTGGGGCTCATGCTCTTAAGAAACGCTTTACCGAAGATCAACTTAAAAGTTTTGAAACCGGAGTAAAATACCAAATGTATCATGCTTTGATGTTAATCATTACAGGAGTTAGCTTTCCATTTATTGAAACTTCCCAAATCCTGATGGCGTGGTGTTTTATCTTTGGGATCATACTTTTTTCTTTCAGTATCTATGGACTTACCTTAAGTGATTCCCGTGGAAAAAAAATGAAGTTTCTTGGGCCTGTAACCCCTTTGGGTGGATTACTTCTGGTAATTGGCTGGATACTTTTCACAATAAATGCAGCAAAATATGCCCTATATCTTTAGCCCATTATTCCAATTCCCCTTTTTTAATCCAGTGTTTCCGATATCTTTCAGCAAAAACTGCTACCAGGAGAAGCTGTAAAATGTGATACAACATAATAGGTAAAAGCAACAACCCAAGGCTGGCGCTGCTTCCGAAGATAATTTTTGCCATAACCGAGCCATGAACCAATGATTTTTTTGTGCCGGCAAATCGCACCGTTATGGTATCTCTTAAGTTGAAGCCAAGAAGTTTACAAACATATCCGGTAACGCCATAAACCGCGAAGAAAAGGAGCACAATAATAATCGATATTTTTACCAGATCCATCACTTTAATAGATTCCAAAAGATTGGAATTAAAGGAATTGCTGAAACTGGAATAAACGATAAGAATAATCACGGATTTATCGAACAGGCTTAATATCCGACTGTTTTTGCGTGCAAGGTTTCCCAGAAAACGCTGAAGCATTAATCCAATTAATAATGGAAATACAATTTGCAGCAGGAGTTTGGTGATAATTTCCAGAATAGCGAATTCCCCGGTTTTCATAAGAAATAAACTCAGCCAAAGCGGGGTTACCAAAATCCCAATCAACCCGGAAATACTTGCATTAAAGATTGCAGTTGGCAAATTTCCTTTAGCAATTGCAACCATAACAACTGAGGATGATACGGTTGAAGGTAAAACCCCAAGAAAAAATATTGCCAGCCATAAATCCGATTGAATCCCTCCTTCAAAAACGGGGATAAATAAAAAGGTAAGCAGCGGAAACAGAACGAAAGTAGTAAGCTGAATTAAAATATGGGATGGATAGTTCAGAAAGCCTAATTTCAGGTCGGCGGGAGAAAGTTTTAATCCATAAAAGAAAAATATAAGTCCAATTCCTATGTCTATAATAATTTCTAACGGAAAATTGCTGAGTGCCGTTGGAGCTAAATAAGCGAGTAAAATTGCACCAAATAATGCTATTATGAAACCGTTGGATTTCAATGAATATCGAGTTTTACATTATGATCATCCAGCAGGTGCATGTATTCTTCTGAAGAAAAGTCGGTTTCGTGAAATTCCGTTTTTCTTTTGATTTTCATTTTTAAACGTTTTATGCTCTTTACAAACCGGCGAACATCGTGATCGTTCTCAAGGATCAATCCCGGTACCGCCACCGACTTTCCGCTTTCATCTTTGGCAACCATGGTGAAATAAGAAGAGTTGCAGTGTTTTACCAGTCCTGTTTGAATATTCTCAGATTCTACGCGTATTCCAATAACCATAGAACTTGTTCCTACATAGTTTACAGATGCTTTCATCGTAACAAGTTCACCAATTTCAATTGGCGCCAGGAAATCTACCGTATCTACACTGGCGGTGACACAATAGACCTGGGAATGTTTAGAAGCACAGGCAAATGCGATTTGATCCAGTAACGATAAAATATAACCCCCATGAATTTTTCCGTTGAAATTTGAACGGGAGGGAAGCATTAATTCTGAAATCTCTACCTGTGAATCGGTTATTTTTTTAAATTTTAAATTTTTCATCGGTCTCTAAAATGTGGGGATTGGGATTCTTCTACGTTGCTTATAAAATATTTTGTATCACCCCAGAATATAAAAGTGGCATACCTCTCAACATAGGTGAGTTTTACATAGTTGCCTTCATTCTCCTGAAGTTTTTTAATAACCTCCTTTTCACGGTCCAATACCGAAAATTGAAAAATCTGCGCCCCGCTAATTCCCTGACTTATCTCACCTTCCCAGGTTTTGAAAATCACCCCTTTTCGGCTGAATTTAATAAGCTCTCCAGATCTGGTTCCTTCACTATACGGAACAAAATAAATAAATGCGAAATATGCTATAAATAGAAAAAATATTCCGCCCAATATGTAAATCAGTGTTTTTTTCATTAGAATGCCAGGTATAATTTGTTTAAAAATGTTTCTATTTTTGAGGGTTCCAGCCATCTGGTTACAACAACAAGATTTTTTTCACGGTCTATAACTATAAAATTCCCTCCAAAACCGGCTGCATAAAAAAGGTCCTCTGAAAGGTCCTTCCAATGCCTGCTTCCTTTTTTGTTGAGCCACCACATATAACCATAATTCGGGTTTGGAGTAGAAGGTTGGATAGCTTTTTCTATTGCTTCTTTTGAAATTAACTGACTCCCGTTCCAGTTGCCATCGTTTTCGAATAACAAACCAAATCGGGCCATATCCTCTGTATTGATAAATAATCCTCCTCCGGAATGACCGCCCCCGGTAACCGATTGCATTTTTAATCCGTCGATATTTACCCAGGCATTTTCATATCCAAACCACCTCCAGGTTGTGGACCCGCCGATGGGATCCATAATTTCTTCTTTTAAAACCTGTGGCAGAGGTTTTCTCCAGAGATTTAATAATGAATATGCCAAAAGATTTACCCTAACATCATTGTATTCAAAAACCGTTCCCGGTGCATTTAGTTTTCTGTTTTTCCAGTCGTCAAGATTTCCGGTGGACGGCGGCCTGTCTGCCCAATCATATCCTCCCCATAATTCCCCACTCCAGTCGGAAGATTGGTTTAATAAATGTTCCCAGGTTACCTTGCTGTTGTGGTTACCATCAAAAGTACCGTCCCAAACATATTTTTTCACCGAATCTTTTACCTCTTCTATCAAACCCTTATCCATTGCCAGAAGTGCAGTAGTGGAAAGAAAGCTTTTGGTTACACTAAAAGTCATATCTACGCGCTTGGTATCGCCCCATTCTGCAATAATATATCCGTCTTTAAGTATTATCCCTGCAGGGCCACTCCGTTCTTTGGTCGGTCCTGAAATTTGATGAAAAGGTTCCCTTTCAAAGCCTTTTAATATTGCTAACCTAAGATCTCTTGGTTCAGAATATTCATTTTCCTGAGCAAATTTCACAGCCTGCAGCAGGAGTTGTTCATTTATATTGAAAGCTTTGGCATTCTTTTTTTCCCACTCTCCCGCGGTAGGGAAATACTGGACTTGAGCTTGTGCTATTGTACCGAAAAAAAAGAAAAATAAAATTAGCTTAGGGAATTGGTGCATATTAATCATTTTTTGAAATTACATTTTCTTCTTCTATAAAGCTTTGAGTCATCCAGGTTTTACTGATTTTTTGTTTAGGTGAGATTCCTAAAACCTCCAGTTTGGCTATATCCTTAACTAAATTTTGATTTCCGGTCAACTTTTTCATAGCGGTTTGATACGCGTTTGAGGTGGAGTCTAATCTTGTTCCAACCGTTTCCAGGTCATCCAGCAATAATTTAAATTTATGGTAGAGCGAAGCTGCATGTTTTGCGATTTCGGTGGCATTTTGCTGTTGTTTTTCATTGCTCCAAATGGTATCTATCGTTCTTAAAGTTGAAAGCAGGGTAGTGGGACTTACCAAAAGTATATTTTTTTGAAAAGCCGTGTAAAAAAAGGAACTATCACTATTTTGAGCAAGATAAAGAGCGGGTTCAATGGGAATGAACATCAGTACAAAGTCGGGGGATTTTATCTTATGGATGTCTTCATATTTCTTGGAACTCAATTCTAAAATATGGTTGCTCAAGGATTTTACGTGTGCTTTTAAATATTTTGACTTCTGGTCTTCATGTTCCTCACTGGAATATTTCTCATAGGCAGTTAAAGAGACTTTAGAGTCTATTACCATTCGTTTATCATTAGGGAGGTGAATTACAACATCGGGCAGGGTTTTATTCCCATCCTCGTCTGTATAAGCTTTTTGGACAAAATATTCCCGGTCCTTTACCAATCCAGATTTCTCTAACACCCTTTCAAGGATTAATTCTCCCCAATTTCCCTGGGTTTTATTTTCACCTTTTAAGGCCTTTGTCAAATTATTGGCCTCTTCGCTTATTTTGATGCTTTGTTCATTTAAATTTTTAAGATATTCCCCAAGCTGGGAGTGCCGTTCTATAAAATCTGTAGTGTTCTTGTCAACTTTCTCTTCAAATATTTTAATCTTTTCATTTAACGGATTCAATATATTTTGAATATTTTCCTTGTTGAGCAAGGTGAATTTTTCCGATTTTTGATCCAGTATTTTATTGGCGAGGTTTTCAAATTCTTTGGTGAACTTTTCCTGAAGCCTGGCAACTTCTTCTTTTTGTTCCAGATTTCGTTGCTGCAGGTTTTCAAATTCAGAATTCCTTCGGGTTAGTTCATCGCTTAAAAAGTCCTTCTCTTTTCTTATGGAATCACGTTCATTCTCCGTCTTTTGAAGTTGAACAGCAGCTTCAGATTTAGCTGTCTGAAATTCAGATTTAAAATTGTCTAACTGATTGTTTAAATGATTTTTATAATCTTCTACATGAAGTTTAAGTTGAATAATCTGTTCCTTTAAAACTGTCTGCTTTCCATTGTTTTTTAAATTTGAAAACAGTCTTCCCAGGTAGATCCCTAAAGCCAGAGCAAAAATAAAAATGAATATAATTAAAAGCGTTTGGTTCATAGAGAAAATCAAATCGGTTTCTTCAAAGATACTTAATTGGTTTTCTTTTAATATGTAGTTATTTATTGTTTTTTAATGGACATAATGAATTCGCATATTTTTATTGGTGTTTGAATCCAGTTTCCGTTATGCTCATTTTATCAAATAAAATCCTATTTCAAAAACAGGTAAGCTTAGGTTTTAATTTTGAAGGATTGGGAGATTTTATCAAAAAATATAAGGTCTGACGGGAACATTCTTGAAAACACATCTTCTTCTATAAGTTGTTTTGGAGTCCCAACCGAAACTTTGTCTTGCTCCATGAGAATGATGCGGTCACATAGTTGCAGCGCCAGATTGATTTCATGAGTCGCAAAGAGAATGCTCTTTTTGGTTTGAAGTGTAAGTTTTTTAAGCAATTTAAGTATATAGGCCTGATGGTAAATATCCAAATGTGTGGTGGGTTCATCCAGAATCACCAATGGCGTGTCCTGGGCAATGGCTCGTGCTATCAATACTTTTTGAAGTTGCCCGTCGCTTAGCTCATAACATTTTTTATGCTGAAGATTTTCAATATCCACCAATTTTAAGGCATTCTGAATATAGTTCAGGTCATTTGAAGTTAAGGTTCCAATCCAGTTGGTATAGGGTTGCCTTCCAAGAGCAATCAGTTCAAAAACACTTAGATTTTTTGAAATGGGTTGTTCAGTAAGGACGATGCTAATCAATTCTGATAGCTTTTCAGAATGAATAGATTTTAAAGGCTTGCCTTCTATAAGGATATCGCCCTTTAATACTTCCTGTACTCCGCTAAGACTTCTCAGTAAAGTGGATTTACCAACCCCGTTAATACCTATAAGGGCCACAAGTTCACCTTCTTCAATTTCAATATTGATATTGGCAGCGATGAGGGCTTCCACTTTTTTACTGCGATATCCTATTTGAAGGTTATCGGTGGCGAGGATGATATTTGAGTTGGACGTTTTGATGACTAAAATAAAAATTTACGTTTTCTTATTAGAAGCCAGATTACTACTGGCGCCCCTATTAATGAAGTGATTGCGTTTATGGGTAATGTGTATTGACTTCCCGGGAGTTGTGCTGCAATATCGCAAACCAACATTAAAATAGCACCGCCCATGATCACGGCGGGTAGTAAGATACGATGATCGTTCACAGGGATCACTTGTCTTATTAAATGCGGAACCGCCAACCCAACAAATGCAATTGGACCAGCAAAGGCCGTAATGCTTCCTGCAAGTAAGCTTGTGGCGATTATTATTACCAACCTGTTTCTGCTAATGCTCACTCCAAGACTTTTAGCGTATTGTTCCCCTAACAATAAAGTGTTTAAATTTTTAATACAGGTTATAGCCAGTATGATTCCCGTAAACCAGAATATTGACAGAATAAAAACTTCCTCCCAGGAAAGGTTTCCGAGACTACCAAAAGACCAGAATACATATTGCTGAAGTTGGGCTGCCGGACTAAAATATGCAAGCACACTTACTACAGCCGCGGTAAGACTTGCGAACATTAATCCAATTATAAGGATTGCCATGGTATCACGAAGTTTTGAAGAAGCCAGTAAAACAGCTAAAAGCACAAGTAAACTTCCTAAACTGGAGGCGATAACCAGACTCCATTTTGAAAGCAGCAAGCCGGCCAGTGTCCCGCTAAACAGGGTTGCTCCCATTAAAATTATAGCAACTCCCAAACTGGCTCCGCTGCTTAGTCCTAAAACATAGGGTCCCGCCAATGGATTCCGAAAAAGTGTTTGCATTAACAAGCCACTTACAGCAAGTCCCGATCCGGTAAGGATCGCAGTAAATACCTTAGGAAGCCGGTATTCCAATATGATGTACCGAAAGCTATCATTGCTTACCTGTTCCTTAAAAACCGAAGCCAAAATATCCATCAAAGGAATATTGACAGAACCTAAACTTATATTTACAAGAGCTGTGAGAATTACTACCAGGAATAGAAGTAATAAAAGTCCGGTATATTTTTTTTGATTCGGCACTTATTCCAGTCTTTTAAAAAATACAGATTCATATTCAGGAAGTAATTCCGGGTGAAAGATGGCGATAAGGTCTTTCAAAACTAGATCGGGTCGATTTGGTGCCAGTTCGTAATAGATCGCCCCGCCGGTTTCTCCTAAGGTATTGCTATAAGTGAAAACCTGTTTATTTTTCACGGCTTTAAATTGATTATAATGCACAGAGGATTCGTTTAACTGCTTAAAAGTTTTAAACTGTCCGGGTGCGATCCAGAAATTGGCATTTTGGGCTTCGCTTAATACCGTTTCGAACGCCAGGGCAATACTGCCGCTTCCGGAGGTGTTTTTGTAGATATAACTTGCATTGGCATCCTTTATAAACCGTGCCGACCAGGAATTTCCGTAGGGAACATACCACTGGTCTTTATACATAGATCCGCTTAAAACTGTAGGAATGGAAGAGGCAGATTCTGCCAGTTTCCTGGCATCAAGATACGCAGTTTCAACTTCCTGGAAGAGTAAAGTTGCTTCTTTGGTTTTGTTGAACAATGCCCCAAAAAAGTTGATCCATTCTGCTTTTCCCAACGGAGTTTCTTCGGTCCAGTCTCCATTAAAAAGCACCGGGATTCCGCTTTTTTCTATGGTGTTAAATGTTTTATTTGTTCCACTCACGGCAAAACCTACGACAGCTTCGGGTTGTAATGCGATGAGCACCTCTGTATTGATGTCTTCATTTTTCCCCAATTCCGTGATTTCACCTTCTTTGATCCTTTCTCTTGTTTTTTCGGATGAAATGTAATCAATTCCAGGAAAGCCTATTAAAGTGTTTTCCTCCTGAAGTGCTTCCAGGGAGGGAATATGTGTGGTAGAAGTCACGACCAGATTTTTGACCGGAATGTTTATTTTATGATCGTATGCTATAGTTAGAGGCACTTTAGATTCCTCCTCAACCAGCAAATAGGTGTAGGTTTTATCTGCTTCCGGCCAGGGATTTTTAACTTTCAGAATCTTAAATCCGTCGTATTGGATAATGGAAAAACCTTTAGCATACTCCATTGCAAGGGTATCTCCGGATAAAGCTATATCTGAAAATTCTTTCTTTTCGGTTTTACAGGAAAAGAAAATCAGAGGAAAAAGAAGAAAAAAGATATTTTTCAAAAGGATTTGTTTTTGGCATCAAAAGTAAGATTATTTAAAATTTTACTGCGCTAAGAAAGATAAATGTTTAATTTCGCATTGAAATTTTGGTTTGATCCGGTTCTATAAATATAGAACCTAATCGATTAAAAGGGAATCAGGTGATTCGTGCTTCGAAGAATCCTGAGCTGTTCCCGCAACTGTACGCTAAGTCCCAAGTTCATTTGGGATGCCTGTTGTTACTACTTCTTAAACCACTGTCCTGTTTAACGGGATGGGAAGGTAAACAACAGGACGCAAGCCAGGAGACCTGCCACAATTCACTAATGTCAAACTTTCGGGATAAGAGTTTGGTGTAGTTTACTACATCTTTTTTCCTGGTAATAATTTAATTTTATGTACAAAAAACTATGGTTATGCAGTGCCGTATTATGCACTGGTTTGTCGTTTTCACAACAAACCGAAAATGATACAATTGAATCTTTAGAGGAAATAGTTCTTATAGATTCAAAATTTGAGTTAAAACGTGAAAACAGTGGAAAAGTAGTGACGAAAATCACTGCGAAGGAGTTGGAAAGAGCTTCCGGACAAACTATTCCGGATGTTATCAACCGTGTGAGCGGTATCGAGATCAACGGTTCCAGGAGCAATGATGGTCAAAACCTTGGATATTATGTAAGAGGTGGAAGAAACCGCGAGGTAGTTATTATGGTAGATGGAGTTCAGTTAAGCGATCCATCCTCAATTTCAAATGATTTTGATTTTCGCCTGCTGCCATTAGATCAGGTGGCTTCCATCGAGATCATTAAAGGGGCTTCCAGCACGCTTTATGGTTCCGGGGCTGCCGCCGCGGTAATCAATATTACTACGAAAGAGCCGGTTGACAAGAAAATAGGATTGCAAGTGCAATCTACCTTCGGAACCAACCAAACACAGCAAAATCAGGATTATGATATCGCACAGTTTGATAATGCGGTTGGATTGAGCGGACGTTTATCAGATTTTAATTATCAGGTAAATTTCAGTCACCGGTATTCAGAAAATATGTCGGCCGTTAAAGCACAAAATGAGGATTTGAAATTTAAAGACGATCCTTTTTCAAAGCAAAATGTTTATGCTCGGGTTGGATACAAGATAAGCGACCAATTAAAATTCTATTTCTACGGAAATTTTGATGAGTTCAGTTCCTCTTTTGATGATGCTTTCATGTATGCCGATGCCGATAATAAATTGAATAGTGAGCAATTTCGCACCGGAAGTCATTGGGAGGCTACATACAAAAACGGAAGTTTCATCTTCAGCGACAGTTATTCAGAATTGAAAAGGGAAATTGTTTCAGGATTTCCCAATAAATATGATAGCAAAGTTTATGCTTTCGACACGTATAATAAATATATCTTCCATGATAAATTTCATACTGTAATTGGGGTAAATGGTATTTTCAGTAGTTTTAACAGCTATAATATTCCATTTGGTGAAACTGAATTTCAGCAAAGCGTAAGTGATGAGATGGCCAATTTTGATATTGTTGACCCATACGTAAATGTGGTGTATATCTCCGGATTTGGTTTTAACCTGAACACCGGAACCCGCTTGAATATTCACAGCGAATATGGTTCAAACTTCGTGTATAATATCAACCCTTCTTATAATTTTGATTTAAATGAAGGGCGAATGAAGCTTTTGGCTTCTTATAGCACTGCTTATATTACGCCTTCCTTATTTCAGTTGTTCGATTCAAACTATGGAAACGGGGATTTGAAGCCGGAGGATAGCCGCACCCTTGAAGCCGGGTTTGAATATCAGCTAGATAAAATTACATTTAGTGGAGTTTATTTCAGAAGAAATTCAGAAAATTTCATAGACTTTGTAACTGTGGATCCTGAAAATTTCATTTCAGAATATCAAAATATTTCTGAAGAATTTACCTCCAAAGGAGTAGAGGTAGAGGTAAGCATTGAGCTTTTGGAAAACCTTAATTTTTCAGGGAATTACACCTTCACGGAAGCAGCTGAAAGATTTGCGCTGCGTATCCCAAAACACAAAATCAATGCAGGTTTGCATTTTCAAATTAGTAAAAACACCTTTACATCACTGAACTATCAGTTTAATGATACAAGAACCGACCGGTTTTTTAACAATGAGACTTTTGAAAGTGAGCAAGTAGCGCTTGAGAGTTTTAATATTCTTGATTTTCACATCAATCATAGAATAAGCGACCATGTTAAGCTGTTTGGAGGAGTTACAAACATTACCAATGAGAGCTACGAAGAGATCTACAGGTTTAATTCCAGAGGCAGAAATGCGAAAATAGGGGTTGCTTTAAATTTTTAGACCCTCATTGAAGGTTTGCCACTAGTTTACTTATCTTTCAAGGAATTAAAAAAGGGGTTTCGATTTAATCGAAACCCCTTTATATTTGACATATTGACTTATTAATTGATAAGTTCCGGGATTTTGTCGATATACATTTTTTGATAATCCAGTTGATCCATTCCACTTTCTCCAACAGGCTTAAATTTTTCAATAGACTCAGGAATAGAAACTCTATTGCCAAGGATTACATCTAAAGCCAGCTTTAGAAAAGGTTCATTAGGATCTCCCAATTGTCCGAGATTTTGATAATCTTCTGAAATCGCATAATCCGGATCCAGTCCGTTGATATAATCTGAAACACCTGCAGAATTTACCGATTTTAAAACCAAAGGCTGAATTGCATAGGTGTGAGTTGTATTTGCATTTTCTCTCCCAAAGTTTTGGGAATCATATAAGGTAACCGAAGCCTGGAATTTACCGGTAGTGGTTTCCCCAATTTGTACCACATCTATATAAGGTGTAAGACCGTTAATCACCAATTCACTGGCCGAAGCAGATCTATTTGTGGTTAGAACATACACAGTTCCAAGATTTAAACTGTTGATTAATTCTCCGGTTTTTAAAGTTGTATTGAACTTATTTAAAAGTCTCTCCTGTAAAGCCGGGGTACTTTCAAAATATGCTTGATATTTTGCATTCCATACTTCTTTCATAAAAATATCTCCGGCAAACTGCCCGGTAATCATAGACGCTAAATCTGTAGCTGTTCTAACAGATCCACCTCCGTTGTAACGAAGATCCAAAACAAGATCTGTTACGCTGGCATTCTTGAATTCCCCGAAGGCATCATTCAATTCTTTGTCAAAATCGCCAGTAAAACTATCATAATAAATATAGCCTACCTTTTTTCCTTCAGTTTCAATTACTTTTGAAACAAATACCGGATTTTTAACATATTCCCGTTTGGTCAATGTAAAGGTTTCATCTAGATTGGAAATGCTAGAGTCTTCAATTTTAGCGAGGCCAATGGTAAAAGTATCGGGCGCTAAAAGTGTTTGATAATTAGCATCGGTTAATTGTTGTCCATCTACCCTGTTAAATATCATTCCTCTCTCTACACCTTCTTCATCTGCAGAAGTATTGGGGAGTACGAGACGGACATAGCCAAATATTTCGCTACAGCTGGAACAATATCTCACTAAACCATAGGAAAGTCCGGATGTTTTACTTATCCCACTGAATAAATTTTCCAGTTCTACATAATCATCCACTAAAAAACTAAATCTATCCTGACTTGCAGTAACACCATTATCAAAGAGATCTTCTGGAGAAGAATAGTTATCTAAAAAGTCGTTTCTTTCAGTCTGGGAAGAGAAATAATTATCGGCCAAAACCGGAACATCTGCTTTATAAAGATAGATTTCATTCATTCCGCGGTAAATAAAGTTTTCCACCACCAAATTGCGCTCTTCTCCCGGAACCGGGGGAGTTGGACCTATATCATCTGCATCATTCGAACAGGAGCTAGTAATGCCTATAAATAAAAAGGCAAATAAAACAAGTTTGTGAATTTTCAAAGAATTTTTCATAGAATTTTTAGTAGGGTGTTAAAAGTAATTACAATATTGTAATTTGAAAAAAATAGTTTGTAACAAATTACTTTTATAATCGTCGTAAATATAAGACGGTGAATTTAAACCAACGTTAAATGAATCAAAAAACCTTTATTGGTGTTGTAAATCCGGTTAAGGATAAAATGTACCGTTTAGCACTTCGATTGTTAATTTCTAAAGATTCTGCTGAAGATGCTACTCAGGAGGTTCTTTTGAAATTATGGGATCGGAAGAATAAACTCAAGGATTATGCCAATATAGAAGCTTTTGCAATGACTGTCACTAAGAATTACTGCCTGGATCAGTTAAAATCCAAACAGAATAATAATTTGAAGATAGTGCACACCAATTATGAAAGTCAGGACCGGTCTGCCTTCGAGCAACTTGAAACCAATGACAGGTTAAAAGAAATTTCGCGAATTCTTGAAACCTTGCCCGAGCAACAAAAATTGATTTTTCAATTAAGGGATATTGAGGAATATGAATATGAAGAGATCGCAAAAGTGATGAATATGAACGAAACCGCCATAAGAGTGTCCCTGTCCAGAGCAAGAAAAAAAATAAGGATAGAACTGTTAAAAAAAGATAGTTATGGAATTAAATAAATTAGAATCCCTGCTGAAAAGATTTGATGATGGGGAAACAAGCCTGGAGGAGGAAAAATTTTTAAAGGAATATTTCCATTTAGTAAAAGTACCCAATCATCTTAAGGAGTATCAATTGATCTTCAATTTTTCAGAAAAGGAAAAAAACATCCACCACCCCGGGAAGATTAAATTAAAGTCGGGAAGGAAATGGTATGCCATTGGTTTAGCTGCAAGCATTCTTATAGCTGTTGGAATTTTTACATTTCAGGAAAATGAGCAACAAAATTTCTCACAAAGTGAGCTTGGAACCATCGAAAACCCTGAGGAGGCTTATTATAAGGCTAAAGAAACGCTGCAAATGGTGGCACAGATAATGAATAACGGTAAACAAGAATTAGTGTACTTAGAGGAATTTAATAAAACTAAAAATCAAATCATAAAAATTAAATAACATGAAAAAATCAATCTTAATAATTGCAATTGGTCTAATTTCCTTAGTTGGAAATGCACAAAATTTTCAGAAGTATGAAACTATGAAAGATGTGGATGCCATGATAATGACCAGCAAGATGTTTAAACTTCTTGCAAAAGTGGATATTAGTACGGATGATCCAGAGGCACAACAGTATATAAACCTGATCGAAAATTTAAAGGAAATAAGGATTTTCACTACGAACCAAACCGCTATACAGGCTCAAATGGCATCCGATGTTACCGCCTATTTGGGAAAAGGATCCCTGGAGCAATTGATGCGGGTTAACGAGGGAGGAAGAAATATAAAATTTTATTCTAAACCCGGAAGAAATGAAAATTACGTAAGCGAGCTTTTTATGTTCATGGAAGGTGAAAAGGACGGAAAGCCAATTTCGGTAATCATGAGCATCACCGGTGATATTGATCTTACACAACTTTCTAAATTGGCTTCAGATTTGAAAGTTCCTGGAGCAGATGAATTGAAGAATGTTAACAAAAAGTCTAAAAAATAGTTTGCATTTGAATCTATTACCGAAACGAATTATTGAATTTTTA
Organism: Gillisia xinjiangensis; assembly: GCF_046298265.1. Classification (NCBI taxonomy): domain Bacteria; kingdom Pseudomonadati; phylum Bacteroidota; class Flavobacteriia; order Flavobacteriales; family Flavobacteriaceae; genus Gillisia; species Gillisia xinjiangensis. Next base: position 78,480 of record NZ_JBKAHK010000008.1, on the reverse strand, counting down.
AATTTAATATAATGAAAAAAACAACATTTTTAGGAGTTGCTTTACTAGGCTTGCTTTTTGGTTGCAACAATGGGGAAAGCCTGCAGCAATATTATGTTGCAAATCAGGAAAACAAGCAATTTGTTGCTATAGATGTTCCTGCAAGTATGTTTACCAGTTCTGAAACGCTTAGCCCGAAACAAAAAGTAACTATGGAGACCATCAAAAAGATTAATTTGTTGGCAATTCCCAAAAAAACTGAAAATCTTCAGGCAATCGAAGATGAACAGATCAAAATTACCGAGATCCTGAAAAATGAAAAGTATCAATTATTGATGCGTTATGGTGGAGGCGATAAGCGTGTGGAAATCTATTACACAGGAGATGAAGAAGCGGTAGACGAAATAATTGTTTATGGGTTTGATGAAGATCGTGGGATGGGATTGGCCAGGGTTCTTGGCGATGATATGAATCCTGGTGATATCTTAAGCTTGTTTAGATCTCTTGAAAAAGGCGATATTGATATGGATGGTTTGAAAGGGATAACTTCTATGTTTATTGAAAAAACAGAATAGTTGGGTAGATATGAATCAAAAAAGCCGGGTATTTAAAAATACTCCGGCTTTCTTGATTATAAAATAGTTGGTTTAGATACCGGTGTAGTTCTGAGGGGTAATAGCCTTTAATTCATCTTTAATATCATCAGAGATATCCAGTGTTTCAATAAAATTAGACATACTTTCTTTATTGATCACTTCATTTGTTCGGGTTAATCCCTTAAGGGCTTCATAAGGATTTGCATAGCCTTCCCTTCTTAAAATAGTTTGAATCGCCTCGGCAACAACCGCCCAGTTATTTTCGAGATCTTGTTCGATTTTTGTTTTATTCAGCAATAATTTATTCAAGCCTTTAAGTGTAGACTGAAATGCAATAAGCGTATGAGCGATTGGAACTCCTATATTTCTTAAGACAGTACTGTCGGTTAAATCCCTTTGCAAACGGCTTACCGGTAATTTAGCTGAAAGATGTTCAAAAATAGCGTTGGCGATACCAAGATTACCTTCACTGTTTTCAAAATCTATAGGGTTTACTTTATGGGGCATCGCAGAGGACCCTACTTCCCCTTCTTTTATTCTTTGCTTGAAATAATCCATGGATACATAGGTCCAGAAATCCCTGTCAAGATCAAGTAAAATGGTATTGATTCTTTTTAAGGCATCAAAAAGAGCAGCCATATTATCATAATGCTCGATTTGAGTTGTAGGAAATGAATGGTCAAGACCTAAAGTGCCCTCCACAAATCCGGAACCGAATTCTTTCCAGTTAATCGACGGATAGGCAACTTTATGCGCATTATAATTCCCTGTTGCACCACCAAATTTGGCAGAATGTGGAATCAGGCTTAAATTCTTTTGCTGAGCTTTTAGTCTTGTTGTGTAAACCTCCATTTCTTTTCCCAGGCGGGTAGGGGATGCCGGTTGTCCATGGGTTCTTGCCAAAAGGGGGATTGCAGCCCAATCCTTGCTTAAAACCGTTAGCTTATCTATAATTTCATTTAAAGAAGGCAAATAAACATTTTCCACAGCTTCTTTCAAACTTAAAGGTACCGCGGTATTATTTATATCCTGTGAAGTAAGGCCAAAATGAATGAATTCCTTAAACTCCTGAAGTTCCAGCACATCAAATTTTTCCTTGATGAAATATTCTACAGCCTTAACATCATGATTTGTTGTTTTTTCTATTTCCTTTACAGCTGCTGCATCAATAGCCGTAAAATTTTCATAGATATTTCTAAGGCCAGAGAATGATTTTTTATCAATATTCTTAAGTTGAGGTAAAGGCAATTTGCAAAGAGCGATAAAATATTCAATTTCTACTCGAACCCTGTACTTTATAAGCGCCTCCTCACTGAAATAAATGATAAGATCCTTGGTTTTTTGATGATATCTCCCGTCTATTGGTGAAATTGCTGTTAGCGGCGTCATTTTTATTGATTTAAATTTGAAGCGCCAAAGGTAAGTCTTTAGCAAATTTTAAAAAGACTCTTTTGATGTTAATTTAAAAACCCCTCACCAAGGGTTTAGATTTTACCAACATCTTCCAGTAAAGTCCGGGTTAAATAATACCGGATTTCTGAATATTATTAATTTTTGGTTCTGTTTTAGGAAATTACAAAAAGGTCGTTAACCGCAAAGGGAACAAAGTTTCTGTAGAGGGCACAAAGTTTGATAAACCTGAAACCACACCTTCAGTGGGCATTCCAAATAACTCGTTGGGCAGTTTTGAAAGATTAATTGGAAATTTAAGTTGTAATCTCTAAAAGTTGGTCTACAAGGTTAGGTACACCTACGGAAGCTTTTTCGCTGATTACTGTAATATCAGGCCCCGGAGAAATGGTAGGTTTAGGATCTATAAAATAAATTTTGGTGCCCTGCTTCACAAAGTCGATGAGAGCGGCAGCCGGATAAACCTGCAGTGAGGTTCCAATTATTATTAGAATATCTGCCTTTTCAGTGATTTCTGCGGCTACAGGAAACATTGGGACAGCCTCACCAAACCATACAACGTGTGGCCTTAACTGAAAGTTATGCTCACAGAAATCCCCGGGATTCAAATCGGATCTCCAATCCATAACGAGGTTTTCATTAAAAGTACTTCTCACTTTCAAAAGTTCCCCATGAAGATGCGTAACATTAGTGCTTCCTGCTCTTTCGTGAAGATCATCAATATTTTGCGTTACCACGCTTACCTTATATTTTTCCTCCAGTTTAACAATGGCAAGGTGCGCGGGGTTAGGCTCAACCGTCAAAAGCTGTTTCCGGCGTTCATTATAAAATTGTAAAACTTTTTTGGTATTTCGTTCCCAACCCTGGGGTGAAGCCACCTCCATGATGTCGTGACCTTCCCATAAACCATCGGCATCCCTAAATGTTTTTATTCCGCTTTCAGCACTTATTCCTGCTCCGGTAAGTACAACTATATGTCTCATTGGAAATTCAAATTCCTCCTAAATTAATATTTTAAAGGAATAAACTCAGTAAGATTTTATTTATTTTTCAGAAGCAATTATTTTTTTCGCAAAACTGGAATGTTATTTTGGGCAGATCCTAATCCCTCATGTCAGGTAAATACTCGAAAATCAAGCGGTATACCTAAAAAACCCATTTCTGTTCGGAAATGGGTTTTTTTAAAATATTAATTGGATCAGAAAGTCTGATGCTTATTTTTTATTGCAGGATGGGTAATTTGATAGAATGTATTTGAAGAACAGTTTTTTCCAATTCACCTTTCATTTTATTTTTATAAATTTCCGTTTCCTCTTTCATTTCATTTACAAGCGTATCATAGTATTCAATTCCGCTCAATAAATTAGTTTTAAACTCTTCAAAATACTTCAATTTTCGCCCGTTTATTGTTTCTACGGATTCCTCGATTTCATTTTTTAAATAATCTACATAAATCCCCAATTCCTTGACAAACAGGTTAGGTCTGTAGGTATCGTTCAGAAGGTTTATTTTTCCATAGATATGATTCACCATTTCAGAAAGGGTAGAATTTTTGGAAAAATATGCCAAATTAGGTCCCGGGCATACTGAAACGCTATCGCCGTCTGTAGATTTCAAAAGGCCGTGGTTTATATAAGGAGTCGTTACCAAACCGGTGCATATACAGGATTTTTCCGTTATCTTATTGTATTCCCTGCTGTGTTGTTCCTTCGAAATATCTTTTTTTGCGTCAAGTTCTTTTATTTTTGCTTTCTGATATTGGCGGGAAGCAGTACAAATTGGTCTATCTGTAAATTCTTTGTTAAACAATTTCAAAAATTGACTTGGGCAGGAACTTCCCGGCCTTCCTTTTTTTATTTTAGCATCTCTTTCCAAATCCTTTGAAGAATTCCTCAACGAATTAAAGGGAATTCCCATGGGAGAGGTGTTACTTAGGTACAGGTCTTCTTTTCCTGCGTTGAGCAGTTTTTCTAAAGTATCGTCATCAACATTTACTACCTTAGGTACAAGCAAAAATGGGGTTCCCCATCCTATGCTGTCCAAATTGTAATAATCTAATAAAAAGTTGTGTTCCTTGGCGGTTCCAACCCCGCCCTGGGCCGTGATCTTTAGGTCTAAGGGTTTGCTTAAGGTTGGCCTCCCGGAAAGGGAAAGTGCTTCGTTTAAGATTTTATGAACTTCCTGAATCAACTCCGATTTATTTTGTTTGAATTCTTCCAGGATTGGCCCCATAAGGAATCCATTGGTTGCAAAGGCGTGGCCACCACAATTAAGTCCGGATTCAATTCGGTATTCTGAGATCCATATCCCTTTTTTAGCCAGGAATTTACCCTGTACCAAAGCTGAACGGTAATCACTTACCTTCAAAATTATTTTTTTTCCGAGTTTTTCATTTTTGTCAGGAAAAAAAACATCAAAATTGGACATGTAGCTATATAATCTTGGACTTAAACCAGCTGAAAGCACCAATCCTGAGGCATTCAGGTTAGAGTTTGCATAACCTCTTACTGCAGCGTGCGCATCATTGAATTCTGCAGCTAACTTTTCACCTTTTTTGGTGTAGTTATCTTTATCTATCTTGGTCATAATGTTAACATCAATAGAACCAAGAACTAAACTTTCCTTTAACTCTTTCTGAAGAGAGGCTCTAACTGTTTTCTCTTTTTCCTCAAGCATTAAAAGGTATCCCTTTTTAAGCTGGGAAGAATCGGGAAGCATTTCAAAGTACTTTGTTAAATTACTTACTGTGTTAAATGACTCTTTTTTTAAGTTTTTAAAATTGTTTGAGACAATTAAATTGATGAGGTTAAGATAAGCAGTTAATCGTTTTGCTCTGTAATCTTCCTGATTGGTATCAATTTCGGAATAAGACAATTCGTATTTATCACAATAAAATTTTCTCATTCTCTCAGCCAATCCATCATCTACCAAAGATATAACCGAGGAAATTCCAAAATGAGAAACCTTTACCGGAGTATCTATTGTAAATCCAACGCCCATTACCGGGATCTGAAAACTGTGTGCTTCTAACATATTAATAATTAGTAAGATGATTATTTATTTTTTCTATGCAAAGATAGTTATCTTTTATAGTGGATATTCCTAAAATACAATTTTTTATTTTTAATCATTATAAATAACAGTATTTTTTCCAATGATTTTAAATTATCGGTTAACTTTAATACAGCTATTTTTCTTCGAGTTGCCAAAAGGAACTAATTGAAAAATAAGTATGAGCTAATGGGCGAAACTATATTTTTTCCTCATCTAAATATTGTTGAAATTGGTTTTTATGGGTAAAATATGATATCTATCACCTTTAAAAAAAATATGTTTCAAACTTTTTTGCCCGAATGCGAAAAACAGATCGTTTTTTTCCATCCCTTCCCGGTTTTTTTAGGGAATAGGAACAAGTTAAATTTTATTACCAACAAGCTCGGGAAGCAATAAGAACGTTTCGAAATAAGTGTAATGTCACGATAACATGCAATTGTTAATTTTTAGAGCTGGCCAACTTGTTTAATCCCTCATTGAGGATTTCCCTCGAAGTTTTAAAAGTATTTTCCTCCCGATGTATCTGGATGTAGCTTCCAGGCTTGCCCCGAGGTTTTTGATTTTAAAGGCCAAAGTTGAATAAGCTTTTATAATAACCCCAGCCTTCGAACTTCTTCGATTTTGTGACTGGCTTTTGTTGTAGGATCCAAAAAGTTTATATTATCGCACTTAGATCTCGTTAACAGGAAATTACAAGTCAGCAACTGGGTCTTGCCATATTTAAAAAGGTGCTCCATATGCAGATTCTGTAAAAATCTTATAGGCCAATTTCTACAGAAAAATCATTCTTTAGAAACAGGGATTGAGTATTTTGTGCGTTCAAAAAGTATAGGAACCAATAACTGTAACGGAAAATTAAATGAAAACAACTAAAAACAGGTGGCTAATTGCATTATCTGCAGTAGGTATACATCTTTCCATAGGTGCGGCATATGCATACAGCGTTTACACAATGCCCCTGGTAAACACGATGGGCTGGTCTGTTTCATCGGTTACATTGGCTTTTACAATTATGATGGTGCTTGGGGGTGGATCTGCCGCCTTATTTGGAAGATTGGTAGAGCGCAATGGCCCAAGAAGATCGGCCATTTTTGCTGCTGTTCTTTTTGGATTGGGCCAGGCAGGATCCGGCTTTGCTGTTGCCTTCGATTCCCTAACGCTGTTCCTTTTAACCTACGGATTCCTTAGCGGATTGGGACTGGGAATTGGTTATATCTCGCCGGTTTCCACACTTGTAAAATGGTTTCCAGATCGGCGTGGCCTGGCAACGGGTATGGCTGTTTTGGGCTTTGGTTCGGGGGCACTAATCACAGCTCCGGTTGCTGCGTGGATGATTGAAAGTATAGGGATTTCTTCAACTTTTTATATACTTGGTGGCTGCTATTTTTTATTGATGACTTCTGCTGCACTTTACATCGCACCTCCTCCGCGGGATTGGGTTCCTAAAGTTAAAATGAAGAAAGAATTTAATTTTGCGACCATAAAAATTAAAGAGGACCTGGCACAGTTAACCGCTAAGGAAGCGGTGAAAACAAAACATTTCTGGATGCTGTGGGCCATTATGCTCATAAATACCAGCGCCGGGATTATGATGATTTCGGTTGCCTCGCCCATGGCACAAACGGTAGTCGGCTTGTCTGCCGCTGCCGCCGCTACTATGGTGGGGATTATGGGGATTTTTAATGGTGCCGGCAGGCTGGGATGGGCGGCGGTTTCAGATTATATTTCCCGCCCCGTTGTATATATCATTTTCTTTATAATACAATTGGTAACATTTTTAACGCTCCCTATAATAGCAAGCGCAATTGTATTCCAGGTGTTAATCTTCCTCGTAGTAAGTTGCTATGGTGGAGGATTCTCCAATCTTCCTGCCTTTATTGGCGATCTCTTTGGAACGAAAGAACTCGGTGCCATTCATGGGTACTTGTTGACCACCTGGTCCTTGGGCGGATTGATTGGCCCAACCTTAGTATCCCAAATTTATACAAGGACCGGAAGCTATGTTCCTGTCTTTTATGTGTTCGCATTTTTAACCGCAGTGGCTTTTGTCATTGCCATTCTCTTAAAAGCAGATGTCAGGAAGATACAAAAACAACAGGGCAAACCGGTTCTTAATTCAGTTTCTGGATAAGTATAACTACGGATATATAGAATATTCCAGGACAGTTATTCAGTAGGGTATCCTCTTTCAGGTGCTGGCGCGAAAATATTCTGAAAGAAATAAAGTTGTTAAAGGCCTTTTTAGATTGTTGAGGGGAATGTGTGTTAGTTATGAAAAATATAATTAAAATAAATATAAAAATTTGAACTTTACTGTTATCCCTGAATAAATTGAGTTAGAGAATGGAAAAGGTGTTATCCCTGAACAAATGGAGTTAGAGAATGGAAAAGAATAGATGGATGGATTATACAAACCCGCAAAAAAACATAAAGCAAGTTGGAATCGATTAAAATAAAAAAAGCAACAGAACAGGATATTGACCGATTACAGTTAATAGGGAAACAGACTTTTGCCGAAACTTTTTCTTCAGAAAACAGCGAAGAAAATATGAGAGAATACTTGGAGAAAGAATTTTCAATCGAAAAATTAAAGTCGGAATTAACAGACGAAAATTCAGAATTTTATTTTGCAAAACTTGACAATGAAACAATCGGTTATTTAAAAATAAATATTGGTCAGTCACAAACTGAAATAAAAGGCACAAATTCACTTGAAATAGAGCGGATTTACGTACTGAGGGAATTTTACGGAAAAAAAGTTGGACAAATACTTTACTATAAAGCAATTGAAATAGCAAAAGGCAATAATGTAGACTATGTTTGGTTGGGCGTATGGGAACAAAATTTGAGAGCAATCCGATTTTATGAAAAAAATGGTTTTGTGGAATTTAACAAACATGTTTTTGTATTAGGAGAAGATGAACAAACGGACATAATGATGAAACTAAAATTAAATTAAAAAAAGACAGTTCTTCGCAAATGGGCGTTTTAAAAGTTGCTTTCGCCGCTGTTAGGTTTGACTTTGTCTAATTTGCGATTTCAAGATCTTTTGCCCTTGTTTAAAGGCTTTATGGTTTGACTGAGCAGGAAATCGCTTTAGTAGAATGTTCATAAAAAAAATGTAAATTTTAGGTGACTCGTGCTTTCTTAATAAGAAGAAGGAATGAATAAATCGAAGCCCAAATTGAGTTAAGAATAAGTTGAACAAGATGGCAGAGAATTTTAAACATAAATTTGATTTATCAATATCAAAAAGAAGATAAAATAGCGAGGATTGTGGATTGACTTCTTTTCCAAATGAACCGTGTCCATGTGGTAGTTGAAAGAAATATAAAAAGTGTTGTGGATAATGGAGGAATATTGAGACCTCACAGTATCTGTGAGGTCTGTTTAATAGGTTTAAGGTGGTTCAAAGCTGTGAAAGTTAATGTTGAGCAGCAGGGAATGCTTTCAGGAACAACCCGGTGGAACTTTCCCTAACTGCTTGTAATAGAACCCACGCCGTGAATTATTAGTCATCTGCTTTTTATTAACAAAAAATTATCTTAAAGCGTTTTTTAGTTAATTAATGTATAAATTTGAAAGAAATCAAACCCAAACCTCAAGCCTCAAACTGTTATGTTTCACCCCTACAATTATTTACAAACCGAATTTTACGATCTCCTTAAAAACGATGTGTCAATCTCTAAATGGCTGAGTGAGAACAGTATTGATGGCATATGGTATTGTGATCTTGAACAACCCGGAAATTTATGGATAAGCGGTTCTTTCTGGAAAACCTTAGGTTATGCTGTGGAAGAGGAGGAGAGCGCATTTAAATCATCTGAAAAAGACAGGGATCTTGCAATTCATTTATTTACGGAATGTGTCGCAAATCATGAAAAATATTTTGATGTAGATTTTAAATTTGGAAACAAAGGGCGGGAACTGGTTCTATTTCAGGGAAGAGGGAAAGCTGTTAAGAACGCTGAAGGAAGAGTATCCCGACTATTAATTCTTCATACCGATCTAAGTCGCAATAAAAAAATAGACCAGGAATTGCTATGGGAAAATAAGGGGCTTCAAGAAACCAGCAAAATTTCTCAGGAAGCCAATGAACTTGCACGCATTGGTGGATGGCATATAGATTTAACCAATGAAATATTAACCTGGACAAAAATTGCCAGGGATATTCACGAAGTGGACAGGGATTATATTCCAACCCTGGATACTGCTCTTAATTTTTATAAGGAAGGAGAAAGCCGGGACCAGATCAATTATTTGTTCAGGGCTGCTGTTGAAAACGGGATCCCGTATAAAGAAGAATTACAGCTGGTTACGGCCAAAGGAAACGTGATTTGGGTAAGTGTTTTTGGAAAACCTGAACTTAAAAACGGGAAATGCGTAAAAATACATGGCGCTATTCAGGATATTGATCAGAAGAAAAAAAGCGAACTGGAATTGAAATTTAGTACAGACAAGTTTCAGCAAATCTTCAGCAAATCTTCCATTGGTATAATATTAGTGGGACAAAACAGTAAAATTTTAAAGGTGAATCCCGCTGCCCTTGCCATCTTTGGGTATAAGGAATCGGATTTAGAGGAGGTTTTAAATTTAACCTTTAGGGATGTTACTCACCCGGAAGATCTGGAAACTACAAATTCTTATAGGGAACGACTATTATCAGGCGAGATAGACAACTATAAACTTGAAACCAGGTTTATTTTAAAGACGGGAGAAATTATTTGGTGTAATGTGAGCACATCGATTTTTTCTGAACCTGATGAGGTTGGTTACTTAATTATTACCCAGGTAGAAGATATTACCTCCCGTAAAAAATTGGAAAACCAGGTTCAGGAAAACGCCAATTTCTTTAAAAATGCTTTTGAATTTTCACCTAACGCGATGGCGATGGTTTCCCTCAAAGGAAGGTTCTTAAAGGTCAACCGAAAATTAGCTCAAACTGTAGGCTATTTCCAGGAAGAATTGTTGGATCGGAATTTTCAGGAAATTACGCATCCTGATGATTCTGATACCGATTTAGAATTGCTAAATGAAATAGTTGCACGTAAGCGGGAAAACTATCAAATTGAAAAAAGATATATCCATAAAGATGGAAGTATTATTTATGGGTTGCTCAATGTTTCCCTTTTACGCGGAAAGGAAGGGGAACCTCTCTATTTTATAGCTCAAATAAATGACATTACTGAAAACAGGGAAGCAAAGGAAGCTTTAAAACAGAGCCTCTGTGAGCTTCAGGGTATCATGGATGCCACCACTCAGGTGATCATTATTGAAACCGATCTCGATGGGATCGTGCGAAAATTTAATAAGGGGGCCGAAAACTTATTGGGTTACACCTCTCATGAATTTAATCAGAATATGAACATCCGACTTCTTCACGATAAAGAAGAAGTATTTCAACGGGAGCAATTACTTTCAAAAAGGTATCCCGGGGAGATTAGTGGGTTGGATGTTTTTGTTTTGAGAGCCAAACAAGGAAAAATTGATACCAGGGAGTGGACCTATATCCGTAAAGATGGCACCAGGTTTCCTGTACAACTTGCGATTACTTCCATTAAAGATGAAAAAGGTGAAATTACAGGCTACTTAGGCGTAGCATCAGATATTTCCAATTTAAAAAATATTGAAAATGAACTTCGTGAAAGTAAGCAACGGTGGCAGTTTGCACTTGAAGGCTCGGGAGATGGAGTTTGGGACTGGGACATTCCGGAAGGAAAACAATATATGTCTGAGCAGGCTAAAAATATGTTGGGATTTGATGCCGCAGAGGCTCTAACAGATGTAAAAAAATGGGATAAAAGGATTCATCCTGAGGAAAGAGAAAAATCGCAAAGGGCGGTGATGGATTATTTTGAAGGCAAAGCTCCGGGTTACAATATCGAAAAGCGAATTAAATGTAAAGACGGTGATTACAAATGGATATTGGACAGAGGTAAAATTATTGAATGGGATAAGTCGGGAAAGCCCTTGAGAATGATCGGGACACAATCTGATATCACCGATAGAAAAGAAATGGAAAACTCCCTGGTAAATGCAAAGCTTAAAGCTGAAGCGGCCAATAAATCCAAATCGGAATTCCTGGCAAATATGAGTCACGAAATCAGAACGCCCTTAAATGGAGTTATTGGTTTTACAGATCTATTGATGAAAACCGAACTTTCTAAAAGTCAAAAGCAATATATGCAAACGGTCTATTATTCGGCCAATACTTTATTGGATCTAATCAATGATATTCTGGATTTTTCTAAAATTGAAGCTGGAAAACTGGAGCTCAGCAATGAGAAAACAGACCTTATAGAACTTTGCGGACAAACAATAGATATTATTAAGCACCAGGCACATAAAAAGGACCTGGAAGTGCTGCTCAATATTTCTTCAGATATTAATCGCTTCATCTATGCAGATGCCATCCGCATCCGGCAAATAATTACCAATCTTTTAGGGAATGCCGTAAAATTCACCGAAAAAGGGGAAGTAGAATTAAAAATTGAAGCTACTCCTTGTGAAAATACTCTGGATGAAATGCTGTACACTTTTTCCATTCGCGATACGGGGATTGGAATTGCGCCCAACAATCTTCAAAAGGTATTTAATGCTTTTGACCAGGAGGACGCATCAACAACCCGGAAATACGGAGGAACTGGCTTAGGACTAACCATAAGCAACAAACTTCTCGGATTAATGGACAGCAAACTTGAAGTGACAAGTGAATTAGGCACAGGTAGCGTGTTTTCATTTGAAATCAGGTTTAAGGCTGAAAAAGGAGAAGATTATTTAAAAGAAACTACGAAAGCGATCAACAGGGTTCTTGTTGTTGATGACAATAGAAATAACCGGATCATTCTTAAAGAAATGTTGGCCATTGGTAATATTGAGTCTGAACTGGTATCCAACGGGATCGAGGCATTACAATCCCTGGAGGGCATTAACAGATTCGATTTGGCCATTGTAGATTATAATATGCCATATATGAACGGGATCGATTTAATTGGCCATATTCGAAATAAACTTAATTATACCCAGGAAGATTTGCCAATAATATTATTGCATAGTTCTGCCGATGATGAGAAAATTTATCAGGCTTGTAAAGATTTAAATGTTCAGTTTAATATCACAAAACCCATACAAATTGATCAACTTTTTAATATGCTGAAAAATATGAAGGTTTCAGCTACTGAAAAAGTGCCCACAAATACTTCTAAGGATCTCATTAAATCTGCAACGGTATATACTGTTTTAGTGGCAGAGGACAATCCTGTAAATAAATTCCTGGCCAAAACAATTATCCTGAAAGCATTGCCAAATGCGAACATTTTGGAAGCGGAAAATGGATTGGAGGCCGTAGAAATGTATAAAAATGTACCAATAGATCTTATTTTAATGGATATCCAAATGCCAGTTATGAGCGGATTTGAAGCAACCCAAAAAATAAGATCCTTAGAGAGCAATGGCAGTCATGTTCCCATTGTTGCACTTACCGCGAGAACCTTAAAAGGAGAGCAGGAGCGATGTGCAGAGTTTGGGATGGATGATTATATTACCAAGCCGGTGATTTTCAATACAATACGGGATCTTGTTCAAACGTATTTGATCGCGTCACAACCGAATGAACGAAATTACCTACATAAAAATGAGCCAGGGAAAGAGGATTTAGGTTAAAACCATAAAAAAACGAGTCTATAAACATAAGAAGAATTCTTAAATTCTTAATTTTGTTGACTTTATTATTTGTTAATTGCATTTTAAAAGCCTTTATTCAATTAAAAAAGAAGTACTTTTAAACCTAAATCATATTCTAAAAAAATCATAAAATATGAAATAGCAGCAATTGAAAAAATATAATCGTCAAAAATTAAAAATCTGAATCAGGTAATTTAGCCCCAAATCGCCCCCTTTCATGAAAAACCCAAATGCTTCCCTACAAGCAGCGCCTACTATTTTATTGGTAGAAAGCAACATAACAGAACAGGAAAATTTTGCTCACATAGCATTGCAGCAAGGCTGGCAGCTGGTGATATGTCACTCCGGCATTGATGCAATCCATTGGTTTAATAAAACCAACAAGGCAGATATTCTTGTAATTGAGGAAAATTCCACTCCTTTAAACGGATATCAAACCGCCGATTATATTAAAACAGAATTGGGATTAATGCTGCCGGTATTGATCACTGTTGGCACTGTTCCAACTCCACAGGAATTCCGCGTAATCGCTTATGCGGAGGGGGTTATAAAAAAGCCTTTTATAAAATCTACCGCCATTCTTGAAATTAACGAAATTCTGGAAAGGCTCCCGGAAAAATCTCCAGCCCAAACCGATTGTTATTCACTAAATTATTTAAGGGATATTTTCGAAGGTCATGAGGAATCTGTTTTTGAATCCTTGAAATTGTTCAGCACTTCGGTTAACACAGAGCTCGAGCAGTTAAATATTGAACTTCAGGATAAGGATTTTAACAGGATCCGGGAGATAGCCCACAGTATAAAACCTTCGTTTGAAATGTTGGAAAATGAAACTGGGAGGAGCATTTGCCAACTACTGAATTCTGAAGTTGTAGAAACCAAAATGCCAGGACTTATACATGACCTGCATCTGGAATTTGCATCAATAAAAAAACAACTAACACGGGATTTCCCCGATTTGAAGATAGGAGGATGAAAAAGATATTAGTTATTGAAGATAACCCCATGGTGATCAAGTCTTTAGAATTTAAACTCACCAAGGACGGTCACGAAGTGCTAATTGCGAAGGATGGAAGGGAAGCCATGAAATTTTTAAAGGAAGCCAATTTCGATTTAATTTTAACCGATTTAATGCTGCCTTTTGTCACGGGAAAAGAATTGATAAGTTATATTAAGAAAAATTCGCCTAAAACCCCCATTATCGTATTGTCAACCTCTACCCAGGAAAATATAATAATGGACTCGTTTAATATGGGCGTAGACGATTTTATAACAAAACCTTTCAGTCCAAACGAACTCTCTCTTAGGGTAAAACGGTTTTTAAATAAAGCTTAAGACTGAATTTAGTTAGAAAGGTAATGTTTTAGAACATTGTGAATTATTTTATAGATTTCAATTAAGAATTGACGTTTTTTCTTCGTTCCTTTTTAACCGCAAGCACGCCAAGAAAAAAAACGCCAAGGACGCAAAGAAAAATTGATGATTCAAAATGTACCAACTGGATAATTATTGAATAGGAAATTATAAAGGAACTTCTTGACAGAAGTGCCGAATTGAATAGCAAGATTTTGCGCCCTTTGCGGTTAAAGTAAGCACCTTTCTACAATTTCCTAAAACAGGATAATAGAAATAAAATGAACTACTGAACAATTTTATTAGGTTCATTTTAAATTAATGTGGAAATTTTTTAATCATCATTTATGACGCCAAACCTGCTTATATTATTTGACGGTTTTTCCAACTTCAGGGATTGGGCATGGATCATGAAAATCAATGTTCTTTTGATTTTACTCTTTTTATTTCTCACACTATGCCTTGTGACATTCATAATAGGAACTCGTCTTTTTAAAAATTTCCGGAATTCAAAGAAGAAAAAGCAGGAAAATTTGCTCATAGATTTTTTAAATTCATATTTGTTTGATGAGGATTTTGAAAAGCAAAAGGAGATTAAAAATTTCAAAAAAAATCATTTAAACACAGGACTTGAGATAAAGGTCACTATAAAAGAGATCCTGCAATTTCATAAAAACCTGAAAGGAGAATCTGCCACAGCGCTGGAGGAACTTTTTTTAAAATTTCAACTGGATCATTTTATTCTCAAAGACCTGGATAAAAATAGTTGGTATAATACGGCAAGAGCTATCTATGCCCTTTCAGAATTGACAATAGAAGTTCCTGTAAATAAGATAGAACCCTATTTAAACGATCAAAGAGATGAGGTGAGGCAGCAAACCCAACTTTATTTTATAAAAACAGCAAAATCCAATCCTATACAATTTCTGGACAAAACAAAACGCCCGTTAACCACCTGGCAACAAATTTATATTGAAAATGCACTGAAGAATTTTTATGATGGACCAACCCCCGATTTTGCTCGGTGGTTAAATCACGAGTTAATAAGTGTAGTGGAATTTTCAATACGATTGATCTCGCGGTATAATCAATTTGAAAATATACCCAAACTGATTCCATTCCTCAATCACGGGAAAGAGAGTGTTAAAATAGAAACGATACGGTCTTTGCGAAAATTGGGATATGAAGAATTACTGGGTTTAATAATCCCCAATTTTGAAAAGGAAAATTTCCTGATAAAAAAGGAAATTTTAAAAACTATAGAACAGCTTGGGGACTATGATGATCTGCAAAAAGTTGGACCATTGATAGCTGCTGATGAATGGGAACTGAAAATAAAATATCTGAATATAGAGCGGTATTTTTTGCCGGAGGAAACAAAACGAATAAATTTAGAAACCATGCTTGAAAAGGAATTAAAAATTTAAATGGGTTCCTCTTTACATCAAATAACAGAGATAGCAAGCTGGCTATTTTTAATCTACGGCTCAATTATTTGTACCGGGTATCTTTTTTCTGCGGTTTTTTCATTGATTGAAATTAGGGATTACAAACGAAGAAATAATTTTGTGGATGAGACGGCTATGTTGCAATCCTTGAATTTACCCGCTATTTCCATCCTGGCACCTGCCTATAATGAAGGATTGAATATTGTGGAAAATGTTCGCTCCCTTCTCACCATTAATTATCCTTCATTTGAAATTGTTATAATCAATGATGGAAGCAAGGATGATTCGCTCAAGAAGCTCATTGAGGAATATGAATTGGAGAAAAGGGATGTTTTGCATCATAGTTTCATTCCAACAAAAACTATAAGGGGAATTTACAAATCCAGGAACAAAGCTTTTAAAAACCTTACGGTTGTCGACAAGGAAAACGGGGGCAAAGCCGATGCTTTGAATACGGGAATTAATATCTGCAAAAACAGTATTATTTGCTGTATAGATGTAGACTGTATTCTTGAGCACGATGCGATGTTAAAGCTCATAAAGCCATTTTTAAACAATGAGAAGAAGGTAATTGCTTCCGGTGGGGTTATTAGGGTTGCCAACTCCTGCGTGATTGAAGATGGGCGAATTATAGAAGTGAAATTACCCAAAAAATTTATAGCCAGGGTCCAGGTTTTGGAATATTTCCGCGCATTTTTAATGGGACGCATGGCCTGGTCCAGAGTGGATGGATTGTTACTTATTTCCGGAGCTTTTGGAATGTTCGATAAACCCACGGTTATTGAAGCGGGAGGTTATAATACAAAAACAGTAGGGGAGGATATGGAATTGCTGGTTCGAATGCGTAGAATGATGCGCGAAAAGAATGTTCCTTATACCGTTGGATTTGTCCCGGATCCTTTGTGCTGGACAGAAGTTCCCCAAAGCTGGAAGGTCCTTCAAAGCCAACGCAACAGGTGGACACGCGGAACTGCTGAAACTCTCTGGATCCATAAAAAAATGCTGTTCAATCCAAAATATAAGATCCTGGGAATGCTCAGCACGCCATTCTGGTTTTTCTTTGAATGGCTGGCACCTCTCTTCGAATTTTTGGGGATCTTATTCTTTTTATTTTTACTGTTGTTTAACCAGATCAACTGGATCATCTTTTTAACCTTTTTTCTGGCGATCTATAGTTTTGCCTTTTTATTTTCAGTAACGGCCTTGTTTTTTGAGGAATATTCTTTTCAGCAATACACTAAGCCCAAATATATTTTCAGACTTATAGGAACAGCCTTGCTCGAGCCTTTATTATATCATCCCGTTATAATGTGGTCTGCGGTTATGGGGAATTTTGACCTGATACGAGGAAAGAAAAAATGGGGAGTCATGACTCGGGCGGGTTTGACAAATCCGGTTAAAAAAAATAAGGATTAAGAAGATTGATGGAGTAGAGGAGTTAGATTCTATGAATGAGCAGCTTGTATAAAATTCGAAAAGAAGATTGTCGCTTTCATGGAAATTGTCCATAGCATTGAGATATTGAAAAATCATCCGAAAAATAAAAGACAAATAATGTCAGATAGTGCAGCATATATAATACTCAAAAGGCTAAAGCAACAAGGATAAAAAAGCAATGTTGGATATTTACATAGATTTTAACTCATCATTCTACGAACCCCAGTATACGAGATGCTTACTTACGGTGATGCGATAGGTGTACAAGGTCAGTTTTTGGCGGAGCTGTCGTATCGTTTGTAACCAGTTTTGGACCACTTAATTTTAATAGCACTTATTTGTTCGGAATCAAGTTTAATATTTTCTAAAATCTGAAATCCTTGTTTTCTGTAAAATTCAGTTGGAGTTTTATAAAATTCTCCGTCCGCTTTTATGTAATTATCCGAGTCTATTACCCACCCATTTAATTCTTCGTTGGCTTCTTCTGCCTTTATAATAATTTGTTTTCCCAATTTTCTTCCTTGAGTCCCAGAACTTAGAATTGTTAAAAACCACCTTTCATTACCTCTAACAAAGTCAAAATGCCAACCTTTAATTTTATCATTTCCATCGATTAAAATGCTGTAATTCTGATCTTTAAGCTTCTTCATATATTCATTTATTTCCGAAATATCTTTGAACTGAAGATTCAGTGGATATTCAGTATTCCAGAGGTCGATTATAGCATGTTTTTGATCTGGCCGTGGGCGAAAATTTGAATTATTACATCAGAGAGTACTTAGTGCTTCGTACCCATTATCGCTATTATACCGACGATTGGGGAATGGATTCACATACGGCAAAGATAGAATTGCCTGTTAAAGTTGGTCACGGATTTACCGTTTATCCTTCCTACTGCTATTACACCCAAACTTAGGTCGATTATTTCGCGGCTAATAATTAACATCTTTCCACTGAAGAATATTACACCTCAGATTATGACCTGTCTGATTTCAATGCAAATCAGTATAGAATTGGAGTTATTTATACCATTATTTTTACAAATTTTCACATCTGGAAATTTGGAATGAAAAGCATTGATATGGAATACAACAGATATGACCGGAACACCAGTTTTAATGCGAATATATTTGCTGTTTGCTTCAAGTTTGTTCAGGATTAATTTTTAACTTAGAGGGTATCAAACCTGCCTGAGTTACTTTGTTAAAATTGAAATCAATAAAAACCTTAAATAATGAATGATGCACATTTACATTTAATAGTCAACCATTTTCCAATTGTTGGTATTAACATCGGCCTGCTTGTTTTAATTGTTGGATTCCTGTTAAAAAATCCACAGGTAAAAGCCACATCCCTCGGTATTTTTATTTTTAGTGCCCTGGCAGCCATTGCCGCAAATTATACGGGAGAAGGAGCAGAAGAAATCGTGGAAAAAATTCCAGGGATAAGTGAATCGTTTATTCACGATCACGAAGAATATGCAGAACAATTTTTCACCTTATCCCTGATTTTAGGTGGTGCCGCTTTAATCACCCTATTCCTTCAAATAAAAAAATGGGGATTAGCTGCCTACGGGTATATCCTGGTAATTATCCTTACAATTTCCTCCTTAGTCTCTGCATATTACGTAGGAGTTAGTGGTGGAGAGATCAGGCATACAGAAATTCGTGAAACTTCAAATTTGGAAAATCAACCTGATTTCATTAAATCTGAAGAAAATGATGATTAATCCTGCAATGTCTAAAATAAGTTCTGGCATGAATTTTTAATTCAACAAATATTTTTATCGGGTTGGATCCTCATCTTTTGTATAATCATTGAATAAAAAGCGCTATTGATTTAGGGCTTGCTGAAAAAGTAAAATCCTATAAAAATATGGGGACTTTGAGCTTTTTATATTTGAAAAAATGCAAGGTTTTCACTATTTTTAAAGAAAAAATTTTGCATTTAAGTTCAATCACATCCCCCAAAATCAGTTAGACATTTTTAAATTTAAAACAGAATTTGAAAGCAAATTAGACCCAATAATAGGTGGGAAAAAAATGGCAAAAATCAGGGAGTGGGATGAGTTTGTGATGATTTACGGTGAGAATTTTAGCAGCACAATTGGCGCTAAAGGCAATAACCCCTGCATTGTTATTTGAAGTTTGAATTTCTTCACTGTCTTCCCTGTTCAAAGCATTTCTGAATTTTACTTCCCTCGGAGGATATCCATAATATTGGTTAAAACAAGTATTAAAATATGAAGGAATGCTAAACCCAATTTCCATAACTTGGACGAACTGATAGGACAACTTATTAAAAATGACTTGCAAGAAATTAAAGTAGAATATAAAAAAACTGGGAACGAAATAGACATTCATACGATTTTAACAGCCAAGAAAAAACAACCCCATAAAAACACCTACCCGTAAACAATGATTTCGTGCTTGGTAGGACAGGAAAGTTGTAAATTTAAAGTGCAGTTCTTCCTAGGAAGTTTAGTGGTAAAAATTTCTGCCTGCGTGTAGCAGCAAAACGTTGGCATCAATTTTACAAGGAGATAATAATTCAGATGAAAAAGATTATACCTTTCATGCTTATGGCGATAATTTCAGGACAAAGTTTTGGACAACTTCCTAAAAGTGCCGAGACCGTAAAAGTCAATGGTATTAATATGTATTATGAAGTCTATGGGGAAGGAGAGCCACTTTTACTTCTTCATGGTTGGACACAATCTACCGAGTTCTGGACTGAATATATACCTGCTTATGTCCAACATTTTGAAGTTTACGCCATCGACCTTCGCGGTCACGGTAAAACTTCCCAAATCACATCTGACTTCACAATAAAAGAATCGGCCAAAGATATTTTAGAACTCCTGGACCATCTAAAAATAAATAGAGTAAAGGCAATTGGATTGAGCTACGGTGGTCTAACGTTACTTGAATTGGCAAGGTCACACCCGGAAAAAATAGAATCAATAATTATAATTGGTACTTCTCATAGCTATAACGGAGCAGAAAATAATGAAGGTGATAATGCATTTTCTTATGAAAACCTTCCAACTACATTTATTGAAGAACTGAAAAAAATTCATTATAATAGTGAAACTCAAATCAGGGCCTTATTCGACCCAAACCTTAATTATCAAATTAACCTAAGCGATGAAGAACTAAATGCCTTCAACTTTAAGACTTTAATTATTCAAGGAGATCGCGATGAAATCCTAGGTGTTGATCCGGCATTTATATTATATAAAAATATTCCGAATTCAGCATTATGGATTGTTCCAAATACAGGACATATTGCTATTATTGGACCAAACAAGAAGAGTTTCTTAACAACCAGCCTTCAATTCCTTTCTTTAGACAACAAATAAAAACATTACCCAATAAATAATAAACGCTATTAAAAGGGTGGTTTATTCCATTGCAACGCTATTAACATATATTTTAAGTTAGATCCCTTCTTGACTTATATATCTATATTACAGATGGATTTTTTCCAGAAATATAAAATCAGCCTACAAAAAGGATTAAAGAAGGGCATTTAAAATTATAACCCTGAAAATACTAAAATTCTGTACTTGAAAGAAAAATAAAAAGGCTTACAGTTTCCTGAAAGCCTTGTTTTACTAGTAGCGAGAAGGGGGCACGATCCCCTGACCTCCGGGTTATGAATCCGACGCTCTAACCAACTGAGCTACCTCGCCATTTTATAAGGATTTCACGAACAAGAAAAGACTTAAAAGGCAAGCCTTCCTTCTTAGCGGGTGCAAATATAGAAACTATTTCAGTTGAGGCAAACATTATTTTCTGAAATATTTATTTTGTTTATTTTTTATGTTAGTAATTAATATTTATATTGCCCAAAACTAACAAATAAAGCATGGAAGATAAAGTTAAGTTCGAAATGGAATTTCCTATTCAGGCATCTCCTTCGTTATTATATCAATATATTTCAACGCCTTCTGGATTAAGTGAATGGTATGCAGATAATGTAAATTCCCGGGGTGAACTTTTTACCTTTATTTGGGATGGATCTGAGGAAACGGCCAGTTTGGTAAGCAAAAAAAACGGGGAACGAATCAAATTTCGTTGGGAAGATGATGCAGACACCCCATATTATTTTGAAATAAGGATACAGGTGGATGAAATCACTAAGGATGTTTCCATCATGATCACAGATTTTGCTGAAGAGGATGAAGTGGAAGAGGGGAAAATGCTTTGGGAAAACATGATCTCAGAGCTAAAACAGATCTTGGGTTCCTCCTAGATTTCGTTATTAAAAATACTACATTTGCCCCGTTTATTAAACGGGGTTTTTTTATGATAAATTTAAATGGGAATATAGTAGAAAATGAGCAGGCAACGATTACTGTTTATAATAGGGGTATAGCGTATGGGGATTCGGTTTTTGAAACGATTCGGGTTATAAGCGGAAAAATAATGTTCTGGGAAGATCATTATTTCAGGCTCATGGCATCCATGAGAATTATGAGAATGGAAATTCCTGAAAATTTTTCTCCAGAATTCCTGGAAGAGCAAATCCTGAATTTAATCAAGGAAAACCTCCTTGAAAATTCTCCGGTAAGAATCAAGTTTACGGTATTCAGAAAACAGGGAGGCTATTATCAACCAGAAACCCTGGACATCGATTATTTTATCCTGGCAGAGGAATTAAAAGATCCATTTTACCTGCTGAATTCTGATGCTTATGAAATAGAACTTTTTAAAGACCATTATATCATGAGCGGATTATTATCTACTATTAAATCGAACAACCGCGCTGTAAATGTATTGGGAAGTATCTATGCAAAGGAAAATCAATATAACAACTGTTTGCTGCTTAATGAAAATAAAGCCATTGTAGAGGCTTTAAACGGGAATATTTTTCTTGTAAAAGATAACAAGGTAAAAACCCCGCCTCTAACCGATGGTGCTTTGAATGGGATTACAAGAAAGCAGGTGATCTCGATAATTAAAAAAATGATGGATCTTGAAATAGAGGAAGCGTCCATTTCACCTTTTGAACTTCAAAAAGCCGATGAATTGTTTATTACCAATGTTATTGTTGGGATACAGCCAGTAACAAAATATAGAAAAAAGGAGTTTGGTGCAGAAGTGGCGAAAGAGCTACTTTCTAAACTTAACGTAAAGGCAAGGCTTGCTTAGTTGTAACTTGGATTTTCGGGAGCATTGGACCATAACATATAATCGCCGCCCAATTCAATCATTTTATCTTTCCAAAAGGAACGATAGGGACGTTCTATAATATCTTTTGCATCCTGGTGAGTACTTATGATCCATGCATTAGAGTTCAGTTCATCATTTAGCTGCTGTGCATCCCATCCTGAGTAACCCAGAAAAAACCGTATTTGTTTTTCAGTAATCAAATCGTTTAAGATCAATTCTTTTACAACATCAAAATTACCGCCCCAATAAATGCCATTAGCAATCTCGATGCTTTCCGGGATAAGCTCGGGCACCTTATGAATGAAATATAAGTTGTCCTGTTCTACGGGTCCACCATTATAAACCTTAAATCCTTTATCGAGTTCAGGAATCAGGTCATTCAAGGTAAAATCAAGAACTTTATTCAGTATAAAACCAATTGAGCCACTTTCGGAATGTTCTGCAAGCAAAATCACCGATCGGTTAAAAGATGCATCCCCAATGATTGAAGGCTCAGCCACTAAAAGTAGTCCCTTGGCTGGTTTTAAAGCTATCATAATTACTGTCTTTAATTAAATCTAAAGATTTAATTATTAAATTCAAATGATTTTATTGTTTTTTATAAAAAAAAACTCTCCCGAAGGAGAGTTGATTTTATTTTACTAATTACAAGAATTAGTTTACAGCTTTCTGCAAGTCTGCTCCTGCTTTAAATTTCACTACATTTTTTGCAGCAATTTTAATGGTTTTTCCAGTCTGTGGGTTTCTTCCTTCACGTGCAGCTCTTTTAGAAACTGACCAGGAACCAAATCCAACTAAAGAAACACGATCACCTTTTTTAAGGGACTTTTCAACGTTCTCTAAAAATGATTCTAATGCTTTTTTTGCTGCTGCTTTTGAGATACCAGCGTTTTCAGCCATTGCATCGATTAAATCCGTTTTGTTCATAATTTGAATTTTAAATTAATTGTTGGTTAAACATTCTGTTAATTTGCTTTACAAATTTATGTGGATTTCCCAGCCGTGCAAGTAATAACAAGGGAAATACGGATTTTTGTTGAAAACTTTAACATTTTGTTAATAAAATAAGATTGATTTTCACGAAAATTCATAGTTTCAGCAATCACAAGGCCTTAGAGAACTTTGGCTTCGGTTTCAAAATTATAGCCATTTAAAAGTTCTTTGGTGAGCATTTTTCGTTTTCCAGGTAACTGAATTTCCTTTAAAATTAAAAAACCGTCCTTAACAGCGACCTTCAGCTGTTTCTCCACCAAAACCAATTCCCCAACTGAAAATTTATGTGCTTCCCTGGAAATTTCAGCTTGATAAATTTTCATTTGGACTTGTTCCGCTCCATTTTTTAATTTGGTCCAGGCGGCAGGATATGGGTTTAGTCCCCTAATAAAATTATAAATCTTATTTATGGGAGCGTTCCAGTCTATCCTGGTATTTTCCTTTGTGAGTTTAGGGGCATCTTTTAATGCGATATCCGATTTCTGTTTCCTGGGAATCACTTCTTCATTTTGGATTAACTCAAGGGTCTCTACAACAAGATAGGCACCTGTTTGCATGAGCTTATCATGCAATTCGCCTACATTTTCATCTGCTTTAATTTCTATCTCCCTTTGAAGGATCATCGAACCCGTATCGATCTTTTCATCTATAAAAAATGTGGATACCCCGGTAACGGTTTCTCCATTTATAATCGCCCAGTTTATTGGAGCTGCTCCCCTGTATTGCGGCAGAAGGGAAGCGTGAAGGTTAAAAGTCCCATATTCTGGCAACTGCCACAGGACTTTTGGCAGCATTCTAAATGCTACCACGACCTGAATGCTTGGGTTAAGGGCTTTTATTTCTTCAATAAATTCAGGAGATTTTAGATTGACTGGTTGCAATACCGGGAGGGCCTGAGCTGTTGCATACTGTTTAACAGCGCTTTCCTGAAGTTTTCTGCCACGCCCGGAAGGTTTGTCTGGAGCGGTTACAACGCCTACCACATTAAAACCGGCTTTAATAATTTCTTTTAGTGTGGAAACCGCGAACTCCGGGGTTCCCATAAAAATTATCCGTAAATTTTTCATAAGTAGATTCTTATAATTTTTTTATTGGTCTCCCGAGCTATCGGAAGTAATTAGCACAATTTTATTGGTGTTTTTACGTGTTTCAGTTAAGCTCATCATAAATGTTTTAACTTATATTGATTGCTTGCATTAAGGTTGATAATATCCTTTTCCATCATCAACTTCAAAACCTTGAGTATTCCGGCTTCAGGATAGGGGAGTGCTGCCACAAGTTCTCTCGAGTTTTTCTCTCCAGATTCCAGCAATTCTATAATCCCAAGATACATCTGTTTTATCAAATCCTTTTTAAACTTCTTTTCCGGAGGTAGACAAACTGAACAAATCCTGCATTTTTCAGTATCTTTTTCTCCAAAATAATGCAGAAGTTGCTGGCTTCTGCAGGTTTTGTCATTTTCCACATAGGCGAGAATGGCCTCTATTTTAGCTGTTTTGGTTCTGAACTGATTTTTTATGTAATTTGAAAAAGGATAAATTCCGGTTTCATCCTCTCTTGGAATCAAAAATGTGATGGAAGCATCATTTTGCTGATGCTCAAACTCGACAATTTTATCTTTATGTAACCGATTTAAAACCTGAATAATTTCAGCTTCCGAAACAGTTGCTTTTTTCCCTACAGAAGAAAGATTTACAGGCATTTTATTTTCGAAAATCCCACCATAAGTCCGCAAGATCGATTTCACGATTGGGTCAAATTTTAAATTTTCTTCCAGGTAATGAAAAAGCTGTTTGTTTGAAATTATGAACTGTAGATGTGCCGATTTCTGATATTGTTGTGAAAGTTTTAGAATGCTTATCCTGTCCAGTAATTGCAGTGCATTGTATGCCTTGATTGAATTAAACTGATACCGGTTACAAAATTCTGCGAAATTAAAATCATGCGTGGTATCCATTCCTTCCCCATAAGCGATTTGAAAATAGGTGACCAGTTTTTTATAGATAAGGATCACAAATTCCATATCCGGAAGGGATTTAACAAACTGATTTTTAAGAAGTGGAATATCGCTTTTGTTTGTGATGATTGTTGCCGATGCAGCCTGATCGTCCCTTCCCGCACGTCCGGCTTCCTGAAAATAACTTTCTATACTTTCCGGCAGGTTGAGATGTACCACATTTCGTACATTCGGCTTGTCTATACCCATCCCAAAAGCATTTGTGGCCACCATAATCTTTACATCTTCCCTAAGCCAGGCACTAAGTCTTTTGGATTTCTCTTTTCCGGTCAATCCACCATGATAAGCAGCAACCTTATAGCCATAATATTCAAGTTCCCTCGAAATTTCCTGAGTTGCATTCCTGCTTCGCACATAAATGATTGCCGATTTGGATTTATCTTCCAGTAATTCCCGGAGCCTGTACATTTTATCTTCAGCAAAAAGAACATTAAATGCAATGTTATTTCGCTCCAGGGACTTTTTAAAGATCTTTGGGTTGGGAAGTAATAATTGTTTCTTGATATCCTCAACAACCTCCTTTGTAGCAGAGGCGGTTAACGCCATTACGGGAGCTTCGGGATGTAATTCTCTTAGAACTGAAATATTGAGGTAGGCCGGACGAAAATCATGACCCCATTGGGAAATACAATGTGCCTCATCTATCCCAATTAAATTTACATTCATTTGTTTGATGCGCTGTTGCACCAGTTCCTGTTGTAATCGCTCGGGAGAAAGGTATAGAAATTTATAATTTCCGTGAATGCAATTATCAAGAAGTGCATCCAAATCTGAAAAAGAAATTCCGGAAGTGATCGCCAGGGCTTTAATCCCTTTTTGCTGAAGGGTGCTTACCTGGTCTTCAATAAGCGCAACCAATGGGGAAATAATAATACAAATTCCATCTTTCAGCAATGCCGGAATTTGAAAACACAGGGATTTTCCACCTCCGGTAGGCAATAAGGCGATAATATCTTCTCCCTTATATGCTTCGGAAATAATTTCTTCCTGTAAAGACCTGAATGATTCGTGTCCCCAGTACTTTTGAAGTATGTGCTTTGCTTCCTGCAAATTTAGACATCAAGATTATTCAATATGAAATCACAGCGCTCTTCTATACTGTTTTTTGGCACTTCTAAAGGCTCATATCCAAAGCCAAGATATGTTTTTTGAAGATGGGAATGTATGATTTTTGCCTGTTCAAAGGTTTCATAACGCTCATTATCGGTTACATAAATTTCTTCCCAGGGTGGTAATAAAAACACCTTTTCGTATTTATACAACGTACAGGCTTTGGTGAAGGTAGATGGGTATTCTGTGCCAAAATATTCCATATAGGCAATAACATCAGGGATACCACGGTCTATAAAGATGTGATATTCTGAAGATACTTTCGATTCGTGATGTTGATTTACTCTTGCTTCAAGCAGTTTAAAGCTGAATAAAAAAGGATCTTCGAGAAAAAGTTGATCGATACCTTGTTTTTGAGCTTCCGCAGTAACCTCCCTGGAAACCTCGTGCAGGCAATAGTGCCCATCTGCCTCCAGTTTTTTGATAACTGAAGATTTTCCGGAACCGGGGCCACCGGTAATAAGTATTCTTTTATTTTCCACTTTGCAAATTTCGGTATTTGTATGCTATAAAAAAAATGAAGTATAGATTGTATATTTGCATTTTAATGAAAGAACATTTATAATGGACTCAGCTCAAAACCCGGAAGAATTTTACGAAAATTTAAAAGCCAAATTACAGGATACGGCCATGTGGCCCACGGAATATTTATATAAGTTTATTGTGGTCACAAAGGAATCGAAAGTGGAGATCATTCAGCAGGTATTTGACAATATGGGCGCTGTGATCGAGACTACGAAATCTAAAAAAGGAAAATACACCAGTGTTTCGGTAAATGTAAGAATGAAAAATCCAGATGCCGTAATTGATAAATATATAGAGATTGGTGAAAAAGTGGAAGGGGTAATTTCCTTGTAGTTTGGGACTTTTTTGCGTTTTTATCAACTTTTTGAAAGTTCTTTTCGGTACTTGGATTTTATCCTGAAAGAACCCTTTGAATCCTTAAAACTTCTGTTCTATAAAATGTTTAAAGAATAGGGGATTTGAATAATATTTAGTATTTTGCACCCGATATAATTTCTACCTATAGTTATTACCTTTAAATTTCAATTTTGACATACGAATTAGAATATAACTCTGAAAGGAGTAAGCTGATCATTCCCGAGTATGGGCGGCATTTGCAGAAAATGGTTGAATATACCGTTGCCATCGAGGATGATAAAGAACGAAACAAAGTAGCGAAATCCATTATTGCGATAATGGGTAACATGAACCCTCATTTGAGGGATGTTCCCGATTTTCAGCATAAATTGTGGGATCAAATATTTATCATCAGTGACTTTAAACTTGATGTAGATTCTCCTTTTCCAAAACCTTCCCGGGAATTGCTTGCCGCACATCCAACTCCAATGGGCTATCCACAGAATTTTCCAAAATATCGTTTTTACGGAAACAATATTAAAAGAATGATCGATGAGGCCGTAAAAATGGATGAAGGACAATTAAAAGAAGCACTTGTACTTGCCATCGCCAACCACATGAAGAAGTCCTATCTCAACTGGAACCGGGAGACGGTAGATGATGATGTGATTTTTGATCACCTTAAGGAATTAAGCGGGGGAACTTTAAATCTAAAAAACAGTGAAGAGGATCTTAGTGAAGCCTCAAACCTGTTAAAGGGCAATAAAAAATTCAAAAACACACCAAAGAAAGCAGTCCGGCCAGCACGTGGCCGTAAGCGCTTTTAAAATATACTTACCAAATGGGAACTTTCCAAATTGAAGGGGGTCATTCCTTAACCGGGGAAATACAACCACAGGGGGCCAAGAATGAAACGCTGCAAATACTTTGTGCAGTGCTGTTAACCTCCGAAAAAGTCACGATTCACAACATTCCGGATATCATTGATGTTAACAAACTCATAAGTTTGCTTCGTAATTTAGGAGTAAAGATTGAAAAGTTGGGAAGATCAAGTTACAGTTTCCAAAGTGACGATTTAAATTTTGAGTATCTGGAAAGTGAAGCTTTTAAAAAGGATGGAAGCGGATTAAGAGGGTCTATAATGATCGTTGGGCCGCTATTGGGCAGATTTGGAAAAGGTTTTATTCCTAAGCCCGGTGGAGATAAAATAGGTCGCCGCCGCCTGGACACTCATTTTGAAGGTTTCATAAAACTGGGAGCTGAATTTCGGTATAACAGGGAAGAACGCTTTTACGGTGTAGAAGCACCCAATGGATTAACCGGGAACGATATGTTGCTGGAAGAAGCTTCTGTAACAGGAACTGCAAATATTGTGATGGCTGCGGTATGTGCAAAGGGGATTACTACTATATACAATGCTGCCTGCGAACCCTATTTGCAGCAGTTATGTAAAATGCTGAATTTAATGGGAGCCAAAATTCAGGGAATCGGTTCTAATTTATTGCATATTGAGGGAGTTGAAACCTTTACGGGTTGTGAACACACCATACTGCCCGATATGATCGAGATTGGTTCTTATATTGGCCTTGCGGCAATGACCAAGAGCGAGATCACCATTAAAAATGTAGGATGGGAACATTTGGGTATTATACCGAATACATTTAGAAAACTTGGAATAACTATTGAAAAAAGAGGTGATGATATTTTTATCCCTGCACATACAGAAGGATATGAAATTCAGAGTTTTATCGATGGTTCCATAATGAATATAAGTGATTCTCCATGGCCTGGTTTTACTCCTGATTTATTAAGTATTATCCTTGTGGTTGCAACCCAGGCAAGAGGAAGTGTGCTTATTCATCAAAAAATGTTTGAGAGCAGGTTGTTCTTTGTAGATAAGCTTATCGATATGGGGGCTAAAATCATTTTATGTGACCCCCACAGGGCTACTGTGATTGGACATGATTTTCAATCTAATTTAAGATCCACCACAATGACATCTCCCGATATTAGAGCTGGAGTAGCTCTTTTAATTGCGGCCCTGTCTGCAAAAGGGACCTCAACAATCCATAATATCGAGCAAATAGACCGGGGATATGAAAATATAGATGAAAGGCTTCGGGCGATTGGAGCTAAAATTAAAAGGATAGCATAAAAAATTGCATAAAAAAGTCGGTTTAATGAAAATTAAACCGACTTTTTTATGCAATTCAAATTATACGTTTTTCTCGATCTTTTTCTCAAGATATCCAAATAAATTCTGGTTTTTGATCATTGCAGATGTTCGCTCTGGCAGCATATCTTCCCATCCGTCTTTTCCGTCATTAATCATTTGCAGGACTTCGCGGGAGAAAATATCCAGAATTTCCGGATTGTAATCTTCTATATCCACCACTTTGCCGTTGTATTTAAAGAATTTGTACAACTCTTTCATTCTTGGATGAACCTTCAGGTTATCACTATTTACAATCTCTCCTGTTTCCGGATCTTTTAGCGGATATAAATATACTTTCAGATCTTTAAAGAATAATTTTCCGAAAGCTTCCAGAATTCCCCCACTTAAATGGCGATAGTATTTTTCGTCAAAAATATCCACAAGATTATTTACACCCATAGCAAGACCCATTCTTTCCTTGGTAAATCTTGAAAAATATTCAACTACTTTGTAATACTCCTGAAAATTAGAGATCATTACAGTTTGGCCTAAAGAACATAATAATTCTGCTCTATCCATAAAATCCCGTTCATCAATCTCTCCTTCCGCCCTTAAATTGGAAAGGGTTATTTCAAAGATCACTTCTGTGTTTTCTTCTGAAACTTTCTTTTCTTTTATAAAAAGATCCAGGGACTGTTTATACATATCCATATTCACCTTGGTAACCGGCCTGAAACTTCCCCGCAAAGCGAGAATATTCTTCTTGTAAAGTATTTTTGCCGGTAAAATGTTGTTGCCATCAGGCGCGAACATTACCGCATCTGTCATTCCATTTTTAACCAGTTGTAAACTCATCAGCCTGTTATCAACCTGTTCAAATCTTGGCCCGGAAAAGTTTATCGTGTCAATTTCAAGTTGGTCTTTATCTATATGATCATATAAATACCGAAGTAATTTTTTTGGATTATCATATTTATAATAAGCTCCATAAATTAGGTTTACACCAAGGATGCCTAAGGTGATTTGTTGTAAGCGTGCGTCGTTTTCATGAAACCTTATATGCAGGCTTATTTCGTTGTAACCTTCGCTGGGATCTACCTGGTAGCGAACACCTACCCATCCATGACCCTTGTATTGTTTTGCAAAATCAATGGTTGCCACTGTATTGGCGTAACTGAAAAATAATTTATTGGGATGCTTTTCGCGGCTTATTCTTTCTTCGATTAAATTGATTTCGTGAGATAACATTTTCTTCAGTCGGAGCTCCGTAACATAGCGTTTGTCCTCTTCAATTCCGTAGATGGCATCGCTAAAATCTTTGTCATAGGCACTCATAGCCTTAGCGATAGTACCTGAAGCACCACCAGATCTAAAGAAATTTCTAACGGTTTCCTGTCCAGCACCTATTTCGGCAAAGGTTCCATAGATATTTTCGTTAAGATTGATCCGTAAAGCTTTACTTTTAATTGAAGGGACATTTTCAAATTCTCTATCCCCCATAATGGTGATGGGCATATTCTTCTCTTTTGATATAACATTAGGTGGAACAAAGGTACTAAAACCCTTTCCCATAGAAAAAAAATATACTTACTTTAGCATTAAAACAAAAATCTTTGAAAGTAACATTTTTAGGCACAGGCACATC
Organism: Gillisia xinjiangensis; assembly: GCF_046298265.1. Taxonomy (NCBI): domain Bacteria; kingdom Pseudomonadati; phylum Bacteroidota; class Flavobacteriia; order Flavobacteriales; family Flavobacteriaceae; genus Gillisia; species Gillisia xinjiangensis. Next base: position 47,562 of record NZ_JBKAHK010000008.1, on the reverse strand, counting down.
GCAGGGAATACCAATTATTGGGAGTACACATCCGGTTTGTTTAAGTGAAAATCCAAAGGATAAACGCTTAAGAGTGTCTGTTTTAGTGGAATGGGATTCCCATAACATATTAATAGATTGTGGCCCTGATTTCCGTATGCAAATGCTTGCCAATAAGGTTTCTCATATAGATGCCATACTTTACACACACGAGCATAATGATCATACTATTGGATTGGATGATATCCGGCCTTATTTCTTCCGGCAGGGGGATATACCAATTTATGCCCATAAAAGAGTGCTGGATTCGCTTAAAAAGAGGTTTGATTATATTTTTGAATTTGAAAATAAATATCCCGGGTCTCCTGGAGTTCAGGTAAATGAAATTCAGAACGAACCTTTTAAGTTCAAAAATTTTGAGATTATACCTGTAAACGCCATGCATAACCGATTGCAGGTTTTTGGTTTCAGATTAAAAGATTTCGTTTATTTAACCGATGTGAAAACAATAGAAAAGAAAGAGATTGAAAAATTGAGAGGCGTAAAGGTTTTGGTTATCAATGCGCTTAGAAGAGAACCGCATCATTCCCATTTCAATCTTGAAGAAGCACTGGAATTTATTCAGGAGGTAAATCCGGAAAATGCTTATTTAACCCATATAAGTCATCAGCTAGGATTTCACGAAGAAGTACAGGCAGAGTTGCCGGAAAACATTTTTCTGGCCTATGATAATTTAAAAATCGAACTATAATGCGCAGTAAAATATTTTTGTACCTGTTTATTTTTATGTTTCTGTTTACTGTTTTTATTTATGTGAATGATAAAAAAATACTCGATGCCAAGGAGGAACAAATTGAGAATTTAAAGTCGAGATTGACTGAGGCTGATATACAGAATGAAGTGCTTTCCAATAAAAATGCCGGGCTCAATTATTTCTCGATGAACCAAAATGAAGCAGCGATTTCCTATTTTGAAGATCAGGGAATAAATGCGGAAGAATTCACCCGAAAGGTTGAAGATGAAATAATAAGCCGAAACAGGGCAAACGAGGATAATGAACTTGTTCCTTTTGAAGGTATGGAAGGTGTAATGCGCATCAATAAAGTGAAGGTCCTAAACCATAAATGGATCATTGCCGATTTTACCGATGGGAAGTTTTGGGGTGAACTTTTGATCTCTTATGATGTAGATGAAAATAATGATCTTCAGCTCACCACAGAAAAATCATTTTTATATCCTGCAAATTAGAAAGTGAGTAGTGAGTAGTGAGAAAAGCGAAAATTCCTTTTCTCAAATCTCAAATCTAGTATCTAAATTTTAAATTCTCTTTTTTAACCAGTTTTTCAATTCCATAAAATTTTGTGGAGCTACACCGTGGCCAACAGGAAATTCTGAATATTTGTGAGCTATCCCTAATTCTTTTAATTTCTCCGGCGCTTTTCTGGCCCAGGTTGCAGGAATAACCTGATCCTGACTTCCGTGGGAAGCATATATATCCAGTCCGGAAAAATTGTTTTTGGAAAAGCCTTCTTCCAAAATGTCAAGGTTGATATATCCGCTTAATGCGATTAGGTTCTTAACTATTTCAGGATGGCTTAAGGCAACAGCATAACTAAGAATAGTGCCCTGACTGAATCCAAGTAGGGTAATATTTTCCGGATCGACAGGGTAGTTCGTGATTGCCTCCTTAATAAATTTTACGATCTTATCCCTGGATTCCCTGGCCTGATCATTATCGCTGAATTTCCCCTGAACAGAATCAAAATTAATAGCATACCACGCATTTCCATAAGGTTCCATCGCATAGGGTGCCCGAACGGAAATAATCATCAATTCTTCCGGAAGTTCATTTGCAAAGGAGAAAAGATCGTTTTCATCGCTGCCGTACCCGTGAAACATGAAGAGCGTGGGCGCTTTTTGATCTTTCAAGGAAGATTCCTTAATTATATGATGTAAAGATAAATTTTGAGTTTTCATTAACTTATAGTGCTAAACCATTTTTGATATTGAGTTCCAAGAATTGGAACTTCTCTTTGTTCACCCTGAATTGCTGTTACCATCCCGTAACCCCAAAGTACTGCTATAAAGATCCAAAAAGCGTATGAGATCATCCAGCTGTCAAAAATACTTATAAGTGCTCCAAGTACATAAAAGGTAATATGGATCCCCAAAGCCTGCCTAATATGAAAGCTGGCAAAGGTGTTTTTAGTGTCATTATTCATGAAATAAGCGATAATAGTCCCGATTATCGTCAAATAAGAAATTATTGCTGCAGTTTTGCCAGATTCAATAGTAGTATTCATATGTAGTTATTTATTGTTTTTGGTTCTATTTTAGGAAATTGGTAAAATGGTTTCTTAACCATAAAGGGCGCAAAGGTTCCGCAAAGATCACAAAGTCTTGCTATTCCAGCGGTTACTTCTGTCGTGTATCCCTTTTATAATTTCCAATTCAATAATTATTCATCTGCATCATTTTAAATCATCATTTTTTCTTTGCGTCCTCTTTTTTTTTCTTGGCGTACTTTGTGGTTAAATTGGAACATGGCAAAATAGCAATTCTTAATTGAGATCAATAAAATAATCCACAATGTTCTAAAACATAAACTTGGTTTTTAACGGTCTCCCGATAGCCATCGGGAGTAATTCGCATATTCCTGCCTGCAGGCAGGCGCGTTCATCAGTTTTTGCATCGAGTTACCGTTATGCTCATTTCATCGAAATTCAATTTTTAAATCGTGCCTTTAACAAAAGTATCATTTTTGAACCTTATTCAGAAAGAATCAGGTTTTTTCCTGAGATGACTCCATAAACTTTTCCATTAAGTTTCGAATCCAGGAAGATGCTGTTTTTAGAAGAGGAATGAATATGTTGAGTGGTGAAGTTATACGTTCCTTCCGGACTGAACAGACTTAAATTTGCTCTTTTTCCTTCTTTTATAACCGGTATTTTCAAACCGAAACGTTTTCTGCTTCCGGTTAAAAACCCGATGGTTTCATCCAGGGTGAAAACTTGTAATAATGCCCCAAATGCCGATTCTAAACCTATGCTGCCAAATAAGGCATATTCAAATTCCACTTTTTTATGTTCTATATCAATAGGGGAGTGATCACTGGTAACCATATCGATGGTTCCTTCTTTCAATCCTTTTATAAGTGCCTTGATATCTTTTTTGGTGCGTAATGGAGGTAAAACTTTCGTGTTCGTATCAAATTCCTTCAGTAGATCGTCCGTGAACAAAAGGTTGTGGATTGCTACACTGCAACTTACATCAAGGCCTTTCTTTTTTGCTTCCTTTATCAGTCTAACCGATTTTTCTGTGGAAATAGTCGGGATGTGCAATTTGCCTCCGGTATATTCCAGGATATAAAGATCACGAATAATTTGTAGTTCTTCAGCAAGTGCCGGTATTCCCTTTAAACCAAGAAATGTGCTGCTAACTTCCTCATTTACCAATCCTTTTCCTGCAATCTTATTATCCTGAGGAAAGGAAAGCACCAGCCCATCAAAATTTTGGGCATATTGAAGCGCGAGTTTTAATAAATTGGGATGAGCTATTGATTTTTTATGATCTCCAAAAGCGATGGCGCCCCCTTGGTGCATATCATAGAGTTCTGCCAGGTCTACACCTTCGCCAGCTTTTGTTAAGGAGCCAATAGGTGCGAGTTTTACCGCATTATTCTTGGCCTTGGAAAGTATTGATGTGATGGCGCCGTTATCATCGGTAACAGGATTCGTGTTCGGGTTGAGTGCAATGTGCGTAAAACCGCTTTTTGCAGCTACTTTAAGACCATTTGAGATTGTTTCCCGCTCCTCATATCCTGGTTCTCCAAAACTCACGCTACTGTCAAACCAGCCGGGGGAAATGTGAAGGTCCTTTAATTTTATTTCTTTGTCCACTTCAGAAATTTTAAGCGAAGTCCCAATTTTTTCAATTCTTCCATCCTTAATAAAAAGATCCACTTTTTTTTGATGGTAGGCTGAATTGAAATCTATTATTTTGGCCGATCTAAGAAGTAGCTTCATTTAAAATATTTTAAGAGTAAAGTTTCCACGATTAAAAATAACAAAGCAAAAGTAACAAACCATTTCCAAAGCGTATCCACATCTTTCTTATATCCGCCGGAAGAAATAAATTCAGGTATGCCCTTCAAAATTTCAACATTTTTAATGTTATCAATATCCTGGTAAATCAGTTCGCTTTCTTTTCTGTTCACATTATAACTAATGCCCATTACAGTATCTTTATTTTGTAAAATCCAGAAATTTCCGGGTTTCTGGGGAAACTCATCGGTAATCATTTCTACCTTATTTGAGAATCGCTGTTGCTGCGGAATTAAATTTGCTGTTTCGGAAGTTAGATGTAAAATCTCATCACTTCCAATACTTACCGGTACTTCTATACTATTTGTTTCTCCTAAAGTATAATATAGGGGAGTGGGTTGAAGGGCTGAAATCCCCATTTTATAGAAGGTAGGAACCACTAATGGGGAACGTATAAAATTGCTGTTTTTGGCATTTAAAGCTGCACTAAAAAAATAATTACCTCCAATCCCTATTAAAAACGGATCCATATCCTGAAATGATAGTATAGAAGGGCCTGAACCTGATATTTTATAAGAAATCTGGGTTTTAGGATATTCAAAATTAGCGATTTCATTCTCAAAAACCCCTTGGAAAATGGGATGTTGAAAGGAAATTCCGGTAATCCGTTTTTCCTGCTCTTGTGTGTTTTGAAATCCTGTAACACCAAGCTCACGAACAAAAAGCCTGTAATTACTGCCTGTTTCCTCTACAGAAGGAATAAAGATGAATACGGTGTTTTCCAGCTTTTTTTGCTGAAGCGTGTTCAACAAGGAATTTGAAATTTCAGAAATCTCATTTAAGATGATCACTTTTGCTGCAGAAATTGCATTGTAATTTATTTCTGTATTTAAAAACGAAGTATAGTTGAATTCCGGTGTTGTGAAAATCCTTTTAATAAAAGCATCATCTGCGTTGTTAATGCTGATGATGTTTATAGGTTCGGTTTTATTAAGGCTGAAGAACAAGCTGTTATCAAAGGCTAAACCAGTGTCTTCAATTTGAATGTTTCCTGAAAGTATTTCTTCTTCAGAAATAGGAAACTCAAGTTGTTGCTTTTTATTTTCACTAAAATCAACGCCGGTTTTTCCTATTAATTTATCGCCGTTATAAAGTGAGACAGTAGTATTATTCGTGAAATCCTGAGAAGCACTTATTTCAATATTCAAAATTTGATCTCCAGCGGCTTCACGGGAAATAAATGCTGAATCCAGGCGAATATTTTCGAATCTTTCCGGTTTTAAAGGACGTGCATATATCTTGGTGTTCTTTACTTTCAAATCTTCGGGCATTGAAGAGCTCTTTTGAAAATCGGAAATTAGCAGCAATTTTTTTTGCGTTGTGCTATCCCGGGAAAAGAAACTTTCTGCCTTTAATAAAATGGTTTTATAATCAAGTTGTGTCGAAGCATATTCCAATTCCTGAAGATCCTGCCTGGTAACATTAAGAAATTCTTCGGTATTGGTAAAAAGTGCAAATTTTTGATCTTCTGGCAAGTTTTCAAGCAATTCCTGAATGCTGCGGTCAAAAAGTCGCCCCTGTTGCCCATTTGCCTGCATACTATAGGAATTATCCAGATAAATGACGGTTTCAATTACGCCTGATTCTATGGTTTCATCAGGAAAAAAAGGTTGGGAAAAAGCAAAAATAATACTGGCGAGCAAGAATAAACGCGTGGCGAGAACCAACCATTTTTTGAGTTTTGAACTCTTTCTGGTTTGTTGGGTAATTCGTTTTAGAAATTTGACATTGGTAAAATCTTCACGGCGAAATTTTCTAAGTTGGAAAAGATGAACAATTACTGGGATTATCAACAGGAAGAGGGCGTAGAGTACTTCGGGATGATGAAACTGCATTGTGCTTTGAATATTTATCAAATATATAAAAAGCCATTAAAAACGAAAGCTTGTTAAACTATTAATGTCTTCTAATGCTAAAAGAAAATTTACTTCCCAAACCGGGTGTTGAATTTACGCTAATCTCGCCTCCAAGGCTATTCACCAACTTCTTTACGGTTGCAAGTCCAATTCCGCTTCCTGGGTTGCCATCCCTGTCATTCGTGTCCAGAGTATGAAATAATTCAAATATTTTGTCAGAATTCTCTGCCGAAAACCCAACTCCATTATCTATAACTTCAAAATGATAAAAATCCGGGGTTTCATGAAAACTTATATTAATTTTTCGAAGTTCCCTGTTATTGTATTTTAAAGCATTGCTAATAAGATTCAAAAGTATTTGTGTCAGGGCGGCTTTATTGATGTTTTTTAAACTGGCGGTCTCTGGGTATTTAATTTCAACATCATTAGAAACATCATACAAATGGGCTATTTCTTTAAGGATTTGATGGAGGTCAACATTTTCAGCCGCCTTTTCAAGAATATTTTCACTGCGATAAAAATTAAGGATTCCATCTACATAATTCCTTAATGAGTATGAGGATTCTACAAGGTAATCCAGGTACTGAAGCGTTTCTTCATTGAGTTTATCTTTGTTCTCTTCCCTTAAAAGCTCTGTTAAGGAGATAATATTTGCAAGTGGGGATTTGATATCATGGGAAACCAGACTGGCGAATTTTTCCAATTCGTGATATTTCTGTTTCAGTTTATTCTGGATTTGTAGAAATTTATAATTCTGGTTTCTAAACTCAAGCAACTTCATGATTTGATTGGCAAGAACTTTTAGCGATTTCTTCTGAAAATCCTGCAATTCCCGTTCCCGCACATCAAGAATATTTAAGGTTCCAATAGTCAGGCCTTTCGCATTAATGATTGGAACGCCACAATAAAATTTATAATCCTTATCGAAAAAAGGGATAGCCATTTGAAAAAGTTCGGGATCTTCAGAAAAATTTGCTGAAAAATATTCCGTACAGCTCTCCAGGGTTGCCTGTGTAAAGGAATTTTCAAGATCCATTTCTTCCACACTAATCCCTGTTCTAGATTTAAACAAAATCTTTTCTTTGGCTACAATTCCCAGGTATGCTACAGGAACATTGCAAATGGAAGATGCCAGAAAAATTAAGTCATCGTAATCCTTATCATTGGATAAACTGATTATTTGGTAATCCTGAATTACTGTAATTCTGGAATTTTGGGTCAATTTGGAATTATACTCCATATAAAAGATCTAGCCGGTTCTTTAAATCATACCAATAATAAGGATTTTTTTACTAATAGTTAACTGTAATCCAAATATTTGTTAGCTTATATGAGGAAGGAAAACGGAAAAGTGGAGAAGAGATTGGGAAAATCAAATTACGATTATCAGGTTTTTAACTGAAATGGAATTTAAATAATGTACTAATTGCAGGTATTAATTTTCATCACAAATAGTATGATTTATTGAAAAGTGAAATGAGGTTCCTTTATTGACTTCTGATTCCAAAGAGATTTTTCCACCCAGGGAATTCACTAATTTTTTGACTGTGGAAAGTCCAATTCCATTGCCTCTATTTCCGCTTCTATCGGTTTCTGCTATAACTGTGAAGAGTTCAAAAATATCTTCCTGTTTATCTTTTGGAATCCCAATTCCATTGTCTTTTATAGTAAAGTGATAGAATTCGTTATCTTTCCTGCAATCTATATCAATAACAATTTCCTCTTTCCGATTGTATTTTAAACTATTGGTAACCAAATTGAGTATTATTTGTTCCAGTGCACTCCTGTTACAATTCAACATTAAATTTTCCTCTGGCAGGTTAATTTCACAATTATAGTCTATGTTTAATAGATCTATAATCTCTTCCAGGAGATCATGAATATCGAATTCCTCAATTACAGTTTCTGTAAGGCCATCACTTTCATAATGTTGAAGAATTCCCGTAATGTAACTGCTTAATTTAAATGATGATTGCTTTAAATAATCAAGATATTTAATTCCATCCTCATCAAATTTATCTGCATATTTAGCCTTTAGCACATCAGCTGTTAGTATCATATTTGCAAGGGGCATTTTCATATCATGGGAAACAATTCCTGCAAAATCTTTAAGCTGGCTGTTTTTTTCTACAAGTACTTTTGTAACCTTTTCAAGTTTTAGGTTATGCCTTCTTAATTCAAAGAGGTTTTCCACTTGTTTGGCGAGCGCTACTAAAGCACTTTTTTGACCCTCGGTAAGAGAATTTGGCTTGGTATCTAAAACACATAATGTACCTAAAGCATTCCCGTTAAATGATTTTAATGGCATTCCTGCATAAAACAGAATCTTGGGATCATCAAGTGTATAAGGATTATTTTTAAACCTTAAATCTTCACGGGTATCCTTAATTTCCATCAATTCTTTTGGATCTAGAATTGCGTGAGCACAATGAGATATTGCTCTAGGAGCACTATTTAATTCGGTTCCTACTTTGGATTTGAACCATTGTTGATCTTCACCAATAAGGGTTATTAAAGAAACCGGAACATTACAAATGTAAGAGGCAAGTTTTGTAATATCATCGTAGTTTTCCTCAGAATCTGTATGCAGAAGTTGTAATTCTTCCAGGGCTGCCAACCTTTTTTTTTCACCTTTCGGAGGGGCTGCTTCTATCATATGCATAATTGTTTTTTGTTCTTGTAGCCAAGAATTAGACCAAAGTTACTGATTTAATTTTAAAAAGTTAAGGTAGTGTTAATATTTCTCAAACACGCCTAAACCAAAGAGCGCATAGTCATATTTCACAGGGTCTTTGGGATCAAGTTTGCGTAAATTTTTATCAAGTTCGTCAAGGGCTTTTGCATCGTTTTGTTTTCTTTTTAGCAATCCAAGTTTTCTGGCTGTATTTCCTGAATGCACATCTAAGGGACAGGATAATTGGGCAGCATTCAATTGGTTCCAGATTCCAAAATCAACATTCGCTGCATCGCTTCGAATCATCCAGCGTAAATACATGTTAATTCTTTTGGCTGCCGAATTCTTCATTGGATCACTCACATGTTTTTCGGTTCTTGAAAGATGGGGCATTTCAAAAAACACCTTTTTAAATTGATGTATGCTTCCCTGAAGAGAATCTCTTTCAGCATATTTGGTAAAAACACCTTCCAACCCCTGGTGCCTGGAGTAAATGTTTTTTAAGGACCGTACAAAGTATTGGAGATCTTTACCATTAAAGGTACGGTGAACAAAATTTTCAAGGGAATCCAAATCCTCATCCTGGTGATTCATAACAAAATCGTAGGGTGAACTTTCCATAAGCTCCATAAGAGAGGTAGCATTTTTAAGAATGCTTTTTCTATTTCCCCAGGCGATGGTTGCTGTTAAAAAACCTGCGATTTCAATATCTTCTTTTTTGCTGAAAAGATGCGGGATTTGAACCGGATCAGATTCTATGAATTCCGGGGTATTGTATTGTTCAACCTTAAAATCTAAAAATGATTTTAATTCGGATTTTTTGAGCATTTAGGGTTATTTTCTAAAGAATTATTTCTCCGTCTACCATGGTGAGTTTCCTGTCGGCCATATTTGCCAGTTCTTCGTTGTGAGTAACAATGACAAAAGTTTGGTGAAACTCTTCCCGAAGTTGAAAAAACAGTTTGTGCAGCCTTTCAGCCGATTCTGAATCAAGATTTCCTGAAGGTTCATCGGCAAAGATCACTGCAGGATTATTGATCAAAGAACGGGCCACCGCAATTCGCTGTTGTTCTCCACCGCTTAACTCTGCCGGTTTATGGGATGCACGGTCTTTTAAACCCAAAAAATCAAGCAATTCCAGGGCTCTTTTTTCAGCTTCTGCTTTTGGTGTGTTTTTTATAAATGCGGGGATACAAATATTTTCCAATGCGGTAAATTCCGGTAGCAACTGGTGAAACTGAAATATAAATCCAACCTGTTCATTTCTAAATTTGGAAAGCTTTTTAGAGTTTAGGGAATAGATGTCAATGTCGTTTATTTTTAGTGCGCTGCCTGTTTGTTTATCAGGGTTGTCAAGGGTTCCCAGAATTTGAAGCAAGGTTGTTTTTCCGGCACCGGAAGCTCCCACTATGGAAACAATCTCGCTTTTTTCAATATGAAGATTCACACCTTTTAAAACGTGTAAATTTCCGTAATATTTATGAATGTTCTGGGCGTATATCATTGGTGTAGCTTGTAAAGTGAATGTACTTATTTTCTAAAAGCCCCTGTTCTAACTTTTAAAAATTTTCTTGATATTATTATAGTCAATAAAATAAACCATCCGTAAAGAGAGGTTTTGCCTAAGGGATTGTTCAAATAATCTTTCAAGACTTTCCTCAAATCCTATTTCGCTTTGGTCGCTAAGGTTGAATATGGAATTCCTGTAAAGAAGAATAGCTTCACTTCCGGGAGCAAACTGCCAACGATAGCTAAGATCAAGATTCCAGATATTGAAATTCACATTGGGATCATTATTAGGAGTTACCGGATAATTGGTTGCTGTTAATTCTCCATTCTTCTGAAGGTTTTTAAACTCCCCTTCGGCAAAATTGGCTACCGACCAGAAATTACGAAAACTTAAACTTAATGCCTGTTTGGTATTAAAATTATAACTTCCCTGTAGCGAATTTTCTACACTTTTTGTATCCCTGTTCCCAAATATGATGTTTTCAGGCTTTAGGACTACAAAACTATTCCGGTTATTTATATTGGAATAATTAAAGGAGTAGATAAAACTTAGTTTATCATTAAACCTAAACCTGGGACTCAGTTTTAGGGTGTAATTTTCCTGATCGCTGTCAAAATACGTTCTTAGACCAAGGCGTGCATCTATCGCAAATTTCTTTCTATAGTCTGATGAAATCCAGGTTTCCCCGCCAAGACTCTGTTTATAGGTTATATAGTGTCCTTCCCGGCGCGGTTCAAAAAAGTCTTTAAAGTCTGATTCTATCACCGCGTAACCTCCAAATGCAAAACGATTTTTCAATACCCCAAAAAAGCTTCCGCCCACATCTGTTCCCGTGGCGAGATCTGGCTTATAGCGGCGGGTATGATTTCCAAATAATTGAATAGTATATCGATTAAATTTCCCGGTTGGTTCAAAGATTTGATAAGATGTACTCCAGCTGAAATTATTATAATTATTCCGAAAGTTTAAACCAAGGTCATTGATATCGTAAGTTTCATTTGCAAAATCGTGTTCCACCCCATATCTGAAATTTCCTTTTGTCCGGTTAATTTCAAAATTAGATGCAAATCCGGTTATATTTTGCCCGGGTTTATTCACATTGCTCATTTTTGCTTCCCCCTCTAAATTAAAGGAATTTGAGTTGTTGAAGACATCGAATAAAAATCCGGTAACATTTCCATCCCTGAAACTTCCATCCCGGACCACATTGGTATTTATAATGCTGATAGAGGAATTTTGATTGAATTGCTGGTCCAGCACTATAATATTATAATTGGCCAGCGGTTCTGTAACTCTATATCTTAAATCGCCGGAAACTGTGTCCTGAAAGATGGCGTTGGTTTCTTTTGTAACCGCATTAAAAAAGCCAATTCCAAGATCGTTTTCTGTTCTTCCAGAAATTTTTACCGCGTTCAGCAAATCGGCCTTTTCAGGATTTTCAATTAAGACCTCGTTGTTGAATGATCCTCTTTGAGCTTGATTAAACCCTATTGGGGAATCACCAATTCTTCTGGAATAGAACAGGTCTCCTTTTGTAAATAATTCGGTTCCCTCCGTAAAAAAAGCCCGGTTTTCGCCAAATGCCTGCTCAAAAGGACCCAGATTTAATTCCACGTTATCAAATGCGGTTTGTCCAAAATCGGGAATCAATGTTGCATCAAGGGTAAATGCATCTGTAATTCCATATTTGATATCCAACCCGGCACTGAAATTTGTTTGGTTGGTTCCTTCAAATTGATCGGTTTCAATGGAGGAATAAGGATAAAAACTCAATCGAACCGGTGGGTCAATGTTTTTTATACCTCGAAGCAAGCCATTGAATTGTGTTATTTTCCCAACAGATTTATCTATATAATTCCAGGAATAAGTTTCGTTTAAATGAGTGATTTTTCTACTCATTTGTATACTCCAGAGTTGTTCTTCTTTTTTGGGAAATCTAAGCGCTGCGTACGGAATTTTTATTTCAGCATACCAGCCTTTATCATCATAGGAAATCTCTCCTTCCCAAACCACGTTATAACTATAATCCTCATTTTCTCCACTCATCTTGGCATCTGCCAAAGTTCCTGCCGAAGTAATTAAAAACCGAGTTTGATTTTCACCATCATTATAGGTATTGATATCCACCAGAAAAAAATCTGCCTGGCCAATGTTATCCCGCTGTGTAAATTGCCTTAAAATTCTGTCAGGCTCGTTATCCAGCATATAAGCAGCGATGTATATGGCTTCGTCATCATACACGATCTTAACCTCTGTAGGATGGGTTTCCCTGCTTGGATCCCCATCTCCAGGTTCAACCATAAGGAAATTCGTGGCAATTGATTTACCTTCCCATACTGGATCATTTATGAAACCATCAATTTTTGGGGCTTCTGAAATGCGCTGGGCAGAATATTCTTTTTTAGAATATTTTTGTGAGTCTATATTTTGAGCCTGTAAATTTGTAAAAAATAGAATAGAGGCTATAAAAACAAGGTTTTTAAAAATCATTGATTAAATTAAGCTTGACTTTGGAAACGAGTGAATTATTTTAATGATGCAAATCTAATAATTGCAATTGTAGGATAAAGGAAAATAATAGAAAAATGATTTTTTTGTTTATTTTATGATTACTTTTGTTAAACAAAATAAAAATGTAGAATGGAAAATCAGGAAATTGAGATAACAACCCTGGCTGGAGGTTGTTTTTGGTGCACCGAAGCTGTTTTTGAACGGATAAAGGGTGTGGTTAAAGTTATCCCCGGTTTTACGGGTGGCGATATTAAAAATCCAGCATACAGGGAGATTATTACCGGACGAACCGGGCATGCAGAGGCTATTGAAATTCACTTTGACCCTCAAATAATTTCTTTTGAAGAATTGCTTTATATCTTCTTTAGTACTCATGACCCAACAACACTTAATAAGCAGCAATATGATGTTGGAACACAATACCGGAGTGCCATTTTTTATCATTCAGAAGAACAGAAGCAAAAGGCTCTGGCAGTTATTCAACGTCTTGAAGGAGAGAAGATTTTTTCAAATAAGATAGTAACGGAAGTCACGGAGGCTTCAGCGTATTATGAAGCTGAACCGGAACATAAAGAATATTACAGCAAACACAGGCAACAGCAGTACTGCCAGGTAATAATTGATCCTAAAATCAAAAAATTGAAAGAACTGTTTTCAGAAAAATTAAAAAAAGAAAATGTATAAATATTTCGAAGAATACAATGAGGAAGTTACCGGTGAGCTGCAGGAAAACTTTAAAAACATTATAGGACATCTTGGTGAAAACATTTCCCGGGAAGGTATTGTGAAAACTCCTGAGAGGGCTGCTAAAGCCATGCAGTTTTTAATGCAGGGCTATTCCGCAGATCCAAAAAAGATATTGGAGGAAGCTATGTTTAACGAAAGTTATGACGAAATGGTGGTCGTAAAGGATATCGAGTTATATTCTCTATGTGAACATCATATGTTACCTTTCTTTGGAAAAGCCCATATAGCCTATATACCGGATGGGAAAATTGTAGGGTTAAGCAAGCTTCCAAGAATTGTGGATGTTTTTGCACGAAGGATGCAGGTTCAGGAACGCCTAACTCATGATATCCTGGAATGTATAAATACGGTCGTAAAACCAAAAGGGGTTGCAGTGGTTATTGAAGCACAGCATTTGTGTATGATGATGCGGGGTGTTCAAAAACAAAACAGTGTTACAACTACCTCGGGGTTTAGAGGACAATTTAAGAAAATTGAAACAAGGAATGAATTTTTGAAACTTATAACCTCAGACTTAAAATAAGTGGCATTTTTTTTGCGTTATTAAAACCGTAAAAACTCTAAAATGATGAAGAACCTGAAAAATAAGTTATTGATACGAGGTATCATATACGATGCCATAGGGATGGCAACCTATGCTATTCCCGTTGCAGGACCATTTCTTGATTTAATATGGGCGCCATACGCCGCAAAACAGATGAGTGAAATGTATCCCGGAAAAAAAGGAAAAATAGCTTCTGTAATTGTATTTCTTGAAGAGATACTTCCGGGCACAGATATTATTCCCACTTTTACGCTTATGTGGTTATATACCTTTGTTTGGAGTAAGGAGAAATCCCCAAAGGAAATTATAATTGAAGCGGAGGTTATATAATTCCAATAGTATACTGCTATAACAAATAAAAATAGGTTCCCATTATGGCAACCTATTTTGTTTTAAATCAATTACCTCTTAATAAGCTCAGGAGGTAACCTGTTGGGGAATTAAAAAGAAGCTTGAACGCTCAGGCTTATATTTCTACCACGATCTGGAATTCCATCCGGCTTTAGCCTTGATAAATGAGAAATATAGATTTCATTCAGCAAGTTATTTCCGCTAAATCTAAGGTTTATCATAGTTTTATTTAGATTGAAAGAACCTCCAATTCCTGCGCTCAACAGGTTATAACCGGGAGTATTGGTTTCAAATGCACTCATATTTTCCTGATCCAGTACACTTTTCACAGTTAAAAAACTATAAGTGTTTTTAAACCAGGCTGCTTTTTCAAATTCAACCCGAAGGGTGTTTGTGATGGAAGTCGCTGGAATTAATGGAAGGTTTTCCCCATCTTCTTTTTCTCCCTTAACAATGGCTAGACTGCTTTCCAGGTGAAGCCAGTCAACAGGGTGGGGGTGAAGGTGAAGTCCTGCTTCGCCGCCGTAGAGTTTTGCATCATTTTGAAGATATTCAAAAACCGGATCTCCTTCAATAAACCTGTTGGTAGGATTAAGGAATATATAATCGTTTATATTGTTGTAAAATACATTGGTAAAAAGTTCGAAATGCTCATTTCTGTATTCCAATGCAAGATCCAGTTGAAGATTTTGTTCATTAGTAAGATCAGGATTTCCAAGTTCAAAACGATTGGTTCCTTCATGGGATCCGTTTGAAGTTAATTCGGCAAGATTAGGAGCCCTAAATCCGGTTGCAACATTAAACCTGCTAATGAATTGAGAAAAAAGGTCGTATTTAATTCCGAAGGAACCATTATAGCTGTTGAAGCTTTTGTCTATAGGAGCAAAATATTCATCTTCCCCAAAAACTCCCATTTCCCGGCTTTCTATAACTCTATTGTCAAATCGTACTCCTGCCTGAATATCCAATCTATCCAAATGATAATGCGTTAAGGCTAATATTCCTACATCGCTAACATCAGCATTGGGAATAAGGATTTCTTCGCCAAAATTTTTATTGGTTTGAAACATTCCCTGAACGCCAAAAATTGTTTCAAAATTTCCCCATTTAGCAGAATTGTATTTCACATCGTAATTTAAAGTTTCAAGGTGCATTTCAAGTGCGGGGCCTTCCTCTTCTTCGCCATTTTCCACTTCATTTCCCTCTTGACCGTGATGATCTTCAAATTCTTTTCTGTTATTAAAAAGATAACCAACTTTTATATCCAGACTGGAATTATTAAAAAATAATTTATTGTCGAAGCTTAAAATATGATTGTCTATTTGCTGATATGGTAATAATTCTTTTTTTGAAGTGGATTGCTCACCAATTTCTTCCGGAATCCCAACGGTGGAATTATTATAATTGTACCTTAAATCACCCCGGTATTTCTCATCCTGATATCCAATTCCGGTTTTGATGTCTTTTTCATCAAATCTTGAATTTGTCACCCTCATTCCTTTTCCGGTTTCATAATCACTATGGGTAGCGTAATTTCCCCGCACCAGAAATTTTAACCGATCTCCCGAGGTTTTAAATCCGGCATTGGTTTCGGTTCCAAGGGAATTAGAGTGATACGTGATGCCTGCATCAACTTCGGTGTCGGCTGGTAGGGCATATTTTTCAGGATTTAAATATAGAACACCACCCAAAGCATCGCTCCCATAAAGCAGGGAAGCCGGACCTTTTATTACCTCAACACTTTCTACTCCGCTGGAACTAAGGCCAAGTCCATGTTCATCTCCATATTGTTGATTTTCGAGTCGTACTCCCTGGGCATATACCAAAACCCTGTTAGAGCTTAACCCTCGTATTACAGGCTTTCCTATTCCCGCTCCTGTTGTTACCGTTTCAACACCTGGAAGGAGGGCAATGCCTTCTGCAAGGTTTACAGCCCCGGATTTATTAAGATTATCTATCGTTTCGCGTTCAACTCTTACAACATTCTCACTTTGTAATTTATGAAATGGGGTTGAAACGATCACTGCTTCCATTTCTATTGCTGAAGGCTGAAGCTTGATTATTAATTCTTCATCGAATGGAAAACTAACGTTAAGCGTACGTGTGGAATATCCTATTGAAGAAATAACAAGATTGTAATTCCCCGGGGAAATATTATCAATTTGAAACATTCCTTCAAAATTTGTGAGTGCTCCCTTTTCCAATTTTGAGATATAAATGCTTGCCGACATAACAGGTTCGCTGGTTTCGGCGTCAATAACTTTTCCTGATACAGAATTTTGTGCAAATGTTATGGAAGATACCGCAAAGGCGAGTACCAGATAAATTAATTTATACATTATTTTTATTTAAAAAGTTAATTACCACAGATCCTTCAGGATCTGAATATGAAAAAAAATATTTGACCTATGCAGAAACCGGAGGGCCTCTTAGCTCAAATGATAATTTCTGGTAATCACTTAAAAACAGGTAAGAATTAAAAAACTTCTTGTTTATAACAAGAGGTTGAAGAAGATTAAAGTTTTGAATTTCGAAAGTAAGAAATGGAGTGGATTGTAATTTACAGAGTTCACAATCAATGTTTTTTTTATGCAGGTGCGTATCCGAATGATTGTCGCACACCACAATTTCTTCGTGAGTAAACATATGACTGATGCTAATAACTGAAGGCAGCAACAAAGCCGCCGACATAAAGAGCAATACATATTTCTGAAAGAAACTCACTTTTTTTAATTTAAGAACCTTGAAAGACCAAGTCTGGACAACATTTTTTTTTCAAATTTCCAGAAAAAGTCGAACTGTCCAAAGATCCAACCAAATAAAACCAATAAAATTTGATAAATAGGGAAGATCAAAAGAATTCGAACCGCCCAATATAAATACCAGGGAGATGTATCCCTGTAAATTCCGAAAAAATCACAAACAGGTCCGGCAATTTTTACAGCAGAAGAACCCGTAATCGCAAAAACAATAAGAATAACGATGATCTGAAAATTAGAATCGATACCCCAACGCTGCTTTAATTTATTCATGATGCAAATATACCATATAGGGATTTATAAACAAACCGGTTACTAAATTCTTGTTGGAACCGAAAATCGTTGATTGTATTCTCGGGAAAGAAAAACAAAGTAA
Source organism: Gillisia xinjiangensis (assembly GCF_046298265.1). NCBI lineage: Bacteria > Pseudomonadati > Bacteroidota > Flavobacteriia > Flavobacteriales > Flavobacteriaceae > Gillisia > Gillisia xinjiangensis. The sequence continues at coordinate 30,152 of NZ_JBKAHK010000008.1, read as the reverse complement.
TTATATAATAAATAATTAACATCATAACCATAATCTATGTTAGGATCATAATTGATTTGCTGAACATATAAATTAGGATTATAGCGAAAAGGTTGGTTTACACGGGCATTGTAATCTGAAACCAAAAACCGGTTTTTGTTTTCAAGGTAGGATTGAGAATGATAGCCTTTTGGCCTGGCAATGGAATTAATAAATAAATTAAACCCGGGTTCTATAATAATAACTTCGTATTCCAGGCTGTCATTTGCAATCCTCACGGTGTCATTGGCCATGGCTTTTCCTGTGTTATTTAAATTACGGTCTCTACTTGTGCCGCAGCTATAAATAAATAAACCCAATATCAATATGTAGATTAAATTTTTCATAGTTTCTATTTAATTTCATTGTTGTCCGGTAAACATTTTTGTGAAAACTGTAAATTCACATTCAAGGGGATTTTTAATAAACAAACCTTACTTTTCTGAATTTTTCAATTATACCGATAATTAAAGTAATTTTAAAAAAAATAAATCATAACTAAGTGTTTATCAGTTAAATAAAATCAAGTATCGGTTCTTGATTATTGCAGTTACGCCAAAGGCGGAACGATCTATACGCTTTACCGGACATTTCTGATTTTAATTAATGGAATTAGGTTTAAACCTTTTCTTCCTTGAATATTGAAACAATCTGTTCGGCAAGTTCCATACCTATTCTGTCCTGTGCTTCAGTTGTTGCAGCGCCAATATGTGGACTAAGTGATATTCTGTGGTCCATCAATACTGTTATTGCCGGGCTTGGTTCATTTTCAAAAACATCAAGTCCTGCAAAAGCTACTTTTCCATTTTCCAGGGCTTCTATCAATGCAACCTCATCTACGATTCCACCGCGTGAAGTATTGATAATTCCAACCCCGTTCTTCATCTTTTCAAATTCTTTTTTCCCTAACACCGCTTTTTTCTGTTCAGGTACGTGAACGGTAATAAAATCGGAATGTTGGATCAGGTCTTCAACAGGCTCTGTCTTGATAGGCACTTTAACCACCTGATTATTGTAAAAATGGAGCGTTATGTTTGTTTCTCCCACTTGATCATCACTGGCAATAACTTTCATTCCAACTCCCAGGGCGATTCTGGCAACTGCTTTTCCAATTCTTCCCAATCCAATTATCCCAAGGGTTTTCCCGCGAAGTTCTGTTCCGCCGGAATAATTCTTCTTTAAATTCTTAAACTGCGTATCTCCGCTAAGCGGCATGTTTCGGTTGGAATCATATAAATAGCGAACCCCGCCAAAAAGGTGGGCAAAAACAAGTTCGGCTACAGAGGAGGAACTTGCCGCCGGAGTATTGATAACCTGAATCCCCTTTTTTCGGGCATAGGCTACATCTATATTATCCATTCCAACTCCGCCACGTCCTATAATTTTTAGAGAAGGGCAGGAATCGATAAGGACTTTTCTAACCTCGGTCGCACCTCGAACCAAAAGCACTTGTATCTTTTCCTTATTGATATAATTGGTAAGTTGTTCCTGAGCAACTTTAGTGACAATCACTTCAAAGCCTGCTTCTTCAAGTATTTTAATTCCGCTTTGAGAAATTCCGTCGTTTGCTAATATTTTCATTTTTTTTCTTTTTCCTAAAAACAATTTTTTCAAATTAGGTTTAATTATAATAATATAGGGAGGAGTTGCTGGTTGGCTATAATAAAAAACTTAAGCCTTTCTCTCCATATCGCTCATCACATCTACTAAAACCTGTACACTTTCAAGAGGCAGGGCATTATACATGGAAGCCCTGTAACCACCAACGCTTCGGTGACCCGTAAGCCCATTGATCCCCGCATCTTTCCACGATTTATCAAAACGTTCCTTTAAAGAATCCTTTACAAGGTTGAAGGTGGCGTTCATTTTTGAACGGTCTTCTTCCGCAGCAAATCCTTTAAAAAGCGGATTGATATCTATTTCAGAATAAATCAATTGTGCTTTCTTCTTGTTTTGTTCTTCAATTCCCGAAATTCCTCCCTGCGCTTTTAACCACCTAAGGTTAAGTAGGGAAACATAAACCGCATAAACAGCAGGAGTATTGTACATGCTATCCTTATCTATATGCGATTTATAATTGAGCATAGCAGGGATTTTTCTGCTTACTTTTCCCAGGATATCTTCTTTAATTATAACCAGGGTTGTTCCGGCAGGGCCCATGTTTTTTTGAGCACCTGCATAGATAAGGTCGAATTTGGAAAAATCCATTTCTCTAGAGAAAATATCACTGCTCATATCACAAACCATAGGAACCGAAGTTTTTGGGAATCTCTTCATCTGGGTTCCAAAAATGGTATTATTACTGGTACAGTGAAAATAATCTGCATCTTCAGGAACGGTATATTTTTTAGGGATATAATTGAAGTTTTTGTTTTCAGAAGAGCCAACTACGTCCACTTCTCCAAACAGCCTTGCTTCCTTAATCGCTTTATCTGCCCATGTACCCGTATTGAGATAAGCAGCTTTTTTCTCAAGTAAATTATAGGCGACCATCAAAAATTCCAAGCTTGCACCACCCTGAAGGAATAAGGCTTTATAGCCCTTATTCTCCAATCCTAAGAGTTCCAGGGACAGGCTCCTGGCTTCTTCCATAACATCTACAAAATCCTTGCTTCGGTGTGAAATTTCTAAAATTGATAATCCGGAATTATTAAAATCAAGTATTGACTGCGAAGCTTCCTGAAATACGGTTTCCGGTAAAATACAAGGGCCTGCGCTAAAATTGTGTTTTTTCATAGTGTAAGTTTTATAACAAAGATGCTAAATCAATGCTTATTTTGTGTTATTTATATGCTAATTAGTCCATCGGCAAGGTACAAAAACAGTGGTTTAAATCCCTCATTGAGGGTTTAATTACCCGAATTTTAAAAGTATTTTCCTCTCTATAATAATCGCGACATAGATTGTGGGCTTGCCCCGAGGTTTTGATTAAAAACTTTAACAGGAAGCTGAGGAGCATTTTTTCTGAAAATAGTCTTGTAAAACAAATATTTAAAATTTTGATGAGATTCCGGCATTCTAAATGCGTCGGACTAACCAAATGGGAAGCCTGCTTATCGTAAAATTATACCCTAAATAAGCATTAAAGCTTGTTCAAGAACTCGAGCGTATCAACATTATCTGCATAATCCCAAAGTTGTGGATGTTGTGTTTCGCCAAAGGGTACTTCGCTTTCCATCAAATCTTGTGAAACCACACACTGCAGGTTTTCCCTGTTTTCTTCAAGGGTTTTCATCAAAGAATCCTTATTTGTGTAGTGTTCATAAAATAAAGTTGCAATGGGGGAACCAAAACCTGGTTCTTCTTTCAGGATTAAAAATCCGTTGTCCAGCAGCTTGAAGTTGCTCATTAAATAGACCGCTTTATTATAATCGTAGTTATTGGAGTATTTGGCGTGATTCATTAAATGTGCCCAGGGAAGCATTGCGTTAAAAAATGAATCGAAATTATAATTTAAGGGAACATATAATTTAGAAACATTGCGACATCCCAATCCAAAATATCTAAAAATATCTTCTCCTAGTAACTTCAGTTCCTCCTGGGTTTCACCTCCGGTGAGAATTGCCACAGAATTTCTGTTTTTTCGAATAATAGACGGTTTATTTCTGAAATAGTATTCAAAGTATCGGGCAGTATTGTTACTTCCCGTAGCGATTATTGCATCAAAATTATTCATTCTGCCATCTGTAAATTCAATTATATCACGAAATTCAGGATTTAAGGCTTTTAAGTAATCAGAAATGATAGGTAACAATTTTTTATCATTGGAAGATAGTTTGGTTAAAACCTTATTTCCGGCTAATAAAACCGAAATAAAGTCATGGAAACCAACCAGGGGTACATTCCCTGCCATCACAAGGCCAATGGTTTTTGGTTCTCCCTGAAAATTATAAGGTTTTAGCCATTTCTGCAGATTTTCTTCTGAAAGGGCCTTACTCCATGCTTCAAGAGAAAAAAGAACATTCTCCCTGGTGAACCATCCGTTATAATGAACAGCCATTTCAATTTGCTCCAACATCTCGTCAAAAAAAGGATCGTTATTGGTCAGATCGGCTCGTTTTTTTATCTCCGAATTTTTAAACTGACTTAAAAAAACTCCGACCTGAATTAAATAAGATTTTCGTTGCTGGATTGTCATAGTGCTTATTTGGTTATGAACTGTTTTGGCTTTAAATTTGTGACGACAAAATTAAAAGTTATCAATTAGAATACGTCTATAATTTCCTGAAAAGAAACATAATTTGATTTTGAAGGTTCAGGAACTATTCATTTAGACTTAATAAAACAACTATGGCAATTATAATAACAGATGAATGTATAAACTGTGGAGCTTGTGAACCAGAGTGTCCTAATACAGCTATTTATGAAGGTGCAGATGATTGGCGTTACGCCGATGGGACCGATCTTAAAGGTAAAGTGGTTTTAACCAATGGTAAAAATGTAGACGCAGAAGAGGCTCAGGAGCCTATAAGTGATGAGATTTATTTTATAGTTCCCGATAAATGTACAGAATGTAAAGGATTTCATGATGAGCCTCAATGTGCAGCGGTTTGTCCTGTAGATTGTTGCGTTCCTGATGATTCCCATGTAGAAACGGAAGAAGAATTATTGGCAAAACAGAAATTCCTGCATCACGATTCATAAAGTCGTTGGAATTAAACATAAAAAATCCCGCTTCCGGCGGGATTTTTTATGTTTTAAATTATCATTTACAATTTACGAAACTGCATATTTTAATTCATTCCTGTAATAAGAAGGGCTTTTTCCGGTAAATTTTTTAAACTGTTTATTAAAATGACTAAAATTATTAAATCCACTTTCAAAACAAACATCCAGGATACTCATTTGCTTTTCATGTAATAATTTAGCGGCATGAACCAACCTGTATTCATTTACAAACTGAACAAAGGTTTTTCCGGTTATTTTCTTAAAGTATCTGCAAAAAGAGGGAACGGTCATATTGGACATCCCGGCAATTTCTTCCAGGGGAATTGGGCGTTTAAATTCTTCCTTCACAAAATTAAAAATTACATTAATCCTGTTGTTATCCTGAAGTTCTGCCTCAAGTATAAAACCTTGTGCATTCAGGATGGTATAGTTTTCAGCTTCAGACAGCTGATGCAAAATATTCAAAAGTCCTGCTAATTTTTCAAAGTTATTCCTGGTTTCCAGATTTTCTATTTCTTTTCCAATCCTTCTTTTCTCCTCACCATGAAATACAATCCCCATTTTCGAGGTTTCCAAAAGCACCTTTATATTTTTCATCTCGGGTATGTCAAAAAAGGAAGCGCCTAAAAAATCTGGCTTAATTTGAATCACAGTTTCACATTCGTGATCGCTAAGACTATCTGTGAAGCCGCAATGCGGCAGGTCAGACCCTATTAAGATCAAATCTCCTTTCCTGTAATAGGAAATATGACTTCCAATTTGTCTTTTGCCTGAACCACCATTTACATATACCAACTCCAGTTCCGGATGATAATGCCAAAATGTATGATTTTTATTTTGCTGATTTTTATTATATATCCGGTAGGAAAATGAACTTCCAAAGGAAGGCACTATTTTTTCGAATTTCGGTTTTAATAGATTTTTCATGAATATACATTATTTAAATAAGAATAATTTAAACAGGATTTCAGCCTTTCTCGTTTACAAAATTAACGTAATTATGTGCTTTTTTACCTTATTTTAATGTTAAGTAAACTTTAAGAGGTTAATATTATACATTAATAGGGTTATTTAATTGTATTTATCCTTCAGAACACACTCTATATTTGTTTCATAATTATTAAAGTATTAACCTTTAAATTGAAAATTATGAAAAATGTATTTAAAAATGCTTTGTTGGTATTATTCCTAAGCATAGGATTTATGATGGGAGCTGCCGAAGATTTAGATGTTAAGGTCTTAGACGGACAAAATTTGAAAGTAGAGCTTAATAGAGGTGAAAAAGGAGATATTCTTTTATTGAAGGATACTTTTGGGAAGGTTCTTTTTAAGGACAGCATTGGTAAGATGGGAGCTTATGAAAAGATATTCAATCTTGAATTGGTTCCAAACGGTATTTACTACCTAAATCTGGATAAAAAAGGCAGTCTGCTTATTACTTCTATTGAGAAAACAGAAAACGGACTGGAAATCGACGAACTATCAGGGTTTGTTTTTAAACCTTGTTTTGAAATTGAGAAAAGACAGGTTAGAGTCTTTTTGAGTAATCCCGGGCAAATTATTGCGGAAATGAAGGTCTATGACTCTAAAGGGATTTTAGTTGGAAAGCTAAAAAGCAGGGAGCTGACCATTAAAAAAACATTGGATTTTTATGATGTTCCATCCGGTATCTATAACGTGGAGATCATTATTGATGGTCAGAAGTTTTATAAAGCATTGAAGATTGGTTAAAAAGACTGTAAACCTTAACAAAAAAAATCCTGCTTATTAGCAGGATTTTTTCATCATATATATTATTTATCAGGACAGCTCTCTTTTTAAGAAGATCACTGCCATAGGAGGAAGCGTTAAAGAGACCGAATGGGCCTTATCATGTGTAGGCGTAGCTTCTGAATTTACAAAATCCTTGTTTCCTAAATTACTGCCGCCAAAATTATTAGCATCACTGTTAAAGATTTCATGCCATTTTCCAGCTTCAGGAACACCAATTCTGTAATTTTCTCTGGGAATAGGAGTAAGATTACATACTACCAAAACATTGTCTTTATTATCCTGCCCTTTTCTCAGGAAACTGATGACGCTGCTATCTGCATCCTTAAAATCGATCCATTCAAAACCTTCCGGCTTAAAACTTTTTTCATAAAGTGCCGGTTCGGTTTTATATAGATGATTTAAAGCAGCTAATGTTCGCTGAATTCCTTTATGCGAATCTTCATTGGTTAAATGCCATTCCAGACTGGAATCGTGATCCCACTCTGAATTTTGTCCGAATTCACCTCCCATAAATATCAGTTTGGTTCCAGGATGTGCAAACATATAGGAATAAAGTGTTCTTAGGTTTGCAAATTGATTCCACCGGTCCCCGGGCATTTTACTTAACATAGACTTTTTCCCATAGACTACTTCATCATGGGAAAGCGGAAGCATAAAATTTTCGGTAAACGCGTAATTCGTACTGAAAGTGATCGTATTTTGATGATGTTTTCTATGAACAGGATCTTTCTGGAAATATTCAAGCGTGTCATGCATCCAGCCCATCATCCATTTCATTCCAAATCCTAAACCTCCCATATAGGTTGGTTTTGAAACCATAGGCCAGGCCGTAGATTCCTCGGCAATAGTAATGGCATCGGGAAACTCATCATAAACAACCTCATTGAATTCCTTTAAAAAGCTTATTGCTTCCAGATTTTCATTTCCTCCAAATTCATTGGGTTGCCATTCCCCATCTTTTCTGGAATAATCCAGATAAAGCATAGAAGCTACCGCATCTACCCTTAACCCATCGGCATGGAATTTATCAAGCCAAAACAATGCATTGCTTATAAGAAAAGCCCGTACCTCATTTCTTCCATAATTGAAGATATAGCTCTTCCAGTCCGGATGAAATCCCTTTTGTGGATCTTCGTGTTCAAAGAGGAAGCTCCCATCATAATAATGCAATCCGTGAAGATCGGAAGGAAAATGGGAGGGAACCCAATCCAGGATTACTCTAATGCCGGCCTGGTGCAAGGCATCTATGAGGTGCATAAAATCCTGCGGTGTTCCAAAACGGCTGGATGGCGCAAAATATCCGGTAACCTGGTATCCCCAGGATCCAAAGAAAGGATGTTCCATAACCGGCATAAATTCTACGTGGGTAAAGCCCAATTCATTAAGATAGCCGGGAAGCTCATGAGCCATTTCTTTATAAGAGAGTGACCTGTTGCCATCTTCCGGAACCCTTTTCCAGGAACCAATATGCAATTCGTACGCGGAAACAGGTTTTTCTTTTCCGACATTCTTTTTCCGGTTTTCCATCCAGTTTCCATCGCTCCAGGTATTTTCAAGATCCCATACCACAGAGGCGGTATTGGGCGGTATTTCCCACATGAATGCGAAGGGATCCCCTTTTTCAGCTTCATAACCGGAATTGGAACGGATAAAATATTTATAAATACTTCCTTTTTTTGCCTCCGGGATAAATAATTCCCAAATACCCGATTCATCCTGTCGCGGGATCATTTCATTGGCATTTTTAAACCAATTATTAAAATCACCTATTACAGAAACCTCCCTTGCATTGGGTGCCCATAACGCGAAGTAAACACCTTTGAATCCTGCAGAATCAACAATGTGAGAGCCCAGTTTTTTATAAAGATGAAAATGTTTTCCTTCCTTAAAAAGATGCACATCATATTCTGAAATGAGAGAGACTTTTTTCAAAGTTTCTAAGGCTTTTTTATCCCGTTCTTTTAACTTGATATCTTTCACAGTGCTTTTCCCTGATTTTTTATCCGAGGTCTTTTTTGTGCTGGTAGTTTTTTTTGCTGGTGATGTTTCCTTACCGATTGTTTTTCCTTTTGCAGGTGCTTTTTTCTTTGCCTTCACCGGTTTTTTCTCTGTCTCTTTGGTTTCAGATATTTTTTTCTTGCTGCCTCCACTATCGTTTACTTCTTCAGAAGCGGTTCCTTTTTTAAGATCTTTATTGGAGATCTTATCTTTTTTAGCTGGGTTTTTATTTACTTCTTTTTTAGCCATTTCTATACCTCCCTATTATTGATTTTATGCCCCGCAATGGTATTAATAACCAATCGGGTCTATTATTAAGTTCGTAATTAAGTTCATAAACCGCTTTTTCAAGTAGAAAGGTTTCCATTAAGATATCAAAATCTTCCTGCTCTTTTGGGATAAAATTACTTTCTCCCACGGTGTCTAAATACCCCTGAAGGTAAATTCTGGTTACATGATAATACCAGGATTCTGCCCACTTTTCGAGATCCTTTTCTTTTTTCTGTTGGTTGAATTCAGGCTCCATTATACTGCTATAGGCGGCATAATGAAAAGATCTCACCATTCCCGCAATATCCCGAAGAGGGGAACGCTTCAATCTTCTTTCGCTAAATGCCCTTGCAGGTTCTCCTTCAAAATCAATAATAATGAAATCTTTTCCAGTCCATAGTACCTGCCCTAAATGATAATCGCCATGAGTTCTTATTTTCATAATGGGTATTTTGTGCTTGTATACCCGTTTAAAACATTTGAGGACATCACCCTTCATATCCAGAACTTCTTTAGCCTCATCCCTGAATTCTTCCGGTAAATTTTTAAGGTTTTTCTGTAAATTCTGAAAGGAACTTCTGGTTAAAGTTTGCAAGGAGGAAAATAAAGATCGCTGATAATGTAAAGTAAAAGGTTCAGGTTCAAAATCATTTTCTTCCGGTTGTGAACCTAGTGCCTGATGCATCTCTGCAGTTCGTTGGCCAAGCAGATAAACGCGTTCAGGAAATATAACCCCTATTAAATCTTTATAAGATTGCGGTAATTCCTGATATGGAAGAGCAACCGTAAGAGGTCCGGCAGCAAGTTCTATATTTATATCTTTTTTTGTCAACACCCTTTCAAAAAACCGTTCTAAAGAATCTTTGGTATAATCCCATGCATCTCCCTGATTGGGGATTAAATCCTGCATCATGCCTAAAACAATAGTGCTTTTTTCAGTGGGGTTGTATTCAATAGCTCCAACAAATTTAGGAGCATTTTTATAATCGGTTTTTTCAGATAAATACCGGGTGATCTCAAGATCAGGATTGATGGTATTGTCGAGTTTTCGGTATAATTTCAGAAAATATTTATCATCATAAATAAGGGACGTATTGCTTTGTTCGGCATTGAGTACTTTTGAGTGAATCTCACCTTTATCCATAGATGTGCTTGCTGTACTGTGGTAAAAAGTCAGCCTTCCGGATCCACTTTGTATTTTTCGTCCTTTTCGTATATTTTGGAAAAGCACATTTCTGAAATCTTCATTATAAACGGAATCAAATAAAACACCTTCTTCCTCTTTAAGTTTAAGATGGCAGATAATCCCTTTTTTGGGAATTTCTTTAATTACTTCCTCTTTTTTATAGGATGAAAAAGAAATAGGTAGCTGATAAACTTCCGGCATTCCATCGTTGTAATTTACCTCAATGGTAAGAAGGGTTGCCTTTTGTTCTGTCACAGGAATATTTAGGTGACCCACTATCGAAATATTTTGAATAACCCTTGACTTTCCACCAAACCATCGGCAGGATTTAAGGTAGGAAGGAAGAATATTATTTTCCAGTTTTGCCCGTATCTTATTTTTAAACAGGTCTTCCCAATCTTTAATTTGAAGGGAAGGCAACTGGGAATCATTTTCAACAGATCCTTTTTGTTCTTCCAGTAAAAACCAATAATACCCATGAGGATTCATTGTAAATAAGTAGGGCTGTTCGGTTATTTTTGGAAATTTATTATGGCTGAATACCTCAACCGGAATATAACCCAAATAGGCTGAAAGATCCAGTTCTGCAGGTTGTGAAAACCTGGATAGATTTATTAGAATCAATATTTCCTCTTCCTGATAGGTTCTGGTGAAGGCTAAAATTTTGGCATTTGAAGGAGATAGGAATTTAATATCACCACGGCCAAATGCCTTAAATTTTTTCCGCATTCCTATTACCCGTTTCATCCACCAGAGCAGGGAAGAAGAGTTCATCAACTCAGATTCAACATTTACCGATTCATATTTGTATTCCAGATCAGTGATGACTGGAAGGTATAGTTTATGCGGATTTGCTTTAGAAAACCCTGCATTTCTATCGGCGGTCCATTGCATTGGAGTTCTTACTCCGTCCCGGTCACCCAGATAAAAGTTATCCCCCATTCCAATTTCATCCCCATAGTAAATTACAGGAGTTCCTGGCAGGGAAAACAAAAGCATATTCATCAATTCAATCTTGTTACGGTTATTTTCCAGTAAAGGAGCTAGCCGATGCCTTATCCCAACATTTATTTTTGCCTGAGGATCTTTGGTATATACCTTATACATATAATCCCGTTCCTCATCTGTCACCATCTCCAGGGTCAATTCATCATGATTTCTCAGGAATATTGCCCATTGGCAGGATTCTGGAATTTCAGGAGTTTGGTCTATAATGTCTATAATAGGGTAGCGGTCTTCCATTTTAACGGCCATGAACATCCTGGGCATTATTGGGAAATGATAATTCATATGACATTCGTCCCCATCACCAAAATAGGCGGCAGAATCTTCAGGCCACATATTTGCTTCCGCAAGTAAAAGTTTGTTGTCAAAATGTTTATCTACGTGGGCTCTTAATTTCTTCAGGAATTCATGCGTTGGAGGTAAGTTCTCACAATTGGTGTTTTCTCGTTCATAGAGGTAAGGAACTGCATCAAGGCGAAAACCATCTACTCCCATTTTACACCAAAAATCCATGATCTTAAAAATTTCGGCCTGTACATTTGGATTGTCAAAGTTAAGATCGGGTTGATGGGAAAAAAACCGATGCCAGAAATGGGATTTCGCTACAGGATCCCAGGTCCAATTCGATGGTTCGGTATCGGTAAAGATAATCCTTGCATCTTTGAATTTATTTGGATCTTCGCTCCACACGTAATAATCCCTGTAATTGGAATCTTTAGGTGCCTTTCTGGCCCTTTGAAACCAAGGATGTTGATCGGAAGTATGATTTATAACCAACTCCGTAATTATTTTTAATCCGCGTTTATGAGCTTCTTTTATAAGTTTTTTAAATATTTTAATATCACCGTAAGAGGGATTAATCGTGTAATAATCGGCAATGTCGTACCCATCATCTTTTAAAGGAGAAGGATAGAAAGGAAGCAGCCAGATTGCGGTTACTCCAAGGTCTTCCAGATAATCCAGTTTTTCCATTAAACCGGCAAAATCCCCAATCCCATCCCCATTACTGTCATAAAATGCTTTTATATGTAATTCGTAGATGATGGCATCTTTATACCAATATAATTCCTCTTCTATATTTGATTGGTTTAACATAGCTGTTTTATTTATTCTTTTCTTTTTGGTGATTTTCTATTTTGAAAATATGTCCCGGAATTCCCTGTGGATGCAAGGCAACATAATTCCATTCATTTTCCCATACATATTTGGAATCGGTTAACAGGTCTGTGATGGTAAAGGGGAAATTCTCCTGAAGGTTGAATTGTTTTAAAGGAACTTTAATCCATCCTGTCTGACTGAATTTTGGATCGAGGCTAATAACAACCAGAAGTTTATTCTCTAAATCCTGGCTAATTTTGGAATAACAAATCAACATATCATTATCGGTGTCACAAAACTCGATATTCCATGTGGTTTGTAAGGCCTCATTTTCTTTTCGTATCCAGTTTAATAAGGTTATAACCTCCTTAATTTTTGTGGAGTTTTCCCAATCCCAATGCTTTATTTCATATTTTTCAGAGTGCGTGTATTCTTCTTTTCCCGGATAAGCTTCATTTATTCCAAATTCAAATAACGGCCCATACATCCCCCAGTTGGAGGAAAGTGTTCCTGCCAGTAATAGTCGTATAAGGAATGAGGGCTCTTTTTTGTTTTCGAGGGAAATAGGCAGAATATCAGGAGTATTAGGCCAAAAATTAGGTCTGAAATACTCCCGCATTTGTGTTTTTGAAAGTTCGGTTAGGTATTCCTGAAATTCTTCTTTGGAATTTCTCCAGGTAAAATAAGTATAGGACTGCGTAAATCCCACTTTAGCAAGTTTTTCCATTACTCTTGGCCTTGTAAAGGCTTCTGCAAGAAATAAAACCCCATCATGTTTTAAATTGATCTCCTTGATAAGCCATTCCCAAAAAATAAAAGACTTCGTATGTGGATTGTCCACCCTAAAGATCTTAACACCTTTATCTATCCAAAATTCCACAATGCTTTTAAGTTCTTTCCAAAGGTTCTCCCAATCTTCTGTTTCAAAATTCACAGGCAGCACATCCTGATATTTTTTAGGAGGGTTTTCAGCATATTGAACAGTGCCATCCGGACGCCACTTAAACCATTGTGGATGTTCCTTGACATATGGATGATCCTGGGAACATTGTATTGCAAAATCTAATGCAATCTCCATTCCCAGTTCATTAGCCTTGGAAACCATGCTTTTGAAATCGTTCATGGTTCCCAGTTCCGGGTGTATGGCTTTATGCCCGCCATCTTCTGAACCAATAGCCCATGGAGATCCCGGATCATTTGGGCCGGCTTCGGTGGCATTATTCATTCCTTTTCTAAAACTCCGTCCAATAGGATGAATAGGAGGCAGATAGATCACATTAAATCCCATTTTTGCGATTTCGGGAAGTATTTTTTCACTGGTTTTAAAAGTTCCGTGGGCTCCTTCGGTTGGGGAAGTAGAACGCGGGAAAAATTCGTACCAGGCACTAAATAAAGCTCTTTTACGCTCCACCTGAACTTCAAGAACCTTGCTGTAGCGGCTTGCCTTGGTTTGATCCCGGAGGCGGAACATCAGGTTGGTTACTTCCGGACTTAATGCAAGGGCAACAGATTCGGTCTCAATTTTGTCTCTTCGAAGTTCTTCAATCCAGGATGTGAGTTTCTTTTTTTCTGAAGCATTAGCACGTGCCATGGCCTCATCCATCATTTCAACTCCTATAAGCAACTCTGTGTCCATTGGCTGTCCGGCTTCAAATTTCTTTTTTAGGCCATATTGCCAGGTAGAAAAGTGATCTATCCAGGCTTCAATGGTATATTCATAGCTACCTGTTTTTTCATTCTTAAATCTGAAAGTCCATTTGTCGTTTTCTGCAGATTCAGATAATTGTTCCTGCCATTTTTTTTCTTTCTCTGTGCCTTTTTTCTTCTCTCTGAACAACAAAAGTGCATTTACTTTATCATGACCATCTCCAAAAATGTCGGCTGTGACTTTTATTTCTTCATTAATTACTCTTTTAATTGGATATCTTCCGCATTCAATTTCCGGATTTACATTTTCTATAATTACTCTTTTATGGCCGTCTATACTCATGAGCACAACTTGTTTTTATATTAATTTATGATCCTGTTAAATTAAAAAAATTTAAGGAGAATGGATATTAAACTCTTTATTTTTATGACCGCATCTTAAAATGTATCGTTAAAATAATATTAAATCTTAAAATTTTCTTAATATCGTTCTTAGATTTGTTTGGAAAAAAAATAAAAGAATATGAGAAGAAAGATAGGAGCTGCGTATAATAGCAATGAAAAAGTGACATTTACTGTGTGGGCTCCCCTAAAAAATAAGGTGGAGGTTATATTTAAAGATAAGCCGTCTGTTGTCCTCACAAAAGATCTTTCGGGTTATTGGGAAAAGGAAGTTTCGGGAATACCGGTAGGAAGTTATTACAAATTCAGGCTGGACGAAAAAGAGGATTTTCCAGATCCGGCATCGCGATTTCAGCCTCTTGGGGTTCATTCCTGGTCCGCGATAGTCAACCAAAATTCATATTCCTGGAATGATAGTTCCTGGAAAGGAATTCCCCTAGCTCAAATGGTTATTTATGAACTTCACATAGGTACTTTTACCAGTGAGGGAACTTTTAAGGCTGTTATCAGCAAATTAGACCATCTTCTTGATCTTGGAATTAACTGTATTGAAATACTGCCTATTTCACAATTTCCTGGGGATCGAAACTGGGGGTATGATGGTGTTTATCCATTTGCTGCACAGGAAAGTTATGGAGGGCCGGAAGGCTTGAAAAAAATGATAGATGCCTGCCATGAGAAAGGAGTGGCCGTAATTCTTGATGCAGTCTACAACCATATAGGGCCTGAAGGAAATTACCTGTCCCAGTTTGGACCTTACTTTACAGATAAATACCAAACTCCCTGGGGAGCTGCTCTAAATTTCGATGATAAATATTCAGATGAGGTTAGGAACTTCTTTCTTGAGAACACACTTATGTGGCTGGAGGAATTTCATTTTGACGGATTGCGACTCGATGCAATTCACGAAATAATAGATCGGGGTGCCAAACATTTATTGAAAGAATTAAGTTTGGAAGTGGACAAACTTCAGCAAAAAACAGGGAAGGAGTATGTTTTAATTGCAGAGAGTGATTTAAACGATATAAAAATTATAAATCCTTATGAAAAAGGCGGATTTGGATTGGAAGGACAATGGGTAGATGATTTTCATCATTCCCTACATACTGTCCTTACCTCAGAAAATGAAGGTTATTATATGGATTATGGTAAAATGGAGCAACTAGCCAAAGCATTTAAGCAGGCTTTTGTTTATGATGGCCAATATTCCCATTTTAGAAAAAGGACTGTTGGGAACAGTCCGGCTGGCATGGAATTTTCCAATTTTGTTGTTAGTATTCAAAATCATGATCAAATTGGGAACCGATTATTAGGAGAAAGACTCCCTAAATTGATTTCTTTTGAAGGTTTGAAGCTTGCTGCTGGTACACTTTTTACTTCCCCATTTATTCCAATGCTGTTTATGGGTGAAGAATTCGCAGAAGAAAACCCTTTCCAATATTTTATAAGTCATGGAGATCCGGATTTGGTAAAAGCTGTTCAGCAGGGAAGAAAAAGGGAATTCGAATATTTCAATTCACAAACAAAAGGAGATTTTTCCGATCCACAGGCAAGAGAAACTTTTAATGATTCTAAGCTGAATTGGGCTTTTAAAGAAGAACCAACTAAAAATGCCCTTTTTAAATATTATAAATATCTAATTCAGCTAAAAAAGAAAGGTGCTTTTAATGCTTTCAGAACGGATAAAATCACCACCGAAGTAGACGAAGAGAGGAAAACACTTCTTGTTTTGAGCAGTGCAGATAATAAACTGATGGCTTTATTTAATTTCAATAATGAAAATGAAGGGATGCTTTTACCGGAAGCCGCTAAAAGTTGGGAGCTCATTCTGGCTTCAGCAGATAAAAAATGGAATGGAACTTATGATTTCCCTTCTGATTTTGCAGGAGGAGAAAAAATTAGTCTGCCGGCAAATTCTTTGATCATTTTAAAAAGTCGGAGGTAAATTCCCTGGTTTTGATTTTAACCAACATAATGGAAATCTAATATAAATAGCTCCTAAGCTTATAAAAGGAGGAATCAAAATAGAAAAATATACTATGAAAGAGAAATATGTATGTGTACACGGACATTTTTATCAGCCACCAAGGGAAAATCCCTGGTTGAATAAGGTTGAGATCCAGGATTCTGCTTACCCATACCATGATTGGAACCACAGGATCAATGCAGAGTGTTATATAAGGAACACCTCTTCCCGTATTTGGAATGATGAAGGAAGAATTGAATCCATTATGAATAATTATGGCTGGATGAGTTTCAATATTGGTCCTACTTTGTTAGCCTGGATGGAAAATGAAGCTCCTGAAACCTATAAAGGTATTCTTCAGGCCGATAAGGATAGTCAGGACCGTTTTTCAGGTCATGGGTCGGCCCTTGCACAAGCCTACAATCATTTAATTATGCCACTGGCCAATGAGAAAGACCAGGAAACCCAGGTTATTTGGGGGATTGAGGATTTTAAGGCCAGGTTTAAAAGGCATCCTGAGGGAATGTGGCTTGGAGAAACGGCGGTAGATACTTCTACCCTGGAAATGTTGGCCAAGCACGATATTAAATTTACCATACTTTCACCTTATCAGGCAAAAAATATTCGCAAAATTGGGGATGAAGAATGGGAGGATGCATCCAATGCCAAGGTTAATACCAAACGTGCATATATATGCAATTTGCCTTCCGGAAAAAGTATAAGTTTATTTTTTTATGATGGACCAGCTTCGCAGGCTGTAGCTTTTGAAGGTTTGCTCAATGACGGTGTTCGTTTTGCAGATAAGCTTCAAGGCAGATTTTCAGATAAAGAAGAAGTACAATTAGTTCATATTGCTACAGATGGGGAAAGTTATGGTCATCATCACAACCTTGGGGAAATGGCGCTTTCCTATTGCCTTAATTATATAGAGGAACGTGAAGATGCCCATCTCACTATTTATGGAGAATTCCTCGAGAAATTTCCACCAGAATATGAGGCCCAAATCATAGAAAACACCTCCTGGAGTTGTTATCACGGAGTTGAAAGATGGAGAAGTGATTGTGGTTGTAATACAGGAGGAAATGATAACTGGAACCAGAAATGGAGAAAACCTCTGCGGGAAACTTTTGACTGGATTAGGGAGGAGCTCATCGAATTATACGAAAAGGAGCTAAAGCAGTACACTTCTGAACCCTGGGAAGTAAGAAACCGGTATATCCAGGTTATCCTGAATAGAAAGACAGATAATATTCAGGATTTTCTCTCTGAAAATTTTGGAGATGATTTATCTGAAGATGAAAAAGTGAAATTGCTTAAGCTCATGGAAATGCAATACCACGCGATGTTAATGTACACAAGCTGTGGATGGTTTTTTGATGAAGTTACAGGAATTGAATCCATGCAGGATATCTTCTATGCAAAACGGGCAATTCAGCTGGCAGAAGAGATTAGCGGAAAAAGTTACGAGGATGAATTTGTTGAAAGCCTGGAAAATATACCAAGCAATATTCCTGAATATGAGAATGCACTTACTGCCTATAACAAATTTGTAAAACCAATGGCTTTGGATATGATCCGTATTGGGGCTCATTATGCGGTTTCATCATTATTTGAGGAATTTCCCGAAGAAGTCTCCCTTTACAACTTTAGTGCGAGTGTAAAATCAAGATATTATTATGAGGCCGGAAAACAAAAACTCATCATTGGACGAACAGAATTCCGATCGGATATTACATGGGAAACGATTGATATCTCCTATGCCGTTTTACATATGGGCGATCACCATTTATTTGGAGGCGTTCGGGAATATTTGGGTCCGGATGCCCTGGAGGAAATGCATTCCAGCGTTGTAAAATTCTTTAAACAGGGAAATGTCTATGAAATTTTTAATTTGATGGATACCTATTTTGGAAACCACAATTATTCCTTCTGGCATTTATTCCGTGACGAGCAGAAAAGTATCATGGAACTCATCATGGAAAATACTTTGAAAAATGTAGATAATAGTATGCAGCAAATCTTTGAAAACAGTTATCCATTGCTGCAAACATTTAACGAAATCAATATGGCCGTGCCGGAACGGTTGAAACTGCCTGTGGAGATGGCTGTTAACAGCAAATTGATTACTGTTTTAAAGAGTAAAACGTTTAGTATTGAAAAATTTAAAAAACTTATAGATTCTGCAGGACAAATCAATGTTGGACTGGATTTAGTAACGCTTAATTTTTTAATGGATAAAAAATTGAATTCACGTATGCGTAAATTCAGAAGACATCCTCAGGATTTAAAGTTACTTGATAAAATCAATCAATTACTCGATTTTATTAAAGAGGGGCCGTTAAGTCCAAATGAATGGCAAGCTCAAAACATCGCTTTTGGAATAAAAAATGAACATTATGATCATTTTATTAAAGAAAGTGAAAACGGAGACGAAACAGCTACCAACTGGGTGGAATCTTTCAAAAATATGGCAGAGAAATTAAATTTAGTGATCTAATGCAAAGAGTAGATTCAACCTATCGTTTACAGCTTTCACCACAATTTACTTTCAAGGACATGGTGAAGATCCTGGAGTATCTTGAGGAACTTGGGGTTGCAACAATTTACTCGGCTCCATTATTTCAGGCCAGGGAGGGAAGCACTCATGGATATGATGTCCTGCATCCTTTTGGGATTAACACTGAAATTGGCGACCTGAAACAATTTAGAGCAATTAACGCCAGGTTAAAAGAAAAGCAAATTACCTGGCTTCAGGATATTGTGCCAAATCATATGGCATTTGATCCCGAAAATCCGTGGATCAGGGATATCTTCGAACTTGGGCCAAAATCCAGATATTATAATTATTTTGACATTGACTGGGAATATAAGGGGCTTAAAAAAGTCATGCTCCCGTTTTTTGGAAATACCCTGGAAGAGCTTCTTGAAAAAAGTGAATTAAAGTTGAAATTTGACAAGGATGGTTTTTCCCTGAATTATTATGAAAGCAAGTATCCGCTTAGTGCAAGGACTTATGCTCAGGTACTCTTAGGAATCAAAGAAGAGACTTTTTCGGTTAAATTTGCCGGTTTCTCTGGAAATACTTCAGACTGGAATGAATTAAAGAATTCATTTTATCAGAAAATTGAAAAAGACTCGCAGCTTAAAATGGAGCTTTCAGCAGCGATTGAAAAAATTAATCATTCAGTCGAAGAGATTCAAAAAATACTGGATCTACAGTTTTTTTTACCTACACATTGGAAACATACAGAACAGGAAATAAATTACAGAAGGTTTTTCACCATAAATGGGCTTATTTGCATTCGAATGGAAGATCCGGAGGTTTTTGAAGCCTATCACACCTTTATAAAGGAATTGTGTGAAGATGGTTTAATCAATGGATTAAGAATAGATCATATAGACGGGCTTTTTGATCCTGAAGGTTATTTGAATCAACTCAGGCAGATGTTGGGAAGTGATATTTTTATAATTGTTGAGAAAATACTTGAAGCCGACGAAAAACTTCCATCACACTGGCCAGTGGCGGGAACCAGCGGGTATGAGTTCCTTTCAAAACTGAATCATTTATTTACAGATGCGAATAATGAAAAAGCATTTACAGAAGCTTATACCGAAATATCCCCGGAAAATGCAGATTATGAAGGCCTTGTATATCGGAAAAAATTATTTATTCTGAAGGAAAGAATGGGAGGGGAGCTTCATAATTTATGTTCATTATTGAATCAAAATCTGCTTCCGGAATCTGTGAATATCCATAAGGATGACACCTGGAAAGAAGCCTTAAGTGTCTATCTGGCTGCTGTTCCCGTTTACCGGATCTATCCGCAGGAATTTCCATTAAAACCAAATGAGATTGGGATTTTACATCAGGCTTATAAAACAGCCTTGAAAGAATTCCCGGAGTTCAAAGAAGAGCTCAAGCATCTCAATCTCCTGTTTATGGGAGAAGCCGGAAAAGACACTTCAGAGACTTTATATTTTCTTCAACGTTGCCAGCAGTTCAGCGGACCGTTGGCGGCAAAAGGGGTAGAGGATACCTCTTTTTATATCTATAACCGGCTGGTGGTTCACAATGAAGTTGGGGATTCGCCAGAGAATTTTGGCATAACAGGAGCAGAATTTCATCAAAATATGATGGATCGAAAAAAAGAATTTCCTTTATCCTTAAATGCTACTGCCACTCATGACACTAAACGAGGTGAAGATTCCCGGATGAGGTTAGATGTGTTGAGTGAACTTTCGCAGGAATGGTTTTTAAATTTTAACAGGTGGAAAGAGATTAATTCTGAAATAAGGGAAAACAAAGAAATTCCTGATGTTAATGAGGAATATTTCATTTATCAAACACTTTTTGCCGGAATGCCTTTTCAGGAGGAAAGCGATTTTTTCTCACGTATCTGTGAATTTTTGCAGAAGGTACTTCGGGAAGCAAAAGTCCATTCCAACTGGGCTGAGCCGGATGAAGAATATGAGAATTCTGTGTTTAAGTTTGTAAAAGATATTCTGGAACATAAAAAATTCAGGGAATCCCTGGATCCTTTTATTGAAAGAATCGCAGGGTTGGGTGTGATTAAATCCCTTGGGCAAACCCTTATAAAAATTACTGCCCCCGGAATTCCAGATATTTATCAGGGAACGGAATTATGGGATTTAAGTTTTGTAGATCCAGACAACCGCAGACCGGTAGATTATAACTTAAGAATGAAATTCCTGGAAGATTTTAAAGGCTTTGGCAAGAACACACTTTCCCAGGATCTGGAATTGCTGAAATCAAATTATACTTCAGGACAAATAAAAATGTATGTATTGAATAAATCCCTCTTGCAGCGTAAGAAAGATAAGGACTTGTTTCAAAGAGGAGAATACATCCCGCTTTTAGTTTCAGGAGAACATTCTGAAAAATTCATTTCCTATGCAAGGGTTTTAAATGGAGAATGGAGAATTATTATAGTGCCGCTTATAATTGCTGAATTGTTTAACCCTAAAAACCTTAGCCCGAATAAAGAACAATTTAAAGATGTTTTTATAGATTTGCCCGAAAATGCTCCTTCGGAATGGGATTCAATTTTTACAGATGAAACCATGATCACGGAGGGTAAATTGGCCTTAAAAGATCTTTTTGATGATTTTCCGGTTGTATTTATGAAAAACAAAAACTAAATATGGAGTTAAAAAGGAGCAGTGGTATTTTAATTCATATTACCTCTTTGCCATCCCCTTTTGGTATTGGAGATATGGGGCCTGAAGCATATGAATTTATAGATTTTCTGGAGGCATCGGGCCATAAATACTGGCAAATTCTTCCATTAAACCCTACAGATGCGGCTTTCACCCATTCTCCATACAGCAGTGATTCTGCATTTGCCGGGAATACGCTCCTTATTAGTCCCGAACTTCTGGAACGGGAGGGAGCGGTCGATTTACAAAATTTTGAACTTCCTGTAGATACCATTCCTTCAAAAGTAGATTTTGAAACTGTATCTACATTTAAGAAAGCCTTACTTGATGAAGCTTTTGTTAATTTCAAAAAGAAAAAAATACCTGCGGCTTTTAAGGATTTTTGTAAAACTCATGCATCATGGCTTGATGATTACAGCCTTTACAAAGCTTTGCGTAAACATTTTGGGGTTTCCTGGAATTTATGGCCGGAGACCTTGCGGGACCGGAAAGCTGCAGCATTAAATAAAGCAAGGAAAGAACACCTTGAAGAAATTGAAAAAACAAAGTATTTTCAGTTCCTGTTCTTTTCTCAGTGGAATTTACTTTCTGATTATGCGCATCTAAACAAGGTTAATTTTATTGGAGATATTCCCTTTTATATTAACCACGAAAGTGCAGATTGCTGGGCGAATGCCAGTTATTTTAAGCTGGATAAAAATAAAGAACCTGCTAAAATCTCAGGGGTTCCACCAGATTATTTTAGTGAAACAGGGCAGTTATGGGGAACTCCGGTTTACAACTGGAAAAAACTGCAACTTAATAAATATGATTGGTGGATTGAGAGGATACGGCAGAACTTGCTTTTGTTCGACCTGGTTAGGCTGGATCATTTTAGAGCCTTTTCGGCTTATTGGGAAGTTAATGCCGGTGATAAGACTGCAGAAAACGGGAAATGGACAAAAGCTCCAGGGAATGATTTGTTTAATATAGTTCAAAAGAAATTCCCTGAAATGCCTTTAATAGCTGAAGATCTTGGTTCTCTGGATGAGCCTGTTTATAAACTTATTAAAGATTTTAATTTCCCGGGTATGAAAGTGCTGCAATTTGCATTTGGTGAAGAGCGGGTGGAAAATACTTATTTGCCATTTAATCACTTACCTAATAATCTTGTGTATACCGGAACTCACGATAATAACACTTCCAGAGGCTGGTTTGAAAAGGCAGATAAGATAGTAAAACGCCATTTTAGGGATTATGTTGGTGCCAGGGTTACTTCAAAGAACATTCATTTGCACATGCACAAAATGGCACTTAACTCTGTTGCCAGGGTTGCAATTATCCCAATGCAGGATATCATTGGTTTGGGAGGGGAAGCACTCATGAATATTCCCGGAAGTACAAAGGGAAACTGGACCTGGCGGGTGGATTATGAAGATATTCCCCTACTATATTCTGATGAACTCAAAGCAATGAATGAATTATACGGAAGATCTGAAATTCCGGAAAATGAAAAATCCCTTAAAAGTTAACGTATTAGTTTTAAGGGGTTATTCTATTCTTAGGTTTCTTTTACAGAAATTTTTGAAAAGTAGATTATAAATTAATCCCTCATTGAGGGTTTAATTTCCCGAGGCTTGCATCGATTTTTAAAAGTATTTTCCAATTCATGTCTCAGGCTTTCCCCGAGATTTATGCTTTTTATTCCTGTAGCTGGCGTTGAATTTTTTCAATTGCATTTTGGATTGATTTTTCCGGTTCAATAATATTATTATTTCCCCAGAAATTCACGTCGGTAAACCCTGAAACATCATCAGACATTACGACAGAAGGTTTTATAAAGGAGTCATCCTTTTTTATTTTAAAGTCGGGAAGGGTTTCCCAATCGGTTACCGCCATTTCACCGTTTACGGTATATCGCGAATTGAATAGCTTATTTTTCCAGTTCACCACAAATACCAGGTTGGCTGTTCCATATCCATATTGCCATTTCCCATCGTTTTGGCGATAATCTACCTGATAGGATACATCTATTGGATAAACGGTAGATCCCCGCGGTTTTTTTCTAACAAACATTTGACTTGCCATTTTCCGGTTATCCACATTTAAATTATACGTAGCTTTTACCAGACTTAGGGTTTCGGTATCAATAAATAATTTACCATAATACCAGGGAATTGATTTAGTATGACTTTCAAAGTTTACCACGTACAAATTTTGATTATCCAACCTTACAGGCGCATCAAAATCAAATTTAAAATTTTGGAGCATATCGGGTTCCATAAGATATTGAGGATACTTTATTATGTCCACATATAAGGTATTATAAGGCCCGCCCCTTAATTTAAGGGCAAGTGTATCAAGCTTTTCATAATCGGCGGTTTTACGCGCCTTAAACAAAGAGATTTCATCATTTGAAAAAGAATCGTACGGAGCCTTATATATTTTTACCACAGCTTCTGAAAGAGATACATTTCTTCTTCCTTTTTTAATGGTTTCCCGATAGAAAGCAGTCATAAGAATTGGCTCGTCTACATAATTAGATTCCTTTTTCTCAAACATTTTTTTTACAAGGGATTGTGCATCACCTCCGTCATATATACTGATCTCAGATAACCGTTCTGCAATTTCATCAAGTTCCACCCGTGTATTTTCAGCTTTAAAAAAAGACAGGGGAAGGGTTTTACTCTGGTATCCAAGATGGGAGGTGGTAATCGTTGCTTCACTCAATGTTACAGGGATTTTAATGGAAAATTCTCCATCGGCATTGGTGATGGTTGAAATATTGGTTCCAACTACGGTAAGGTATGCAGATGCTATTTCATCTCCGGATCTACTATCAACAACAACACCTTTATATTCGGTTGTTTGTTGGATAATTTCAACAGGTTCAACAGCGAAAATGCTTCCTGAAAGGAGAAAAGTCAGCAAAAACATAATAGGATAAGTGAAAAATAGGGATTTTTTAATTTTCATTTTTATTGATTTATTATTTAATAATCAAAGTAATTTAAACCAAAGAGATATTTAATTATCAGTTATTTATTAATTTTAACAATTGGTCTTAAATTAATTCAGATATTTTGGTTAATCCGAAATTATACCTTCTAAGATACTGAAAATCTATTATTTATTAACAGAATTAAAGTAAAAGATTATCTAATTCTGCGAGTTGGAGACACCGTTTTTCAGCAGATTCAAATGACATTCAAAGGGCTTTCAGAAAAAAATCAACTTAAAATCTATATTAAGATTGCGAGATTTTATGCATATGCTCCTTGGGAAATCATTCATGGTATTCTGGAATTTTATTTCAGGAATCTTTTTTATTTTTTACTTTAAGAAAGTAAGTTGAATTAACAACAGAGAACGCTTGTTAAGTGAACTTACAACATTTTAAATTTGAAATAAATATCGGCATAAAATATGATTAGCCGTATTCCGTTATCAACTAGAGGATTAAAATATTAAAGGATGAAGAAATCAATTTACGGAATTTTAATAGTACTTGTTTTATCCCACTTTTCGGGGTATTCACAACTAACCGATGATAATAAGAGCGTAACTGCCCTTGTACTCACAGAGCTAAACCGGGAGCGTTCCCTTCAAAAGGAAAATCTGGATTTTCGTATCAGACAAATCGATGCCAAACTCACCAATCTTGATGAAAGTATTAAAAATACGAGTTCTTCTGCAGAGAAAATTGATAAATTGTTAGAACGGGTACAGATTCTGGAAGAAAAACAGTCCGAACTGGATAAAAATGCTATTTCTGTATACAAGTATAATTATAGCTCTGCAGTGCTCAATCTGGCTTCCATGGAGCGGGAAATAAAACCATTGAATCTTTTTAACAGTTCACGGGAATTCTACACCACGCTGGACAAAGTGAGTAATCCTATGACGTATCCCGGGTACGAAGCCTGGTTTAAGGAATTTGAAAAATATATAGAAGACAATAAAAAAGATCAAGCCCGCCTGGCAGCGCTTAGTCATATATTACAGGTTACCGGAAATCTTGCTGAAGGCACTCCATTTACAGGAATGTTTGCTGGAAGCCTTTTTGATGGAATAGGAACTTTTATAAATTCTCTGGGAAAACGCGACAAAGATCTTAGGGAAAAAAGTTTGAGCATGTTTAAGCTCACTACTTCCGTCTCTCAATTCACACATGATAAAGACCTGATAGAAACCGAATGGAAAGCGATCACCAAAAGTCTTGATGAACTTAAAGAACTTCAGAATAGGGCGATGGAGGAAAACTTTGTGGCGATATTGGGAATTAACCGATCTGATTTCAAGAAAAATTTCACCGATGAGACCGATGCCAAAAAACGGACGCAATATATAATTGATATTTCCAAAATAGCAGAAGATAAAATTTCGGAAGTGAAGAATAAAAACCCTGAGAACTGGAAGCAGGAATATTATAACCAGATGGTTACTGTTCAAAATTTAAAAATAAGATTTGGTACGCTTACTTTCAGAATTCTTGAAAATCTTGATAAATATAAAGTGCTCATCAATAAATACAAACAGGATGAATTTCTGAAGGATAGGGTAGCTCAACTAGACCTAAAACTGGATTTGGTGCGAAACAGTTTTGAAACCACTTTTAATCCGCAGGATTATATCCGGGCATCCAATGAGATGTATATTGTAGAATAGTAGCCCTAGCCATTGAATCCAGAACTTTAAATTTTAAACAATCTATCTTCTAAAAAAAATCTTACTTTTGTTTATATAAGCACAGCAAAAAAAGTTATGAGCCAAAAAGTGTTGTTAAACGCAAAGGAAATCAACATTATTCTACATCGGTTGGCTTGCCAGTTAATCGAAGATCATCCGGGTTTTGAAAACACAGTCATCATTGGAATTCAGCCGAGGGGAGTCTTTTTGGCTGACAGGATCATAAAACTTCTGCAGGAGGAATTCAATATAAAGAACATTCCGTATGGACATCTGGACATTACTTTTTACCGGGATGATTTCAGGAGAAGCGATAAACCCCTTGAGGCAAATAGAACAAAAATAGATTTTATAGTTGAAGATAAGCAGGTGATCTTTATAGATGATGTGCTTTATACCGGCCGAAGCATTCGTGCCGCTCTTACCGCGATCCAATCTTTTGGAAGGCCAAAGGAAATAGAATTACTTACCCTGATAGACCGAAGATTCAGCCGACATTTACCAATTCAGCCAGATTATAACGGAAGGCAGGTAGATGCCATTAACGATGAAAAGGTGAAAGTGCACTGGAAGGAACTTCATGGCGAAGATGCGGTGTATTTATTACCAAAGGAAAACAATTCCCAGGTGCAGGGAAAACAAAAAAAAGAGTAACCTATGAGCGAATTAAGTGTTAGCCACTTATTAGGTATTAAATATCTTACTCCGGAGGATATTGATTTAATATTTAAAACCGCCGACCATTTTAAAGAGGTGATCAACCGTCCAATTAAAAAAGTTCCCTCTTTACGGGATATTACCATCGCCAATTTGTTTTTTGAAAACAGCACCAGGACACGGCTTTCCTTTGAACTGGCAGAAAAAAGACTTAGTGCCGATGTTATTAATTTTTCTGCAGGATCTTCTTCTGTTAGCAAAGGAGAAACGCTTATAGACACCGTAAATAATATTTTGGCAATGAAAGTGGATATGGTGGTGATGCGTCATCCAAATCCCGGAGCGGGCATATTCCTTTCAAAAAACGTAAGTGCAAGTATTATAAATGCAGGAGATGGAACTCATGAGCATCCCACACAGGCCTTGCTGGATAGCTATTCTATAAGGGAGAAATTAGGAGAAGTTAAAGGTAAAAAAGTGGTTATTGTGGGAGATATTCTGCATAGCCGCGTGGCGCTTTCAAATATTTTTGCACTAAAACTTCAGGGAGCTGAAGTGAAGGTTTGCGGGCCAAAAACCCTGATTCCGAAGTATATCCAGTCTTTGGGGGTTGGTGTGGAAACAAGCCTTATAAAAGCTCTGGAATGGTGTGATGTGGCAAATATGCTCCGGGTACAAAATGAACGGATGGAGATAAGTTATTTTCCAAGTACCAGGGAATACACACAACAATTTGGCTTAAATAAGGAAATTTTAAACTCTTTAAATAAAGAGATTGTTGTAATGCACCCCGGGCCAATTAATAGGGGAGTAGAGATAACCAGCGATGTAGCCGATTCAAAACAGGCCATCATTCTGGATCAGGTACAAAATGGCGTTGCAATTAGAATGGCTGTAATTTACCTTTTAGCTTCTAAAATTAAGCCGTAGCGAATATATTAAAATATAGCATCATGCAAATTACTGAAAAAGAGAATTATAAGATACTTAAGGATGAAAAGGGTGATTTAACCGCATTTGCGGATGAATTGACCAAAAGACATTCCGATTTTAAAGAATATAATTTAGTGGTCAATTTGCTGGAGCATAAAAATCTAAGTTCTGAACAATTGTTGATGTTTTTGGAAATCGCAATGATACACTTTAATGAGAAAAAATCCTTTGTTATTGTAAAAGACAATATTGAAATAGATAAAGTGCCTGAAGATTTAATAGTGGCCCCAACCTTAAGGGAGGCAGAGGATGTTATAAATATGGATGAACTGCAACGGGAACTGGGACTATAATCCTTTTATAGTTTTAATTCTATGATACCCTTCCGCTCTGAAACCATATTTTTTCAGAATTATCTAACTCTAGCAATCCTGGATTCTACTTTCGGTTTTTATAGCATCCAAAAATAGATCAGGAGAGAATTGAATTCATGGGTTTTTTTAGAGAAAAAATTAATTAGTTAATTAATGAAACTTACAATATTAGGCTGTTACGCTGCTACCCCAAGAACTTTTACCAACCCTACTTCCCAGGTTCTGGAAATAAACAATCATCTTTTTTTAATCGATTGCGGAGAAGGCACCCAGGTGGAATTGAGAAGAAATAAGGTGAAATTCTCGAATATCAGGCATATATTCATTTCTCATTTGCATGGAGACCATTCCTATGGATTGGTAGGGTTGATTTCTACCTTCCGACTTTTAAAAAGAGAAGCAGAACTTCACGTTTACGGCCCAAAAGGAATAAGGGAAATTATAACCCTTCAGCTAAAGCTTTCAAATTCCTGGACCAATTACCCTTTGTACTTTCATGAACTGGAAGGAAAAGAACCGAAATTGCTTTATGAAGATGATAAAGTAACGGTGGAAACAGTTCCGCTAAAGCATCGTATCTACACCAATGGATTTTTATTTAAGGAAAAGATCGGTCCCAGAAAATTACTCATCAATAAGGCAGTGGAGTACAATATAGATGTTTCTCTCTATAAAAGCCTGAAATTGGGGAAAGACGTGGAATCCAATGACGGAAAAACCATTCCCAATAAATTGGTTACGGCAGATCCGGAACCACCCAAAAGTTATGCTTATTGCAGTGATACGGTCTATTATCCTGAAATCGTTCCTCAAATAAAGGAAGCAACCGTGCTTTATCATGAATCTACTTTTTTAGAGGTGAATCAGGAATTGGCAGAGCCTACAAGACATTCCACGGCAAAACAAGCTGCAATGATTGCCAAACAGGCCAGGGTTAAAACCTTAATATTGGGACATTATTCTACGCGTTATGGGAATATAAATCTTTTTAAAGAGGAAGCCTTAACAGTTTTTGATTCGGTGCAACTTGCCGAAGATGGAAAAACCTTTAACTTTTAATCCCTCATTGAGGGTTTAACCCGCCGCCTTCCCGAATCATTCAGGCGGGCTTGACTCGAATTTTTTAAAATATTTTCCTCCCGATAATATCGGGTTATACCTCGTGGAATAGCCTAAAGGTTCTTGCTTTCCTGGATGATCTCATTCTAATTTATTATTTCCACCATTTTCTGCCCTGTGAACCTTACCGGGAGTGTTGATCCTTTAATAATTTACAATTTCCCTACTTTCCGCCCTACTGTGTTTTTCCTTTAATAACTCCACTTTTAGTTCTTGCAATTCGATTTCCGTACTTAATTATGTAAGAATAATATTACAAATTTAGTTAAAATTAACGTAAAATAGATCAAAAATTCTTTTTGGTGTGTTTTTAAACGATTTTTTATGTATTTTGGCTATTCCAAACCTATTAACCTACTTGCTTATGTTTAACAATACAAAACTGTCGTGTCTGATTTTTTTATGCGTTTTTTCATTGAGTTCATGCACAAAAGACAGTATTTCTCCGAATAAAAACGCCGAATTAAAAACCGCAAATCTTGTTGACGCGTTCGCTTACAGCCAGATTGAAGTAGATATTTTAAATGCGGTTAATGATTACAGAAAAAGCAAAGGGCTAAGTACTCTTAAAAAAGTTGATGAAATTACCCTTCAGGCCGAAAGTCATACGGTTTATATGGTAGAAAAAAATGTTGTTAACCATGACAATTTCAATGTGAGATTTGCAAACCTGGTTGATGAGATAGGAGCTAAGTCGGTGAGTGAAAATGTTGGATATGGTTACAGTACAGCAAATGCGGTTGTACGGGCCTGGATAGAAAGCGAAGGCCATTTGGCGAATATAGAAGGAGACTTCACTCATTTTGGCGTATCTGTTGAACAGGATGAGAATGAAAAGAATTATTTCACCAATATATTTGTAAGAAGATAATAGGGAAGGAAGGAACCATACTACTAAGGTTCAAAAATCCTGAATATATGAGCTTCTAAGTTTGGTGAAAAATTGAAAATCAGAAACCTCGGGGCAAGCCCACGAGGTATGAATTGGAAATTACTTTTAAAAAATCGAGGCAAGCCTCGGGGAATTAAACCCTCAATGAGGTATTAAAAAAGCTACCCTTGCATTTACAGGAGTAGCTTTTTTAATACCATTAATTGTTTTTGCCTTTTAACTCTTCAGCAAAAAATTTTAATTCATCTTTATAACACTAAAAATAGATCTTCTGTTAAGTTGGTGTTCCTCTTTGGAACA
>NZ_JBKAHK010000007.1:0-215413 GCF_046298265.1 Gillisia xinjiangensis | reverse complement strand
GTCGGAACGAATTAGTGAAGGATCTTCGACGAATCAAATCTGTTATTAAAATGCAGTTGCTCTTCTTTGGCGTAAAGGTTCCAGCGGAGTTTGATAATGATCACTGGAGCCACGCCTTTCGTCATTGGGTGGATAGTCAGGAATTTAATTACCCCACTGCCCGGGAAACCATGGCCAGTAAAATGCGAACTTTCCGGTTTATCGATAAAGAGCTTCGGGATATCTCAAGCCAGCTAAGAGCATATTGTCGGAAACATTTCAAAAAAGATTATTACCTGCTAAGGAGCATTCCGGGAATTGGAGGCATTGTAGCAGTTGGCATTTTATCAGAACTAGGAGATCTGAGACGTTTCAGCAGCTTAAAACACCTGGCAGGTTATGTTGGACTGGCACCCGGAATCCATCAAAGCGGAGCTACTTCAAAATCGATGGGAATGAACCCCCGATGCCACCGCTTAATCCGCTCTTATTTTGTGGAAGCATCATGGCAGGCAATAAGAACAGATCCGGTTATCCAGTCCTATTACAGGAAACACCTGGGTAAGGATGTCAAGAAAATAATAGTCAAAGTGGCCCACAAATTATTAAGTCGGACTTTAGCCGTAATTAAAACCGAAATCCCTTACGAAGTTGGGGTTATAGCATAAAATATAAATCAATGACCAAGCTCAAAATATTAAAAGCCCATACCACAAAACAACGTAGGTGGCCATTCTGGATCACATTTTTTAGCTAGTGGATGGGCTTATTTAACCAATCATAGAGATGCTGGTGGCGCTCAATAGAAGTGACCACAAATAGGATGCTGAGCGGGTTATTTTGCATTAAATTCTCACTGAAGCAAAGCTTCATCAAGAATTTAACGCTCTAAAATTTTATAAAGAATGGAATAAGAGAAAATAAAATATTAATTTTGAAAGACAAGGTTATTGCTTTTCATAGGATATGTTGTTATGCCCTGGCTTAATTTTAATTACTTTCTCTTTGAAAATTATTAGGTAAAATAAAAGTATCATAATCATTATCTCATAACCACTTCTAATTTCGAAAAAATCGCTATTTAATATTAATTTTAAAATTGATTCAAAAATTAATATTAGGCCTCCAAAAATCAGAGCTCGTTTCAGTGTACCTAATCTTATCAAATTTATTTTGTCCGTTTCATATTTTTCTTTTGTAAATACTATTAATAAGAGGGAGGCTAAAAGAATATTTTCAAAAATACTTTTTATAATGTCTTTACTTGATTTAATTAATTCTAACTCAAAATAATAGGTTGTTAAAATTAAAATTGAAATTAGTCCGAATATCAATCCAATTTTTTGATAATAATTTGGTAGTAATTCTTTTTTCATTTTTTAAATAATTTAATCTAATCACTCTGGGGCTTGGGCATAACGTCTCGTATAAAAACAGTGCGAGCCAGCGAGCGTGATTGTCCGCAGGACAATCCGCTGAGCAAGCGAGCACAAAGTTTCGATTCAAGACCAGATTTAGCATTGTTTTTATATGTTGTTACCAACTTTAGCGACACATCAGAGTAAGCCAACGGAAATATTTTTTAATTTGATTCTTCAAGCGTTTTTTCAAGTCGGTCACCAAACCTTTTTGATTTTTCCTATGACCAGAAGTCCAATTCCAATTCCAATACTTGCTCCGATCCAAAATCCGTTCAAATTCATTAAAAAATGTGCTGCCAGGCCAAAAAGAAGGATAACTAACCCTGATATTCGAACTTTATTCATTTCTATTTGTTTTTTTATTTGTTACTCCATAGGTCAAGGATGCCGATATTATAAATGCTGGTATTATAAATATGGAAATTACAGTTTGTGGTTCAATCCATTCATATTGTCCGATTATTATTGCAGAGAATAAAATCACATTTAAAATATAGAATCCTATTTTATTAATTTTCATTCAAATTTATTTTTGAGTGTTTTCAGGAGCTATTGTTGGTAACGTCCCGTATAAAAACTGTGCGAGCTGGCGAGCGCGATTGTCCGTAGGACAATCCGCTAAGCAAGCGAGCAGGGAACTTCGATTTGAGACTGATTTAAGCATTGTTTTTATATGTTGTTACCCTTGTTTGCGACACGGCCGAGTAAGCACGTTCCATTATCCGTTATTTTACCCGCAACTGATTAAAAGTCCGCTGGGAATTGTTGATCCGCTTTCCCTTAAAAATCCGTTTCTCAAAATTGCGAGCCGAGTAAATGAGTCCGCTTTTTTAGATTTCTATTTGTCCGTTCTGTTTATCAGTCCGCTCCGCATTTTACCCGTCCTGGTACAGTCCGTTTACCGCACCATTTTCCACCCTGATTTAAATTTATTGCTCCCAAATTAATCCGCAGGTTATTTTGGAGCAATTAAGGGTAACGTCTCGTATAAAAACTGTGCGAGCTGGCGAGCGTGATTGTCCGCAGGACAATCGGCGAGGCAAGCGAGCAAGGAACTTCGATTTAAGACAGGTCTAAGCATTGGTTTTATATGTTGTTACCACATTTTTATCTCTTAACCATTCCTTCCCATTTTTGATCTGCTGTATAATAATTTCATAAAACCCGTAATGGTTATAAATCCGATAACAATAATATATTTATAGTCCGTTAAAGGATAATCAGGCCCAAAGTCGGTTAATGCAAAAATTAACATTAAAAGTGCGGCAGACCATATCAGAATCAGAAAAGTCCATAATAATTTGTTCATAGTCTTATATTTTTATTTGTGGTAACGAATAGTATATGAAAAGTAGCAGGTTAGTATGTGTCATTTTTTGTTTCAAAAACAAAGATAGCAGAAAAGAGCCAAACCTATGGTTTAGACCTTAACTGCTATTTTTTATATACCTTGTTATGCCACGTTATTTATACTTTCTTCTCTTTTATTATTCGGAAAATTTATTAAATGTTTTATTAGATAACAAAGAGAACCAAGTATTGGTAAAAAGATTATTAAAAGTAACCAAATGAAGTAAGTTTTACCTTTTTCATATTTTGAAATTAAAAAAAGGGAACTAAAAAATAAAGAAATAATAATAGCTAATGTTGTTATTATTTCAAAAGGACCAATCATTAATGGAATTGAATTCATAATTTTATTTATTAAGTTTATAATTATTAGCAACACCAAGCTTGTGCCCAAACGGTACCACCTGATAATGAAACAGCTTCCTGACCTCCAATTTTAGTACAACCATTTGCATCTCCACTATTAATATCATCTTGAACTTCGTATTCTAAATCAGCTTGTGCAGCTGATTCTGTTAGCCCTACGCCTATACTATAGTAAGTATTCCAAAAACTACAAGAAGCTTTGTTAGCTAAAGACGAATTTAAGTTTATTTTTTTAGAATTATCAGATGTAATTTCTTTCAAGTAAGTTAATAAAATAAATGTCTTAATATTTTTTAATGTCTTAACTTCATTAACCTCGTTTATATTACCTGAAAATTCAGGAGTTTTAATATAAGCAATATCATTATTTAGAGAAATTTTATATCTCTCATCACTTTCCAAAACAATAAAGCCATCCTTTAAAATTACAGCATAATCGGATAAAGAAGAGAATTCTCCATTGAACTTAAATTGCTTTTTCGATTCTGCTCTATATTTAGTTTCAAAAGAATTATTAGTTACAATGATTTCAGTACCTCCTAAATTTTGAAAAAATGGAGTAACCAAATCCGTTGATGTTTTTAATTCTACTTTTTCTTCAAGGTTTGTACTTTCTCGTTTAAGAGAGTCATCATTACTACAAGAGAACGAACTAATTAGTAATATAATAGCAAATGTTGTTTTAATAAAATTATTCATATTTATTTTTGTTATGATGAAAGACTTTCTTTTTTTGTCTTTCAAAGTTATTATTTTTTCTACTCTTTCGATTTTCGACTTCTCGTCTGTCTTATTTTTACTTCTTTTTGACAGATTTTCACATCTTGATTTTGGATGGTCAGTCCTTTTTTGACCGTTATGTTGTTTTTAATGTGGCATAACGTGCCGCAGCTATGAAAAGTAGCGGATTGCAAGGCACGAACTATCGGATAAAACAGAAATTAAAACTGAAACACAAACTTAAATATTAACACAAACCCCGCTATTTTTTATAGGTGCTGTTATGCATCTGGTGGCGGACTAAAAAAACGAAAACATTATGATACCAATAGACAAAGAAAGATGTCAAGCAGAAAAGCCTAACGGACAAAGTTTTATGACATTAGGTGGTGGACATAAAATGATTAGGTGTGAAAACAAACCTACTGTAATTGCGGCTGAAACCAATGCAGGTAGTGACGGACTTAAAGGCTCAATGACAATGTGTGATGACTGCTTAAAAGTAGCGAAAAAGCAATTACCTAAAGGCTTTTTTGATATAGTACGTATGTAGCCACTTGTGCATAACGCCCCCTGTAAATGTCAGGCGCACTATTCACAATATCCGTTGCGCTTGCATTTACAGAATGTTAGCAAATCGGTTTAACTAAAACTTAGAAAATATGAAGATTAGAAAGACAAAAGGGGGTAAAATTAAACATATGATACAAGGTGTCCTAAGCATTATAGATGGTTTAATTAGACTGTTTTCGTTTGGATTCTTTTGGTCAAATTTAGAATACAAATATGTAACCCGAACATTACGCAAGTGATTTACCTAACTGTTTGCTAACGTCTCGTATAAAAACTGTGCGAGCTGGCGTGCGTGATTGTCCGCAGGACAATCCGCTAAGCAAGTGAGCAAAGACTTTCGATCCGAGAACAAATTAAGCATTGTTTTTATATGTTGTTGTGTGACGTTTTTAATTTTGGTCTGTTCTTTTTCAAGTCAATACTTAAGAATATTCCACCAATTACGCCGTGAATAATTCCAAGTCCGAGAAATATCCAAAGTTGATAAATTGTAAATCCGATAATTGAATCTAAAAATTTAAATTGAACTTGGTCAATTGAAGTTACAATTCCAACAATCGCAGCTTTAAAATATAAAATTAAAACCCAAGTGAGAAGAATTATCCAGGTCGAAAACAGGTAAAGCTTTCCATTAGTCCGCTTAAGTCGGTTGGAAAGAATTTTCGCCATAAAAAGTCCGATCACAGGAATGGCTACCAAGGTAGCTATCCATTCGGTCAAATGTTCTTCAAAATAATAAATGCCTGGAATTTCATTTATCATCCAAAATATTACTACCGTAATTGCTAATCCGATTATGTAATGTCGAAGGATTATTTTGTATGTTTCAGTCACTTTTTTGGGTTTTTTAAATGGCACACAACGTCTCGTATAAAAACTGTGCGAGCTGGCGTGCGTGATTGTCCGCAGGACAATCGGCTGAGCAAGCGAGCACGAAGCTTCCATTTGAGACTGATTTAAGCATTGTTTTTATATGTTGTTGCCACACGTTTTATTTTTTATTCGCTATAAATTCGTCGGCAATTATATAAGGTTGGCCCAGGTTATAGTTATCCGGACTGGCATCCTCGTTGCCAAAAATCAGAAGTTTGATATTAGGTTGATTTGCATAACCCTTATCATAGCCATCGATTTCCTTTTTCACTTTAAAATCTACTCCGTGTTTCTTACAAACTTTTTCAATCGACTCTTTCAAAGGTTTTGGAACCGATATATTACGTTTCCCATTTTCTTTGTAATATTTATTCAAAGCACAAAAAGTTTTACGTAGTGGAATCCAATTACCCGCAACTTTTTCATATTCAAAAAATAAATCACCTATAAATTCACTTGGGTTTTCGGGAAACTTTATTAATTCACATTCTAAACTTGGCTGGTTATATGTCCATAGTAATGGATGATCATTCAAAATTTTTAATTTAATGTACGGCAGATATAAGTCCGCAAAAATTCCTTTAAAATCAATTGTTCTGTGAGCAATTAACTTCCAGTGCTCCACATTATAAGTTTTCCCATTATCATTTCGCTCCTCTATAATAAAATTGAATTCCATTGTATTAAATTGCCCGATTTCACCTTTCAAATTTTTCAAATGGAAATGTCCGTTTTGATAGAATTCTATAGTATTTGTCCGTTCAATTAGTTTTTCAATCATTGGATTTTTTTAATGTGTGGCAACGTCTCGTATAAAAACAGTGCGGCGATTGACAGCGTTGATTTTCCGCAGGAAAATCAGACGCAGCAAGTACTCAAAGACTTTCGATTCGACACTAAGATAGCATTGTTTTTATACATTGTTGCCAAATGCACCGCCCGCCCGAGTGAGCCGCTTCGCTTTTAATCTGTTGCGTGTTGCTTTTAAAGTTTAAATTTCCTTACCTCTCAAAAAGGGCATTTTTATATCCGATTATTTTTCTCCATTTGAGTGAGAAAGTCCGCTGAATTAAATTTTGAAACTCCAATTTTCTTACCTCTCAAAAATGATAGTTTTAGTGCTTCTTTTTTTCTCCGCTTGAGTGAGAAATCCGCTGCTTTTCATATCTGTTTAAAACAGGCACACTGAAAATCAGAATAAAACCAAATACAAGCGTGTATTTATTTATATAATTATTGTCCCATATGTAAAGGGTGAAAATTATAATACTAACTACTAAAAATATATACTTTAAGTAAGGCAAAAATCTCATAACTATTTAAAATTGAATATTTACGTTTTGTTTGTCAGCGGTGTTTTTGGCAACGTCCCGTATAAAAAAAGTGCGAGCTGGCAAGGGTGATTGTCCGCAGGACAATCAAGCGCTGCAGACGAGCACGAAGTTTCGAATTGGGACAGGTTTGAGCATTGTTTTTATATGTTGTTGGCAACCGTTATTTTCTTGCCTCAATTTCTATTTGATTTCTCAGGTAAGTATTTAAATCCGTTTTCTTTACACCCAAATGATTTTCAATTGCCACATAATATTCTTCATCTGTTTTCCCACTTCTCATAATTTTTTTTAAAAGGTTCCATCCGCCTTTTTCAAAAATTCTCTTGGCGATTAAACCTCCCAAGACGTAATGATAAGCTGTTCGGTTATCCAAATTGGCCAACCTAAGCATATCGCTTAAATTTATTTCAGGATGTTCTTTTAAATATTGATTTGTCCGTTTTATATGCCATTCCAGAGTTTTTCCTCGGCTGCCACCCAAAAAGGTTGCTACACCTTCCGAAACCCAGAAATGTTTTTCAGGAAAATGGTCATCTATTTGAACGTGAAAAACCTCGTGTGGGTAATATTCACCTAAGCCTCCACAATAGACTTTGTCATCAGCCGCTTTTCCACTGGGTCTGGTTTCTCCACCCTGTCCGATATAATAATCAATTCCCTTTAATCTCTGGATTTCATCATAATCGTCCGCTAAATAATATTCAAATGGTTTAGGGCTAACTCCAAAATTTTTACAGGTTTCCTTTATAAAGTCATTTAGCTGATTAGCTTTATCATAATTAAATTCGTGATATTCTGGATAGTAAAAATCTACCAAACCGACAGTGGTACAATTCCATTTTTTTCGGCTATCTGTCAGCCAATTGTAAAGTTTGAATTTGCCGTTTTCCTTTTTAGCTTGATAGTTTACTATGGCTAAAATATATGGTGTTCCATCTTCTTTAGTGTAAGAAAATTGAGCTTTGATTTTATAGGTGTTATTATCAGATTTTATACTCAGCACGTGGACGGGAAATCCCATATATAGCGAAGGTTGAAATTCACTTTCTAAGAAGTCAAAGTTTTTGTGTTTTTCCTGCTCGGTAGAATTCCAATACGGACTTTCCAATTTATTTTGAGGATTTGAAGCTAAATAGTTTTCAAACAATTTCATTACTTCTATTATGTCCTGGTCTGAAGAGTCCACAATATGGTTATAAGTCACTTTCTGTCCAAAAGTGGCAGTACAGAAAAGGAGAGTTATTAATATATGTAAGAGTTTCATTTCTTAATGGTTGCCAACGTACAGATAAACACATTGTGTTTATATCTCCCTTGTCTTCTACGAATCTAGGGGATTTTTTATGTTAAAAAAAACATTTGTTGCCACATGGGTGTATATTTCGGTGGTTTTGCTGCTTTTATGGCCTAAAAGCACCTGGATATATCGTAAATCCGTACCGGCTTCCAATAAATGGGTGGCAAAACTATGACGCAGCATATGGGGCGAGACATTTTTTTTAATTTTCGCACGGACAGCTGCCTGCTTCACTATTTGAGCAATGCTTTCGGCGGAATACCGTCCCCCGGTTTGACCCTCAAACAAATAGGTCGCTGGTTTCCACTTTACAAAATAGGTTCTTAACTCTTTCAACAGTGTATCAGAAAGTAAAGTATACCTATCCTTGTTTCCTTTTCCCCCTCTAACTTTAATCATCATCCGTTTCCCATCGATATCTTCAGGAATCAAATTGAGCAATTCATTCCTCCGAAGTCCGGCGGAGTAAAGCAAACTCACCACACAGCGATGTTTTATATTGTTGGTATGCGCGATGATGGAAAGTACTTCCTCTTTGGAAAGCACTTTCGGCAATTTCTCCTCCACCCGCGGCCGCTCCATCCCGTAAAACCGGTTGGGCATTTCCATCACTACTTCATAATAGAACTTTATGGCATTGATCGCCTGGTTGATATAGGAATTGGAACTTCCTTCCTGTATCAGCTTTTGAAGGTAAGCCCGGATATCGTTTTCATTGATATTCTCTGGCTCAATATGGCTGTAGTGATTGATGAACGCCTCAAAACATGAAACATAAGTTTTTACGGTGTTGTTCGCGTAGCGCTTTAATTCGAGCTTTAACAGGTAACTTTCAGGGCAGCGACGATATCCTGCAGGATGTTTGCGTTTCCTGAACCAGTCAACATTAATAGCCTCATTGTTCCGACTAAACCCGCTGTTGGTGAAAAAATGATTGCAGTTCACCCAGGCTACTCCGCGAAATTGTTCAAATATCCCGTCCAGGGCCGTTGGTGAGTTGGGCACATAGTTCATATGGAACTCATCGCTCCATGCGATTTCGGGAAGTTCATTGACAAGCGCCTGCAGCACTTTATCCTGGTAAAACTTAAGCCCTATGCATTTTTGCTCCGCTATCATTAAGTTCTTAAGGGTGATGTATTTCCTGTCCATGGTCGCACGTATAATTTAATAAAAATAGACAGGGAAAATGACTACAGCCGTGGAATAGTCGTATATTATGCTGATAAACAATATTTTACCTGTAAAAATGGATGAAAGAAAATGCCCGGTATGTGATAAACCTTTAAAGGGAAGAAGTGATAAGAAATTTTGTAATCCTTCTTGTAAAAGTGCCTTTCATTACCAGATGCTCCAGGAAGAGTGCAGGGGGTTTTATGCCCGGGTAGACAGGCAACTTAAAACCAACCGAAGGATTCTGAAAAAGTTCAACAAAGCCGGAAAAGCAACTGTAAGATCTGAAGTTTTAATTGAGCAGGGTTTTGATCCTCATTTTATTACTCATTACTGGAAAAATGCCAGCAGGGATCTCTATTTCTTTGTTTATGAATTCGGATTTCTAAGCAAAATGGAAAACGGCAGGAAAAAATATGTACTGGTAACCTGGCAACCTTATATGGAAAGATTATAGAAAAATCTATAATAACCTTATCGGAAATACTGTTTTTAATTTTACAGAAACTATGCAGCTTTGGCTCTTTGAAGATTTAAAGCATGGCTAATTAGACAACATTGCTTTCCTGTTTGGCCGTGTACTGGCCACACGAACGCTTTTTATTGGCAACTGGCTTTTATTTTGTCCGTTTTAGTTCTGGTGGATTTTGGCGAGTATCAAAAACATCTGAAATTTTTATAAATCCGTTGTAGGGAATAGGTGCAATTGAAATTGTCCAGGAAATATTTAGTAAAGTTGGAGTAAACAATCAAGGCCATGGGAACCATTAAACTGAAATTGGACTTACGTAAAATTTTGGACCGGATAGAGGACAAGCAGTTGCTCCGGGCACTTTATGACTTTTTGAAGCAGAGGGAAGGCGCTGAAGGTGGACAAATATGGAAGACGTTGACAGAGGAGCAAAAGAAAGAGGTTTACGCATCTTATTAAGAATCGAAGGACGTTAACAGCCTGACTTCCTGGGATGACGTTAAAAAGAAGTACTAATGCAGGTGTTTGTTACTCCGCGAGCCGAAAAGAACTTTGACTCAATTTTTGACTACATAAAGGATAAATGGGGGGAAAAGACAGCCAAACTTTTTGTTCTTAAAACTGACGAAATATTCAAGCTCTTACAAATCTACCCGACAAATGGGACAGGTAGAAGTGGGGAACATACGAGGATTCCAACTTTCTCGACAGACGAGGTTGCCTTATACGGTAAGAGACGATAAAATTATTGTCCTTGCATTCTTTGACGTGCGACAGGATCCAGATAAAGTTCCGTTAAGCACTTACTCCTTAAAACAACATGTGATCTTCACAGAAATTAATCTTCATTGCGCTAAGAATACATGAATAATTTTTGAACTTCCCTGATTAGTGTTGGCCGTTTTTTAAAAATTAATTTTCAATGTACTCATTTTTTATCTCCCGCTGATCTCGCTGATTTCCGCGGAAATCAAATTGCTTTTTAGCCACGAATACACGAATGTTTTTTTTGTCTTGTCTCCTGGTTCTTGATTTTTACTTTCTATTTTTTGTCTATTTTCTATTTGTGCTTCCCTGATTAGTGTTGACCGTTTTTAAACATTAATTTTCAATGGTTCTTGTAATTTATCTCCCGCCAAACTCGCAGAATACGCAGAAATTAATCATTGTTTTTTAGCCACGAATGCACGAATATTTTTGTCTTGGCTCCTGACTCTTGTATCTTAATTCTATCTATTCTCTTAAATCTTGCTTCATGAACATAAAAAAAACCAGGCAATATTCCAAAATTTCGAAATGTTGCCCGGTTTTTAAATTTTTAAAATGCTGCTATTTAATCCTTTGCGAAAGTCTTTTTCTCTTTACTCTTTACTCTTTTTTATTTATCCGCATTTTGAAGAACCGCAATCCTTGCAGGTTAAACAGCCTTCCTGGTAAATTAAATTTGTGGAGTTACAATTGGCACATTTTTGTCCCTTTGCCTCCGTACCATCGGCTACGTAACGTTTTAAAGCTCTGGCAACACCGTTTTTCCATGTGTTGATGGACTCATTATCCAATTGCAAACTGTTGATAAGATCTACGGCTTTTTCAATTGGCATTCCATGGCGAAGGGTGCTGGAGATCAGTTTTGCGTAATTCCAGAATTCCGGGTCAAATTTATGGGACAAGCCCTCGATCGTGGTTTTGTATCCCCGTTGGTTTTTATACTGAAAATCATACCTTGATGTCCCGTCTTCATTTTTATTCTTAATAATTAGCCCTTCATTTACCCAACGTGGAATCAAAATGCCATCTTCATCATCAGCAAAACCTGTGAAGATCTCATAAGGTCGCTCGTCTATACGGCCTATGAAAGCGATCCATTTTTCCTTGTTATTTTGAAAGCGGACTACATCTGCTTCCAAAATTTGTGGACGTTTAGTAGGGAAATTTGATAAGGTGTTTTTTTCTTCTTTTTTTTCTTCATTGGAGATTAAAACTCCCGATCGTGAACCATCACGATACACCGTAACACCTTTACATCCTTCTTCCCAGGCCTGCAGGTATAGGTTTCCTACCAATTCCTCGGTAGCATCATTTGGCAGGTTTATGGTTACGCTAATTGAATGATCTACCCATTTTTGAACTGCTCCCTGCATTTTTACTTTGCTAAGCCAGTCAATATCATTGGATGTTGCTTTGTAGTAAGGAGATTTTTTCACCAATTTGTCAAGATCCTTCTGCGTGTAATTCTTGTCTATTTCATAACCATTGGCTTCCATCCATTGCTTGAAACGGTGATGGAAAACAACGTATTCTTCCCAGGAATCCCCGGTTTCATCTACAAAATCCACCCGGGCTTCCTTATCGTTTGGGTTCACTTTTCTTCT
Organism: Gillisia xinjiangensis; assembly: GCF_046298265.1. Lineage (NCBI taxonomy): Bacteria > Pseudomonadati > Bacteroidota > Flavobacteriia > Flavobacteriales > Flavobacteriaceae > Gillisia > Gillisia xinjiangensis. Next base: position 203,483 of record NZ_JBKAHK010000007.1, on the reverse strand, counting down.
CCTTTTGTATACCGGCATGAATACAGGCTCAATTCCGGAAGTGGTTTGCGTCATTAAACTGGTGGTTCCGGTAGGAGCGATGGTTAAAAGTGCAATATTTCTTCTTCCGTATTCCATCATTTCGAAGTAAAGTTTTTCATCTTCCTCCTTGATTCGCTGAATAAACGGATTGTTTTTTTCTCTTTCTGAATCATAAAATTCGAAAGCACCACGCTCTTTAGCCATTTCAACTGAACTTCGGTAGGCCTCGATAGCCAGGGTTTTATGTATTTTCACTGAAAATTCTATTCCTTTTTCGCTTCCGTACTTTATTCCAAGTCCGGCAAGCATATCGCCTTCAGCAGTAATACCAACCCCGGTGCGTCTTCCTTCCCGTGCTTTTTTACGAATCTCCAGCCAAAGATTTCGTTCTACTCTTTTAATCTCATCATTTTCCGGATCGGCAGTTATCTTTGCTAAAATCGTGTCAATTTTCTCAAGTTCCAGGTCGATGATATCATCCATGATCCGCTGTGCAATGGCAACATGTTTTTTAAACAGCTCAAAATTAAAACTTGCCTCCTCCGTGAATGGATTTTCAACATAGGAAAATAAATTGATGGCCAGCAACCTGCAGGAATCGTAAGGACAAAGCGGGATTTCTCCGCAAGGATTGGTAGATACCGTTTTATAGCCAAGATCTGCATAACAGTCTGGCACAGATTCCCGGGTGATGGTATCCCAAAACAGGATTCCCGGCTCTGCCGATTTCCATGCGTTGTGTACGATCTTGTTCCAAATTGCTCCGGCTTCTATTTCATGAGTATATTTCGGGTTTTCGCTGTGAATCGGAAATTTCTGAATGTATTTGGAATTGGATTTAACGGCTTTCATAAATTCATCGTCTATCCTTACCGAAACATTGGCGCCGGTAACTTTTCCCTGCTCCATCTTAGCATCTATAAAATCTTCTGCATCCGGATGATTGATGGAAACCGAAAGCATTAAAGCACCTCTTCGTCCATCCTGTGCAACTTCACGGGTAGAATTGGAGTAACGCTCCATAAAAGGAACCAGCCCGGTCGAGGTGAGGGCCGAGTTTTTTACCGGGGAACCTTTAGGACGAATGTGGGAAAGATCGTGTCCCACGCCGCCACGCCGCTTCATAAGCTGCACCTGCTCCTGGTCTATCTTCATGATACTTCCGTAGGAATCACTGTCACCATCATTCCCAATAACAAAACAATTGGATAAAGACCCGGTTTGGTATTTATTGCCAATTCCGGCCATTGGGCTTCCCTGTGGTACGATGTATTTAAAATTTTCTATAAGACCTAAAACTTCATTTTCAGTAAGTGGATTGGCATAATTGGCTTCAATTCTTGCTATCTCTTTTGCCAATCTCACGTGCATAGCCTGTGGATCTTTTTCGTAAATGTTGCCGTAAGAATCCTTTAAAGCATATTTATTGATCCAAACCCTGGCCGCAAGCTCATCGCCCTTAAAATATGCTACGGAAGCTTCAAATGCTTCATCCTGAGTGTATGTTTTTGCCGGGGTTTGGGTAGTTTCGATTTTCATTTTGCTTGTAAAATTTGATTATAAAGAGCTTATTGCCGTGGGATAAATGTATAAAAAAATACACAGCAAAAATCATTTTGATTATTAAAAGTTTACAAGGAAAATTAATCAAACTATTGATTGTCAGTTAATTAAAATTTTATAAACAATTGATTGTTTACAAATAAATTAATTTTCTGAAAATCAGCAGGGTGGAGATTTACCGGTATTTTTATACTGAAATAGTTTTGAAACAAAGGAAAATTTGTCATGAATTTAAACATCACAGGTCCTAAGCCGTCATTGAGACCTGTGATGTTATATTTCGAACAAGATTGAAATTCGGCCTGAATTTAAACCTCACAGATACTTTAAAACCTGTGAGGTTTTTTTCGAATTAGATTGCATTTAAACCTAACAGTTCTTTGAGACCTCGTTAGGTTTACTCATTCCAAGGAGATTTTTAAAAACAAACCTTACTTTTCTTAATTTTTAAATTATACCAATAATTATAGTATTCTAAAAAAAATAGAAATCATCACTAAATGTTCATCAGTTAATTAAAATCAAGTCTTGGTTCCTGGTTCTTGCAGTTACGCCAAAGGCGGGACGATCTTGATTCTTTACCGGATAGTATTGATTTTTAATCAGGAAATCAAAGAAAAAACCTGCTTTGCAATTTCCAGCTCTTCATTGGTTGGGATTACCAAAATAGCTACTTTAGAACCGTGTGTACTAATCTTCCTGATCTCTTTAGACCGATTGTTATTTTCGCTCTCATCAAGCTCAATTCCCAGGAATTCCATTTCCTTGCAAACCAACGCTCTTATAGTAGAACTGTTTTCGCCAATTCCAGCGGTAAAAATAATAGTATCCAGGCCGTTCATAGCAGCGGCGTATCCACCAATGTATTTCTTTATTCGGTACGCATTCATATCAAGGGCAAGTTGGCAATCACGGTTGCCTTTTTCAGCTTCGCTCTCAATATCCCGAAGATCGCTATAACCTGTAAGTCCCAACATTCCACTTTTATGATGCAGGAGATCGCTCACTTCCTGAGTCGTGTATCCCAGTTGACTGATCATATAAAAGATCACCGATTGATCGATATCTCCGCTGCGGGTTCCCATAATGAGTCCGTTAACAGGTCCAAATCCCAGGGAATGATCGATGCTTTTCCCATCCTTAATCGCGGTAATACTGCATCCATTTCCAAGATGTATGCTTATAATCTTTGACTTTTTAGCGCCTGTATATTCCATTGCCTTTTCTGAAACATATTTGTGGCTTGTTCCATGAAACCCATATAACTGGATGTTATATTCCTCAAAAAATGAATTCGGAATTGCATATCGGTTTGCACGGGCGGGAATACTGCGGTGGAACGCAGTGTCAAAAACAGCGATTTGTTTGGAATTTGGAAAAATCGATTCGGCTACTTCAATTCCGTTTAAATTAGGTGGATTATGAAGTGGCGCAAGGGAAAATAAATCCTTTATAGTTGCTTTTACCTTTTCATCAATAAGGATGGTTTCTGAAAATTTATCGCCGCCATGAACCACCCGGTGTCCAATTGCGGGAATTTCGGATGCATTTTGAATCACTCCGTTTTCAGGATCCATCAATAGCGTAGTAACCGATTTTAAGGCTTCAGAATGATTTGCAACTTCCTTTTCTTCTGAAGCGGAAAATTTTTCAGAAGAATAACTCAGTTTCCCGGATTCCTGCCCAATGCGCTCTACAAGCCCGTAGGCCAATACGTGCTCCTCTGGCATCTGTATAAGTTGAAATTTTAAGGAAGAACTTCCGGAATTGATCACTAAGATTTTTTTCATGTATGTATTTTTTATTTTATAAAACAGAACTTTCAGAATTCAAACTTGATGAAACCAAGCGGGAATTAAATCTCCTTTTCAACTTATATTCCCTGAGCCTGTATTGCAGTTAAAATAACGGTGTTAAAGATATCATCTACAGTGCAGCCCCTACTTAAATCGTTTACCGGTTTGTTTAAACCCTGTAACATAGGCCCAATGGCAACTGCGCCAGTTTCCCGTTGAACGGCTTTATAGGTGTTGTTACCGGTATTTAGATCGGGAAATATCAATACACTGGCTTGTCCTGCCACTTCGGAATCCGGAAGTTTGCTTTTCCCAATGCCCGGATCTACCGCAGCATCATATTGAATGGGCCCTTCTATTTTAAGGTCCGGACGTAATCGTTTTACAATTTCGGTGGCTGCCCGCACTTTATCCACATCTTCCCCTTTTCCTGAACTTCCGGAAGAGTAGGAGAGCATCGCTATCTTAGGTTCAATTCCAAAGGCCTTGCTGCTTTCTGCAGAGGAAATAGTAATCTCTGCCAATTCTTCAGCAGTAGGGTTGGGGTTGATAGCGCAATCTCCAAATACTGAAACCCTGTCTTCCAGACACATAAAGAAAACGGAGGAAACCAGGGAAACTCCGGGTTTTGTCTTTATAAACTGAAGTGCCGGTACTATAGTGTGTTGCGTGGTATGTGCCGCTCCGGACACCATTCCGTCTGCCAGTCCTTTATAGATCATCATTGTTCCAAAATAGGAAACGTCGTGCATCCTGTCTTTTGCTATGTCCAGGTTGATGTTTTTATGTTTTCGCAAGTCATAATAAGTATTGGCAAAATCTTTAAAATATTCATTTTTTGCAGGGTTGATGATCTTTACCTTCTCAAAATCCATAGTAATCCCCAGGTTTCCAACTTTTGATTTGATTATTTCCGGATCGCCCAACAGGGTAATATCCACAAGGTCCATTGCGATGAGTCGGGAAGCTGCTATCAGGATACGGTCGTCTGTTCCTTCAGGTAAAACGATGTGTTTTTTGGCCATTCTGGCCCGTTGCACAAGACTGTATTGAAACATTCGTGGAGTGATCCCGCTTGGTTCAAAATTTATTAACCTTTCGAGCAAAGGATCAAAGGATACATATTTCTCAAAAATACTGATGGAAGTTTCAATTTTCTGAATACTGTCAGCATAAATATTGGATTTTATCATCCCTATTTTATTGGCCACATTAAAAGTGCCACCTTCAACAGAAATAATTGGAACCACCTGGGATAATCCGTCAATAAGTTTCAGGATGGTATCTTCCGGGATCAATCCTCCGGTGAGAATAATTCCGGATATTTTAGGGTAATTTGTGGAGATATTAGCCTGTAATGCCCCAAGAATAATATCGGCCCGATCTCCGGGGGTGATTACAAGACTTTCATCTTTCAGGTGCTTCAGGTAATTTCTAAGCTGCATGGCTCCAACCCCAAAATTCCCGGTTTGATTGTCCAGATATTCTTCTCCAAAAAGGACCTTTCCGTCCAAATCCTTTAGAATTTCTTTCAGAGTTGGATTTCCAAGAGTGTCTATTAATGGAATTGCAAAATTCCCTATTTCTGCCGGTAAAAATTCATTCATCGCAGAAGTTGCGACCTCCAGATTTTGAAGCTCTATTTTATTGCTTACCATCGCCAAAACCCGTACATCTTTATTAACAAAAGCGTGATAGGCCATTTGCAGATTTCCCTTTAGTATTTCACGGGTTTTGTTTTTTCCGCTGGCAACAATAATTACAGGGATTCCCAAATTCTTGGCGATAAGCACATTTACATCAAATTCAAATACGCTGCCTTCTCCGGAAAAATCACTCCCTTCAACTAAAACAATGTCGAACCGTTCTTCCAGGTTCTTGTATTTTCGAATGATGGTATCGATGATCTCTCCGGATTTTCCATCATTTCGTTTCTGAATTATCTCCCTGCGAGTGAATGCAAAGGCATCTTCATAATTTTGTTTTAACTTAAAATAACTTAATATCGTGTCGATGTGATTGTCCTTTTTTCCGGCTTCAACATCATCTATAATCGGCCTGAAATAACCAACTTTTACAGTTTTCCCAAGCAGGGTGCGCATTAAACCTAAAGAGATAAGCGATTTTCCGCTATTTGATTCCAGGGTTGCAATATAAATACCTTTGTTCATGATATGGTTTTTTCTACGTCTGCAAAAATAGGACTATTTCGAATTTAAGGCCTTCAATAACATATAAATTCCTGTGAAAATAGGGGTAAACATGATAATGATCAGCTTTTGAAATTCCGGAAAAAAAAAGGGTGCTCCATTTGGAGCACCCGGTTAAAATAAAGTTTGGATTTTAGAAGTTCAAATTGAGCTTCGCATAATAATACGCTCCCCCAAAGCCCATTTGTACAGAATCCCAGTATCCTCCACCTTCACTCCAATCGTCCTGTTGATCTGGATATACATTGAAAAGGTTATTGCCACCAATATTTAATTTTAAGTTATCACTTATTTTATATCCTAAATTTAAATCGGCAGTTATTTTAGCCCCATAAGTATCTGTCGCTGCTGCTATCTGATCCTCAAAGCTGCCATAATCTGCAACATCTTCAAAGGTTTGAAAATCCAGTAGTTTTACTTCACTAAAACGGTTTAATCCTAATGCAATGTCAAATTTATTGATATCATACATCAGGTTCAAGATTATTTTGCTGTCTGGAGCAGAAGCTAATAAAAATGCTTTATCTCTTTCACCAAAGAAAGTTTGTTCATCTAATTGTCCGTTCTTCACGCTGGTAATACTCATATCATTGAAATTCCCTATTAAACTTGAAGTGAAAGTTCCCTGTCCTAATATTGCCTTATGAGAAAGTACAATGTCCAATCCTAAAGTTTCGGTGTCTGCACCATTTGCAAAGAATTGTGCTGCTTCCACATTATCAATTTGTGGTGCATCAAAGTTCCCTGTTAGAACTATACGATCTTGAATGTCTATATAATATCCATCTACTGTAGCAGTGAAATTTCCAAGATTTGCTGTAAAACCTAAAGAGGCATTAAATGCGGTTTCTTCTTGCAAAGGTCCAATGCCGAAAGATGCAGTTACAGGACTATTATTAGGAGATAACAAAGATTCCAAAGCCTGTCCGCCCACAAAATTGGTGAACTTTAAATTGTAATAGATTTGTGCTAAAGATGGCGCTCTAAAACCTGTACTTACAGAACCTCTAACATTTACATTTTCAGTCACCTTATATCTGGTAGCTAATTTTCCATTAATCGTGCTTCCAAAATCACTGTAATCTTCAAATCTGGCTGCTGCTGCAACCAAAAACCTATCTGTAATATCAAATTCAGTATCTACATAAAAAGATACGTTAGATCTACTTCTGTCCACTTCATTCGCTGGTCCATATCCTGGGAATCCTTGAGATCCTCCAGGTCCAGCGGTTAATAAATCTTCATTTGGATTTGGAATCGGATTATTGTTCATGCCTAAAACAGGATTTCCATTTAAATCCCTAACAATGTCATCATAAGCATTGTTAACATTTCCTGTACCATCATATGTGGCCCAGGAGCCTTCCTCACCTGCAAAGATCATAAAATTCTCAGTTTTATATTCTGCACCAAAAGCGAGGTTTACACCTTCCAGCATATTTTCATAATACTTAGAGAAATCCAGATTAACAGTATTCTGACTTAAACTATGCCCACCAGCATCAAAATTTGTTGGAGAATCATCTTGTAAAGAAGCATTTAAAGTTCCCTTGATATAATAATGGAAAAAGTTCTTTCCCCAGGTGTTACTCACGTCCATTTTCCATCCACTTTCTGTTTCTGTTCTAAAACCAGCAGCAACAGAATTATCTGTAATTATAGAAGTAATTCTTGGTGTAAAACCATCAGGGTAAATGCTTACAACATTTCTTGCGGTAGGATTGTTTCGTGTAAAGGCGTACGCATCAGTATCCCTGTAATTACGGCCACCAAAAGCATAAAATTGGGATTTTTCTGAAACGGGAACCATAACATTTCCGAAGAAATTAAATCCGTCTATCGCTGCTTCCCCAAAACCACGTCTAAAATCGAAACCAGGTCTTAAGGTTTTATTTTTACTGATATATTCTGTGGTAAAGTTGGCAAAACCTTCTTCCCCTATTGCAACACCATAGTTTGCCGTCACTTTTACAGAACCTCCATCAAAATCCTTGTCTTTACCTATTTGGTTTCCATCTCTTTCGGTATCCAGCCTGTTCCCATCGGTATTTGGAGTTCCTGTGGGAAAGTTACCTTCGGCATTTGTGCTATAGAAACCGTAATTTATATTTCCGGTAAATTTTTCTACCTCATCGTTTAAAACAAGATTGATAACTCCGGCAATCGCATCAGATCCATATTGGGCTGAAGCGCCATCTCTTAAAATTTCGATCCTTTTAATAGCACCGGCAGGAATGGCATTTAAATCGGTTCCTGTATTTCCGCGTCCTCTGGTTCCAAATATGTTGACTAATGAAGACTGGTGTCTTCTTTTCCCATTGATAAGTACCAGGGTTTGATCTGGCCCCAATCCTCTTAATGAAGCAGGATCAATATGATCGGCACCATCAGAACCCGATTGTTTGTTGGCATTAAAAGAAGGCGCCGCGTATTGCAGCAATTCGTTTATTTCAATCCGACCGGTTTGAGTGGCTACTTCCTGAACATCGATGACATCTATTGCTACCGGCGTATCTGTAGCGGTTCTTTTAGGACTTCGGGAACCTACAATCTGAACTTCGCTTAGGGTCATTCCGTCTGCAAGAGTTACATTTATTGTAGATCTCCCGTCTACATTCACTTCCTGCGTTTCAAATCCTATATAACTGAAAACAAGAATTTCTTCCGGTCCTATATCAATGCTGAACTTGCCGTCGAAATCTGTAGTAGTTCCATTGCTGGTACCTTTTTCTACCACATTTACACCCGGCAGTAGCATTCCTGAATTATCTGTAACGGTTCCCGTTACTTCCTGTGCCGATATTAAGAATGGAGCAAAACCAGCCAAAATAAATAGTAAAAATTTACTCATAGAAAATAGTATTAATTATTAATAAAGTTTCAAAAAAACAAAAGTACCCTTTTATAAGAAATAATTTAGGGTTATTTAACACTTTAAAATACCAAAAAAACAAACTTTGATGCTAAGTCCTGAATTTTTAAATTTTTAAAACCCTCCTTGCGAGGTTTAATTCCCCGAGGTTTTTGATTTCTTATTATTTTTGAAAATTGATTTTTTAATCCAATGAATAATATCTTTGTTGCTTATGTTTCAAGATGAAGATGTTCCTAATCCTGCTTAAATTTAAACATATTTAAGAGGTAAGGAACAGGTTAATATTTATATTTTCCAACTTTAAAACCTATCTTTGCAGCCGCAAAAAAAGGATTAGAATTTGCATTAAAAACAGTAAATAAATCGATTTGGATATTAAAACTGATGATTTTTTCTGCTCACAGGCAGTGATTTATGCTAAAAAATCCCGATAAATACGTGGTTGAAGGGAAAAGACAAAAAATAATATAAAAATACATATGAAATGAGCATTTCGGAAACCCTATACAAACACGGATGAAGTTATGCGAAATACTCCCGATAGCTATTGGGAGGCCAATAAATGAAAAATAATAAAATACACATATGAAAGCTGGAATTGTTGGATTGCCAAACGTAGGAAAATCTACCTTATTTAATTGTTTATCAAATGCCAAAGCGCAAAGTGCAAATTTCCCGTTTTGTACCATAGAACCCAATGTAGGCGTGGTTAATGTACCGGACAGCCGTCTTGAAAAACTGGAAGCTCTTGTAAATCCGGAGCGGGTGCAACCTGCTGTTGTAGAGATTGTGGATATTGCCGGGTTAGTAAAAGGAGCCAGTAAAGGCGAAGGCCTTGGAAATCAGTTTCTTGGGAATATTCGCGAAACCGATGCTATTTTACACGTATTACGTTGTTTTGAAGATGATAATATCGTGCACGTAGATGGGTCTGTAGATCCTGTAAGGGATAAGGAAACCATCGATATGGAACTTCAGCTTAAAGATCTTGAAACAGTAGATAAAAAACTGGAAAAGGTAAAGCGTGCCGCTAAAATAGGGAATAAGGACGCTCAAAAGGAAGAAGCTGCTTTGCTAAAGGTGAAAAAAGGTCTTGAAGCAGGAAAATCTGTACGCGCCTTAACCGACCTTACAGCTGAAGAGCGGGAAGAATTTATCGCAAACCTGCAATTGATCTCAGATAAGCCGGTAATGTATGTTTGTAATGTAGATGAAAAATCTGCAACCAGCGGAAATGTATATGTAGATAAAGTGAAAGAAGCGGTAAAAGATGAAAACGCCGAAGTTTTGGTCCTTGCCGTTGGAACCGAAGCTGATATTACCGAACTTGATGATTATGAGGAGCGCAAAATGTTTCTACAGGACATAGGTTTGGATGAACCGGGATCGGCTAAACTAATCCGTTCTGCATACCGCCTTTTAAAACTTCAAACCTACTTCACCGCAGGTGTTAAGGAAGTGAGAGCCTGGACAATCCCAACAGGATCCAGTGCGCCACAAGCCGCCGGAGTGATCCATACCGATTTTGAAAAAGGTTTTATCCGTGCAGAAGTGATCGCCTATGATGATTTTGCGAGTTTTGGAAGCGAAGCAAAGGTGAAAGAAGCCGGAAAAATGAAGGTAGAAGGGAAAGAATATATAGTAAAAGATGGGGATGTGATGCACTTTAGGTTCAACGTGTAGTTGGTATTGAAATATTAGATGTGAGATTTAAGAAAAAAAATAGCTGGTATTTAGATGTGAGTATTGAGTATTAAGTATTGAGAAAAAAAATAGAGAAAAGAGTATAGTGAAAAGAAAAATAGAGCCAAGAGACAAGACTAGAAAAAGATTACTTGCTAATAAATGAAATAGTCAAATTCAAATAGACAAAAAATTTCTCATTATTCATATCTCACATCTAATTAACATTGCACCTTAAAATATTGTTAATTACTTTGTGGGTAGGCTGTTTTAACTTTTTCACGTAAACCTTATATTAGCGACGAAAGTTTACAATCCACTTATGACCGAGGAAACCAAATATACCGAAGACAATATACGATCCCTTGATTGGAAGGAGCATATCCGTATGCGTCCCGGGATGTATATTGGGAAACTTGGTGATGGTTCCACCGCCGATGATGGGATCTATATCCTTTTAAAAGAAGTACTGGATAACAGTATTGATGAATTTGTCATGGGATCTGGTAAAACCATTGAGGTCTCTGTACAAAACCAAAAAGTGATTGTTCGCGATTATGGTCGTGGAATTCCTCTTGGGAAAGTGGTGGAGGTGGTTTCAAAAATGAACACCGGTGGCAAATATGATTCCCGCGCCTTCAAAAAATCGGTAGGATTAAATGGGGTTGGAACCAAAGCGGTGAATGCGCTTTCTTCCAGTTTCAGGGTGGAATCCAACAGGGACGGGAAATCCAAATCGGTGGATTTTGAACAGGGAAATCTTGTAAATGAAGAGATCCTGGATGAAACTTCCCGCCGTCGGGGTACAAAAGTCACGTTCATTCCTGATGAATCCATCTTTAAAAATTTCAAATACCGCAACGAGTATATTGAGAAAATGCTCAAAAATTATGTCTATCTCAATCCGGGATTGACAATAATGTTTAACGGTGAGAAATTTTATTCTGAAAATGGATTAAAAGACCTTCTGGGAGATAGCATTTCCAACGATGATCAATTATACCCCATCATACATTTAAGGGGACATGATATAGAGGTTGCCTTAACTCACAGTAAATCTCAATATTCTGAAGAATATCACTCTTTCGTAAACGGACAAAACACGTCTCAGGGAGGAACACATCTCCTCGCCTTCAGAGAAGCACTGGTTAAAACAATCCGGGAATATTACGGAAAAAACTATGAAGCAGCCGATATTCGAAAATCGGTTGTTGCAGCCATCAGCATAAAAGTGATGGAGCCCGTTTTTGAAAGTCAAACCAAAACAAAACTCGGTTCTACCGATATGGGCGGGGATTTGCCAACGGTACGAACCTATATCAACGATTTTTTAAAAACCCAGCTTGATAATTTCCTTCACAAAAATCAGGACACTGCAGAAAAACTGCACCGTAAAATATTACAGGCGGAACGCGAACGAAAAGAGCTTTCAGGAATTAGGAAACTCGCCAAGGACAGGGCGAAAAAATCCAGTTTACACAATAAAAAACTTCGGGATTGCCGAATCCATCTTGGAGATAGCAAAAAGGAGCGTTACCTGGAATCCACACTTTTTATCACCGAGGGAGATTCGGCCAGTGGTTCCATTACAAAATCCCGGGATGTTAATACTCAGGCGGTTTTCAGCTTAAAGGGAAAACCTTTGAACAGTTACGGACTTTCAAAAAAGATCGTTTATGAAAATGAAGAATTTAACCTGCTTCAGGCAGCGCTTAATATAGAGGAATCCATCGCCGATCTTCGGTATAACAACATCGTGATCGCCACAGATGCCGATGTAGATGGAATGCACATCCGGTTGTTATTGATAACCTTCTTTCTGCAATTCTTTCCGGAGCTGATCAAAGAAAATCATTTATATATCCTGCAAACCCCTTTATTTAGGGTTCGGAATAAAAAAGAAACCATTTATTGTTACAGTGAAAATGAAAGACAGCAGGCGGTAACCAAACTTACCGGAAAAGCGGAAATAACCCGATTTAAAGGATTGGGGGAAATTTCTCCCGATGAATTTAAACATTTTATAGGGGAAGATATCCGTCTGGATCCCGTGATGCTGGATAAGGAACTGTCTATTGAAGAATTACTGAGCTTTTATATGGGAAAAAATACTCCGGACAGGCAGGAATTTATTATTGAGAATCTGAAATTTGAATTGGACCTGGTTGAAGAGAATAGCCTATGAGGTTTAAAAACACTACCGAAACCAGAATAGTCCCTTCCATTTATATGATCCTGGTGGCCGCATTTGTCACTAATATCTTTGTGAATGTTGAACTGATGAATACCGATCCTGAAAACCCGGTAAAACTGAGCCACTTTTTTCCAAATTTGATTTTGCTGGCTTTTGGGATTTATTTCCATCGTATTGGTCAGCTGTTTGAATTCGATAGCGATGGAGAGACGCTTAATTTCAAAAACAACGGACTGTTTTTTTCAAAGTTTATGGAATATCGGGTGAAACGGGCCGAATTTCCTAAAACAAAACTCCTGGACTTTAAGGTGAGTGATTATGGATTTTATTGCACACTTAAAATTTATATCACCAGCCGCAGAAAAAAAGGGCCAAGGTCCTACCGTTTTAATATCACTTTCCTTGGTGGAAAGAAAAAGAAAGGAATGATAGAATCCTTAAACAAGGTGTTGGAAAAGAATAAATTAATTTCTTAAATGGATATAGAAAATCAGGATAATACCCCGGAAGAACTTCAGGAGCAACCAAAAGAACAACTTATTCGTGTTACAGGAATGTACAAGGATTGGTTTCTTGATTATGCTTCGTATGTAATCCTGGAAAGGGCAGTACCGGCAGTTGAAGATGGGTTTAAACCTGTACAACGCCGTATCATGCACTCTATGAAAGATCTTGATGACGGCCGGTATAACAAAGTTGCGAATATAGTTGGGCACACCATGCAGTATCATCCACACGGAGATGCCAGTATTGGTGATGCCATGGTTCAAATTGGCCAAAAAGACCTTTTGATTGATGCGCAGGGAAACTGGGGAAATGTACTTACCGGAGATAGAGCCGCTGCACCGCGGTATATCGAGGCCAGGTTATCAAAATTTGCTTTGGAAGTTTTATTTAATCAAAAACTCACCTATTGGCAACTTTCCTATGATGGCAGAAAAAAGGAACCGGTAAACCTGCCGGTAAGGTTTCCGTTATTGCTGGCACAGGGCGCCGAAGGGATTGCCGTTGGACTAAGCACCCGTATTCTTCCGCATAATTTCATCGAACTTATAGATGCTTCCATAAAACATTTGAAAGGAAAAAAATTCGTGATCTATCCCGATTTCCCAACTTCCGGGGAAGCAGATATCACCGACTATAATGACGGTAAACGCGGAGGAAAAGTTCGTATAAGGGCCAAGATTTCGCAATATGACAAAACCACCCTCGCTATTACCGAAATCCCTTATGGAACAACCACCACAACCTTAATTGAATCTATACTTAAGGCTAATGATAAAGGGAAGATCAAAATCAAGAAGATAGAAGATAATACGGCAGAACATGTTGAGATTTTAATCTATCTCCCGCCAAACATTTCTCCAGATAAAACCATAGATGCGTTATATGCATTTACCAGTTGTGAGAATTCGATCTCCCCGCTGGGTTGCGTTATTATTGATAACAAACCTATTTTTCTTGGGGTAACAGAAATGTTGATGCGTTCTACAGATCATACCCTTGGTTTACTGAAGGCAGATTTGGAGATAAAACTGGGTGAATTTGAAGAACAATGGCATTTCGCTTCTCTGGAACGAATATTCATTGAAAAACGAATTTACCGCGATATTGAAGAAGAAGAAACCTGGCAGGGAGTAATCCACGCGATTGACGAAGGACTAAAACCGCATACCAAACATTTAAAACGTGCGATTACTGAAGAGGATATCGTGCGATTGACGGAGATTCGAATAAAAAGAATTTCAAAATTTGATATTGATAAAGCCCAGCAAAAAATTGATGCGCTTGAAGAGGAAATCGAAAAAGTAAAACATCACCTGGCGCACCTAACCGATTATGCCATCGCATATTTCACCAGATTGAAAAAGGAATATGGCGAAGGAAAAGAGCGTAAAACACATTTGCGACTTTTTGATGACATAGAAGCTACCAAGGTGGCGATGCGCAATACCAAATTATATGTAAACCGAAAAGAGGGCTTTATAGGTACGTCTTTAAAAAAGGACGAATTCGTTACAGATTGTTCAGATATTGATGATATTATTTGTTTTACCGGAGATGGAAAAATGATGGTGACCAAAGTAGATGCAAAAACTTTTGTTGGTAAGGATATTATCCACGTTGCTGTTTTTAAGAAAAAGGATAAGAGAACCATTTACAATCTTATATACCGGGATGGAAAAAATGGTGCTTCCTACATTAAACGACTGGCGGTTACCTCGATAACGCGTGACCGGGAATATGATATCACGCAGGGAAAAAAGGAATCCAAAATCCATTATTTTTCTGCAAATCCAAACGGGGAAGCAGAAGTGGTTACCGTTTACCTGCGACAGGTAGGAAGCATAAAAAAGTTGAAATTTGAACTTGATTTTGCCGATATGCTTATCAAAGGTCGCAATGTAAAAGGGAACATCGTTACCAAATATGCAATTAAAAAGATAGAATTAAAAGAGGAAGGAGTTTCCACCCTGAAACCACGAAGAATTTGGTTTGATGAAAGCGTAAAACGGCTTAATGTAGATGAGCGCGGAGAATTGCTTGGAGAGTTCCGCGGAGAAGACAGGCTTTTAGTCATCACTCAGGATGGCGTGGTTAAAACCATTAAACCCGAGATAACAACACGATTTGACGAAGAAATAATAATCCTTGAAAAATGGATTCCAAAAAAACCGATTTCAGCAATCTATTGGGAAGCCGAAAAAGAACGCTATTACGTTAAACGTTTTCTTATAGAGAACCCGGATAAGGAAGAGAATTTTATTGGCGATCAAGAAAAATCTTTTCTGGAACTTGTTTCTACAGATTATATCCCAAGGGTAGAGCTTGTATTTAACAAATTGAAAGGAAAAGATCAGCGTGATAATGAAGAGGTTAATATTGAAGAGTTTATTTCAGTTAAGGGTATTAAGGCACTTGGAAATCAATTAACTGCAGAAAAATTAAAACAATTAAACCTGCTTGATCCTATTCCGTTTCAACCTGAAGAAATTTCGACCGAAGACATAGAGGTTAATGATGAAGAAACCTTAAATCCTGAAGGCGGAGCAGATGAGCATATAGGCGAAATTACAGCTAAGAAACCTAAAACTGATGAAAGCCAGATTAACTTATTTGATGAATAATGGGTATTCTAAAAGAGTTTAAGGAATTTGCCGTCAAAGGCAATATGATCGATATGGCGGTAGGGATCATTATTGGTACCGCCTTTAATAAAGTTGTAGATGTTCTCGTGAAAAAAGTGGTTCTACCTCCATTATCACTTTTAACAGAAGGAGTCAATTTTGCCGACAGAAAGATCATTCTTAGGGAAGGTCTGTTGGCTGCAAAAGAGGGTACAGCTGAAATTCAGGAAATTTCAATAGGTTATGGCGCTTTTGTGGAAGCGATTCTTGATTTTCTTATAGTTGGGTTTACGATATTTCTTGTGGTGAAATTCATGAACAGGTTTAGAAGAAAATCCCAGGATCCCAAAAACAAAACTGTTGAAACCCCTAAAGATATTCAGTTGCTTTCAGATCTCACCGAACTTATCCAGGAGCAAAATGAATTACTTCGAAAAGGAAGCGCTAAACCTTAGTCAATTTTAGTAACAGAGCCTTTCTGCTTATTCGTTTCCCCCACCAATCCATATTCAAAGGTATACGTGTTCTTATCGGTTGTAAGAATCTTGATGTGCAAGGGTTTTTGTTCTGCCATGTTTTTCGGATTTAAATTCTTCACGATATACTCGCAATCATTGATCCATCGAACGGAGGAGGTATCCGTTTTTCCCTCGAACTTATCAATTTCTATTGAATCATTCCTCACAAAAGTAGAAGTTACAAGCTCTCCATTCAAATAAGACTCAAATTGGAAGCTTCCTGTTTTAAATTGTAAGCAATCTCTTTGAGGGGAGTAACAGGCAATAAATAAAAGCAATATGGGAATTAAAAGCACTGGTTTTTTCATTATAGAATTCTTGTGGTGTTAATAAACCTCCGGTTATCCTGTGGAAGCAATTCGGGTGCAATTTAGGGGCATACTTCACACTGCAAATAACGGTATTTTAAGGCTGAAATTCAATTTTCGAAAGCCTCAAAAGTCCCATCCTGGTAAAAAATAACGATTTTCCTGATCTTTTTATCTGCTGAAGATTTGTCGCTGTTTTCAGAAAAAGAGGTTTTAGCAGGAAGATCATCGGAAACCGTCTGCGCTGGAGAAGTTGAAGATGCCTGCTTAGTTTGTTTTTCAGGGGTCTGCGTTTTTCCGGGTGTATTTGGAAAAGAGCCTTTCCCGTTCAGTAACCAATACAGTTCCACTTCCGGATATGTTTGAATCACTTTCAGCACAAAATCCAGGCTTGGTTTATTTCTTCCGGAGAGAATATGCGAGATGGAGGAGCGTCCAACATCTATCGCATCGGAGAAAGCAGCTGCAGAGAGGTCGTAGTATTCCAGAATTTTTTGCAATCTTTTAGAGAAATCGTCGCTGTTTACCATTGTGAATTTACTTGTATTAGAAGTGTGTTTACAAATGTAACAAACATAACGAAACCAGGCAAGTTACATTTGTGAATTTACATTTTAACCGCAAATTAAAGGTTTATATAATAAGACTTAAACAGCTAAAATATAGTATTTTAAGTATTAATTTTTACCCCTATGGAAATTTTCCATTTCAGGCGAGAAGAAACCACTCCTCTTTGTTCACTAATGTAAACACATTTGTAAAATATACCTGTTTACAAATGTGAATATTTGATTATTTACTTTTGTAAACATGGAAAATAAAAATTCGGCCTATAAAACGATGCTTCAGTTATATCCTTTAGTGAAGCTTCAGGAGATAACAGGAAGGTATCTTGCCTATTCTTATATTGATGGAATTCTAAAAAGTCTTAGCACTAAATTTCAGCTTAAAAAAATTGGAGAATCTGCATTAGGGATGCCTGTTCATAAACTCACTTTAGGAACTGGAAAAATTAAGATTCTGGCTTGGTCACAAATGCACGGAAATGAATCTACTACGACCAAAGCTATTCTTGATGTGCTGAATGCATTTTATAGGCAAGGTGACAACCCTGTTTTAAAGCAGATCCTTGAGAATTGTACGATTTCCGTTATTCCTATGTTGAATCCGGACGGGGCCAGCGCATATACCCGCGTAAACGCGAATAATGTTGATTTAAACCGTGATGCAAAAGACCTCAAAGAAAAGGAAAGCAAGTTATTGCGATCGCTTTTTGATGATTTTAAGCCCGATTTTTGTTTTAATCTGCACGATCAACGTACAATATTTAGTGCCGGAAATACAGCTCACCCTGCCAGTATTTCATTTCTCACGCCAGCAATGGACACGGAAAGAACCATTACCCCGTCCCGAATAAAGTCCATGCAAATCATTGCCGCGATGGCAGAAGAGCTTAAAGAAAATTTAAAAGGTCAAATTGGTCGCTATGATGATTCCTTCAATATAAATTGTACCGGTGATAGTTTTCAAAGTCGGGGAGTGCCTACCATTCTCTTTGAAGCGGGGCATCTTCAGCATGATTATCATCGTGAAAAAATCCGGGAACATGTGGCTGCAGCCATTTTATGCGGATTAACGGCTATTTCATCCGGATCCTATCAAAAAATGGATTTTCAGCGTTATTTTGATATTCCGGAGAATCAGAAACTGTTTTATGATGTTATTTTAAGGGATGTTTTATTTAAATCGGAATTTGTTGATGTTGCGATTCAGTTTAAAGAAGTATTTTCTAATTATAAAATTGAATTTATACCGGTTATTGAGAAAATAAGTCCGAAGCTGGCTTTCTATGCGCACCGCGAAATACAGTGCAATAATTCGGCTATACGGTTGAATGATAACCAGGAACTTTCCGAAAACGTTATAGTTAACAAAATCTTTATAAATGATGAAATTTTCACTATAAATTATGAAAATAATTGCAAATAATTGTCAATTATTTAATTAGATATATTAATTTTGTCTTTTTAATTAAAGACTTTAAGATTATGGCAAAGTATAAACTAGATGAAACAGATCATCAAATTCTTAATATGCTCATCGAGAATACCCGGACTCCATTTACCGATATCGCTAAAAAATTAAATATTTCTGCCGGAACGGTACATGTTAGGGTGAAAAAGATGGAAGAGGCCCAAATAATTTTAGGCTCAACCTTAACCCTGAATTATGAAAAGTTGGGATATGCCTTTATTGCATACGTAGGAATTTTTCTTAAAAACACTTCTCAAACAAAATTTGTTTTAGAACGCATAAACGATATTCCTTTTGTTACTGTAGCACACGTTACTACTGGGAAATTTAACGTTTTCTGTAAAATCCGTGCCCGTGATACACAACACGCAAAGGAAATAATTTTTCAGTTAGATGATATTGAAGGTGTTTACAGAACAGAGACTATGATCTCTCTTGAGGAAAGCATGAACGATAAAAAGCGATTGATGCATTCTATCTTTCAAAACCTCTAGATTATTATTAAAATTTTATTAAAACCCCTTTAAAACACTATGTTTAAAGGGGTTTTTTTTATATTGATGAAAGGAGTAAAACGGAAACACGAAACAAATAATGAAGATATGCGAATTACTCCCCGATGGGCTATAGGGAGACCAATAAATATCTAAATTTGAAAGTCCCGTTAACCAAATAAATATAATTTTCAGATGAATATTAAAGAGTTAAAAAAAAGCGATTACCCGGAATATTATCAGCAATATACCGGCCTGCTTCCGGATCTTGATTTAACCGAATTGTTGCAAACACAAAAAGAAGCTATGTTGAGTTTATTCAATTCCGCAGAGAAAGATGTCGATCTTCATTTTAAGTATGCAGAAGGGAAATGGACTATTGCAGAGGTGCTTCAGCATATGCTGGATACAGAAAGGATTTTTCAATATCGTGCACTTTGTATTTCCAGAAAAGACCAAGGATCCCTACCGGGTTTTGATCAGGATAAGTACGTTTCTGCCGCAAATGCCAATGAAAGAAGTTTGGCTGATTTTATTGACGAATATATAGCCGTAAGGGATTCAACAATTTTTTTGTTTAAAAGTTTTACTCCTAAAATGATGCAATTCGTTGGTCTTTCAAATGGTCAGGATTTAAGTGCAGGAGCTGCGGGATTTATTATTGCAGGCCATGAGAAACATCATTTGAAATTATTCAAGGGGAACTATAAATTATGAATCGTATAAAAACATTTTTTAGGCTTCTGAAAAGAACCTATAGCAGCTGGTTAAGCAATGATCCATGGGCCGAAAGTGCTATAATAGCGTATTATGCTATTTTTTCTTTGCCATCTCTTCTCATAATTGTTGTTTCCATTGCCGGATATTTTTTTGGAAGGGAAGCTGCTCAGGGCCGAATTAATGACCAGATAAGTGGCTTTATTGGGAATGATGCAGCTTTGGCCATAGAAAAAATGATAAGCAATGCTGCAGTAACCGAAAACTCTACCTGGGCGATCGTTTTTGGGATTTCTATTCTCTTATTTGGTGCTACGGGAGTATTTTTCAGATTGAAAATCGCCATGAACAACATTTGGAACGTGGTTGCCAGAAAGGAAAATTTCCTGAGGATGCTCATTGACCGACTCATATCCTTCGGGATGATCCTGGTGATTGGATTTCTGTTGTTGCTTTCTTTGGTAATAACTTGGCTGGTAAAAATAATGGGAGAATACATAGAGGAAAGTGCTCCTGTTATTACTGCCGTAGGCCTGGAAATCATAAATTACAGTCTCTCATTTATCTTTATTACCTTTCTTTTTGGAGCTATATTTAAGTTGTTGCCCGATATTGTAATCAAATGGAGAATAACGCTTTACGGGGCAGTATTAACCACTATTTTGTTTCTTATTGGTGAATTTTTGATAGGTTATTATTTTGGGCAAAGTAATCCAGGATCTGTTTACGGAGGTGCTTCTTCCATAGTGCTAATTTTGCTTTGGGTGAATTATACCTGTTTGATCCTGTTTTTTGGTGCCGAATTCACGGTGCAATATGCCCTGCATAAAAATGAAACCATAAGACCCAACCGGTTTAGTCAGCCGGCAATTTACAAGGAGATTGAAAAGCTTAACAATAAAAGGGTGAAACTTCGTGAAGATCACGAGATTTTAAAAAGATTACGGGAAAGTATGAATTATGGCAAAAAAAAACGTGATTCTAAGGTTTAGCAAGGCTTAAAATGATTCGCACAAGTCTTATTTTGATCTTTTTTGATTACTTGTGGTATTTTTAAAAAATCTTCTTGAAAAAATTAAAAATTTCGGTTAATCCTAACATTGTATAAAAAGGTTAGTGAGATCATCAGTACTATAAATATTTACTGAGCATTCCAACTCATGAGCGTGCTCCCAGAAAGCTGGTTTAGTCTTCGGGTTCTTCTTCTTCAGCATTTTTTTCGGGAATTTCTACAATAGGTTCATTAAAATCGGCATCCTCATAATCATCTTCGTCATAGTTGGCCATAGTATTTTCCAGTCTGGTACTTACCTTAACAAGATAAATGGAGTCTGAAGTTTTTACTTCAACAGCTTCAACCGTTTCATTTTTTGCATTTTTAAAGGAAATGATTTGATCATCATCATAACCATCGGGATATTTCTCCACCAGGAGACTTAAAATCTCCGGGGTTAATTTTTTGTAATCTACAATGACTCTTTTCATATGTGGACATTTATTGTTTTTTATTGGTTTCCCGATTGCTACAGGGAGTAATTCGCATATCGTCATCGATGTTTATATAGTGCATCCGTTATGATCGTTTCATAGCTAATATTTCTTGGTGCAATTATAACAAAATTCACAATATCTGCAATCTGGGAAATACTAAAAATGCAATACTCCAATTCTATATTTTCAGACTGGAATATAAATAAATAACTAGTTCATAATCAAACAAAAACAGAATTATTTTAAAAAATAATTAAAGGTGAAATGTACATAACCCTAAAAACAGCGATCGTCTTTTTCTGAAAATGGTAGGTCTGGACGATTCTTAGGGACTAAGAAAATCAAAAACCTCAGATATTGAAAAATATTTTTATAAATTCGAGGTAGGCCCGCCTGAATGATTCCCGGTTAAGCGTTTTTATAATATTCCAGGGCCTCCAAAATAAGATTATTAGGGACTGTACGGTCAATTACCGGGCTGCCAATTTCTTTTAAAAGCACAAAGTTTATACGGCCATGTGTGTTTTTCTTATCAAATTTTAAAAGTTCAATTATCTTTTCAAAGTCTTTTTTGGTGATTTTTACCTTTTGAAATACCTCCAGGATTTTTTTTGTAATCTCTTTCAATTGAGGTTCCGGGAAGTTGGAAATTTTAGTGGAAATATAAAGCGCCATGATCATTCCAATAGCGATAGCCTCCCCGTGCAGGAGTTTTTCCTTTTCAGGATGTGATAAGTAATAGGATTCGATTGCATGGCCCAGGGTATGTCCAAAATTCAGGGTTTTTCTTATATTTTGTTCTGTTGGATCTTGTTCAACAATCCTGGTTTTTATTTCAATAGACTCTGCTATTAATTCTTCAAGATCTTCCAGGGTAAGCTTTTGCAAATCTGTGGCCTTCTCCCAGTATTGCTTATCGGCAATGAGTCCGTGCTTTAAAATCTCGGCAAGACCGCTGCGCATCTCATTTGCCGGTAAACTTGACAGGTATTCGGGATCTATCAGGACCATTTGCGGTTGAGTAATTACCCCTACCTGGTTTTTAAGACTTCCGAGATCTACCCCGGTTTTTCCACCAACAGAGGCATCTACCATGGATAAAAGACTTGTAGGAACGTTGATGAATTCAATCCCACGTTTAAAAGTGCCGGCTACAAATCCTCCAAGATCTGTAACAACCCCACCGCCAAGATTAATCATAAGGCCTTTCCTGTCGGCTCCAAGTTCAGATAATGCATTCCAGATACCGGTACAGGTTTCAATGTTTTTGAACTCTTCTCCCGCATCCATTTCTATTACCTCTATGGTTTTTGATGTTTCAAGCTTTTCTAAAAATGCAGGAAGACAATGATTGTGAGTGTTGGTATCCACTAAAATAAACACTGCGGAATGGTTGGAACGATCCAGAAAATTGTTCAATTGCAGGTAGGCATTTTCAGAGTAAAAGACCGGGGCCTGATTGGAGGAAGAAGTCATAGTTAATAAGGTTTTGCGCTTTATTAAAATATGTCGAAAATAAGGAGAATTTTGATAAATAATCAATACTCAATAATTATATTTGTGTATTAATTCAATTGTAATGATTACTGAAAAAATTTTCAACGATACCGAGACAGCTTTTAAGTTAAAATCTGATGAGGAACTCAACAGGGCGTTATTTCTTTTTGGAATGATAAACCGTCCCACCTTGGTAAAAATAGGCACTGCACTTACCAATTGGTCTTTAAAACTGCATCTTCCTGTGGAAGGACTTATTAAAGCCACTATTTTTAATCAGTTTAGCGGAGGGGAGACCATGGAGGATTGCCTGCCTACCATTAGAAAGATGTACACGAAGAAGCTGCATAGTATCCTGGATTATTCGGTAGAAGGAAAAGAGGAGGAGGAGCAATTTGATGCTGCTATGAAAAAGAAAATCGGTATTATTAAATTTGCTGCAGAAAACAAGGAACTTGCTTTTGCTGTATTTAAGCCAACCGGAATTGGAAGACTTGGGATTTGGGAAAAAGTAACATCGAAAGTTACCCTGACTGAAGAGGAAGAAAAGGAATGGCAGCGTGTGCAACAGCGTGTGGAAAATATATGTGAGGCTGCATACCAACATGATATCAGCGTGTTGGCTGATGGCGAAGAATCCTGGATGCAGGATGCTGCAGATGAACTTATGGAGCGTATGATGAGAAAATATAACGGTGAGAAAGCAATTGTGTTTAATACCTTACAATGTTACAGATGGGACAGGCAGCAATATCTTGAGGATCTTCACATAAAGGGCAAAAAGGAAGGTTTTAAAATTGGCGCAAAGATCGTTCGGGGTGCTTATATGGAAAAGGAAAATGAAAGGGCGAAAAAAATGGGGTATATCACTCCCATATGCGAAAGCAAAGAAGCTACAGATGTTAGTTTTAATGGTGTTATGTCTTACTGCCTGGACAATATTGATGATATCTCCACTTTTATTGGAACCCATAATGAAGTGAGTAATTACCTTGCCATGCAAATTATGGAGAACAAGGATATTTCAAAAAATGACACCCGGGCATGGTTCAGTCAGTTATTTGGGATGAGTGACCATATAAGTTATAACCTGGCCAGAAAAGGTTATAATGCAGCCAAGCTTTTGCCATTTGGCCCTGTAAGGGAAGTGGTGCCTTATTTAATAAGAAGAGCCCAGGAAAACACTTCGGTTCGCGGGCAAACCGGAAGAGAATTATCGCTGTTAATAGAAGAGCGTAAACGTCGTAAAGGAGAAATAACCAAAGCAACCAGAGAAAAAAGAGCTCCCAGATCTGCAGAAAAGGTAGAATAAATTTAATGCGAGGATTTTCACATTTTTTATTATGCAAAATATCCGGTTGGAAACTGGACGGCGAAATTGATGCTTCTGTTAAAAAATGCGTTATTATAGTTGCCCCTCACACCAGTTGGTTTGACTTTTTTACCGGGCTGTTGGTGCGTAATATCCTTGGTTTGCAAATTGATTTTGTTGCTAAAAAAGAATTGTTTCAAGCTCCTTTTGGCTGGTATTTTAAATGGGTGGGTGGAACTCCCCTGGACCGTACTCCCAAACAGAATAAAGTGGAGACAATCGCCGGAATTTTTAAATCCAGACCTGTTTTTAGACTTGCACTTTCTCCTGAAGGAACCAGGGAAAAAGTAAGAAATTGGAAAACCGGATTTTATTACATAGCAAAAGAAGCCGAAGTTCCTATTATTATGGTCTCTTTTGACTACAAAAAAAAGATAGTTAGGTTTTCAGAGCCCTTTTATACTTCAAATGATAAGGAGAAAGACTTCTCCAAAATCCGCAAATTTTATCAGGATGTTCAGGGAAAAAATCCTGAAAAATTTGAAATGCCATTGATTTGAAATATCCTGAAAAGATACTTCTGGATTTTGAAACAGAAATTTTTAAGATTATTTATTTCTAAAGTAACACTTTATATAATTTTTCTAATTAACTCTATTCCTGATTATTATGTTTTTATCAACTCTTATTCCTCGTGCATAACTTCTTCCATAGTGTGATACACGTTTTGCACATCATCATCTTCCTCCAGGCGGTCCAGTAGTTTTTCTACATCTGCGGCTTCTTCTTCAGAAAGTTTTTTTGTAACCTGGGGAATTCTTTCAAATCCGGAAGAAAGAATTTCAATGTTTCTGTGTTCCAGTTCTTTCTGAATTGATCCGAAATTTTCAAAAGGGGCATAGATAAGAATATCATCTTCATCCTGAAATACTTCCTCTGCACCAAAATCTATCAATTCCAACTCCAATTCTTCAGGATCTAAACCTTCTGCATGAATCCTGAAATTACAGGTGTGGTCAAACATAAATTCCACAGATCCTGAAGTTCCCAGATTCCCGTCGGCTTTGCTAAAGTGCATCCGAACATTGGCCACGGTCCTGTTGTTATTGTCGGTTGCAGTTTCTACCAGCACGGCGATTCCATGAGGAGCATAGCCTTCAAACATTACGATCTTATAATCACCCTGGCTTTTATCGCTGGCTCGTTTTATTGCTCGTTCTACATTTTCCTTGGGCATGTTAATACTCTTGGCATTCTGGATCACTGCCCTTAACCTGGAATTGGCATCCGGATCCGGACCGCCTTCCTTGACCGCCATTACAATATCTTTTCCAATTCTGGTAAATGCCTTGGCCATTGCAGACCAGCGTTTCATCTTTCGTGCTTTTCTAAATTCGAATGCTCTTCCCATAAAAAATTTAATTCTGGTGTAAAAATAAAAAAAACGTTCCATTCTTTAACTAAAAAATGGAACGTAGGTTTGTTTTAATCCCTCATTGAGGGTTTAATTCCCCCGAGGCTTGCCTCGGGTTTTTAAAATTAGTTTCCAATTCGTACCTCGTGGGCTTGCCCCGAGGTTCTAGATCTTCAGTATTAATCTGCGTTTACAATTCCTTCGATTGCATTTGCCAATTTAAAATCTTTTTCTGTCACTCCACCGGCATCGTGGGTAGATAATTTTATTTCCAACTGGTTATAAACGTTCGACCAATCCGGATGATGTTGTTGCGCTTCGGCTTCAAAAGCAATACGTGTCATCAGGGTAAAAGCTTCTTTAAAGTTCTCAAATTCAAAAGAGGTATGGATTGCATTTTCAGAATAATCCCATCCTTCCAAATTTTCCAGTCTATCGTTGATCTCTTGTTCGGTTAGTTTTTTCATTTTGTATTATTTTTAATTTAGTAACGGCTTTTTGAATAATAGATTTCGATTTTTTAAAGTTAAGGATTATAGGGATAAAAAGCGAGATTCTTCTGGGGTTAATTATGTGCTTAGCTGTAGTGTTTTTATATGATAATGGAAGCTTGGATCACTTGATGAATAGAAACCTGGAGATTTTTTGGTAGCGGATTATCCTTGGGTAAAACTGCCAAAAACCGGTCATAATTGGAGTCGTAAACCTGTTTAAGAAGTGGATTATTATATCCCAACACTTCGGCAATATCGGTTATCAGGTCGTTTTGATGGGTGAGATCATTGCTTCCCAAATGAAAAACCCCTTGTTTTTTTCGGTTTATGAGGTAATGTACCTGCTGGGTTAATTTAGAAACTTCGGTAGCATTAATTATCACATTTGGAAAAACCTCGAGCGGTTCTCCAAATTCTATTTTGTTTTTAATCTCCATAACACGTGGGGAGTTTGCTCCAAAAACCATTGGTAATCGCAAAACATTGTATTTGTTATTGGGAAGTCTTAAAAGTGCATTTTCAATTTTAATTTTAAACCTTCCGTAAATACTTTGAGACAATGTCTTGTCATATTCATAGGAAGGGTAATTGGTGAACCCGTCAAAAACGTTGGCCGATGAGATAAAAATCAGCTTGCAGTCATTCTTCAGAAGGTAATCAATAATAGAAAAATGGGTGCTCACCTGGGCATCAAAATTTCCGCGAAGTGCCGAAATAATTATGGTGGGCTTTAGGTTCTCCAGTAAAATTTCAATGTTTTCCGATTCCATATCATACTCAAAAAACTTTTGGTTTTTGCTGAATGATTTAGCGTTGGAATAATAGGTTCCATAGGTATCAAAATAGGAGCAAAGCTCTTTATATAAGGCATTGCCTATAAAGCCGCTTGCTCCTAAAATCAAAATTTTTTTCAATAGTTTTATCCTTTATAAAAGGGCAACTTCACCTGTTTTGCAGGGATAGCTTTCTTCCGGACCTGTATAAAGATTTTTTCTCCGGTTTTGGCAATTTCCAATGGAACATACCCCATTCCTATACCTTTATCTAATGAAGGTGACATGGTGCCCGAGGTTACTACGCCAATAATCTTGCCATTTTCATCTACAATATCGTAGTCGTGACGGGGGATTCCTCTTTCTTCCATTTCAAAAGCGATCAATTTTCTGGTAGGACCTTCTTCCTTTTGTTTTTTAAGATTTTCAGAATTTACAAAATCCTTGGTGAATTTTGTGATCCAGCCTAAACCGGCTTCAATAGGAGAGGTGGTGTCATCGATATCATTTCCATAAAGGCAAAAACCCATTTCCAAACGCAAAGTGTCGCGGGCGGCAAGGCCTATTGGTTTAATGCCAAAATCGGCTCCGGCTTCCATTACATTTTCCCAAATTTGAACGGCATCTTCATTTTTGAAATAGATCTCAAAACCACCGCTTCCGGTATATCCTGTCGCCGATATAATCACATTTTTAACTCCGGCAAATTCTGCTACCTCAAAGGTGTAAAACTTCATATTTGCAAGATCTACCTGGGTTAAAGATTGCATTGCTTCGGCTGCTTTTGGACCCTGAATTGCCAGCAGGGAATACTCTTCAGAAAGATCCCGCATCGTAGCATCCATGGAATTATGCTGGGCAATCCAGTTCCAATCCTTTTCAATATTGGAAGCGTTTACAACCAGTAAATATTTTTCTTCCTGAATCCTGTAAATGAGCAAATCGTCTACAATCCCGCCATTTTCATTTGGCATACAGGTATATTGGGCTTTGCCGTCTATAAGTTTTGATGCATCATTAGTACATACTTTTTGAATAAGCTCAAGGGCATGGGGTCCGGTAATAAGAAATTCTCCCATATGGGAAACATCAAAAACACCCACGGCTTTACGAACGGTTTCATGTTCTATAGTTACTCCCTCGTATGAAACAGGCATCATATAACCTGCAAAAGGAACCATCTTCGCGTTTAAAGATGTATGTATGGCATTAAGAGCGACTTCTTTCATCTGTTTAAAATTTGGGCAAATTTATTTAATTCAGACTGAATATAGTCCAATTGAACAGTTTTTATTAAGAATTTGTTATGTAAGAGGGTTTGGGGTTAGGAAGTTTTATATTTGTATTGCCTATATAAAATGACATTTATGAAGATTTTTGATGTTGAACAATTAGCAGAAGCAGATAAAGTAACCATTGAAAAAGAAGGAATAACTTCAGAAATACTTATGGAACGAGCTGCTACGCTTGTTTTTAATGAAATTCATTCCAGGTTGCAGGGTGCTAAAATTTCGATTAAGATATTTTGCGGAATTGGAAATAATGGAGGAGATGGACTTGTGATAGGCAGGTTGTTGATAGAAAACGGGTATAATGTAACGATCTACGTTGTTAATTACAGCAATAAACGCTCTGAAGATTTTTTAGCCAATTATGAAAAAATTAAAGAGGTGGCTTCCTCATGGCCAATCTTGTTAACGAAAAAAGATGATCTTCCCGATTTAAAGAAAACAGATTTTATTATCGATGGCATTTTTGGGATTGGACTTAACAGGTCCCTGGATGAATGGGTAGGGAAGTTAGTGAAACACATAAATTCTTCAGGGGCATTTATACTTTCCGTCGATATGCCTTCCGGTCTTTTTTCAGAGAAGATTCCTTCAGAAAATGACGCTGTCATAAAGGCGAATTTCACACTTTCTTTTCAAGCTCCAAAACTGATTTTTTTCCTGCCACAAACTGCCGGTTTTGTTGGGGATTTGCAGATACTGGATATTGGCCTGGACAGGGAATTTCTGCATCAAGCGCCGGCCAAAGCCCGGCTTATCGATAAAAATGAAGCTATCGGGTTATATATTCCGAGGAAAAAAAATTCCCATAAGGGCGATTATGGACATTCGTTAATAATTGGAGGAAGCTACGGTAAGATTGGAAGCATCGCCTTAGCCGGTACTGCCGCATTACGAACCGGAGCAGGATTGGTGACATTCTTTTCTCCAAAATGCGGTTACCAGGTACTTCAAACGGTTTTGCCTGAAGCCATGGTGATTACAGATATTGATGAAAATGAACTTAGCAACATTACATTTGATATAGAACCGGATGTTATCTGTTTTGGAATGGGAGCAGGGACTTCAACAGTGCCTTTAAATGCTTTTAAGCAATTGCTGCAACAAACTTCAAATCCTATGGTAATCGATGCCGATGGTTTAAATATGCTTTCAAAAGAAAAGGAATTACTGAAGTTATTGCCCAAAAATTCTGTTTTGACTCCACATCCAAAAGAATTGGAACGACTTATAGGAAAATGGAAGAATGATTTTGAAAAATTGGATAAGGCAAAGAAATTCACTACAAAACATAAGGTGATCCTGGTTATTAAAGGGGCTTTTACCTTTACGATTTCAGGGGATGAAATGTTTATTAATAATACAGGAAATCCCGGAATGGCTACCGCAGGATCTGGAGATGTGCTGTCCGGAGTGATTACGGGGCTTATTTCCCAGAAATACGACCCATTAAATGCAGCGGTATTCGGAGTATATTTACATGGAAGGGCAGGTGATATTATGGCAGATGAAAAGAGTTATCAGGGAATGATCTCGGGTGATATTGCGGCAAATATTGGCCGTGCATTTTTAGATTTATTTAAAATTGATTCGCAAATGGAATAAATTGCAAAATATTCAATTAATTTAGCAAACGTTTAACAGTAGATACCTGAACATTATTTTCCTTTTATTGAATTGAAAAAATTTCTGCTAACATAAAACCCGATAAAACCAACCGAATATTTATGGATTCCAATCACTATATAAGCTCTGCGGTACTTGACCTGTGTGTGCTTCAGGATATTATCACCAATAAAAGAAAACTGGAGTTGAGCGAAGAATCCAGGTTGAATATTGAAAAATCGAGAAAATACCTGGATGATAAGATTAAACAAAGTGATGTCCCCATTTATGGAATAAATACAGGTTTTGGATCCCTTTGCAATGTAAAAATTTCCTCCGATCACCTTACCCAACTGCAGGAAAATCTGGTAATGTCGCATGCATGCGGTACCGGGGACCTTGTTTCCAAACCAATTATAAGATTGATGCTCTTATTGAAAATCCAATCTTTGAGTTATGGTCATTCTGGAATTGCTTTGGGAACCGTTCAGCGATTGATAGATTTTTATAATAACGATGTACTTCCTGTAATTTATGAACAGGGTTCCCTTGGGGCTTCGGGAGATTTGGCTCCTTTAGCACATCTGGCTTTGCCGCTTATAGGAAAGGGTGAAGTATATTTTGAAGGGGAAAGGGTTATGGCCGCTAAGATTCTGGATAAGTTTGGCTGGAATCCAATAGAACTTCAATCCAAGGAAGGTTTAGCATTATTGAATGGCACCCAGTTTATGAGTGCCCATGGGGTATTTGCCTTAACCGAATCTTATAAATTATGTTATTTGGCCGATGTGATCTCGGCGATTTCTATAGATGCCTTTGATTGCAATATGTCTCCGTTTGACGAACTGGTTCATATGGTTCGTCCCCACAGGGGGCAAATTAAAACAGCAGAACGATTAAGGGAGTTTTTAGCCGGTAGTGAACTGGCAGAACAGGAAAAGGCGAGTGTTCAGGATCCATATTCTTTTCGATGTATTCCACAGGTTCATGGAGCTTCCAGGGATACTTTATCTTTTGTTAGAAAGACTTTTAAAACCGAAATTAATTCGGTTACAGATAATCCCAATATTTTTATTGAAGCAGATAAAATCATTTCCGGTGGGAATTTTCACGGACAACCTTTGGCATTAGCCTTTGATTACCTTGCGATCGCAATGGCTGAAATGGGTAATATTTCAGAAAGAAGGACTTATCAGTTGGTTTCGGGTTTAAGAGGACTTCCGGCATTTTTGGTTGAAAATCCAGGCTTAAACAGCGGATTTATGATACCACAGTACACGGCTGCAAGTATCGTAAGCCAGAATAAACAATACGCAACTCCGTCAAGTGTTGATTCCATTGTCTCCTCAAACGGGCAGGAGGACCACGTAAGTATGGGAGCAAACGGAGCCACAAAAGCCCTGAAAGTGATTGAGAACATATCAACCATACTTGCAATAGAATTATTCAATGCTTCCCAGGCATTGCACTTCCGTGAGCCTGCAAAAACATCGCCTTTTCTATTGGAGATTCTGGAAAATTTCAGATTAAAAGTGCCTGTATTAAAAGAGGACCAGGTAATGGCTGATCATATTGGGAAGGCCAAAGAATTTCTTTCCAACTTCTCTGTTAAAAACGAACGGATGTTTGACTGATCCTAAATTTTTAATTTAATCCAATTTATAGCCGCTTCCAGGGTATCAAAGACTTCGAAAGAATCTCCCTCTTTATAGAATTGCTTTTCCAGAAGGGTGTTTTGTTGGCAAACCGGATTGCTGCTAACCACAGCTATCGCTTTTAAGTTGATAGTGCTGGAAGATTCCAGGTAGATCATCGGGTTTATGGCATAGGAATTTACCCGGTTGGAGATATAGCCATAGGGCATCCCTTTAAAGATTTTATTGCCTAAATTTAATAGTTTACGATTATTCTCAACATCAAATAAAATTCCTTCGTTAAGTTCAGCGATGAGAATATTATCGATAATGGTGACTTTTCCAAAGTCAAGCTCTATTGCAGATTCAATCATATTTTAGTAGGGGAAAAATGATTTTTAAATGTAAGAAATTTAAGCGTAATATAATCTGGATTCCTACAAAATGTACATTGGATTTAAGATATTATCAAGGTGCATTTAGTTGTGTGTTTTCATTATTGATTATAAAAAAAATGCTTTAAAGTGAATTTAATCACCTCAAAGCATTTTAAATACTATCAATTTTTTAAGATTCCGTTTCTTTTGCCGCCTTCTCTATGTTCACGGTAAGTTCATTTTTTTCTTCATCCAGATCCATAAAGATTTTATCACCTTCTGAAAGGTGGGAGGTAACGATTTCTTCGGCTAAAGTATCTTCAATGTATTTCTGGATCGCCCTGTTTAAAGGTCTTGCTCCATAATCCCTATCAAATCCTTTTTCTGCTATAAAGTTTTTGGCTTTATCGGTCAGGGTTAAATTGTAACCAATCAAATTGATACGGTCATATAATTTCTCAAGTTCAATATCAATGATTTTACTTATATCTTCTTTTTCAAGAGAATTAAAAATAACCACATCATCTATTCGGTTCAAAAATTCAGGAGCAAATGCTTTTTTAAGCGCATTTTCAATAACACTCCTGGTGTTATCATCGATTTGCGATCGTTGAGCTGCCGTTCCAAAACCTACTCCTTGTCCAAAATCTTTGAGTTTTCGGGACCCGATATTGGATGTCATAATAATAATTGTATTCCTGAAATCGATCTTTCTACCTAAACTATCAGTAAGGTATCCATCATCCAGCACCTGCAATAACATATTAAAAACATCGGGATGCGCTTTTTCTACTTCATCCAAAAGAATTACCGCATATGGTTTACGGCGCACTTTTTCGGTTAACTGCCCACCTTCTTCATACCCAACATATCCAGGAGGTGCACCTATCAATCTTGAAACTGCAAATTTCTCCATATACTCACTCATATCAATTCGAATGAGGGTATCTTCATTGTCAAACAGTTCCTTTGCAAGAATTTTTGCAAGCTGTGTTTTACCTACTCCTGTTTGTCCAAGGAATATAAAGGATCCAATTGGTTTATTTGGATCTTTTAATCCTGCGCGATTTCGCTGAATTGCTTTTACAACCTTATTCACCGCATCATCCTGACCAATTATTTTACCTTTAATTCGTACTGGTAATTCAGCAAGTTTTTTGATCTCGGTTTGTGCGATCCTGTTTACGGGTACTCCGGTCATCATAGAAACCACATCGGCAACATTGTCTTCCGTAACAACTTCCTTATGCTTTTTGGATTCTTCTTCCCATTTTTCCTGAGCTATAGCAAGATTTTTTTCGAGATTTTTTTCATCATCCCTTAATTTTGCTGCTTCCTCATATTTTTGTTTTTTGACAACGGCATTTTTGCTTTCACGTACTTCTTCCAGTTTCTTCTCCAGTTCAAGAATTTGCTTTGGAACATCAATATTGGTGATATGGACCCGCGCACCTGCCTCATCCAGGGCATCTATAGCCTTGTCTGGAAGAAACCTGTCTGTCATATACCTGTTGGTTAATTTAACGCAGGCATCAATAGCTTCAGGGGTATAGGTAACATTATGATGGTCTTCATATTTATCCTTGATATTGTTTAATATCTCCAGTGTTTCCTCTACAGTGGTAGGTTCTACGATCACTTTCTGGAATCTACGCTCAAGAGCACCATCTTTTTCTATATACTGCCTGTACTCATCCAGGGTTGTGGCTCCAATACATTGAATTTCGCCACGAGCCAAAGCTGGCTTGAACATATTGCTGGCATCCAGACTTCCGGTAGCGCCACCGGCACCTACAATCGTGTGGATCTCATCGATGAATAAAATAATGTCATCATTTTTTTCCAGTTCATTCATCACCGCTTTCATACGCTCCTCAAATTGACCACGGTATTTGGTGCCGGCAACCAGACTTGCCAAGTCGAGTGTTACCACACGTTTGTCAAATAATATTCTGGATACTTTTCGTTTTACGATACGCAAGGCCAAACCTTCCGCAATAGCCGATTTTCCAACTCCCGGTTCCCCGATGAGCAGTGGATTGTTTTTCTTACGCCTGCTTAAAATCTGACTTACCCGTTCAATCTCTTTTTCTCTACCTACAACAGGATCCAGTTTGTCCACTTCGGCCATCGCGGTCAAATCCCTGCCAAAATTATCCAATACAGGAGTCTTAGACTTTTTATTGGGTTTCCCGGTACTGCTGCTGAATGGGTTGTCTTTAGAAGCATCATCAGATGAACTATCTTCATCTGAAAATGATTCAGCTTTTGGTCCTTCCAGAAAATCATCTTCGTTTGTGATCATATATTTAAACTGATCTTTAACCCCATCATAATCTATCTTAAGTTTATTAAGAAGTTTTGTGGTAGGATCGTTCTCATTCCGAAGAATACATAATAACAAATGGGCCGTATTAATAGAAGAACTTTGAAAAAGTTTAGCTTCTAGAAAAGTGGTTTTTAGCGCTCTTTCTGCCTGCCTTGTTAAATGCAGGTTCTTTTTCTCGTTTGAAGTTATTGTTTCGGTTGAAGTGGCCGGGCTTAATATTTCTACTTTTCGTCTTAAATGGCTTAAATCTATATCCATCGCGTTCAATATATTTATAGCTTTACCATCTCCATCACGAAGAAGACCAAGCATTAAATGCTCCGTTCCAATGAAGTCATGACCCAGTCTTAGAGCTTCCTCCTTGCTGAATGCAATGACATCTTTTACTTTGGGTGAAAAATTATCATCCATCTTATTTCCTTTCTCGTTAATTTATTTTCCTCAAAACGTTCAAAAATTATACCCGTTTATGAGTCGTTAGCTAATAGACAAAATTACTTTTAATAAACAAAATATAAAATAAGCAACTTATCAACGAAGCACGCCCAAATATTTGTTAATAAAAATAATCAAAATAGAAGCACTTAGCCCTAATAACATTGGGAAAATGCTTAAATTGGCTCGTTAGATTTTTGAACTAAATTAAACTATGTTAATATGGCTGAAGGAGAAAAATTAATTCCTATCAACATTGAAGATGAAATGAAATCGGCTTACATCGATTATTCGATGTCGGTCATTGTGTCACGTGCGCTGCCTGATGTGCGGGACGGACTAAAACCCGTGCACAGAAGGGTTTTATTTGGAATGCACGAATTAGGAATTAGGGCTACTGGTGCCCATAAAAAATCTGCCCGTATCGTTGGGGAAGTTTTAGGTAAGTATCACCCACACGGTGATTCTTCTGTTTACGAAGCAATGGTACGGATGGCGCAGGAATGGAGTTTGCGCTATATGCTTGTAGACGGACAGGGTAACTTTGGATCTGTTGATGGAGACAGTCCGGCGGCTATGAGGTATACCGAAGCAAGGATGCGCAAGATCGCCGAAGATATGTTGGCAGATATCGATAAAGAAACAGTGGATTTCCGTTTGAATTTTGATGATACACTGGAAGAACCAACAGTATTGCCAGCCAGGGTGCCTAACCTTCTTGTGAACGGTGCCAGCGGAATAGCCGTTGGTATGGCAACCAATATGCCACCGCACAATCTTTCAGAAGTAATTGACGGGACCATAGCTTATATTGAGAACAACGATATTGATATCGATGAACTTATCACCTATATTAAAGCTCCGGATTTTCCAACAGGGGGAACCATCTATGGATATGATGGAGTTCGGGAAGCGTTCAAAACAGGACGTGGGCGCGTAATGGTTAGGGCAAAATCTTCCCTTGAGGAAGTTCAGGGCAAGGAATGTATCATAGTTACCGAAATCCCTTACCAGGTGAACAAGGCAGATATGATCAAGAAAACTGCCGATCTTGTTAATGAGAAAAAAATAGAAGGTATTTCGTCCATCCGGGATGAATCAGACCGAAATGGAATGCGAATCGTATATATCCTGAAAAGGGATGCAATTCCAAATATCGTCCTGAATACCTTATATAAACATACCGCTTTACAACAAAGTTTTAGTGTAAACAATATAGCATTGGTTAAAGGTCGTCCTGAGATGTTGAATCTAAAGGATATGATCTTTCATTTCGTGGAGCACCGTCATGATGTAGTGGTGAGAAGAACCCAGTATGAACTTCGAAAAGCCGAGGAAAGAGCCCATATTTTAGAAGGATTGATCATTGCTTCCGATAATATCGACGAAGTAATAGCATTGATTAGATCTTCCAAC
Organism: Gillisia xinjiangensis; assembly: GCF_046298265.1. NCBI lineage: Bacteria > Pseudomonadati > Bacteroidota > Flavobacteriia > Flavobacteriales > Flavobacteriaceae > Gillisia > Gillisia xinjiangensis. Next base: position 167,876 of record NZ_JBKAHK010000007.1, on the reverse strand, counting down.
AATGCAGACGAAGCGCGCGGTAAATTGATCGATCGTTTTAAATTATCCGAAATTCAGGCGAAAGCGATCGTAGAAATGCGATTAAGACAACTTACAGGTCTGGAACAGGATAAACTTCGTTCAGAATATGAAGAGATCATGAAAACCATTGAAGACCTGAAAGATATCCTTGACCGCAAGGAGCGAAGAATGCAGGTAATTAAGGATGAATTGCTGGAAATAAAGGCAAAATATGGAGATGAAAGAAGATCTGTTATTGAATATGCCGGTGGAGATCTAAGTATTGAAGATATGATCCCGGATGAGCAGGTAGTGATTACTATTTCTCATGCAGGCTATATCAAAAGAACTTCTCTTACCGAATATAAAACCCAAAACAGGGGAGGAGTAGGACAAAAAGGTTCTACCACCAGGAGTGAAGACTTTTTGGAATATCTGTTCACAGGGACCAATCACCAGTATATGATATTTTTCACCCAAAATGGAAAATGTTACTGGATGCGGGTTTATGAAATTCCTGAAGGAAGTAAGACCTCAAAAGGGCGGGCTATTCAAAATTTGATCAACATAGAGCCGGACGATAAGGTAAAGGCTTTTATCTGTACTCAGGATCTTAAAGATGAAGAGTATATCAATAGTCATTATGTAATTATGGCTACAAAAAAGGGTCAGGTGAAAAAGACTTCTTTAGAACAATATTCACGACCACGGGTAAACGGAATTAATGCCATAACCATCCGGGAGGGTGATGAACTTATTGAAGCAAAACTCACCAATGGCGAAAGTCAGGTAATGCTTGCTTTAAGAAGCGGAAAAGCTATCCGTTTCGAGGAAGGTAAAACAAGACCAATGGGGCGTAATGCTTCGGGGGTTAGAGGTATCACCCTTGCAAATGATAAGGATGAGGTAGTAGGAATGATCGCGGTGAATGATATGGATGCCAATGTTTTGGTGGTTTCCGAAAATGGGTATGGAAAACGATCAAAATTAGAGGATTACAGGATCACAAACCGTGGAGGAAAAGGTGTGAAAACCATTTCGGTTACCGATAAAACCGGGGAACTGGTTACTATCAAAAATGTAACCGATAAAGATGATCTTATGATCATCAATAAATCCGGACTTGCCATACGAATGAGCATTGAAAATTTAAGGGTAATGGGAAGAGCTACCCAAGGAGTGAAATTGATTAACCTTAAAGGAAATGATGCCATAGCTGCCGTTGCAAAAGTAATGAAAGATGAAGATGAAGTTGAAGATGAACTATTAGATGATGCTACTTCTGGCGATATCAGTGATGAAATTTCAGATGGCACAACAATTGCAGACGATACTGAAGAGTAATAATAATCAAAACCAAAAATCAAATGAAAACCAATATTTTAAGTTTAGCATTCTGCTTTTTATCGGTAGTTGCTATAGCACAAAAGAAAGAGATCCGGGATGCGGGTAAAGCTGTTGATAAAGGAAGTTATGCAGAAGCAAAAACCCTTTTAAATCAGGCGGAACCTTTGTTATCTGAAGCGAACGATAATTATAAAGAAGATTATTACCTTTATAAAGGTAAGGCATATCTTGGAACCGGTGAAAACACATCTGTTGAGGATCTTATCACCGCGGCCGAAGCTTTTAAAAAGGCGAAGGAAATGGGGAATGATTTCGCAGCTGAGGGATTAGCCTCTGTAACAAACAGTTTGGTTCAGGGTGCAATCAACGATCAAAATAACCAGGCATTTAATAAGGCAGCCGATAAGCTTTATGCAGGATACCAGTTAAACAGCGAAGACACCTTGTACCTGTATTATGCTGCTTCCAACGAAGTAAGTGCCGGTAATTATGCAAAAGCATTAAAATACTATGAGGAATTAAAAGATCTTGGATACACAGGAATCGAAACTCAGTATGTTGCCATAAATAAAACAACCGGAGAAGAAGAGGTTATGAACAAAACCCAAAGAGACCTTATGGTTAAAACAGGGGAATACATTAAACCTGAAGATAGGATCACAGAAGCAAGAACAGGAGAAATCGCCAAGAATATCGCTTTGATCTATATTGAGCAAGGTCAGGATGATAAGGCCATTGCCGCAATGAAAGCTGCAAAAGCTGCTAATCCCAATGATATTAGCCTTTTGCAATCTGAAGCCGATATGTACTATAGATTGGGTGATAAGGCAAAATATAAGGAATTGATGGAAGAAATTATTGAAAAAGATCCTAACAACCCAACTTTATATTATAACCTGGGAGTTACTTCATTTGAAATTGGAGAAATCGACACTGCTATTTCTTACTATAAAAAAGCACTGGAAATTGACCCGGAAATGGCAGAAGCTCGCTTGAACATAGCTGCTGCTATCCTTTCAAGAGAAGCTGCAATAGTTGAAGAGATGAACACCCTGGGAATGAGTTCCGCCGACACTAAAAAATATGATGAATTATCAGAAAAACGCAGTCAAATTTATAAGGATGCATTACCTTATTTGGAAAAGGTAATTGAAAATGATCCATCAAATATTGAAGCTTTGCGTACCGCGATGAATATTTACTATCAAATTGGGGAAGATGCCAAAGCAGATGCCCTTCAGGAAAAAATAAATCAGTCTCAGGAATAAGAACTGATCTTGTTGAGAGAATAAAAAAGAGGTTGCCATTTTTGGCAACCTCTTTTAGTTTTTATCCTTTTTAAAATCTGAAATCCTGTAAGCTTAAATAATCTTTTTGATAACTCTTAATTGATGGGTATGTTTTCTGGAATCAAGATTGAAAATTCCTGAATGATCTATACGGTCTATTCTCACTTTACCATCTACATGGATAATATAATTATCAGGCATCATGATCCCAACGTGCGTAATCCTGCCATCAGGATTATCAAAAAAAGCAAGATCACCTGGCTCGCTTTCTTCTATAAAACTTAAAGGTTCCCCCTGCGAGGCCTGCTGTATTGAGTCCCTTAGCAGGGAATATCCGTTTAACCTGTAAACCATTTGAGTCAAACCACTGCAATCTATTCCAAAAGGTGTTTTTCCTCCCCATAAAAAGGGAGCATTTAGATACATTAAAGCCGTTTCAATTAAATTCGATTTTTCCCTGGAACCGCTTAAAATTTGTCCGTCAAAGCTTTGCTTCAATGCCGGAGCTGCGTTTAAAAGAGATCCCATTGGGATAAGAGTGAAGCGGTTCTGATCATCTATAAGGTGTTCTATCAAATCTGCAGAATACTTCGGAGTTGCATTACCCAATTCCAGATAGCGTTCTTCTTCTATCTTAAATAACTGCCTGTTATCTACCCAACCTTCATAAGAATCGAAAGCAATACGTATACGGCTCCATTTTCCGCGTTCTTCAAGGATTTTAAAATATTCTCCAAATAATAACTGGTTTACCATTTCAGAAGCATTTGCCGGTTCCAAACGAACAGGCACAATGCTGAGGTTACATATTCCGTATTGCATTGATTAAACATTGGAAATTTTACTTAATCTCTCTGAATTATTATAGCCGAAGCACCACCACCACCATTACAAATAGCAGCTGCACCGGTTTTGGCATTATTCTGTTCCAAAACGTTCAAAAGAGTTACGATAATACGTGCTCCGGAACATCCAAGTGGATGGCCCAAAGAAACAGCACCGCCATTAACATTGGTGTTTTTATCTGTTAAGCCCAAAAGTTTCATATTGGCCAAACCTACAACCGCAAAGGCTTCGTTAAATTCAAAATAATCGATATCATCCTGTGTTATCCCGGCTTTGGCAATAGCTTTTGGTAAAGCCTTGGCAGGAGAAGTAGTGAACCACTTTGGCTCCTGGGCAGCATCTGCAAAGCCTTTAATGCTTGCCATTACTTTTAATCCCATTTCATTTGCTTTTTCCCGGCTCATCAAAACAAGCGCAGCAGCTCCATCATTGATTGTGGAAGCATTGGCAGCAGTTACAGTTCCATCTTTGGAAAATGCAGGACGTAAAGAAGTTATCTTATCCATTCGTACATTCTTAAACTCTTCGTCTTCCTTTACAATAACAGGATCTCCTTTTCTTTGAGGCACTTCTACAGGTACTACCTCATTATCATATTTACCATCTTTCCATGCCTTCGCAGACCTGTTATAGGATTGGACGGCAAAAGCATCCTGATCTTCTCTTGAAAAATTATGCTCACTGGCACATAGATCTGCACAGGTTCCCATCGCATTATGGTCATAGGCATCCACAAGTCCATCTTTTTGCATCCCATCTATCATAGTTGCAGGACCAAACTTTTGTCCGGTTCTAAGGTGTAAATAATGAGGGATAAGGCTCATGTTTTCCATTCCTCCTGCCACAATAATATCGGCATCTCCAAGCATGATCGCCTGCGCGCCCTGCATCACAGCTTTCATTCCACTGGCACAAACTTTATTCACTGTGGTACAAGGAACCGTATCCGGAATTCCTGCACCAAGGGCAGCTTGTCTTGCAGGAGCCTGACCAACACCTGCCTGTACTACATTTCCCATCAAAACTTCATCAACAAGTTCCGGGTTTAAATTAATTTTATTTAAAGCTCCCTGGATGGCTATAGATCCTAACCTGGTGGCTGGAACCGTAGACAAACCTCCAAGAAAACTTCCTATTGGCGTCCTCGCGGCACTCACTATTACAACTTCTTTCATGACGATAGTATTAAAATTTATCCTGTTGCGAATTTAGTGATTTTATAAAGAAGAAACCAAGGCTTCTCACCTCAGATGATTTTTTAGTACATTTGGAAAATAGTAAAACATAGAATGACCAATTTCATCAATAATTTATATAAAAACCAGGCCTTATTTTACAAGGTTTTTCTTTTTATTCTTACCGCGGTGGTTGTTGTATACCTTCTTCCTAAAGGTGGTAAATTTAAATATGAAATCACAAAAGGAAAGCCGTGGCAATATGAAAATTTGTATGCTCCTTTTGATTTTGCCATTTTAAAGTCCGATGATGAAATTGTAAAGGAAAAGGATCAGATCATTTCAAATAATATCCCTTATTATTCCTATAATGAAGAAATTGTAGTCCAGATAAAATCTCAAATTGAACCTCAAATTAAGGAGGTTTTTTCAGATAGCATACTTAACAGAAGAAAAGGTGCTATTACCACATTTGTTGAGAAAACATTGGAGAGTCTTTATCAATACGGTATACTTGAAGAAAATAAACGCTCTAATCCTGAGCAACTTGTGTATTTAAGAAAAGGTAATGAAGCCTTTGAAATTAATTACGACCGGCTATTTTCACAGGAGGAGATACAGTCTTTTTTAACTTCGGAAATTTCCAGTTCAAATTTGGTGTCGATCCAACCGGAATTGCTGGAACTATTTTATACAATTATTGAACCCAATGTTATTTTTGATTCGGCTCTTACCCAAAAAGAGCTGGATAGCAAACTTAACAACATATCCTATACGCGCGGAAGCATAGAAAGAGGAACTATCATTATTTCCAAAGGGGAATTGGTGGAAGGAGAAAAACTCGATATTCTAAATTCGCTGAAGCAGGAATTTGAGGCACAGGTATGGAGTGATTCCAGTTATAACTGGATCCTGTTGGGATATAGCCTGTTGGTGTGCATGGCCTTATTGATGCTGCTATTGTTCATCCGGAAATACCGAAGGGATATCTATGATAACAATGTTAAGGTTTCCTTTATCTTTTTTAATTTATTACTGATGGTTTTTCTTACTTCATTGGTGGTTAACTTTGAATCCAGATTTGTTTATATTGTACCCTTATGTATACTTCCGTTAACGTTAAAAGCCTTTTTCGATTCAAGGTTAGGATTATTCACCCATGTTATTACCGTCCTTATTTTAGGCTTTATAGTCCCAAACAGCTATGAGTATATGTTCCTCCAAATAATTGCAGGGATCGTAACTATTTTAACTGTATCAGAATTATATAAAAGGGCAAATTTATTTATTTCAGTAGGACAAATTACCTTTATCTATATCCTCGTATATTTTGCTTTCATCGTTATACAGGAAGGCAATATTCTTAACCTGGATTACGAAATATTTCTCACCTTTATTTTGGGAGGATTGGCCACATTGTTTGTCCAGCCGCTGATTTATATTTATGAAAAATTATTCGGATTGGTTTCCGATATGTCCTTGCTGGAATTGTCAGACACCAATACTAAATTATTAAAAGAACTTTCAGATAAGGCTCCCGGTACCTTTCATCATTCGCTCAATGTTGCCAACCTTGCGGAAGCAGCCGCAAATGAAATTGGAGCAAATGCTATGTTGGTAAGGGTAGGAGCACTTTATCATGATATTGGGAAAATGGAGAATCCTACGTATTTTTCTGAAAATCAATCAAGTTCCGTGAATTCCCATGATGAACTTTCTCCAAGGGAAAGTGCCGCAATAATTATTGGTCACGTGATTCGTGGAATTGAAATCGCCAAGAAAAATAACATTCCCGACAGAGTAATTGATTTTATTAGAACACACCACGGGACCACTACGGTATATTTCTTTTATATGAAGGAAAAAGAAATGAATGAGGCTGTTTCTGCTGAAGACTTCAGGTATCCCGGCCCAATTCCTTTTAGCAGGGAAACCGCTATCCTTATGATGTGTGACAGCGTAGAGGCGGCCAGCAAAAGCCTGAAAGAACCTACCCCCGCCAAGATCGATTCCTTTGTAGAAAAAATTATAAGCAAACAAATGGAAGAAGCACAATTCCTGAATGCCGATATCACCTTTAAGGAAATTCAACTCATAAAAAAGGTCCTCAAGCAAAAGCTTAAGAACATCTTTCATCTAAGGGTGGAATATCCTGAATAATACTTTTATTCCATTTAAACCTTGGATTTGATGGAATATCTGATTTTAGTGTGAAGCACAAAACCTGCTATCGCGTAGGTATTAGATAGCCCTGAAAGGGCGAAATATATAAGCGATGGGCAACTCCCATCGAATAAAAGAGGTTAGTTTAAGAAAGCCCTGAAAGGGCGAAATAAAAAGGGGTACGAGTAATAGAGCACCACAGAATTTGTGTACTCCACGAGTTTTTGATTTAAATCTAACTTTCAATTTTTCAGGGTGAATTCAAGATTATCCACGATATCACCATATTGATCCACCATAATCTCGAAAGCAGTGTTTTCAGATGTTACTGAATAACCAAGGTTTTCCAATTGATCAGCATCGATAACGGCCATATATTTACCTGGTTTTAGTCCCAGATAGGTGAAATATCCATCCCCTTCGCTTAAAACACGCGCTGCAACATTCCCGTTAGTATCTAAAATATTCACAATAATCCTTCCCTGACCCTTATTTCCTGAATCATCTTCCAGATAAACCATTCCCGAAACTTCTCCCATAACTTCAATTGGAATATGAAGGGTTTTAAACTGGTTTGGGACAGTTTCCAATGCAATAACAGGATTACGGACTTTCCATGCAATATTGTCAAGGCTAATGGGGTCTATCTCAATTAACAAGGGCACATAAGGCTGCAAATCATAGATCCTGATTGTTGTTTTATCTTCACTGTAAACCAACCTTCCTCCCAGATTTTTCAGTTTTAAACCGGGTACATTAGGCTCATCCTTGTCCCATTTTCCATTGAAATTGAGATCTAAAAACGGAATAACAGTTATTGCGCCTTTTCCAACACTGCTGCGGTTATTGTAAGTGAGATAATTGGTGCTGTCGTCAAAAAGGAAACTTCCCCTTGCCGATTGCACAAAAGATGTATTCTGGTTCCCAATTCTGGAAGTGGCAGAGGTTTGGGCAAAATCGAATAAATAGCGCAATCCTACCTGAAAAGTATAAGTATTCCGTTGAAAGTTGTGCTCATAACCCAAATTCATAAATCCTCGTTCAAAAACAGGTCTTTCCAACCTTAAAATCATGTTGGTAAATCTGTCTGAACTAAAATCGTATTGAATTTGTGGTGAAAACAAGAGTTGATAAGCCAGGCGGTAGGTTTGTGAAAGCGTGCTGTAAATGGTAGGTTTTTTTGTCCGGTCGTTATACAATCCATAGGTGGTAAGGTTTGTACTAATTCCCATAAATACTCCCGATAAAAGCAGTTGCGCCGTTGTAAATTCAGTGGTCGGCAAAATTATCTGGTTCAGGCTAAACCTGGTATAGGCAGAAAAGAATTTGCTGCGAATGGGCATAGACATGGACAATTTACGTTCTTCCAGGTAATTGAAATTGATGGCGGTTTGATCTTTATCGTAATTGATGTAATTCAAATCGATCTGGAAATTGGAAGGTGTTCTGTAACTCAGCAAACCATCCGCTTTAACTTTGTATGTGTACTCACCCGAAAACAGTAAGCCGGGAGCAACTCTCACCGATGTATTCACAAAAGGCATCACTTCTCCGGAAGTCACTCCCGATAAATATTCCACCCCACCTCCAAAGGTTAAGGTGTTGCTTAGTCCGTAATTGAAATTAAGCCTGGAAAATTTACTTCTCTCATCGTTTTCAACCATTCCGGCGCTAAGGGTGTATTCCAGTTCATTTTTAGGAACAAAATTATAAGGGATATTTATTGCCCGCTCTTCAACGCGTTCCTCGCCATAAGGACCGTAAAACCGAAGATTTACCAGGGTGTTTCCATACATCAAAGGCACCTCAAAAGTATAAAATCCGGAAGCATCGGCCTGTACAAAATTCACAAGCACATTGTTCACATAAAGTTCCACCATCCATCGCGGCTCGGTGACATCGCTTAAAGTATAAGTTCCGAAAGACCTCCTGTTTACCAGTGGAGAATTGCTAACCTGAGCGCCCACTACCGGTGCAAATAAGGAAGAAGTGGCTCGGGTGAATATTTTCCCTGCTGTTACCTGTTTAAAAACTTTACTCTCATTGTTAACGTAACGCCATTGATAAAACTGATTTCGGGAAGTAAAAGGAACTTTGGTGGAATAATTTAAAAGCACATTGGTTTCTCCCCCAGCGATCATGGTCCCAATTCCCAGGTTAAATCGGTTGTCGTTTTGCCCATTGGTTTGCTGGGTGGTGATCACCGCCCAATCTGCCATCCCGGCCTTAAAAAACGGATAAGATCTTTCAATAATAGTATCCGGGGTCACAATGCCACGCACATTATCCATATTGTCGCGCATTTTCTGAAGCCGTTTTTCCCTTATTATCGGCAACTCCAATTCTGTATCGAGATTTACCGAGAGACTTCTGAAACTGAATTTAGTGTTAAGCGCGAAAATCTTTCCGAAATATTCCGACTTTAAATAGAGTGTGGTTGGGGTTTGAATAAAATCAGAAGCAGTTAACTGATAGGTTTCATCCTTAAAAATGATTTGTGATTGTGAGGCATCTATTCTGAAAGTTGCCTCGGGTTGAAGTAAAAACCCGGTAATTACTGTGGAATTTTCTTCAGTTGCATTTTTAATCCTCAAATAATCGAACAGATCTTTTACCGAAAGATACGCTTCCTGGTCTTTTATGGCAACCGGAAGTTCCATCATCCCAATTTTCGGTATGCGCATTTCCACGGTTAGTTCATCGTATCCAATAAATTCCTGTGCAAAACTGTTCCCCGGGCCTAATAGAAAGATCAACATTATAAAGCAGAACGATCTGGATAACCCTGAATTAAAATCAATTGAAATAATGTGGGTTGGGGTAATTTTACGCATCAAAAGTTACTGTGCTTTTTATTGCTGAATAAAAGTTAGGGTGAAGGTGCCACTGTATTGCCCGGGCGGATTTGCGGATAAATCTCCTACCGAAAGAGTCCCCCCAACATCAACAGGATTGGCAAATGGAGGACTGGCAGTAGTTATAAATGTCTGTCCCGTGCTATAGCTATCAATGCTTAAAGTCATACTTCCACTATTACTTCCAGTTAGAGTAATTGAAGATTGAGGTTGAATTTGAATAATAGTTCCCGGATTTGCCGTTACATCGAACAAAGCTGCTGAAAACTGTTCGCCCATGTTCAACAATACCACATCTCCTGTCGCAGTCCGTGCGCCATTAGAATTGACAATCACAGTGCCTCCGGAAATTCCCGTGGTAAATGCCCCGAAATTTAAAAAACGGGCAGTATTCACCTCAACCTGAACAGGAATGGGCGGGTTTTCCTGTGCTTTTGCGCAAAAGCTGAATACTATGAAGATCAATCCGAAAATCACGTAATTAATAGTCTTTTTTGTCCCGATGCGGTTATAAGCTATTTTCATTATTTTTGAATTAACACTTTTTTGGAAAACATCCCGTCTTTCAGGTTTATGCTGAAAAAGTAAACCCCTGAACTTTTTATTCCCTCAATTTCTATGGTCTCTTTTTCCGATACATTTTTTCTGTCCAGAATTTGCCCGGTAACGGTACTGGCCAGTAATACGCCTTTTTGACCTGTTTCCAAATTCATACTAACCATCACTTTTCCTCCGACAGTTTTAACGCTGAAAGGTTCATCAAACGCGATTGCAGGATCACTTATCTCTGTTTCTGAAAACATAAGATAAAAACGGGAATCGTGCTGACCTGATTTAACATAAAACCTGTACTGTGGTTTCCTGCTTAGATTCTGACCAATTCTTTTTTCTGAATCGATTAAATAAACATTGAAATTTGCAGAAAAATTCTGAAGGTCTTGCAAGCCAATCGACATCCAGCCGTCTTTCTCAATTTTAAGGCCTAAGGGGATTTTTTTAACCTCATCGCTTCCAGGTTCTGGAAGGGCATTAATGGATAATTTTTTATTTTCAGGAGTAAGGCTGTAAAGGTTTGGAACGCTAAGATCAGTATTCATCAATTTAAGGGCGTCCTTGTCTTTTTCGAAGGAAATTTCGGCAAAATGGGGAAAATAAAGTACAGCAGGATCTGTGTTAACTTCGTTTTCAAAAGCTGCATTTATTCTAATTAATGGTACTTTTTCTGGTTCTGGGGAGTTCAAAACTTGTTTACTTATACTCATAAATTTACCGGACTCAGGAGTTTTTAAAAATTCCTGGGAAAAATTTGTTATCCGCACTTCATTTGTCATTCCTAAAGTTCCGCTTACCGGATAAATCCCGGTATCGGTTACATGAACAAAAAAGCCCTGCATAGATGGGATAATATTGGAAGATAAACCGTCGCCACTTTGAACTCCGTTTACATAAGAAGTATAAGTTCCTGTGTACATGTTTGTTGATCCGGCCGTAAAGAAATAGACGGCATCATCTATATTGGTTTTGGTCCAGCCAGCGGCATTCCAGTCGATTGGAGAAGGGTATGGGTTTCCCACTAAATTAAAACCTTGGGTATACAACCTGTCATTATTGTATAAGGTAATTTGGTGATCACCGTTATTAACCGTTCCGGAGATCTCAATCGTTTTGGGAGAAGTTAAGGAATTTCCAAAATTAAGTGCGTAGCCTTTTAGAATATCCAATGTTGCAGTGGGAGAAGTGTAAGTCTCCCAACCTGTGGCAGAATTATTACTGGCATCTTCCCTGTTTTCATTATAGCGATAGAAATTGGGGAATGTTGCGTTTAAATCTACATAAGAACTAAAATCTCCAACGACACTATTGCTAAAAGGCGAACTGAAATATTTATATCCAAAAGCTACATCCAAATATCGCTGCATTTTCACTAACCCGACAACCTGACCGTTTCCCGAACCGTCAATAAGCGCGGTTTGGGTTGCATTAGAAATAAGGGTAAGGTCGTTTCCTGTATTGAAGTTTCCGGTTTCAACTTTTAAAATCCCAGTTATTTCAATTATTGCTGCTGAAGTTACTCCTGCAGTATTATCAATCCCTAAATTCCGAATTCGGTTATTTTGAAAAGCGGCAGCAGGGATGGTTTGGGCTGAATTGCCTTCAAAAGAAATACTTCCCGTTTCAGTATTTAGAACTCCGGAATTTGTTAGATCGCCTGCGATTCGCAACCAGTTCTCATTAACTATAACGGAAGCACCGTTTTCGATACTAATGTTTTTAGCAAGTGCGTTCGTTCCTGCATTTATAACCGGATAATTATTAGAAGCCAAATTCGCTGGTATCAATACATTGGTTTCCAGAGTAGGTAAGGAATTACAGGCCCAGTTTGAGGACGTGTTCCAATCTGTATTTGTAGTACCGGTCCAATTAAATGACGCATTTACAATAACAATGGTACTTGCCCCTATACTGGTACAACCATCTACGGTTGCAGTAACTGTATAAGTTCCAGCCATGGCAGCACTGGTATTTGTGCTAACTTGTGGGTTTTGAATAGCGGAAACAAATCCATTTGGCCCTGTCCAGGAATATGTTGCACCCGAAATATTGGAAGCGGATAACTCTAATGTTGAACCAACGCAAACAGGGCTGTTGTTTGAGGCTGTTGGAGCATTGGGTGTTGCTTTTACTGTAAGTATTGCCGGGTTTGATTCATTCGTGGCAACCAAAGGATTTGGATTCACATTATTGCTGCTTGATAAGCGGGCATTTCTGTATATGTAATAGGTCCCCGGATTATTAAATGGCGCAGCATTAACATCTGGTGTAAAGCTGGCAGAAGTTGCTCCAACTATATTGTTTCGTGTTCCTCCCAAGCTTGTGCTATAGGTCCATTGATAACCGGCCGCGCTCAAACCTGCAGGAAGCGTTCCAAAAGTGTCCCCCGAAATTGCCGCTGCAGTCACGCCAGCACATAAATTTTGGTCATTATTTCCGGTTAGCTTATTTTCCAGGATTAGTGTGAGATTATTGAAATTCACCCTGTTTCCACCGCCGTTTTCGTAAAAGTCGTATACCAATTGACTAGTTCCGGTGAGGTTCATTAAAACCCGCGGTCTTAAAGACCATGCTTGATCTGACCAATTATTATAAACGAGTGTACCATCAACACTTAACCGGCTTCCGTCATCAGATCCTAAATCAATAACATACAAACCTTTTTTGGTTGAATTCATTCTATAGCGTACCGAAAAAGTTTCGGTAAGAATTGATCGATTGCCCAAACTTGAAGTGATAGAAAAACAAGTGTTAGTTCCCCCAAAACTTTGATTGAAATTTTCAGCCTCGGTATATGTTCCAAAATAGTTTGTAAAATTCCCATTAGAAGCCACCCCGGTATTTGTTCCGTCATATACATGTCCAATCCATGTATTGGTACCTGCAGTGGTTTGTGAATCTGGAGAATTTCCAGGGAAAGTGGCTGTAACTATTGTTCGGTTACTTTCACAACCATTTGAATTTATTATGGATACCCAATAGTTTGTTGTGGCAGAAAGAACGGGTGTTGTATAAGTATTGTCTGTATTACTTGCGCTGGTCTTTAACAGAGTACCTCCTGTTGAGGCATTGTACCATAAATAGCGTTCTCCTGCAACTGCACCCGAAGCAGTTAAGGTAGCCGTGGAACCTATGCAAATTGGGCCATTATTGGTGGCAGTAGGGCTTGAAGGAATAGTATTGATGATAACATTTGTGCTGGCAGGATTGCTTGTACAACCATTTACGGTTGCGGTAACTGTATAAGTTCCAGCCATGGCAGCACTGGTATTTGTACGTGATGGATTTTGTAGTGTGGAAGTAAATCCATTTGGCCCTGTCCAGGAATATGTTGCACCCGTAACAGTTGTAGCGGATAAATTCAAGGTGGAACCAACGCAAACTGGGCCGTTGTTTGTGGCTGTTGGTGCAGGTGGAAGGGATTTCACTTCAAAAATAGCTGAGCTAGCTTCAATAGTTTGCCCGGCTGTAGGACTAGTTGAAGAAACTAATATTTGATAATTCGATCTATTTGTAACTGTTGATGGAATTTGAAATGTTCTTTTTATTATTATGGTAGATAAATTAGAATCAGCTGGAAAAGTAGTACTCCGAAAAGTTTCAAGTTTTTCTTCTGTATAATAATTTCCAGCTATAGTTACCAATCTAACGGTATAATCGGTGGATGCAGTAAATCTTGAAGGAACACCAGTTCCATTAGTTACCCGAAAACTTATATCAATGGATGAGGGTTTGCAAACCGGAGTTCCGGTTACCGTAACATCAGTAATAGTTTGTGCCTGCAACCCCAACGAACCTAAAAATAGTGTCGCCAATAAGAATAAACAAGGAAACCAGGAGGCGCTCCTCATTTTTATAATTTAAATTTAAAAGAGTAGTATTTTACCATTCTCACAATTTAATCCAGGTTGAATTGAGATTCTCCCAATACTTTTCCTTCTTCGGTTTTATAGGTGATGTTTAATTTTCCTTTGATCAGGTCAACCATTTCGGGGTTTTGAAGTTTGAAAGCAAAATCCCGTTTGGTATTGGGGGTATAAACGGCCAGCCCTTTTACTTTTCCTATTTCGGTTTTTAAACCTTCAGGAGAAATGTGTTGAACGCTGAGTTCCCCGTAAACCGACATATTTCCGGTGCGGTTAATAACCATTGATAATACTGGGTTTTCCGGATCGCGGTTGAGTTCCAGTCCGCTTAATTCTATAGCGGTGGTAGAAGCTCCTTCGCGGATAATAACTGGAATACTGATCCCGAATACGGTTTTGATATTGATGGAAATTCCTTCGGATTCATTTTGATCTTCTTCTCCCAGCGCGGTTTGTTTTTCAACTGCCCTGAAATAAATATGCGAACGGTATTCTCCCTGTTCCAGATTCCCGGTTCTGGTAAGCTGCAGCCTCACGGTTTGAGCTTCATTTGGTCCCAAAACCACCTGTCGCGGATAATACCGCAGGAAATCGGTGGCGAAACGCTGACCTTCCTCGGGTTCTGTGATTTCTTCAAAATTCCCGCTTTCGGTCATTTTGTACTGAACTATGGAAATGGCGTAAGTGGCCGAATCGGATCCTGTATTTGCAAGATTGATCTCCTGCGAGCGTTGTGAGCCGTCAAAAACCAGCCTTTTTGGCATGATCATCAAATCTCCCTGGGCAAAACCGGTAGTGCTGAACAAAAAGAAAGTTAAAAGAAAAACAGAGGTGGATTGAAGTAATTTTAATATCATAATTGGGGTTAGATATCTATGTTGTTAAATCTTATGTTGCTGAAGCTCAAATATAAGCAAACATAAGCAATTACGGGATTAGATTCCCGTTTTTTCAGTTATAGGAGACCGTAACGTTGAAACCGGCGGAATTGGTGTAAAATCCGGGCAATTGGTTGGCTTCAAGATTTAAGGTAGCACCTATCTTTAAAATATCTGATCCTTCATCTCCTGCATTTGGCAATGGCTGCACCCTAAACTGGTTTATTAAAAGAAACTGGTTCGGGTTTTCAGAATTGTACAAAGTAAAGGATTCCGGCAGGCTGATAGAATAATTGTTGTTGTTATGGGTTACAATTGCCTCTGCCGCGGTCACATCTCCTGGTATCGCATTGGAGATTTGTACCCCGTTTACCGTCCTGATTCCATCGGGATCCAAAGTCAAAGTTCCCGTGGTAAAACTTCCAATTACATTCCCGAAATCCAGATCAACAGACTTTGTGATTTTAATAGGCTCTACAACTCTAACCCTTGCATTAACAGAGGAAGTAGCGGAAGCCTGGGAAAAGCCCTGGAAGGATACTAAGAGGAACATCAATGGAATTGCACTTTTCATTAAAAACCAATTAAATTAAACTTAATATAAAGATGTCTTAAAACCAAAAACGCCGCTACAAGGGCGGCATTTTTGTAAGATATTAATAAATGTTCTTTTATTCGTAAGCTACAGTTACTTTTACAGTACCAGAGTATGCGCCTAGAGTTTGTCCATCTCCTACGGTAAGGACACCACCAACATTTAAGTTTTGAGTAGTACCAGTACCCACAACATTCTGAGTTAATCCAGCAGCATCTGTTGAACCTAAACTATTAATAAATGTAATTGGCATAGCAACACCAGTTCCAGTTAAACTGGTTGCTGGGATTGAAATACTATATGAATAATCTAAAGCAGCAGTAATTTCAAACGCAGCAGCTGTAATAGCCGTAGCAGTAGTAATTACCATATCAGGATTATCAAATGTTCTTGCTCCTGTAGTAGATACATTTACGTTACCACCGGTAGCAGTTCCGTTAATGCTACCAAAATTTAAGGCAGTGCCATTCGTTATTTCAATCGGACTAACAATTTGAGCATTTACATCAGCTGTTCCTTCAGCCGATTCTTGTGTAAACTGTGCAAAACCAGTTCCAGCGATAAGAGCGAAAAAGATAAAAGTAATTTTTTTCATTTTAAGTAGGTATTTAGATTTGTAGGTTTATTTGGGTTTGTCTTTATTGACAATTCAAATATGCGTTGAATAAGCAATACCTTCAAAACTTAATCGTTAACTAACCCCGATATTCGTTAAACTGCACAAAATGGGTGAAAACACCCATAGGAAATATGAATAAAAGTGAAAATTTAAAGTAGTGGAGCGTATATATAAGGAACAGGGAGGTACTAGTTGTAATTCACAGTAACATTTAAAGGCGCTGGCGTAGAGTAAAAACCGGGAGTTTGATTTGGATTTACATTAACTGTTGCACCCACGCGAATAATTTGAGATTCATCGGCGATCAGGTTTCCGTTGCTGGAACTGCTTGTGAAATTATTGATCACCATACTCTCAATTCCATTTGTTAATGTATAAGTATTATCTGGAAGGGAAATATCGTAGGTATATCCGGTTTGTCCGGAAATCGTAAAAGTGGCTGCTGAAAGATTTTCTTCCCCGGCCAAAACAACGCCGCCGGAACTTAAACGGGTACTTTCAGGTGTGAGAATTATCTGACCGCCGTCCTTTGCGTCGATATTTGCAAAATTCATATCGGAGGTGGTGGTTATTGTTATGGGTTGAATGATCGTAGCTGAAGCGGTGAAATTAGCGGTAGCAGAAGTTTGTGCCTGAACGCTGTGAGAAGCGTTTAGCACTAAAATTCCGAAAATCACTATTAAATTTCTCATTTTTAAAATATTCATATCAACAATATTAAAGATACTCAAACTTTTTAATAAATCGGTGAAAAGCATTTTTAATCGACGATATGCACGAAATTTTATGATTACGTTTGTATTTGATCTAAATAAGGATAGCTAA
Organism: Gillisia xinjiangensis; assembly: GCF_046298265.1. Lineage (NCBI taxonomy): Bacteria > Pseudomonadati > Bacteroidota > Flavobacteriia > Flavobacteriales > Flavobacteriaceae > Gillisia > Gillisia xinjiangensis. The sequence goes on along the minus strand of NZ_JBKAHK010000007.1, from coordinate 150,866 downwards.
AGTGTTAAATTCATCATACACTTTTTTTTTAAACTTAATATATTTTATTGTTTCCCAATTTATATTTTGTAGGAAAAATTTTATAAAATTGGTATTTTCATAAAACAAATCAATTTTCAGAATAATCTTATATTGGCATCAGCAAAAATTAAACAGAAAAATGATTTTTATAATAGCAGGGGTATCGGGAGCAGGAAAAACAACAATTGGAAAACTGCTTTCCGAAAAACTTGAGTTTCCTTTCTATGATGCCGATGATTTTCATCCTCCCGAAAATGTAGCTAAAATGGCTCAGGGAATCCCATTACAGGATGAAGACCGGGAATCCTGGCTCCAAAATTTAGCCAAAAACATAAAAAACTGGAATTTCCAAAATGGGGCAGTACTTGCCTGTTCTGCCTTAAAAGAAAAATACCGCAAAAAATTACTTGGAGATCCTGAGCAGGCTATCACCTGGATCTTTTTAAATTCGGAATATGAAGTTATACTTAACAGGCTTTCAGCCCGAAAAGATCATTATTTTAAGCCTTCCTTATTAAAGTCCCAGTTTGAAGCCTTGGAGATTCCGGGCTACGGACTTCATATCGACGTGAACAAATCTGAAGATAAAATCATCGAAGATATTATGAACAAGTTAGACCATCCAAAATCTAAAATCGGGCTTTTGGGACTTGGCGTTATGGGAAAAAGTCTTGCCCTTAATCTCGCTTCAAGGGGAATTAAGGTTTCTGTTTACAACAGGCATGTAGATAGGTTTGAAGTCGATATCGCTAAAAATTTCGCTGAAGCCAATAAGAAAGACTTTAACTTCCCCTGGTTTGAAGACTTGCATGATTTTGTTGACTCCCTGGAGAAACCCAGAAATATTTTGTTGATGGTGAATGCCGGGAAAACTGTAGATATTGTAATCAAAGATCTGCTTCCTTTACTGGATAAGGGCGATCTTATTATAGACGGAGGTAATTCCCATTATAAGGATACCATAAGAAGAGAGCAGGAACTTAAGGAAAATGGGCTTTTATTTATGGGAACGGGAGTTTCAGGAGGGGAGGAAGGCGCATTAAAAGGGCCTTCCATAATGCCGGGAGGATCTAAGGAAGCTTATAAAAGGGTTGGAAGGTTTTTTGAAAAGATAGCGGCCAAAGATCCGGAAGGAAAGCCTTGTTGCACTCATGTTGGTCCTGATGCAGCCGGACATTTCGTGAAAATGCTTCATAACGGTATCGAATATGGAGAAATGCAGCTTATTGCAGAGATGTATCATTATCTGCGGTTTTCATTGACGAAGGGACCAGGAGAGATCGCGGTGCTGTTCAGAAAATGGAATCTGGAAATGAAAAGCTATCTGCTGGAAATTTCTGCAGATATCCTTGAAACAAAAGAAGGAGACGAATTTTTAATCGATAAAATCCTGGATGCTGCCAAACAAAAAGGTACCGGTGGCTGGTCTACCAATGCCGCCCTGGAACTGGGAGTTCCCTTTGATACCATTACCGCAGCTGTTATGGCGCGAAATATTTCAGCTAAAAAGAAGGAAAGGCAAAAGGCCATGGATCTTTACGGCGTTTCGTCTGTCAAAGAGAACAGGACTCAGGAAAGTGAACTTTCAGAATTATTTTCAGCATATAAAACAGCCAGTATTATAAATCATGCGATTGGATTTGATCTTTTATCTGTAGCATCCAGGGAATATGACTGGGACCTTAATTTATCTGAAATAGCAAGAATATGGACCAATGGGTGTATTATTCGTTCGGTTTTTATGGAAGATTTGATTGTGATTTTCAGGGAACAACCCGACAAAAATATTTTAACCCATCCTGAAATTGTCGCGGATATAAAAAACAATAGAAAAACTCTTACAAAGGTTACAGGCGAAGCTTTAGTTTCCGGAATTCCGGTTCCGGTCTTATCAGCCGCGGCAAATTACCTGCTTGGCTATTTTTCCGGGCAAACATCCGCAAATATGATTCAGGCGCAACGGGATTATTTTGGGGCACATACCTATGAGAGAACCGATAAACCCCGCGGAGAATTTTTTCATACCAATTGGAAACCAGCTAATTAATGGATATACAATTACTATTGGCCGTATTATTTGGCATTGTATTACTGCTTTTTCTTATTCTCCGACTGAAAATCCAGGCTTTCCTGGCATTGCTTATCGTTTGTATTGCGGTGGGCATGATGGCAGGAATGCCTGCAAAAGAGATCCTTGATACTATGAAGGATGGAATGGGCAGCACTTTGGGCTTTGTGGCAACCGTTGTGGGGCTTGGTGCTTTGTTTGGTGGTATTCTTGAGCAATCCGGAGGGGCTCAGCGGCTGGCTTCGTTTATGCTAAAAAAAACCGGCGAAAAAAATGCGCCCTGGGCAATGATGATCACTGGTTTTGTTGTTGCCATTCCTGTATTTTTTGATGTTGCTTTTATAATCCTCGTGCCAATTACCTATGCGCTAAGCAAGCGAACGGGAAAATCCCTCTTATTATATGCTATTCCTTTGCTCGCCGGTTTAGCGATTACTCATGCTTTTATTCCGCCTACTCCGGGGCCTATTGCGGTTGCTGATATCCTGGGAGCCGATCTTGGTTGGGTTATAGTTTATGGCTTTTTTGCAGGACTCCCGGCTGCGATCCTTGCCGGACCGGTTTTCGCGAAATTTTTGTCAAAAAGGATTCAGGTTGAACCAAAAGTTTTTGAGGAAAATGATAGCTACGATGAAAAAAAGGCACCGTCGCCTGCTCTTATAATAGCTATTATTTTGATCCCTATATTTTTAATCGTGACAAATACCCTTATAACAAGTCCGTTGTTTGAGGATTATGACATCCCTTCAGGATTGTTATATAGTATCGAATTGGTAGGGCATCCATTTACCGCCCTTATAATAGCCAATCTTATCGCCTGGTATTTTTTGGGGGTGCGAAGGGGAATGCAGAAGGAGTATTTATTAAAAGTAGCCACCAAATCGTTTCAGGCTGCAGGAATTATTATTTTGCTTACCGGTGCAGGAGGCGCTTTTAAGCAAATACTGATCAATACCGGGGCAGGTGAAATGATCGCGGCCGCCTTGAATAACAGCTTTTTTAACCCCCTGGTATTCGGGTTTATTGTTGCCGCTTTGGTACGTATTTTACAGGGTTCTTCAACGGTGGCAATGATCACGGCTGCAGGAATCACAGCTCCTGTGCTTGCCCAGGGAATGTATTCTGTACAGGAGGTTTCACTTATTGTAATCGCGATAGCATCCGGAGCAACGATTTTATCTCATGTAAACGATAGTGGATTCTGGCTGGTAGGACAGTATTTAGGACTAACCGAAAAGCAAACCTTCAAGTCCTGGACCATGATGACCACCATCATAGCCTTTGTGGGATTATTCATGTCCTTGCTTATGTGGTTCATATTATAAACAGAAAACCATTTAAAATTTTATATCTTTCAATTTCAGACATAAAACAATTTGAAATGAACATAGATCATATTCGGTGAAAACATTGATTTATTTGAACTTATGAACCATTTTAAAATTAAAACCAGCTATTTATGAAAAACACGTACTCTACAAATTTAAATCTTCAGCATGTCGATCTTGGATTATTGATCTTCCGCCTGGCAATTTCTGCATTGATGCTTACTCACGGGATTCCTAAACTCATCAAATTTTTTGGAAGTGAGGAAATAGCTTTTGCAGATCCTTTGGGTTTAGGAGAAATCACAACCTTTACCTTAGCCGTTTTTGCGGAATTTGTTTGTTCTGTTTTAGTGATTTTAGGTCTTGGAACAAGACTGGCTGTTCTTCCACTTATTGGCACCATGGCCGTAGTCGCTTTAATAGTTCATGTTCCGGATGGTTTTGGAAGGCAGGAACTGCCATTGCTTTATTTAACCGGATGGATTTTATTGTTTTTCACCGGTGCCGGAAAATACTCTTTGGACTGGTACTTTCTTTCAAAGAAAAAATAATTCCTTATAAACGTAAAAATCCCGGCAATTGCCGGGATAAATTTTTAATCCTTTGGAATTTCCCTGTCAGGATTGGGATGTTCTAATTTTTTCTGTTCTTCAGGCCGTGATCCTCTTTGGTTGAATTGAAAATTATCTTCATCCGGAATTTCTTTTCCTGTGGAAGTATCTCTTTCTTTTCTTCCCGGGATATCCAGATCCTTAGCTGTAAAATCAACTTCCCTTTCTCTGTTTGCCAAATCTTTATCCTGCCCCATATTCATACTGTGCCCTTTTTCATTCAGGGCCTGCTTATCTTCATCTGTTATGTCAGGATTATATGAAAGATTTTCTTTTCTTTTATCCTCTTTATTTCTAGCTTTATCTGAAGATTTGTGCTCGTTCTTTTTCATTATTTCTTTCCTAGATTTCTATTAAAGTTAAAAAAACAGTACGCTTTTCAATTACATAACGGGTTAAATTCTAGTTAAATGTGGAGATCTCTTTTGCTAAAACTTCCTGGAAATCTCTGTCCTATTGTAAAAAGAATAGAAACTAAAAAAAGGCAAAACTTTTCAGCTTTGCCTTTTCAATAGTTTTATCTAAATTATTACTGTCCTGACTGCTCACTCTCTAAAAGAGCAAAGAACTTATCAAGATTTGGAATAATAACAATTCTTGTTCTTCTGTTCTTAGCCATGTTGTCTTTTGAAGTATTTTCCACTAAAGGAGAATAACTGCTTCTTCCTGCTGCGATCAGTTTTTCCGGGGCAACATTGTATTTATCCTGTAACAATCTTACTATAGAAGTTGCACGTCTAACACTTAAATCCCAATTGTCCTGTAAATGTGATCCTTTAACAATGGTTCTGTCATCAGTATGTCCTTCAATCATCACTTCCATACTTGGTTCAGAATTGATAACATCAGCCAATTTCTGCATTAAGTTAGAGGCTTTATTGCTCACTCGGTAACTTCCGCTGTTAAACAATAATTTATCGGAAACATTGATCATTACCACTGTTTTATCGATAGTGATATTAACATCATCACTTTCAGAGTCATCAGAAATCGATTGTTTCAAATTATAGGAAACTGCAAGGTTGATGGAATCTTCAAGAGTTCTGGCATTTCTAAGTGCTTCCTGATCTACCTTTTTAAGGGTTTCTCTCATTTTTGCCTTGTTGTTATTTGACATTACAGTAAGATCATTCATTTCCATTTTGCTATCGTTGGATTCCTGCAATGAATTGATTTTGGCGTTATAATCTGAAACACGGGCTTCAATGGCATCCAGTTTACGTTGAGCTTCTTCCTTTTCCATTGCTGTTTTTTGCAAATTGGATTGGGTATTGGATAATTCTGTTTCAAGTTCAACATATTTTTTCTTGGAAACACAAGAGCTTAACATCGCGACAGATAATACTGCTACTAAAAGAGTTCTTTTCATAGTATAATTTTTAAAATTATGGCCCGTTTAATTATGGTTGGTTTAATGTAGACCTGTTAGGTGGTTGCCATAACGATGCCAATACACTTTGCACCAATTTCAGGATTAAGGATAACCGGTTTATATGTATTGCAGTAAAGCCTGAGTTAACTAAAAACCACTGGTTTAGGTTGATATTTTTAAAAAACAGCCTTATATGTATTCTATCCAGAATTTAGTAAAATGTGTGGAAATTTTAATACAAAGTGTATATAATTACCACACATTTTGGCATTTAAAAGATAATTATTCAATTGACTTGTACCAATTTGCCTTATGCCTATTCAGAATTAGTATGAAATCCGGCCCGAGAGGGATGGAGGGAAACTTAATCTTCGAAACCGGCAGAAACAGTTCCGCTTTCCTGTATTCCCACCATTGATTAGGTACGGCAGAATAATATAAAGGTTCATTTATTACATTTATATTAACTTAATATTATAGGTTTGAGCTTCATAATATAAGCATAATGCGATAAATTTGAAGTTCAAGCGTAAAAAGGATTGGAAAAGGAAGAAAAGCAAGAAAAAAAAAAGGTAAATAAAATTTTAAGAATAGTAGGCTGGTTTTTTTTAAGTCTGCTCATTCTGTTAATTGCTATTTTACTTTTCGTCCGCAGTCCCTGGGGTCAGGGAATTATTGTAGATAAAATAGTCTCTTCTGTTTCTGAAAAAACCGGAACTAGGGTTGAAATTGAAAAACTCTTTATAAGCTTTGATGGCAATATTCTTCTGAAAGGCCTTTACATTGAAGATAAACAAGGGGATACTTTGGTTTACTCCAAATATCTGGAGGCAGATGTTCCTGTTATACCAATTGTTCGAGGCCATGGAATTTCAGTTGATTTCGTGGAATGGGAGGGAGTTGTTGCCAAAATTATAAGGAAAGATTCAGTTGGTGGATTTAATTATCAGTTTCTTTTGGATGCTTATGCTACTTCCAATCCTAATGCTGCTCCAGCACAGGATACCACAGCAACCACAAACATCAATATAGGGAAGCTTAATTTCAGGAATTTCGATCTTACCTTTAAAGATGATGTCAGCGGAATAGACAGCCGATTGAAAATGGATAGGCTAAATCTTGAAATGGAAGAAACCGATTTGGATAATATGAAATTCCATATTTCCAATGTTCAATTGGCAAATACTTCAATTTATTATAATCAAATCAAACCCTTACCAGAATCTGAAGATACAGATGCGCCCTTGCCGTTTTTAATTGTTGACAGAATTCAGCTGGAAAATGTAAACGTAAATTACGCTTCCAAACAAGATGGAATTTTAAGTATTCTTGATGTGGGTGAGTTTATAGTGGGATCGGCGGAAATAAATCTGAATAATAATCTTATTGAAATTGATGAAATTCTGCTTGATAATTCTGAAGTATTGGTTGAAACTACCACAATTGAAAAAGAAATTCAGCTGACAGAAGATTCAGGAGGAAATCAGGAATTTGAATGGCCGGAATGGACTGCAAATGTTAATACGATAACGCTGGAAAATAATAATTTCAGCTATTTTTCTAATGGTTCCAAGGTTGAGAAGGGGATTTTTAATCCTGATGCGATTGTACTCAAGGACCTTAATTTCAGTGCAGAAAATCTCTATTTTGTGGAAGAGACCCTCGGGATACGTTTAAACAAACTTAATTTTACTGAGGCTTCAGGTTATGTATTAAAAGAGTTTGCACTGGCCCTTAACCTTGATGAAAACTCGCTGGATCTGGATGGTTTAAAGGTTCACTTAAATGAAAATCAAATACAAGGCACTGTGGCTTTGGAATATAATTCGGTGGAAGAACTCATAAATTATCCCGAAAATTCTCAAATAAAAGCTGAGTTGAATACAATTAATTTTTGGTTAAGAGACCTGTTCCCTTTTCAGCCAGAATTAAAAAAGAACGAATATCTGCTTGAATTAAGCAAAAAAGTGCTTACTGGAAATTTAGAAATTGATGGATCCCTTACTTCCCTGGAAATACCTTCTGCAAATTTTAAATGGGGACAAAACACTTCTTTAAGTGCAACAGGAACTATAGAAAATCCTATGGACGCTAAAAAGCTCATGTTTAAATTTCCTTCCTTCCAATTTTCGTCTACAAGATTGGATGTAATAAGGTTTATTGAGGAAGATAGTCTGGGAATAAAGGTTCCTGCACAATTAAGTTTGCGCGGATCTCTTGAAGGCAGTCCGGAAAATATTAATACTGTTGCAAAGCTGGAAACATCTCAGGGCGCCATTGTCGTTAACGGAAACTTTTCCGATGCCGAAACCATCAGTTATAGGGCAGATGTGGATGTAATTGAACTTAATCTTGGAGAACTTTTACAAAATGAGAATCTGGGTATATTGAATATGGAATTAAGTTCGAGTGGTTCCGGCGCAAATATTAACGTGTTAAATGCTACTTTAGAGTCTACAATAAACAGTTTAACCTACAATGAGTATAGTATTAAAGACTGGAAGATCAACGGAGGGATAGAAAATGGAGACGGCATTATCACTTCAGCCTACAAAGATGAAAATCTTAACGCAAGTCTTCAGGCATTTGTTGAGCTTGATTCAATATCCCCAAAAATAACTGCCGAACTTGATGTAACGGGAGCAAATCTGCAGGCTCTTGGTTTAACCAAAAGAAACATTAAGGGTGCCTTCCAGTTAAATGCAACATTTCAAGGCAATGCCGAAGATTATGAGTTTTCATCAAATATTACCGATGGGGTTGTGGTCTATGATGATCAATCTTATTTACTGGGAAATTTGGACCTGTCTGCCTTCGTAAGTAAGGATACTACTTCGCTGAATATCAAAAATAAAATGGTCGATCTGGAACTTCGGTCCAATGCCAGTCCGGAAGATTTCACCAATGCCATTTACCGTCATTTTGAAAGTTACTTCTCGGATGAAATTCGAACTGACACAGTGAAAAATCCGGTGGAATTAAAGTTGCGCGGTCAAATTAATCAGTCTCCAATCATTAATGACGTTTTCATCGCTAATCTTACCGAATTGGATACGGTTGATATCAATGTAGATTTCAGTGAAAAAAACAGGACGCTTGTTGCAGACGTGGAACTCCCTTATATTAATTATAACGGAAATATAATAGACAGTTTGTCCTTCAGCCTGAATTCAGATAAGGAAAATTTTAATTTCAATTTCGGATTTAATGCTTTGGATGCTGGGCCACTTGCGGTTAAAAAGACCTTTCTTGAAGGAAGTATAGAAGATAAAATTTTGAATCTGGATTTCAATTCCTACTATGAGGACGAAAAACTTGTTCATATTGCATCGGTGATCTCGAAGGAAGATGATATTTTCCGGGTTCACCTGGTTCCTGAAGAGCTGATCCTGAATTATTCAGAATGGAAGATCCCGGAGTCGAATGAAGTTCTAATTGGAGAAAAATCAATTCGATTTAACGATTTCAGATTGAGTCGGGAAAATCAGGAAATAGAAATAAGCAATTCTATGCCTGAAGCTCAAAAAGAACATATAGGCATCAGCTTTAGAAACTTTAACCTTGAGGCTATTTTCAGTTACCTGAATCCGGAAAAAAGCCTTGCCTCGGGAAACCTGAACGGGAATTTTATTATTGAGGAACCTTTTTCCAGTACAGGGCTCCTGGCCGATTTGCAAATCCAGGATTTAAAGGTAATGGAAGTTCCCCTGGGAGTATTATACCTTGACGCTGTAGCCGAAGGAGGCCAGAATTACAATTTTGATCTTTCCATAAAAGGAGGCGATGCAGATCTTGACCTTACCGGAACTTATATTGCCTCCGAAACCGGTGCACAAATAGATATGGACCTTCAGCTCAATGAGCTAAAATTGGCAGCCATCGAAGGATTCTCAAATGGAGCCATCAATACCACAAGCGGAAGTATTTCCGGGGAAATGAAACTAAACGGCACTCTTGCAAAACCTGATTACGACGGGGTTTTCCAGTTTAATAATACAGCTTTTACGGTTGCTACTCTTAATGCGCCATTTAAAATTGAAGATGAAATACTAAAAGTAAATACCGATGGATTTTATTTTGATGACTTCAAAATAAATGACACTAAAAATAATTCCTTTGTGGTTAATGGGGAAGTATTAACCAAAACCTTGTTAAATCCTAAATTCAATCTTGAGTTTAAGGCAACCAATTTTAATGTGCTTAATTCTACTGCAGAAGATAATGAGCTTTATTATGGAACAGCAAGTTTTGACGGAACCGCGCGTTTAACCGGCGATCTTGATTTGCCAAAACTGGATGTTAATATTACGGTGGGTTCAAATACGAATGTTACTTATGTTATTCCGGAAGAATCTCTGGCAATTCAGGAACGGGATGGAGTTGTTCTTTTTGTAAATCGGAAAGATCCGGATGATATATTAACCAAATCTTCGGAAGAGGAATCCGCAATTATCTCCGGGGTAGATATCCGTGCTTTGATCTCCATAGTCGATGGCGCGGTATTCACCATTATTTTAGATGAGCAAACCGAAGATAATTTTCAGGTAAAAGGGGAGGGAGATCTTAATTTTAACGTTTACCCCAATGGTAGAACCACCTTATCCGGCAGGTATGAAATGAGTGGGGGACATTACGAAATGAGCCTGTACGGTCTTGTAAAAAGGCGTTTCAATATCGCACCAGGAAGCACGATTACCTGGGCGGGAGATCCTTTGGATGCCAATCTCGATATACGTGCTATTTACAAGGTGGAGACATCTGCCTCTGCATTAATGGCAACACAAACCGCAGGAGCCGATGCTTCTGTAAGGGGAAGATTTAGACAACAATTACCCTTTCTGGTTTATTTAAATGTCGATGGAGAATTGATGCAACCCAAGATTTCCTTCAACCTTGATATGCCGGAGAATGATCAGGGAGCCATTGGCGGACAGGTTTATGGAAGAATTCAGCAACTCAATAGTCAGGAGCAGGAACTGAACAAACAGGTGTTTTCCCTTCTGGTTCTGAACAGATTTTTTCCTGAATCTATGTCTGATGGCAGCGGCGGTGGTACGGTAACCGTTGCAAGGGATAATTTAAACCAGGCGCTTTCCGATCAGTTAAACATTTTTTCAGAAAAATTATTGGGTGATACCGGAGTAGAACTGGATTTTGGAGTAGACAGTTTTACCGATTATCAGGGAGAAAGTCCTCAGGAAAGAACCCAGGTGGAGATCACTGCTCAAAAAAAGCTTTTAGATGACCGCTTAATAGTACGGGTAGGAAGCGATGTGGATATTCAGGGCAGCAGCCAGGTTCAGGGAGAAGAGAGCCCAATAATAGGAAATGTGAGTATTGAATACCTGCTTACCGAAGATGGAATTTTCCGTTTAAAAGGTTTCAGAAAAAATCAATTCGAAAATGTTATAGACGGCCAGATCATCATTAGCGGAATAGCGTTTATTTTTACCAGAGAGTTTAATGAATATAAAGAATTGTGGAAAAATTTTCTAAAGGAAGTACCTGAAAATACAGAAGATTAATATGCTAAGAAAATTACATATATACCTAATTGGATTGATAAGTTTTCTTGTACTGCAGTCCTGCAGTATAAAACGATTTATTCCGGAGGGGGAACTTCTTTACAGGGGCGCTGATCTTGAAGTAGATACGGTTTCAGATATTAAGGAATTTGACCAATTACTCACGCAGCTGGAAGCCGTAATACAACCTGAGCCAAACAGAAAACTTTTGGGTATGTACCCGGGGCTTTACTTCCATTATAAGGCACAAAAAGAAAAACCTGGATTTATAAATAAATTCCTGAACGATAAAATAGGGCAGGAGCCCGTTTATCTTTCAAATGTGGATCCTATTTTAACACAGGATCTGCTTATAAACAGGCTTGAAAACAGGGGTTTTTTCTATAGTACTGCAACTTCTTCTATTCGGGAAAATGAACCTAAAAAAACAGCCAGGGTAAACTATAAAGTTGGTTTGACAGAGCCTTACAGACTTGAAAATTATAAACTGGATTCTGATTCCCTTCTTATCTATAGGGAAATTACAAAACACCTTCCGGATACCCCAATTGAAAAAGGAATGCGGTTTGACCTGCCTTTGTTAAAATTTGAAAGGGAACGATTGGATAGAAAATTGAAAGAAACAGGATACTATAATTTCAATTCCGGATTTTTGATCTTTGAAGCAGATACCAATCAATACAGCAATAAGCGGTTTGATTTGTTTTTAAGGTTAAAAAAGGAAGTTCCTGTAAAATCTATCATCCCCTATAAAATTTCAAAAGTGAACATTTATCCCAATTATGTGATTGGGCATGATACTATAAGGCAAGATACGGTTCGCTACGAAGGGAAAAGTTTTATACAAGCACAGGAATTCTTTAAACCGAAACGTCTCGATCCTTATATTCTTATTGATGAAGGAGCATTCTACAGCCCTTCTGATTCCCGGAATACCAGCAGGCGTCTGGCATCGATTGGAGTCTATAAATTTGTAAACATACGCTATGATGAAATTGACACTTTAGCAACCGATAGCCTTGGTATACTGGAAGCCAACATATTTCTTTCGCCTTTAAATAAACGGGCAATCCGGGCAGAACTTCAGGCCATTACAAAATCAAATAATTTTGCAGGTCCTAATCTTGCGGTTACTTTATCCAACAGGAATCTTTTTCATGGTGGTGAAACCTTGAATATTTCTGCTAAATTCGGTTATGAAGTGCAGATTGCAGGGGGAGACCGGAAAGGGCTTAGCAGTATTCAGCTTGGTTTGGGTGCCGATCTTATCTTTCCGCGATTGCTGTTTCCAATTTCCTTTGATGAAAACTGGTTTAAATATTCGATTCCCAAAACGAGGATCAGTCTGGAAGGGGATTATTTAAACCGAAGTGAATTATTCAGTCTGGGGTCTGTTTCTTCCCGATTTGGATATTTTTGGAGCGCAAACCGATATGTTACACACGAATTAAATCCAATTTCGGTTAATTATGTCAGGTTAACCAATACAACACCTGAATTTGAAACTATTCTTGATGAAAATCCGTTTTTAAGAAATAGTTTCAATCAACAATTTATCGCGGGTCTTACTTATTCTTTCACCTATAATGGGATGGTAGACCAATATAAAAAACATCAGTTTTTTCTGAATTCAACGTTGGATATTGCCGGAAATGGTATAGATCTTATCAGCGGAAATGCAGCTGAAGGTCCACAAACCTTTTTAGGATTGGAATATGCGCAGTATGCCAAAGCAGATGGCGATTTCAGATATCATTTTAATTTTGGGAAAGAACAAAAGATCGCTACCCGATTTTTTGCAGGATATGGAATTCCTTATGGAAATTCTAACGTAATGCCATTCAGCAAACAGTATTTTTCCGGAGGTCCTTATAGTGTCAGGGCATTCCGTATTCGATCATTGGGTCCGGGAACGTATGATCCGGCCCAATCTGGAGATGCCGGTTTTTTTGATCAATCTGGAAACATCAGGATTGAAACCAATGTGGAATACAGGTTTCCCATAATTTCGTTTCTGAAGGGTGCTGCTTTCGTGGATGCAGGAAATGTTTGGAATACAAATAATTCCCTTCCTGGTGGAAAGTTCAGTTCCAACTTCATTAACGAACTTGGAATTGGTGGAGGGGTAGGATTGCGTGTGGATATTCAAAACTTTGTAATCCGGTTTGATCTGGCTGCTCCGTTTAGAACTCCATATCTACCGGAAGGGGAACGATGGAATTTTGATTTTGGAAAACCGGTATTTAATTTTGCTATTGGATATCCTTTCTAATACTGAAGCTTTGTTCCGAAAGAAAGATCTCCGGCATCCCCGAGACCCGGAACAATATATCCGTGTTCATCGAGTTCATTATCCACCGTAGCTATCCATAATTTTACGTGATCCGGAAGTTCCTTCTGTAAATTATCAATGCCTTGCTGCGAACCTATTACAGAAACCAAATGAATATTTTTAGGAGTTCCCATAGGTTTTAAGGAATTAAAAACATTGATAAAAGAAAGTCCCGTTGCCAACATAGGATCTGCCAGAATGAGGGTTTTTCCTTCCAGGGAAGGAGAAGCCAGGTATTCCACCTTAATTTCAAATTCAGTTTCAGAGGTATGATGCCGATATGCAGAAATAAAAGAATTTTCTGCATTGTCAAAGTAATTCAATAAGCCGTTGTGAAGCGGCAGGCCTGCACGCAAAATCGAACAGATAACCAGTTCTTCATCTGGTACCGAAACCTTAGATGTTCCAAGGGGTGAAGTGATGATGGTTTCCTTATAATTCAAGGTTTTACTAAGTTCATATCCCAGTATTTCGCCTATTCGTTCAATATTCCTTCGAAACCTCATTTTATCCGACTGCATTTTTATATCCCGGATCTCCGCAATAAATTTATTTAAAACCGAATTTTTTTCCTCAAGATTAAAAACTTGCATATTTATTTTTTATAAATTTAATCAGAAATTTAAAAATTGGAACCAATAATAACCAATAATATGAAATTCATTTTCTAAAAAAACCCAAAGCAGAAAAATAGAAATGGATGTATTTAAAATTCCATATTTTTGGCTGAGTTATTGTATAATGAAAAATGAAAATAATTTAAAACATGCGAATTATTCCCGATAGCCAGATCAATAAAAATCTACATATGAAAACCGTGCTTTCAGCATTCTTTCTTATATCTTTTTCCATAGTTTCCTATGCCCAAACAGAACTTCCGGCAAGCTCAAATAAGCCTGTTTTTGATGGGCCTAAAAGCAATTCCGGTGGATTACCATCCATCTTAATGCGTGAAGCCCCAAGGCCGGATTATAAGTTGAAAGATGATCCTACAAAACCCAAACCCATAGAAATGAGAACTAAAAGTGACCTTCTTAGCGCGGGTGATTTTATTGAAAACAAATGGGCCGAAGACGAAAAACCGAAAGCTGGTTTTGGAGAAGATCAATATTTGGGTGATTTTAAAACCAAAGGAAAATTTGTCGAGCTTTATTGCCGGGACGATCAATATGTGGATGGAGATAAAATCCAGGTACGGGTAAATGGAGTGGTTATTCATAACAGCATTACCCTGGGAAGCAATTGGACCCCTATTCTTGTGAACCTTGAAAAAGGTTTTAATACCATTGAATTTAAAGCACTTAATCAGGGATCCAGCGGCCCAAATACAGCGGCATTTTCTGTAATTAATGAAATGGGGGAAATTATCAATTCCAATCGTTGGAACCTGTTAACAGGTTCCAAAGCAAGTATGATTATAGTAAAAGAGTAATTCTTTTTTTCAATTTTTTCATTCAGGAAAACCCTTCTTCAATATTGAAGAAATTATAACAAGTTGTTAAGGGACTATAACTTTTTTAAATGTTAACTTTCAATAAATCCTTTTAACAATTAAATCATTTTCAATTATGAAAAAAGTACTAATTGCTATAGATTATAGTCCAAGCTCAGAAAAAATAGCAGAGGCCGGTTATAAACTGGCTAAAGATATGCAGGCCCAGGTTTGTATAATGCACGTGATGACCGAAGTTAAATATTACGGAATGGAATATCCTTCATTTATGGGATACACAGGATACAACATGGATATGGACCTTACTATGGCCGATGAATTGCACAAAGTGGCAGAGGATTTTATGGAAAAAACAAAAGAGCATCTTAAGGATCCCGAAATGTCAACTTATATAGGGCAAGGAGACACTTCCGATACAATATTAAATTATGCTTCGGAATGGAAGGCGGATATTCTGGTTTTAGGAACTCACAGCCGCAGTACTTTGGAGAAAATTTTTATTGGAGATGTAACCTCCGAAATTTTAAAATCTTCTAAAATACCTTTATATATTATCCCAATAAGAGAGAAGTAAAGCAAAAAATAAAAGTCCCGAGGATGTGCTTCCTCAGGACTTCTTTCAATGTATTATGAAAATCTATTCTTCTTCAAGATCTTCCAACTTTTTAATTGTTTCTACAGTAGTGCTGATCTCACTTAACTGTCTTTTTAATGTTTCAGAAATAGAAGGAGGAAATTTATATTTTTTTAACTTCTCTTCATATTCTTTTTTACTGGCCTTTTCACCACGGATACATTCTTCTAAAAGTGCCTCATCTTTATTTGCACTAAGCTTGGTTTTTATATTCATCCAGGTTCTGTGCAAATCCCCTGCTGTACTCCCTTTTTCCCTAGGGCGTTCATTTAATGAACGGATTATTTTATCAAGCTCTATAGCAAAATGATTTCTTTGAACGACTTGTTTTTTTAAAAAGCGTTTTAAATTTCCATCTTTGGTTTCTACCAGCGCTTTTTTATATCCCTTTTCAGCATCATAATTTTTTTCAAGCAATTCCTGTAAATTATTTACAAGTTGATTATGACTTTCTTGCTTAGCAGATTCTCTTGTGGTTTCCATAATAATACGATTTTTTGGTATTTCCGTTTGTAAATTTAAAATTTAAAATATTTAAAAAAACTGATTAAAATCAGCTTTTTTAATGGTTTAACAAAAACACTAAGATTATATAGTGAAAATTTAAAATAAACCTAAGCTAAAGTAAGATTTTTTGAAGTCTTTTATATTAAATTTTTAGGAATCAATTATTTGGTAGAGTTATATGAAACATCCATAACGGCAAGTCGATATACAGGTGGATGAGTATTATGGATGTTAAACAGGACCGATAAAAAACAATAAAATAAACAGATGAAAAGAAGAAAAATCGATAATATCTATGAAATCTCACCCGAATATCACGTTTGGACATCTGGGAACTATCACTCTTTTATCAAAATTTCCACGCAATTATTCTGCTTTTTTTATTGCCCTGAGCCATTTCAATGGTTTTATGAAAAGCCTTTAATTTGGTAAGTTGTTTATAGATCTTAGGCAGGTTTTCCTTTTTCGATACAAGGCAGGTAAACCATCCTATTTGTGTTTTAAATGCAATGCTTTCCCGTATCATTCTTTTTATAAATAATGCTTCCCCGCCATTGCACCACAATTCATTGGCTTGCCCTCCAAAATTAAGAGCTGTTCCGGAAATTCCCAGATTTTTTAATTTTTTAAGACTCGCCTTTTTTGCCTCTTCTGCCGAAGCGTGAAAAGGAGGATTACACATACTGAAATCAAAATAGGTTCCTGGAGTAACAATTCCTTTAAAGATATGGCCAGGATCGGGCTGATGTATGATTTCAATGAAATTATTCAAACCGAAATTAGCATTAACATTTGCTTTGGCTGCCTTTACCGAAGTTAAACTAATATCGCACCCGGTCATTTTCCAGTTATAAATCCTGGCTCCCAAAATGGGATAAATACAATTCGCTCCAACCCCAATATCAAGTCCTTTTATGCTTTTGTTATCGATTCCTTCTTCGGCAAGAAAATCGGCCAGATAGTGAATATAATCTGCCCTTCCGGGAATTGGAGCACATAAATAATCCTCCGGAATATTCCAGTTGGCAACCTGATAATGATGTTTAAGGAGTGCCTTGTTCAGATGTAAAACCGCTTCAGGATTTGAAAAATCTATGGTGGTTTTCCGAAAATCATTCTGAAAAATATAACTGGACAATTCCGGATAAGAAACGGTTAAAGCTTCCATATCATATTCCTGATTGTGTACGTTTTTCGGATGCAAACTGTATTGTTTTATATGAATTTCTGTTTGGTAAAGGTAACATGTATTTGAAAAACAGAAAAAATCAAATCAAGTCAGAAACCTGTCAGTTAACCTTGTTTTTTTCAAAAAGGAACTCCATTCCATTCGGGTGGAAAAATTGGATTTTAAACTTATATTTGCCGACTGAAATTAAGTAATATGAACTCCGGAAATGAAGATGCAGCCAAAGCCCTAAGCCAGAAAGAAATCGATACATGTATTTCTGTATTGGAACAGTTGGTGGGAGATACCAATCAATTGTTTGACTTACCCGAGGAACAACGCATCGCTCTTATGTTGGCTGCAGGATTGCTCACCAGGCCAAATAAGGATGAGTTTTCCCGACGTAGAAAAGATGCCAAAAAAGCCGCAAAGCGAAAAATGATCGAGCGGGACAAACACGCACGAAAGGAAACAGGAATTAGGAGTGCCCGGGAAGCAACTGTTTTTTCGGCTCCTAAACTTTTAGCTCCGGGTAGTAATCCGGACCGCGATCTGGAATTGAAATCACCCAGAAATTGTTATGTGTGTAAAGCTGTTTATACAAAACTCCACCATTTTTATGATACCATGTGTTCTGAATGTGGGGATTTCAATTACGCGAAGCGTTTCCAAACAGCCGATCTTACCGGGCAGGTAGCAGTCGTTACAGGTTCAAGATTGAAAATAGGATATCACATCACCCTGATGTTGCTAAGATCTGGAGCAACAGTTGTGGCCACTACACGATTCCCGGCAGATTCTGCCCTTAGATTTTCTAAAGAAGATGATTTTCAGGATTGGGGCCATAGACTAAAAATTCACGGACTGGATTTAAGACATATTCCCAGTGTGGAAATATTCTGTAATTATATCGAACAAAAATATGACAGGCTTGATATTTTGATCAATAATGCTGCACAAACCGTAAGGCGTCCTGCAGGATTTTATCAGCATTTAATGGTTAAGGAAACCATGCCTGTATCGGAGCTTCCTCTTCAGGCTCAGGATTTGCTTGAAAATCATATTTACTGTCTCCAGGAATTGAAAGGACTTGCCGATGGCCCTGGAAATAATCAAAATTTGCCTGTAACCTGGCACGGTCCGGAACCTGGAATAGGATTAAGGGCTTCTGCAGAACTTTCTCAAATCCCTTATAGTTTTGATAATTCACTGTCGGTAAAAGAGGTTTTTCCGGAAGGACAACTGGATGCCGATCTTCAACAGGTAGATCTTAGGAAAACAAATAGCTGGAGATTGAAATTAGGGGAGATAGAGACCACTGAAATGGTGGAAGTGCAACTTGTAAATGCCGTTGCGCCTTTTGTTTTGTGTAACCGACTTTCAGCATTGATGAAAAAGGAAAATACAGGCAAAAAGCATATCATCAATGTTTCGGCCATGGAAGGGAAATTCCAGCGGTTCAAGAAGGAAGACAGGCATCCTCATACCAATATGGCGAAGGCTGCTCTCAATATGATGACTCATACTTCCGCGTCCGGTTTGGCCAAAGAAGGAATTTTTATGAATGCCGTGGATACCGGATGGGTAACCGATGAAGATCCGGCTGAATTATCAAGGAAAAAGGTGGAAGTTCACGATTTTCAGCCACCGCTCGACATTGTGGATGGCGCAGCCAGGGTAATGGATCCTTTAATAGATGGTATCAATACAGGAAAACACTGGAGCGGAAAATTTTTGAAAGATTATATGCCTATAGATTGGTAAGCAATCAAAAACCTCGATGCAAGATACGAGGCATGAAGTGAAAAATACTTTTAAAAATTCGAGGCTAGCCCGCCTGAATGATTCGGGCAGGCCTCTGGGAATTAAACCCTCAATGAGGGATTAAAAGAAACCTCAAAATAAATTTTTTCTTTACTTTTATAAGATGACCCAAAATACTGAAAATAAAGATCCCGAAAAGCAGCCTAACAACCCCTTGCATGGGCTGAAACTTGCGGGCATTCTGGAATCCCTGGTAGAAAAATATGGCTGGGAAGAACTTGGCCAAAAGATTAATATTCGCTGTTTCACCCACAATCCATCGGTAAATTCCAGCTTAAAATTTCTCAGGAAAACACCCTGGGCCAGAGAAAAGGTTGAACAATTATATTTGAAATCCTGCCATAATTCCTAAAATTAACCTCTCCCTAAATAGGGGATTTCCCCAAGAAAATTTTAGCTTATATTTTTCTACCTTAACCATTAGCAAAATTCATTCTGGTTCATCTTACTGAAACTATTGAGGATTTGAAGTTGTTGAATTTTGAGATTTTAACCTTAATTCTATAGTATCATGGAAGTATTTTCTAAAATTTTTAGTCTGAAAATAATGTTGTTATTTTTAATCTCATTTCCTGTGATAGCTCAGGATCACGAAATAATGGAGGAATCTATTATGATGCAGGATCACAACGATCCCGGCCTTGAATGGGGTGGATGTCCCGATTTTATGCCGGAAGGCTGTAAAATTGCGGTATTGCATGGAGATCCTGCAGAAAAAAATGTAGATATATTCTTTAAAGTTCCTGCAAATTCAAAAATTCCAAATCACTATCATACCTCTGTTGAAAGAATGGTCCTTGTAGCAGGAGAACTTGAAGTCACCTACGAGGGCGAAAAGTCACAAACCTTAAAAGTTGGCTCTTATGCTTTTGGACCAGCGGGAAAGCCACATTCTGCAAAGTGTGGCGATAGTCCCTGTGTATTATTTATAGGGTTTGAAGAACCATTGGACGCTATCCCGGTTGCAACAAAAAATTGAATCGGTGGAATTCTATAGATTCATTTTACAGAATACAGATTATAATCAGAGGATTCTATACTTTTGCGGCTTCACCAGACAGGCCTAACATTAGATTCCTTTTTTAATACTATGCATTCTGCTATCCTAAATCATATTTCAAAAGATATTACTCTTACCAAAGAAGAGCAGGAGGAATTTTTGAGTATACTTTCAGAAATAAAAGCCGGAAAAAAGGAAATTTTGATAAAACCCGGAGATAGTGTGAAATCAGAATATTACGTTGTAAGCGGTTGTTTAAAGGCCTATTATTTAGATGAAAACGGGGATGAACATATTATTCAATTTGCGGTTGAAGATTGGTGGATCTCTGATTTTGAAGCATTTTTCAACCAGGTTCCTGCACAGTTATTCCTGGAAACTATAGAAGAATCTGTTCTTCTGGAAATTCAAAAAGATTCCCTGGAAGTACTTTATCAAAGAATTCCAATATTTGAGCGTTTTTTCAGATTAAAAACCACGGGAGCTTTTGTATCACTTCGAAGCAGGATCTTGTCTTCATTGCAATTGAACAGCAAACAGAGATATCAGGAATTTTGTAAGTCCTATCCCAATATAGAAAAGCGTGTTCCTAATTATCAAATAGCGAATTACCTAGGGATACAACCGGAAAGCCTAAGCCGAATTAGAAAAGAATTGCTATAGCTTAACAATTTTTAACAGGCTTCCATAACATACATCAAGCAGTAAATCCGCATTCTGCTTTACCTTCGTTGTTCTTAAAAACAAAATTTATAAAAAGATGAAAAAGATATTATTTGTACTTACCAGCAACGATAAAATGGGAGATACCGGTCATAAAACCGGATTTTGGATCGAAGAGTTTACAGCTCCTTATTACCTTTTAAAAGATCTTGGTTTTGATATTACACTTGCTTCTCCAAAAGGAGGTCAACCCCCAATAGACCCAAATAGTGAAACTAAAGATGCCAGTACTGCTTCGACCGAACGATTTGATGCTGATAAAGAAACCCAAAAAACCCTTGCCAATACAAGGTTTTTAAGTGAAGTAAATATGGCCGATTATGATGCGGTTTTTTATCCCGGTGGTCACGGATTGCTTTGGGATCTTGTGGAAAACAAAAATTCCATTAAACTCATCGAAGATTTTTATGCCGCAGGAAAACCGGTTGCTTTTGTGTGCCATTCTCCGGCAGTGTTGAAAAATGTAAAAGGAACAGATGGGCAAGCGCTGGTTTACGGTAAAAACGTTACAGGATTTACCAATGGGGAAGAAGCAGCTGTAGAATTATCTAAAGTTGTTCCATTCCTGTTGGAAGATATGCTGAAACAAAATGGAGGAACTTACAGCAAAACCGGTGACTGGAAACCTTATGCTGTAGAGGATGGATTATTGATCACAGGGCAAAATCCCGCTTCCTCTGAAAAAGTTGCAGAGAAATTAGGCGAAAAACTGAATTCCCATTAAGTAGGAGAACGAGCTACATAATAGGCCCAGAAAAATAACCAATGTTGGGATTAAAACAAAAAATAATAGAATGAACAAAGATCAGGCATTATTAAAATCATATAATTTAAATGGACTCGAACTTCCAAATCGTGTTGTAATGGCGCCCATGACAAGGAGCAGGGCTACCAATTCTGAAAATATTCCTTCTGAAGAACTTCAGGGAACCTATTATGAGCAACGCGCATCTGCAGGGTTGATCATATCTGAAGGTTCTCAGGTTTCAAAACAAGCGGTTGGGTATATTCATACGCCCGGTATCTATAACAACGATCAAGTGGAGGCCTGGAAAGCGGTTACTAAAAAGGTTCACGATGCCGATGGAAGAATTTTCATGCAGCTTTGGCATGTAGGTAGAATGTCTCATCCCGATTTTCACAACGGGGATTTTCCATTGGCACCTTCGGCTGTAAATCCTGAATCAAAATCCTATACCTATAATGGTTTTAAAGATACCGTAACGCCAAAAGCAATGAGTATTGAGGAGGTTAAGCAAACGGTTCAGGATTTCAAAAACGCGGCAAAAAATGCGATAGATGCTGGATTTGACGGTGTAGAAATACATTCTTCCAATGGATATTTGTTTCACCAGTTCTTTAACGCCACCACTAATTTACGTGAAGATGAATACGGTGGAAGTATAGAAAATCGTGCGAAGATTCTTTTTGAGGTGATTGAAGCGATAAAAGAGGTAATCCCTGTCAACAAGGTTGGTTTGCGTTTAAATCCATCTATGGATGGTATCTTCGGAATGAAAATGGACGAAGAAACCATCCCAACCTTCGATTATATTATTAAAAAATTGAATGATTATAATTTGGCCTATTTGCATTTATCAGAACCTTTTACCGATGTATCGGATATCCCGTATGCAGAAACTGATATCGCAAAACGTTACAGACCAATTTATGAAGGAACCATCATAATCAATAGCGGATTTGATCAGGAAAAAGGGAACAAAGTACTGGAGGAAGGCAATGCCGATCTTGTTGCTTACGGAAAACCCTATATATCAAACCCGGACCTCGTGGAACGATTCGCTCAAAATGTTCCCTTAACCGAATGGAATCCAGATACATTTTATACCCAGGGGAAAGAAGGGTATCTTGATTATAAAAAGGAAACCGCATAGTAGGTAGTAGATACAACATAAAAATTTATAGTTAAAAGAGAGATTTTCAATTGCTGAAAATCTCTCTTTTTTTT
Source organism: Gillisia xinjiangensis (assembly GCF_046298265.1). Lineage (NCBI taxonomy): Bacteria > Pseudomonadati > Bacteroidota > Flavobacteriia > Flavobacteriales > Flavobacteriaceae > Gillisia > Gillisia xinjiangensis. The sequence continues at coordinate 128,331 of NZ_JBKAHK010000007.1, read as the reverse complement.
AATCTCATAACTTCGGGGGATATCAATAATCTTTGTATCCGGGAATTAAACATCAATAGGGGATTAAATCATAAATCTCTTCATAAAGACCACTCCCAAAATAATTTTAGCATATATTGGTCGGGTTTGCTAATTTTATTATTAAACAATAGTATTACTTATGAAAACAGTTTTAATCATTTTGTTACATATGTTCACTGGAACCCTGTTTGCACAGGAATGGATCCCACTTTTAACAAAGAAAATACCGATGGATGGGAACAGGTAGGCGATGGTAATTTTATTTTAGAGGATGGATTGCTTAGATCCAACGGCGGAATGGGATTGCTTTGGTTTACAGGGAAAAAATTTGAAAATTCCAGGATTAAAGTGGTTTACAAAGGAGCCGATAAAAATAACGCAGGAGTTTTCATACGGATTCCTGAAAAACCAACAGAAGCCTGGATGCCTGTAAATAAAGGATTTGAAGTCCAAATAGACGATCGCGGGGACGAATATCATAAAACCGGGGTTTTTATATTCCTTTACAAAAGCACAGGCAAGCCCGGGAATTCCTGGGGAATGGAATACTATGGTAATCACACTGGATGGTAACCGAACCCTCGTCCACATAAATGGCATTTTAGTTACCGATTTTACGGAAGGGGATCCGGTTCCTGAAAAAGTAAAATCCTATGAACCAGAAAGGGGGTCACGACCGGCGTCCGGGTATATTGGATTGCAAAATCATGGAGGTGACGATGTGGTTTATTTTAAGGAAATAAGCTATCAGGAACTCGATTAGAACTATTACAAACCAGCGCTGAACCAAAAATGAAAAATCCATGAGAATAAAATTTCTCACATAGGAAATGATTATATGAATGTTACTCCCGGTAGCTATCAGGAGACCGATAATAACCAATAATATAAACATATGAAATATGATGTAGCAGTAGTGGCTGATCTTTGCCTGGATATTTTACTCTCCGGAAAAGTAAAACCCATATATGGCCAGGTAGAACAATATATAGACGATTATGCTATTGAATTAGGAGGTTCTGCAGCAATTTTTGCTTCTCAGTTTACCAAACTTGGAGGAAAGGTAGGTTTAATTGGATCGGTTGGGGAAGACACTTTTGGCGATATCCTGCTTCAAAAATTAAAACATCTCCATATTTCCACAGACCATGTTATTATCAAACCTGAAATAAAAACTTCTGTTGGGGTTGGACTTTCTTATTATGATGACAGAGCAATGCTCACTTTTCAGGGATCTATGGCCGCTCTTTCTGCTGAAGATATCCTGAATTCAAAAGTATTGAATCACACCTGCCACTTGCATATTGCGGGATATTTTTTACTCGATCAATTGTTCAGTTTCTGGCCGGATGTTATTATAGAGCTGCAAAGCAAAGGGATCACTACCTCATTGGATACCAACTGGTCGCCAAATAATGACTGGAAAAAAGTTATGGAGTTATTACCCTCTATCAACGTCTTTATGCCAAATGAAGAAGAAGCTAAAAAAATTTCAAACAAAACCGATGTTATAGAGGCCGGAACCTGGCTGGCAAAGTTCTGCCAAATAGTAGTGATTAAAAGAGGAGGGGATGGTGCAACCATATTTAAAGACAAGGTCCATTTTCATACAGATGTTCCCCAGGAAATCAGTAAAGATTTAAAAATAGCCGATACCACCGGCGCCGGGGATAATTTTGATGCGGGTTTTTTACGGGAATGGCTTCAGGGAAAACCCTTAAAAGTTTGCGGAATGACTGCTGTAAAATGCGGCACGCTGAGTCTTTCTGAAATAGGTGGAATACAGGGGCAATTACAGGAAAACCTATAACTTTTATATCGATTTTATCTTTTCACTTCAACAATCACTTCAATCTCAATAGCGATATTGGATGGTAGGCTTGCATGACCTACAGCTGCTCTTGCATGTTTACCTTTTTCGCCAAAGACCTCTACCATAAGATCAGAAAATCCATTGATCACTGCCGGCTGTTCATAGAAATCGGGGGTAGAATTAACCATTCCCCGTACTTTTACAAACTGTTTAATATTGTCAAGGGTTCCACAGGCGGCCTTTAAAGTTGCCAATATAGTGATACCGGTTAAACGTGCGGCATCATATCCTTCCTCCACAGAAAGATCTTTCCCAAGCCTTCCCTTCATTTTTGAACCTATTCCTGCCAAAAAAATTAGGTTATCAACCCTTCGCCATTTCACGAAATTAGCAGCGGGTTGGCTTACTTCCGGTAAACTAATTCCAAGTTCTACCAATCGCTCTTCAGGAGTTTGTGCGCTTGCATCGGTAATAATAAAAAAAGCCAGGATTAATAAGAGTAAAAGGTTTTTCATGATTCAGTAGTTTTATCATTGTACAAATTAAGAATATTCCATTCATTTTAAAAATTGGTGTTTACAACTTTAAACCCGAAGGCTTTTTTAACTGTAGAACAGCACCAAATAAATTTTATTTTAATCAAATAAAAAGCTGTAAATTCGCGGCTTATTTAAAATAAGCATAGATGAAGCGTGTTAACGAATACAAGAAACTTTTTAATGTTGAAAAAGACATTGATCTGAAACAACTTAAAACTTCTTACAGAAACCTGGTAAAAGAATGGCATCCCGATAAATTTCAGGAAACCGATGAATTGCATGCGGAAGCTGAAGTTAAAAGCAAGCAAATTATTGATGGGTATCATTTTCTTGTGAGCATTGCACCGGAAACCAAAGCAGCAAATCTTGAAGAATATAACATCACAACTTCTGAAGCCGGAATAGCCGATTTTCAGCATAAAGGAAATCTTTTGGAGATCTCTTTTACAGATGGTACCACTTATGAATACTTTGGTGTAAATAAACCTCTTTTTCAGAAATTCGTTAATTCAGACAGACAATTTCGTTTTGCGAAAAGGAATATTTTCACCTCATTCCTTTACAGAAAATCCAAGAAAGATCTTGAGCTTCAGGAAGCTTAAAATTAAAATTATAGTTTTTTATACAATTCCAAAAGTCTCCGGATTTTTGGAATTTTTTTTATCAGGAATACAGCTCACTTTAAATTCACCCGGATAGAGTAGCTTCAACAGTTTCTGACGATGACCTCAAACAAATAGGAATGAAATTCAGTTCCGGAAAAAACCAGTTAAATTTTTTCTTAAAAAAACAGCTTTTTTTAAAAGTAAAAAACCTTTTTAAAATTTAAGGAAGCCTAAATTTACCGATGATCAAAAATGCTGTCTACGCCGTTATTTTATGTGCATTAATTGCAGGTAACAATGGTTTGTTGATAAAACATATGTCCAGTATGACGCCAGGGTCTATCGCCTGGTTCAGGACTGCGATCCCAATAATTTTTTTAATCCCGCTTTTGTGGAAAGATGGAGATCTGCACTTTAAAGGCAGCAATAAAAGAATGTTGCTGGCCTCATCCATAAATGCCATTAGAATGTACCTGTATTTAATCGCGTTTATCTACACCTCCATTGGGAATGCGGTGGTGCTTTTCTATACCTATCCAATCTTTGTGACCGCCATTGAGATCCTGTTTCTAAAAAGGAAAATAAAAAAGACGCAATTATTTTTTTTGTTACTCGCTTTTATAGGCATAATTATAACCTATGCCGGCAAACCTTTTAATTTTGAATCCAGGGATTTTATAGGAATGCTCGCCGCAATTGGAGCTTCCATTGGGTATGCCGTTACGGTGATTATTTTTAAAACTGAAACCCATAATTACAGCCAAAACAAGATGATCTTTTATCAGAACATTGTAGGGGCTGTTTTATTTATTCCGTTTTTGACGGTATTGCCCACTGCCGAAATAGGGCATCTGGTCACAGGGATTTTCTATGGATTATTAATTGGCATTGTCGTTTTTAAACTCTTCTTTTTCGGACTAAAACATCTCACTGCATCCACCGCGACCACCTTGATGTACCTGGAAGTAGTAACGGCAATATTGCTGGGTCATTTTGTTTTGGATGAAAAATTGACCTGGAATATTTTAGTTGGGGGTGGGTTTATTTTAATAAGCAGTATTTATATTTCCCGTTTAAACCGAAAGGCGGGCAAAATTGCTATGGTTCAAACGCCAGATTGAAGCCGGTTATTTTTTATCAAAGAGATCAATTGATTTTCCCCAAGCTTTATCAAATTTTGCCCTTATATTTATGAAGCGGTAAGTAACAGAATATTTTACAAAAATTAACCGGTCAAAAAATTGAGACTTATGTTACTAAATATATTATTGGAACGGGAAATATATGCATCAGAAGAACATAAAATGATGCAGAAAATGATTCAGGATTTCATCACAAATGAAATCGAGGATCAAGTACCTCAATGGGAAAAAGACGGAATGGTAAGCCGGGAAATTTGGGAACGTGCCGGAGAGTTAGGCTTACTTTGCATGGATATGCCAGAGCAATATGGCGGCAGCGGTCTCGATTTTAGTTTCAATGCCTTACTTATTGAGGAATTTGCCAAAAAAGGGATCTCCGGACCCGGTTTTTCATTGCATTCAGACATTATAGCGCCTTATATTTTAAAGCACGGCAGTGAAGCTCAAAAACAAAAATACCTGCCCATAATGGCAACCGGAAAAATGATCACAGCTATTGGGATGACAGAACCAAACTGTGGCAGTGATCTTAGGGCAATTAGAACAACCGCTGTAGATAAAGGGGATCATTATCTGGTAAATGGTCAAAAAACCTTTATTACCAATGGGTTTATGTGTGACATGGCAATAGTAGCGGTTAAAACAAATTCCGGATCAGAAAATGAAGGGGTTTCTTTATTGATTATGGAGAGTGCTGCAGAAGGCTTTGAAAAAGGAGTTCCTTTCAAAAAAATAGGAATGAAAGCCCAGGATACCTGCGAATTATTTTTTGACAACGTAAAAGTTCCAAAGGAAAATTTGCTGGGAGAGGAAGGAAACGGATTCAAAATTATGATGACAGAACTGGCCAGGGAGCGTTTGTCTGTAGCCATAGGTTCCATTGGAGGTGCAGAAGGCGCTATCGTGGATACCATTGACTATACCTCTACAAGAACCGCTTTTAATCAACCCATTGCCGGGTTCCAAAACACCCAATTTAAACTTGCGGAATGTGCTACTCAATTGCAAATTCATCAAACATTTGTAGATCGATGTATTCAATTACTGGCTGAAGATAAACTCACCGCAGAAAGTGCTTCCATGGCAAAATATTCAGCCACAGAAATGCACTCTAAAGTTGTAGATGAATGTCTGCAGTTATTTGGCGGCTATGGTTATATGTGGGATTACCCAATCGCCCGGATGTATGTAGACAACAGGGTAGCCAGAATTTATGCCGGGACAAATGAAATTATGAAATTATTGATCGCCCGTGGCTTATTCAGGGAGTTGTTCCGGGAAATGAAAGCGATGCAAAAAAAATAAAACACATATGAAAATAAAAGATTTCAAAGTTGTTACTACCATAAATGTACAATGGGGTGAGATGGATGCATTCAGGCATGTAAACAATGTAGCATACGTACGTTGGGGCGAAACTGCCAGAATTGATTATTTTGTAAAAATAGGTTTGATCAATTCCGATCCGGAAAAATCGGAACATTTACCTATACTAGGATTTCAATCTGTAAAATATATAATTCCGTTAGAATATCCAGACATCATAAAAATTGGGACCAGGGTTGAAGAAATTCGGGAAGATCGCATTATTTTTCGTTCCTATTTTTTTAGTGAGAAACAGGATCGTTTAGCGGCTATTATGGTACACGAAATTATAATTATAGATCCCTCCAATGGTTCAAAGCTATTAGTACCCGGTTATTTATCAGAAAAAATAAAAGCTTTGGAAGGATTGTCCAATCCCGTTTAAAATACAAATTTATGAAAGAAATACATTTTTTTTCCGGTTTTAAAACGATCCAAAATTCATTTTTCATATTTTAAAGTCCTGTATAAGCGTTTATAAACTCAATAAGAATATGTTGAAGACAGAAGTTTATTCCTATTTTCGCACCTTTAAAAATAGCTGAAATCCCAATGAATAAATCTCCAAATACCGCACTTGTTGTTGCTGCGTTTTTTTCAATTTATGTTATCTGGGGATCGACCTATCTTTTAAATAAAATTGCCGTAACCGAATTACCTCCTTTTATGCTGGCGTCTATTCGTTTTATCACAGCGGGGATTTTAATATTTATTTTAAGCCTGATCCTGGGTAAAAGTCTGAAGATCTCAAAAAAACAATTGCTCAACACGGTAATTGCAGGATTCCTGTTCCTCGCTTTTGGAAATGGAATCGTAGTATGGGCTCTGGAATATGTAGATAGCGGCTTCGCCGCGCTTCAAATTTCTGCCCAACCACTGGTGGTTCTTTTGTTAATGTGGATTATTGACAATAAAAAAATTAAAGCAATGTCCATCGTAGGAGTAATCCTGGGGGTTATTGGAATTTACTTACTGGTAAGTCAGAAACAAATAACGGAACAGGAAAATTCTGTTCTGGGAATGGTATTAATCTTTCTGGCATTATTAAGCTGGGCGTCTGGGAGCCTTTTTGTGGGCAGGGCCAATTTACCTTCCAATTATTTGGTTAATACTGGATATCAAATGTTTACGGGAGGGGTATTGCTGCTTATAGCCAGCGTATCATTTGGAGAAACCTGGTCATATCCTACATCCTGGAGTTCACCAACTCAATATTCCATGATACTTTTAGTCCTCTTTGGAAGTATTGTAGCTTTTACTTCATTTAACTATTTATTAAAAACGGTTTCGCCTGAAAAAGTTGCAACTTCAACCTATGTTAATCCTATTATCGCTCTTTTGCTGGGCTGGTATTTTCTAAACGAACAAATTACAACGCAATCTATCGTTGCGGCAGTTGTGCTTCTTACCGGGGTTTATTTTATAAATACCAGGAAACAGCTGGTAATCTTTGCAAGATTTTCAAGCAGGGTAGGTCGGAAAGCAAATCAGAATGATCTAGAAAATCACCTTGATTAGAAGAATCCTAACAATTGGTTTTTGGAGGGAGTGATAAAGTCTGATGTTGCTTGAATAATGATTGGACCCATGAGAAACAGGATTCTTCACTTCATTCAGAATGAATTGAGGGTTGTTTTTGTCATCCTGAACGAACTTTTGGGCGAGGAAGAATCCCAACAAGTGGTTTTTATTTTCTTTCTCTTGCCGCCTTGAATTCACTTCCTTCATTCCATTTCGGGAAAGTATTTTCAGTGGATAATTGCAGGCCAACTTCGTAGAAAAGTTGTAAATCAAACAGTACACCGCTTAAATCTGTGGTTTCAGGATCATATTCATCTGAAGGTTGGTGATACTTGTTTGCACTATATTCATCATTCAATATCTTTATAGAATCTGCTCCAATATCAAAACCCTCATTGGAGCCTGAAGCATAGAGTGCCGGAATACCAATTTTTGCAAAATTAAAATGATCAGATCTGTAGAAATAACCCTTTTCCGGAGCAGGATCGGGAATTACATAACGTCCTTGTTTTTGAGCGATTTCCGTTGCATATTGATCCATTTCTGAATGACCAAAACCGGTAATGGTAAGATCTTTCATTTTCCCCGGACTTTTTAAAGCATCCATATTGATGTTTGCAACGGTGTTTTCTGGAGGAAAGACAGGATTTTCAGCATAATAGGCAGAGCCTAATAAACCTTGTTCCTCTGCAGTTACCGCAATAAAAACAATGGATCTTTCAGGTTGCGGTCCCTTTTTAAAAGCTTCGGCAATGGCAAGAAGTCCGGCTGTTCCGGAGGCATTGTCTACCGCTCCGTTATAAATGGAATCCCCGTCTACCGGACGCCCAATTCCCAGGTGATCCCAATGTGCAGAATAAATAATATACTCATCTTTTCTTGTAGTTCCCTCCAAAAGAGCGATCACGTTTTTGGATGTATTCCTTTTGATTTCATTTTTTATTTCAACAGAGGCCTTCATACCCATTGGAATTGGTTTAAAATCCTTTTCCAGGGCCAGCTCATTAAAGTTCTTATTCTCAATTGGAGAGGCGTCAAACAGTCTCTTTGCCGCATCCTGAGATACCCAGCCCTGAATATCGGCAACCGGGGCATCGCTTTCAAGATTTAATTTTGCCCCTGTCCAGCTTGATTGTACCACATTCCAACCGTAGGATGCTGGTGCGGTTTCGTGGATGATAATAACTCCGGCGGCACCCTGGCGACCGGCTTCCTCATATTTATAGGTCCAGCGACCGTAATAGGTCATTTCATTTCCTTTAAACAAGGTGGAATCCTTGGTTGCAAATCCAGGGTCATTGATTAAAACAACGGCTGTTTTTCCTTCCCAGTCAATTCCGTCATAGTCGTTCCAACCATATTCCGGAGCAACAATTCCATAACCTGCAAATACAAGTTCAGAGTTTTCAAGACCTACAGAGTCTTCAGGTTTTAGGGTAAGAGCAACGAAATCTTTAAAAAAGTTTAGATCAAAATCTCCCTTAGGGGAGGATATTTTCATTTTTTCTGAAACTGTTCCTGTAATTTCTACCAGAGGAACCTCCTGAAAATAACTCTCTCCATTTCCGGGGGAAAGTCCGAGTTTAGAGAATTCCTCCTCTAAATAACGAACGGTCTTATCTTCTCCCTCTGAAAAAGGCATTCTGCCCATAAATTCATCGGAAGCCAATCGCTCTATATGTTTTGCCAGCGTTTCCTGACTGATTTCCCCGACCTTATTAGTTTCTTTATCGCCGGATTTACATCCTAAAAATGCAATTAAAAAAAGAACACCAAAATACTTATTCATACCAGTTTTGTTATTATTCCTATTAGTATTGATTTAAACAAGTCCCTAAAGTATTGAATTTTTATGGATATTGGGATACTTGTAATTTTCCGAAAAATGGGTTATGCTGCTTTGAAGAGAATAAAACAGCATTATTTGAAGTACGGGTATTCTTATGCTTTCTTAAACCATTTCAAAAATTACAAGTGCGTAAAGGTAAAACCTTACGAACCTAAGCAATGCAAACAGAAGGTAACTTGGAAATGGGAAACGGATAATTCCTGCAGCAATACTTGTCATCGCAAATGGAATAGGGAGCAAGGCACCAACAATAATTAGGAAACCACCCCATTTTCGGGTGTTTTTAATATGTTTTCCCAGGTTTGTTTCAATTTGGTTTTTAAATGCAGGTATTTTGGTAATCCCAACACCTATGAAATAAGAAACAATACCTCCCAAATAGGAAGCTAAAGCCAAAAGTGTAAGAAATGAAATAGGATATAAAGATTTCCCTGCCCAGGCAATGAAAAGTTCGGGAGGTACAAGTCCTAATATGGATTCTGAAATAAAAAAAACACTAAGAATACCAACTGGAGAAAAGGTTTCAGTAACAGTAACCAATAATTTATTTAAATCAAGAACAAAATAATCTACGGCGAATATTCCGGCAATGACAAGGATTATTGGAATAATCGCCTTTTTGACACTTTTTCCAACAAATTTATAAAACCCCGTATAGCCGTAATACTGGTGCAGCAATTTTATGCGCGACTTCTTTTTAGATTTCGCATCCTTCTTCATTAAATTTTTTCTTTATTGGATTTCAGATCCTACTATTTTTGTCTCAAAACGTACTTCAAAACAAAAATAGTAGATTAGTGGGAATGTATTTAATTTTCTTCTTCATATTCCTGTAGATCCCGGCTGTATTCCCTTAGATCCATTTCATTATTCTTGATGGATGTGTCGTTCATCAATGACAGAAGATAATCAAGACTTTCTTCCGGGGTTACAGATGTTTCAGATTCATCTTCATCTTCCAGTTCATCAACAGGCTCATCCTCGGGAATAGAAATGGCAAATGTCTGGTAGTTTTCAATATGCTCATAAGTTAACCGTATAACTTTAGCAAGAAGTGGATCTTCTTCTTCTACTGCATAAGGTCTTAATTCTTTTAAATCGCTAACAATGGTATTTACAACAATTCCATTTCGCATTAGATCACGTTGTATTTTATCGAGTAATTTTTGAGCTTTGGGATTATTCAATTTTTTTGATTTTATAATTCGTTACACTTAAATTTCAACCTTCAACACATGCGATATGTGTGGGTTTGAATGATAGCAAAGTTAGTGCTTTAAAGTATTTTCAAAACAATTTTAGCTAATATTTATAAAAGATTTAAATTTTAAATCTTTGTCCCTCATTCCCTGTACTATGGCTATAAACTTAATAGTATTAACAATTAATTAGAACTTTAAATTTTAAAGGGAGCTGCTTCTTTAGTAGTTTTAGACTCATTAAAAATTAGACCAAATGGAATTTAAATCAAAAGTGGCACTTATAACAGGTGGGAGTAAAGGAATAGGGTACGGAGTTGCAGAAGCCCTTATAAAATTGGGAATGAATGTAGCCATTACAAGTCGCTCAAATGATGCTGCAGAAAAGGCAGCCAAAGAGCTTTCAAAAGTTGGCAGTGGAGAGGCCTTAGGTCTTGAAGCTGATGTAAGGGATTATGAAAGTCAGCAGCGGGCTGTAAAAAAAGTCATTGACACCTGGGGGCAACTGGATGTTCTGGTAGCCAATGCCGGAGTAGGCCATTTTGCTTCCGTAGAAGATCTTTCAATAGAGGATTGGAAGCAAACTATAGACACGAATCTTAGCGGAGTTTTTTATAGTATAAAAGCTTCCCTGGACGGATTAAAAAAGTCAAAAGGTTATGTGATTACGATTTCAAGTCTTGCCGGAACAAATTTCTTTGCCGGAGGATCTGCATATAATGCCAGTAAATTTGGTGTAACCGGAATGACACAGTCTGTTATGTTGGATTTAAGAAATCTTGGAATAAATGTAAGTACCATTATGCCGGGATCTGTGGCGACACATTTTAACGATCATGAACCATCAGAAAAAGATTCCTGGAAAATCCAGATCGAGGATATAGGAGAATTGGTTGTTGATTTGTTAAAGATGAATCCCCGCACCTTGCCAAGTAAAATTGAGGTTAGGCCTTCTCAACCACCCTCAAAATAAAGATTTTATAGTTTTCCTGAAAGGCAGCAAATTAAATTGCTGCCTTTCTTTTGTAAAATACCAGGTATCCTCAAATAAATATTAGTAAAATTTTGGCTGCATACAGGTAAATTTGTAGTTAAGAAATGCTTATCATGACCCACAGGTAAATTAAACAACCGAATAAAATTTAAAGATGAAATACAAAATAAAAATAGATAGCATCCATACTGTTGATGAAATCAAGGAATACTGGCAAAAAGAAGATTATGTTCAGTTGCTGGAAAAATTCAATTATCCGGATGCAGAAGATTCCAAAGCCGAAAATTTAAGGGAATTATTATTTATGGCTATAACAGATTTTGAGCCTTCGGAAGCTGCTAAATTAGCCCTGGATTACAAATTGGGCGAACAGCTATCGGAAGGGCAAATCGACCAGATCGCAAACGATATGTTAATAGATACCGTTTGTGAGGAATATCCGGAAATGGAATTGCAATCCACATTATTCCATATCACTCAATTGCTGTTTAAGGCTTACAATGGAAAATTCCCAAGCTCCAGCGCTACCATCATCGAATGTTCCGTTACCGCTTTGGACAAAAATAACGATATCACCCTAACCAAAGAAATGCTGTTGCGATTATTTAATGATGGCCTTTCCGACAGGAATATTATTAAACGTTTATTTGAAGAACAAATGAACGGGAGCGTTGAATTTCCGGAAGCAGAAAATATTATTTGGGAATTACAAATTTTAAATGAAAACCATTTTAAAATAACCACATCAGGAAATTTGATCAAAAAAGAAGAGGTTATAGCTTCAGAATGGGAAGGTGAAATAGAAGAAACCGAAGATGATTCATAAAAACCAGAATTGTTGAATCCCTCATTGAGGGTTTTTGATTTAAAGACAAGTTCTTTAAAATGCTGCTAAATATCTTAGCAGCATTTTTTTGTTTTTTAACCTTTCGAATCGATGAAAAGACAACAAAATTTCTGCTGAAACCATTTCATTCTTTGCAATGAATTTAAAAAGATCCTTAAAGCAAGTTCACAACAATCAGTGGATTAGACAAATGTAAATTATTTCTTAATATAAATTTAAAAAGTTAACATTCCTGTTCCTCGATAAAATACAATTATAATCGGTATAAATGCCTAATTGTTAATGCCAACTCTATCCCAAGACTATCCCAATTACCTTTATCTTCGCTCTAATAGGACTAATTTTAATCCTGATTACAATTCACCGTGCTATGTAAGAAAGCTCTGTCTTTATATTTTTTACTTAATAAGAATTGTTTTTGATGATCTATAAGTGAAGTAAACCATCAAGTAGGTTATTTTGAAAAACTGAATTACATACTTAATAAAGGTACTATGAAGTTATTTATTAAAAATATGGTTGGTGTTCAATGTAAAAGGAAGGTTGAAAAAGAACTGGAAAGGCTGGAAATACCATTTAGGTTTATTGATGCTGGAGTTGTTGAGCTCTATCACGAACTAACTTTAAAACAGCGAAATCAATTTAAAGAAAATCTTTTAAGATGTGGACTGAAACTGCATGAGGAAAAAAAATGTATTTTGATTGAAAAAATCAAAAATGCAATTCTCGAAATGATCCAATATTCTGAGAAGTATTCTGTTCTTAATTATTCTGAATACTTAAGCAAAAAATTAAATTATGATTATACCTACCTGGCCAATATATTTTCAGAAGTAAAAGGGGTTACAATACAACAATATATTATTTTCAACAAAATTGAAAGGGTTAAGGAGTTAATCTTGCTTGATGATCTCAATCTTTCCGGGATCTCCTATAAACTAAATTACAGCAGTGTGGCGCATTTATCCAGTCAGTTTAAAAAAGTTACAGGCTTTTCTCCTTCTGTTTATAAACTACTAAATCAAAAACGAGCAGCATTATTGGAAACCTTCTAACTAATATTAACCAGAATTTTTACCTAAAATTATACTAACTCCAAAGCCATAATTTCAATAACTTTATCAGCTTTCATATACTTTTTCTTCTGTGTTAGTTCCCTCAAAATACTTATTTTATGTGCTTTTTATGTTTTATAAGGCTTAAAATAAGACCAGCACTGCATCTTTATTTTTATAGTTAAATAATTGCCAATAGTGTGATTTATGTAACACTTTGCATAATCCTTTAGATCACCTTTGAGCCGTGAAAATTATTTCGCAACTGGCCCCTTTCCAGTAACAATACCTAAAGAAAAATATATGCATTTTAAAAAATTACATTTAACCTCTGCCTTGGCTTTTGCCTTCGCAATGGTACTTTTAATAACCGGGTGTTCCAAAGATGATGTCGTGGAGATCGTTGGAGTATGTCCAATTGTTTTATCAACAGTCCCCGAGGATGGTGATATCAATGTACCACTGGACCAGGTGATTACCGTAACTTTTAATGAAGAGGTAGACCCTGAAACCATCAATGAACAAACTTTCACAGTTGATGGATCATCTTCAGTGGTCGGAACCGTAACCTATTCAGGTATGACGGCATCTTTCACACCTTCTGCTAATCTTGAGCCAAACACGACCTACACAGCAATTGTGACCACGTCTATAAAGGATTTTTTAGGCAATGCATTGCAACAAAATTATGTATGGACCTTTACAACCATTCCTGAAATCACCTTATCTGCAACACCGGAAGCCGGTGGAATGCTTCTTGGAGCGGGTTCATTTTCAAATGGATCTACGGTAACAGTTGCTGCAATCCCTAGCGAAGGTTATACTTTTACCAGCTGGACTGTCGATGGCACTGTAGTTTCTACAAGTTCAAGCTACCAGTTCGAAATGGATGGAAATATAGCTTTAGTGGCTAATTTTGAAGAAGTTGTTTTAGGGAATTTCAGAATAAATCTTTCTTCAAGCCCAATTGCAGGCGGAACCACAAACGGATCTGGTCAATTTACCGAAAATTCAACAGCAACTGTTTCTGCTTTGCCAAATCCAGGATATGTTTTTGTCAATTGGACAGAAGGTGAAACTATTGCTTCCACAAGTTCAAGTTATCAATTTGTTTTGACAGGAAACAGAACTTTGGTTGCAAATTATAGCCAAATACCTGGAGATCAATTTGCAGTAGTTTTATCTGCAAATCCTGCGGCGGGTGGATCAACAAATGGATCTGGTTCATTTGATGCTGAAACTAACATAACTGTTACTGCAACACCAAATACAGGATATGCTTTTGTAAACTGGACAGCAAACGGAGAGGAAGTATCAACAAATTCAAGTTATACATTTGAATTAACTGCAAATACTACCTTAGTTGCCAATTTTGAGGTTAGAACAACTTACAGTTTAAATGTTACCGCAGAAAACGGAACTGTTGATGAAAATCCAAATAAGGATAATTACAATGTTGGAGAAGAAATTGTCCTTACCGCTACTCCAGCTGATGGATATGAATTTTCATCGTGGAGTGGAGATGCCTCTGGCAGCAGCAATACGATAACAGTAACTATGAACAGTGATAAAGATATCACTGCTAACTTCACGCTTATTGAAAGTTCATTCACATTGAGTGTCACCGCAGAAAACGGAAGTGTTGAAAAAGATCCAAATCAGGAAACTTACAATGATGGAGATCAGGTTATCCTTGAGGCTATTCCAGCCGATGGATATGAATTTTCATCGTGGAGTGGTGATGCCAGTGGATCTGCAAATCCATTGACAGTGACTATGGACAGTGATAAAGATATCACTGCTAACTTTACACCTATTGAAAGCGCATTCACATTGAATGTAACTGCCCAAAACGGAAATGTAGATGTAAATCCTGAACAGCAAACGTACAATTATGGAGATCAGGTTGTTCTTACCGCAACACCAGATCCAAACTATGAATTTTCAAACTGGAGTGTAGATGCTTCTGGATCTAACAATCAGATAACAGTGGTAATGAATTCTAACAAGAATATCACTGCGAACTTTACGCAAATAGCAAATGCTGGTCAAATATGTCCAGATCCTGCAGTAGATTTAGGATTGGCCGGTAATTATGCAATATTGGCGAAATCTGGAATTTCAACTACAGGTGTAACTACGGTGACAGGTGATATGGGAGTAAGTCCTATTACCTCAACAGCAATAACAGGATTTGGTTTAACTCGTTCAACTGATGGTACTTATTCAACTTCAAGTTTGGTGACTGGAAGAGTTTACGCCTCAGATTATACGTCTCCAACTCCGGCTAATTTAACCACAGCTGTAGGCAATATGGAAACGGCATTTACTACCGCAAATGGTATAGCTCCGGATCAAACTGAACTTTTGGCTGGAAATATTAATGGTCAAACATTGGCTTCAGGTGTATATAAATGGTCATCAGGACTTTCAGTAACCAATAGTGTAACATTAGATGGTGGCGGTGTAGATTGCGCTAAATTTGTTTTCCAAATCGCTGGAGACCTTACTATAGCCAACAATACTAAAATCATCCTGATAAATGGCGCAAAAGCCGATAATATATACTGGGTGGTTGCAGGTGCAGGTGCTATGCTTGGAACAGACGTTGATTTCAGCGGGAATATTTTATCTCAAACATTGATCTCTGTAAATACACGCTCTTCAGTTAAAGGAAGATTATTAGCACAATCGGCAGTTACTTTAAACGCAAATGCAATTGTTAAGCCGTCAAACTAAATAAATAATTATCCCCCTCCAATTGGCGGGGGATTTATTAAAAATCAAAAAATTCAATTCATTTCAATTATGAAAAAAATACTATTTATAATTTTAATCGCATTAGGTTTCCAAATGCCATCTATGGCTCAGGAAGTTCAATACGAAAAACCAACCTGGTTGTTTGGTGTAGCGGCCGGAGCGAACTTCAATTTCTATGAAGGTACTACTCAACGCTTAAATTCTAATTTGACAGTACCCACCGCTTTTAAAGATGGTGATGGGATTGGACTTTTTGCAGCCCCTCTTGTAGAATATCATTTCCAAAATTCGGTTTGGGGAATCATGTTACAAACAGGCTATGACAATCGTCAGGGGGATTGGGATCAGGTAATTTCACCTTGTAACTGTCCTATGGATCTTAGTACAGACCTAAGTTATATTACTGTTGAACCTAGTTTGCGGTTTGCGCCTTTCAAAAACGGCTTATATGTTTATGGTGGACCAAGAGTGGCTTTCAATTTAGATAAATCCTTTACATACGAAAAAGGAACCAATCCTGATTTTCCTGAGCAAATAGCCGGCCCTGCTGTTAACGCTGATTTTGGTGATGTAGAGAACACAATTATCTCTATGCAGGTAGGAGCGGGAATTGATATTCCACTTTCTTCAAATATGCAAAAAACACAATTTGTGCTTTCGCCTTTTGTATCTTTTCAACCCTATTTCGGTGAGAATCCAAGAGCAACAGAATCATGGAACATCACTACTGTAAGAGTTGGTGCTGCACTTAAGTTTGGTATGGGACGCAAATCGGTGATTGAAGAAGCTGAAGTTGTAGCGCCCGTAGTTGGATTTACAGTGAACTCTCCTGTGAACAAACCTGGGGAAAAAATAGTTTCTGAAACTTTCCCATTGCGTAACTATGTATTTTTCGAAAAAGAATCTACAGAGATCTCAAATAGGTATGTGTTGTTAAAAAAAGATCAGGTAAAAGATTTCAAAGAAGATCAGGTTGAAGTAAAATCTCCTAAAGATTTATCCGGTCGTTCAAAACGTGAAATGACGGTTTATTACAATGTCTTGAATATTCTTGGTGACCGTATGGAAAAAAATCCTTCCTCAAGCATCACGTTGGTTGGATCATCAGAAAAAGGTCCGGAAGACGGAAAATTAATGGCAGCGTCTGTTAAAAAATATTTGGTAGATGTATTTGCTATAGAGGATACAAGAATTGCTGTTGAAGGAAGAAAAAATCCAAAAATCGCTTCTTTAAAACCAGGTGGGAAAAATGAGTTGGATCTTCTTCGTGAAGAGGACAGAAGGGTTTCTATCGAAAGTAATTCGCCAGAATTGCTCATGGCATTCCAAAGCGGGCCAAATGCAGCAATGAAGCCGGTTCAATTAAGAGGTATTCAGGAAGCGCCAGCTACAAGTTATGTAACTTTCAAAACCGAAGGGGCTAAAGAAGCTTTTTCAACCTGGAAACTGGAGCTTACAGATGACAAAGGGATGGTAAAAACGTATGGTCCTTATACTGAAGAGGTAGTGAGTATTCCAGGAATAACCATTTTAGGAAACAGCCCTAATGGAGACTTCAAAGTTAAAATGATTGGAACAACTCCAGAAGGAGAGATCGTAACTGAAGAATCCAACATCAACGTAGTACTTTGGACTCCATCTGAATTGGAAGAGGGGATGAGATTTAGTATTCTTTATGAATTTGATGATGCCACAGCAATCTCTATGTACGAAAAGTATCTTAGCGAGATTGTAGCGCCAAAAATTCCTAAAAACGGAAAGGTTATTATCCAGGGGCATACCGATGTTATTGGAGAGACAGAGCACAATCAAAAATTATCTTTAGCCCGTGCAAACAATGTTAAGAAAATTCTTGAAAAGGTACTCTCAAATTCAAACAGAAGTGATGTTACCTTCGAAGTAAAAGGATTTGGCGAGGATGTTGCCAAATCACCTTTTGGAAATACACTTCCCGAAGAACGTTCATACAATCGTACGGTTGTAATTGATCTTCTTCCGGACAATAAAGCTCTATAAGGAATAACAGAGAAAAATTTTCTGAGAAAGGATTTGGTGTAAAAACCAGATCCTTTTTTTTGTTTCAGAAATTCAGTACTTTAAATCCCTCATTGAGGGTTTAATTCCCCGAGGCAAGCCTCGAATCTTTAAAAGCATTTTTCAATTCATACCTTGTAGACTTGCCCCGGGGTTTTTGATTCAGTTTTCGGAATAGGAACAAATTTTAAAAATTCTTAATTCTCTCTCTACTATGAATGATACTGGTAATGGCAGGAACAGGATTATAATAGAGTCTATAACTTCTTCCGGAATTGAGATCGCCGAACGCAAAGGTCTGGGCCATCCTGATACTATATGCGAATTAATCACCGAACAAATTTCGGTTGAACTTTCAAAATATTACCTCAAGGATTTTGGTGCGATCATGCACCACAATGTAGATAAAGCTCTTTTAATAGGTGGACAATCCCAACCACTTTATAAAGGCGGGAACATCTTGGAGCCCATATCTTTAATAATTGCCGGTAGGGCAACACATCAGGTTAAGGATAAAAAAATTCCCGTAGAAGAGATCGCCATTGAAACAGCAAAAAAATGGTTGAAATTGAATATATGCCATCTGGATTCTGATCTTGGTATTCAAATCACCTCAAGAATTCGGATGGGAAGCAAGGATCTGGTAGACTTGTTCAGCAGGTTTGGAAAAGGGGAGACCCCACTGGCAAACGACACTTCCTTCGGGGTAGGCTATTACCCAACTACGAACCTGGAGAGAACAATAATTGAAATTGAAGCCCTTTTGAATAGTCAGGAAACAAAATTAAAATTCCCTTTTGTTGGAGAGGATATCAAGGTTATGGGAGTGAAAAATCATCGAAAATCCAATTTTACGATCGCCATTGCCATGGTCGATAAATATATTTCAAGCCTTGAGGATTATATATCAAAAATTAATATAATAAAGGAATACATTCGAAATAGCCTGAATTTGAATGATTCTGTTATTGATATAAATACAGCAGATGATTACGGCCGTGAAAGCATTTATCTCACTGTAACCGGGACAAGTGCGGAAAACGGTGATGATGGGCAGGTAGGCCGCGGAAATCGCATCAACGGACTTATAACTCCGTATCACCCAATGAGCCTGGAAGCAACCTCCGGAAAAAACCCGGTAAGCCACATCGGAAAAATTTACAATTATTTTGCCATGGATCTCAGTCGTTTGATTGTTGAGAATGATTTTTCAGAAGAAGCAAATGTATTTATCGTATCACAAATAGGGAAGCCAATAAATGAACCACAATTGCTTCATATCAAACTGAAAAATATAAAATCAGATCCTGAGAAGATCAGGGATTTAGTGATGGAACAATTGAAGGAAGTTCCGCAATATTGGAAAAAAATAATTTTTGAAAAGGACGAATCGATTTCCCCTTAAGTAGAAATTTGAAATATAGCAATGGGACGCATACACTTATTTGAATTTGAAGGACCTCAATTGGTTTCCCGATTTCCTTAGAGATTACGGAACCGACTTTTTACAGTTTTTATCCAACCTTACAAATATGTTCCATCCCATTATTATAATCCTTCAAAAAGGCCTGGAAAAAAGTGGAACTTATCAAATCATCGATCTGGGTTCCGGAGGAGGAGGTCCATTGCCGAAATTAAATAAAACACTGAAAAAGCATAATCCGGGACTTAAAATTTCGCTAACAGATTATTTCCCAAATATCGATGCCCTGGAACTCGCCAAAGGAAAGTCAGATAATATAGGCTATATCAAAACTCCAGTTGATGCACGGAATTTACCCAATCATCTAAAGGGGCTAAGAACTTTTTTCCTGACATTTCATCATTTCAAACCTGAGGGCGCAAAAATAATATTGCAGAATGCAGTAGGTTCCAAAAGCCCCATCGCGATATTTGAAGGGCAGGAGAGAAGCTTTGTAAGTTTGCTGGCTATGTTCCTTTCACCGGTTTCGGTTTTATTGACCTCATTATTTATAAAACCTTTTAAATTGGGTAGACTATTATTCACTTATATAATTCCTTTGGTTTCTTTGTTTGTTTGGAGGGATGGAATCGTTTCCTCACTTAGGACTTATTCGGAAGAAAAAATGAATGATATGATCAATGAACTTAAAAACAAGGATGATTTTGAATGGGAGGTTGGCAGGATAAGATCTGGGCCGGGTTTTATTTTATACCTGCTAGGGGTAGAAAAAAAGATAGAGCGTCCCATTCTTGCCGAACCTGAATTAATGCTGATCTCATCAGATTATTGACAAAAATTTTACAAGCCATTCAGAATAGGTGAACAACCCTTTTCAACCAATTATTTATGATATTCTTAAATTAAATTTCACTAATTTAATTGATATAATTGGCTGATTTTAGGTAAATTATACGAGTTTTTAAGGGTTTTAAACTTCATTTGCAATGAAACCAAAAAGTCCAATTTTTCTATTGATTCTATTGCTGATTACAGCTTGTTCCCAGGTTGGGTCAAGTGTAAGGCAAAGCATGTTTCAAAACAAAAGCTTTGTTCATCCTTATTTTGAAACGGAGCAGGAATGTTTGGATGCCCAGCCAGAACCTGATTTTTTTCACAACTGCCATCAACAAATTGACTTTATCAAGGATAGAAAAGTTCGAATCATGTTGACGGATATTCTTTGGGATGGCACTTACAAAATACAGGGAGATCTTTTAATATTGACGTTTGAACCAAATTTTGAGATTCCTACCGGCGAAATAATTTTTGAAATATTAAACCCCACTCTATTAATAAAAACCGATGATAATACCCTCTGGAAAAAAATGAAAGGAAATTCAATTTGGAAATAATCGTATAAAAAGGCGCTTCGGTATTCAAAAATATTTTTATTCGTGCATTCGTGGCTAATTTTTGAATAGTGCACTTCTTAATTATAAAGTCAACTTTTTGGTCCCAAAAATTAATAATTTTTTCAAAAAAATCCCTCCCTGATATGGGAGAGATTTAAATATTATAATTAATTAAATCGGCTAAACCTTAACGATCATTTTCCCTTTGTTTTTTCCTTCAAAAAGATTGAGAAAAGCCTGGGGAATATTTTCAAAACCTTCCATAATGGTTTCAGAGTATTTGATCTTGCCTTCTTTTAACCAGGATGAAAGTTGATTTATTGCCGGCCCAAAATCCTTTACATAATCCAAAACAGTGAAACCCTGCATCAAAACGCTTTTTTTGATAAGCGTACCCTCATGCCTGGGACCTAGAGGTGTTTTTTCTGCGTTATATAAGGAAATCGCACCGCAGTTTATCACTCTTCCAAATTTATTGATATTGGCTATTGCGGCATCAAGGATCTCTCCGCCCACATTGTCAAAATAAACATCAACTCCATTTGGACAGGCGGCAGCAATTGCCTTTTTCATATCGCTGGCAGTTTTATAATTGATTCCTTCATCAAAACCGAATTCTTTTATCCGCTCAACTTTTTCATCACTGCCTGCAATTCCAACTACTTTGCAGCCCATGATTTTTCCAATTTGACCAACAACACTTCCTACCGCTCCTGCAGCTCCTGAAACAAGAAGTGTCTCCCCGTCTTTTAAATCACCAATTTTCTTCAGGCCCAGGTAAGCGGTGATTCCCGTTAAACCCAAAACACCTAAATAAGCAGTAACCGGGGCCGCTTCTTTTTTCACTTTATTAAGTCCGCTTCCGGAACTGGTTTGAAATTCCTTCCATTTAAGTAATCCGCTAACAATTTCCCCTTTTTTAAAATTTGGATTCTTAGATTCCATCACTTCGGCAATTATTGAGGATTCAATAGGTTCCCCAAGCTTAAATGGAGGGATGTATGATTCCTCATCACGCATTCTTCCACGTAAATAGGGATCTACAGAGACATAAAGGGTCTTTAATAAAACCTCCCCATCTTTTGGGTTTGGATTTTCTTCTTCGGAAAAATTAAAATCGTCTAATGTCGGTTTTCCGGCCGGTCTGTTTTTAAGTTGAATTATTTTATTCATTTTCAAATTAATTTCTAATTATTGACTGAATTTACGGTATTCTGCTCAATTTTTAAAAGGCTGGAGCTACTATTTTTTTTCCGTAAAGTCAACATTTTAGGAAAAAGTCTGATTTTGTAAAACTCACAACAGACAAATCCTGAAGCCAAAAGATGAAATATTTGGTATTTCAATAAAATATTGGTCGAACAGGGATTAAAGCCTGAAATTTTATATATTTTCAGAAAAGATTAACGCAGAAACATCCGGATGCTTCTACCTTTGCCAAAATTAGTTGTAATCAATTTTTAACTTTTGAATTTTAAACCCTTCCGAATTTTTAAAGGCTTACCGGGATTTATAAAAAGCACCGATTTTGCCAAGGCATCAATACTTGGGCTTGCCATAAGTCTGCCTATTGCGGTAGGAGTGGAAATGGGCAGGTTTGAAATTGGACTGGCCCTTGCACTTGGAGCTTTGCTGAGTTCTCCCAGTGACGTTAGCGGTAGTTTAAGACATAAAAATTTCGGGATTGCTTTGTCTGCTTTTCTTGCAGTGCTGGCAAGTTTAATTGGAGGATATCTTATAGCAGATTCCTGGATAGGTTTGCCCGTTCTTGGCATTACGATTTTTATCTTATCCTATCTTGCTGTTTTTGGATTCAGGGCTTCTCTTATCAGTTTCTCCGGATTATTTGCCCTGGTGCTTAGTTTTGCCAATATTTCCAATGTGCTTGAAATCTATGAACGGGCATTTCTTATAGGAATAGGTGGCTTATGGTATTTGGGCTTAACGGTTCTTTGGCAGCGTATACACCCAAAAGGGCAAACAGATCAATTCCTGGCCCAAAGTCTTGAGCTAACTGCAGAGTATCTTGAAACCAGGGGTGAATTAATCACCGGTGAAGATAAAAGAGAAATTCCATTGCGGCGGTTGCTGAAGCTTCAAAGTGAGCTAAACGAAAAACACGAAACATTAAGGGATATCTTAATATCTTCCAGAAAGACCTCCGGAAATTCAAATTATGAACGAAAGCGACTGCTCATTTTAATTCAGTTGGTCGATATTCTGGAGCTTGCAATGGCCAATCCTGTGAATTACGAAAAGATGGACCGTTTGCTTAAAGAACATCCGGGCCAGATCCTGGTTTTCCAAAAATTGATCTTTGCAATGGCGGAAAGAATTAAAACCATTTCCATATCTCTTCATAAAGAATCAAAAACAAGCACGCTAAAAACAAGCCTGAACGATGTTAAAGAATCCCTGAAGGCATATCATGCAGAGGGAAGCAATTATGCCGATGAAGGATTTTTGATGCTAAAGAATCTTTACGATTACCAGGAAGAGCAAATACAAAAAATCGAAAAGATAGAAAGACTTCTTGGGAACGAGGATTATAAGGAAACAGGTTTTGCGAAAAAAGATGAAATTCTGGGATTCATAACCCGGCAGGAATTTGATCCCAAGATCCTTTTAGAAAATTTGAATTTAAAATCGGCAATCTTCAAGCATTCCCTTCGTATTGCTATTGTTGTGATGGTAGGTTATGCGATAGGAGCGTATTTTTCGCTTCAAAATGCCTACTGGATACTGTTGACCATCGTTGTAATAATGCGGCCAAATTACGGACTTACCAAAACCCGTTCAAAACAACGAACCCTGGGAACCCTCATTGGTGCTGCAATAGCGGTAGGAATTGTTTTTATCACTCAAAATTTAACCTTATATGCGATTCTGGCTATAATTTCACTTGTACTTGCCTTTGCGACTGTTCAAAAGAATTACAAAACCTCCGCTGTATTTGTAACCCTTAGTGTGGTGTTTGTTTACGCACTTCTGGAACCCAATGTCCTGGATGTTATCCAGTTTAGAGTGGTAGATACTTTAATTGGTGCAGGATTGGCCACCCTTGGAAATTTAATCCTTTGGCCTTCCTGGGAATTCTTCGGAATTAAATCTGTAATTATTGAAAGTATTGAGGCGAACAAAAATTATTTCAGGGAAGTAACCCGGTTTTACGAAAAAAAGGGAAAACTTCCAACCTCCTATAAGCTATCCAGAAAAGAGGCTTTTCTGGGAATAGGCAACCTGAATATAGCCTTTCAACGTATGACCCAGGAGCCGAAAAAGAAACAGAAAAATTTAAAGGAGATCTATGAGATTACCGTGCTCAATCACAGTTTTTTATCTTCACTGGCATCTGTGGGGGTCTATATCCAAAATCATGCAACAACAGAGGCAAGTACACATTTTAAAACATTTTCCAGGGGGATAGAAGAAAACCTGGATAGAGCGCTTGCACTTTTAAAATTTGAAGACACACCTGTTTCTGGCATAAAAGAGGAACAGCTTGCGGCAAGGAATTTTTTCGATAAAAATTACCGCAGTCTTACCAGATTAGGAGAAAATGAAGCCCGTACTAATTTTGATGAGATCTCTGGAGGCGAATTACAAGAGGCTCAATTGATCTATGAACAGTTAAAGTGGCTTATGGATCTTTCGGTCAAACTTGAAAAGAAAATCCGGGAAACAAAATTCCAGAATGAGTAAAAAAGCCCTGAAAGAGTATCTAAATTCTTTAAAGAAGCAAGAACTCGAAAAGCAAATCCTGGATCTTTATCAAAGATTTGATGACGTACGAATTTTTTACAATTTCATTTTTAATCCCAGGGAGGATAAACTCCTGGGGGAGGCTAAATTTAAAATCTCAAAAGAGTATTTTCCTCCCGGTAAGCGTAAGCCCAAAGCCAGAAGATCTATAGCTCACAAACAAATAAAACATTTCATCACTCTGGGAGTAGATGCCCATGTGGTAGCTGAACTCATGATCTTTAATATTGAAATCGCACAGGTTTACAGTACCAATAACAGCAGGAATACCGAAGCTTTTACAAAAAGTATGTTCAGGTCTTTTGAACAGGTGGTGAACTATATCATTCAAAATGGTCTCACCGGAGAATTTGCGGAACGAATCCTTAAAATCAGGGCGGAAACCAAAATTCAGGAATGGTCAAATTCTGAAAGATTTGAAAGTCTTATGGATTGCTTTGAATAAATTCTTCGTAGTAAGGTTTCTGGATATATCCAAGACAGAACCTATAAGAAATAATGATAAAATCCAGTCTGAAAGTGCCGACATTACGGAATTAAACCCGCTGATGGTATAAAAGTAATATTCCTGTTCAATTCCTTATATTTGACCAAATGAGAAACTGGTTATTATTTCTTCTACTTCTAAATTCTTTTCAAATTTTTGCTCAGCTGGGATTTTGTGAGGGAAGCAAGGGAGATGCCATTTTTCATGAAACTTTTGGACAAGGCACTTCTACCGGAACCCCACTTTCTACCGGAACGACAAATTACATATTTGTTTCCCAGGATCCACAGGATGGGGAATATACTATTTCAGATGAAATTTCAAGAACCATTCAAGGCTGGCATCCCTTTTTACCGCAAACGACAATTTCAAACGGAAGAGCGCTTATTGTGAATGCGGGAATTTCAGCTGGAATATTTTATCAAATTGCCATTACAGGGCTTTGTGAGAATACAACCTACGAATTTTCAGCATTTTTAATGAATATATATAACAGAGCCAGTATGGACTGTGAAAATGGCGGTATTCCAATAAATGTAAAGTTTGAGATTTGGGATGAAACCGATACTATCCTTTTAAGGCAAGGGAATACCGGGGACATAAATTCTACGAATACCCCTGAATGGGAACGGTATGCCCTTACGTTCCAAACAGAACCCGGACAGGAATCTGTTATTCTCAAAATGTTCAATAATGGGGAAGGGGGCTGTGGGAACGACCTTGCAATAGATGATATTATCTTCAGATCCTGTGGAGATTTAACCGAAATTATAGCCACAGATAACTCTGTGAATCCGTACCGGGTTTGTGAAGAGAACACTCCTGTAAGTATCGAACTAAAAGCTACCCCCGATTTTTCGGTTTATTCAAAACATTTCTATCAATGGCAGGAAAGCGATGATAACGGGATTTGGAATGATATCACCGGCGAAACCGGGGAAACCTATAATACGCCGCCGCTTAATTCCTCAAGATATTTCCGGGTTAAGGTTGCTGAAGATGAAGTGAATCTTAACAATAATCTTTGCAGCTCTGCTTCCGAAGCTTTTTTTATAAAGATTATCAGTACTCCGGAAGCACCCCAGAGTTTGGGAAATATCAGTATTTGCAGTAACGAAGAACCGCAAAGCTTACGTGTGGAAGCAAAACCTGATGAAACCGTAAACTGGTATGATGCTCCCGAAGGGGGAAATTTACTGGCCGAAGCATCAACATCCTATTTACCTCCGGAAGCAGGAACATTTTACGCAGAAGCGGTATCAAATGAATTTTCATGCACTCCCGGGCCCCGCACTTCGGTATCATTTGAAATATATGAAGCTCCCGCGATTTCAGACGAGGTTTTACAGCTTTGCCCGGATGCGGTATTGGAACTGGACGCTGAAGTGGAAGTTATGCAGTACTTGTGGAATACCGGAGAGAATACCCGCACAATTAATAC
This sequence comes from Gillisia xinjiangensis, assembly GCF_046298265.1. Taxonomy (NCBI): domain Bacteria; kingdom Pseudomonadati; phylum Bacteroidota; class Flavobacteriia; order Flavobacteriales; family Flavobacteriaceae; genus Gillisia; species Gillisia xinjiangensis. The sequence goes on along the minus strand of NZ_JBKAHK010000007.1, from coordinate 102,080 downwards.
ATCGGTTCCCGGGAATTTCAATGTGACGCTAACCACCAAAACTGGATGTACTGAAGTTAAAAATTTTGAAGTCAATGCAGTGGCAGAAGCTTCCATAGCAGGGATCAATTCCGAAGATAACACGGTGATTATCAATACGGTAAATCCGGGACCATTTGAATATTCCCTGGATGGAGTTAATTTTCAGTTTTCTAATATATTTGAAATGGTACCCGGGGGCATTTATACTGGATATGTAAGGGATCTACAGCAATGTTTTACCGCGACCCTGGAATTTCCCCATATTGTTGTTCCACGATTTATAACCCCCAATAATGATGGTTATAACGATCATTTTCAGCTGAATGGGCTTTCCTGGTTTGAAGCTTCGGAAATCCGGATCTTCGACAGGTATGGAAAACTTATCCTCTCCGGAAAAGGAACGAATTTCAAATGGGACGGAACTTTAAACGGAAAACAATTACCGGCAGCAGATTATTGGTATTGGATCTTTATAGAAGGATTTGAACCGATAAAAGGAAATTTCAGTTTAATCAGATAAAGATTTTTCATTCTTTATTCTTAGACTGTTGAGGCATATCAAAGCCATCAGGCCAAACATGATAAGCATAATTGTAGAAAAGGGAATTTTTAGATCTATTAAAAATCCTACCAGCAGTGGTCCAAGCGCAGTACTTAATACCATAAACATTGTAAAAACACTGCGTATAGCACCCATTTTCGCGGTTCCATACATTTCAGCGATCAAAGCGGTTTGAACCGTACCACTCATTCCTACCGTAATTCCGGCCATAATCAAAAATATCAAGGCACCAATAATGCTGTCCATAAAAGCGAATGGAAGAATTCCCAATGTGAGCGGGATTAAAAAATACCGGAATAAAACCTTGGCGGTGTATTTATCAACCCACATTCCGCCAAAAAGTGAAAATAAGAATCTGGTGGCTGCATAAACAGTAAAGAAGCTAGCATACAATTGAACAGACCAATTCTTATCTGCTACAAATACATATTGATAAAAGAAAATGGCGGTTATGGTAAAACTTAACACAAAACTCGCGGGCATCATGATTCCGAATTTTCTCTCGAAGACAACATTCTTATAATCCTTCAATAACGATAGGGTAGAGGGTCTTCCTTCTCCGGATAATTGTTTGTCAAAATCGGCGAGATTGGTAAACTTTAACCGAATCAGGTAGAGCAATAAAGCACAACCACTTGCTATAGCTGCAATCCGCCAGTCAAACCAGCCAATGATCAAGGCGATGATCACAGGGAAAATAGCTTCTCCCATGGAATAACCCAGGGAGGATATACTTAAGGCTTTGCCACGATTCTTATCAAAATATTTCGAAATAACTGTCATGCTAATATGGCTCATCAAACCCTGCCCGGTTAATCTAAGTCCTATGAGCGCAATAAACAGCAATCCAATATTATAGGAAAAACCCAGTAAAATACTGGAGAATGCAAGGCTGAAAATTGTAAAGGCTGTAACTTTTTTAACAGGTTTATGATCTACAGTATGGCCTACCGTAAGCATCACTATAGATGAAATTACCGTACAACCGGCATATATGGCACCAAAAGTACCTTCCGTGATTTGAAAATCCCTAACAATTTCAGGAACATACAGGGATATCAGGAAAGTTTGGCCGAAGCTGGAGAAAAAAGTTAACAACCAACCAAAACTCACTTTTCTGAAATTATCCTTAAAAAAATAATAGAGATCTGTCAATGTGCTGTTTATTTTAAAATCTGTAAATATAGGCCAGTGCTTTAGAAAACTACCTTTATTTAAGCTTAAAAACAAATTATCTAAAAAGCAACCTGAAAATAAAAAAACCGGGGCAAGCGCAAGGTATGAATAGAACAAAATACTTTAAAAAATGTAATGCAGACCCCTGCTGAATTATTCGGGCGGGTCCCGCGGAGAATTAAAAATGCCACTCTTTAGGAGTGGCATTAATAGGAAATCAAAAAAATCCAACTGAAAAGACTATTTTTTCATCTTTTTTGGATCGGCTTTTTTTGGATCTGACTTTTTCGGAGCTTGCTTTGGTTGTGCCTTCCCCGGCTTTTTTTGTTCGGCCATGATTGCTTAAGTTTATGATTAATAAGAATCTAATTTACAGAATACTGTATTTTAAAAAATAGCTGTTAATATAATTTTAACGCCCCTAAAAAGTTAATTTTCACTGAAGTCCGGAAGGTAAAGTCAGGGCTGTTTTATTTCAAAATTAATTCTTAAAAATGGTGCGATTCAACATTTTTTCTTATTTATAATAGGGTAGGAGTCTCAGTATTTTTATGTTAAGTTTTAACATTCCTTCCAACATATTGCTTAATTTCACTTCAAAAAAGAACTCAGAAAGAATGGAAATCAATCAGGTCATCCTCAATATACAAGAGCAAAAGAAATTACCGAATTTAAAATATGAAATTCGGGAAAAAACCACCGCTTTCACCAAACGACTTTTTTATACACTTTTTGACAGCGCCACTCCTGTGGAAGAAAACATCAAAGGATTGGGAAAGGACTTTCAGGAATTGGTGAAACTGGTATGTTGGGAACCGGGACAACCTTGCAGCGAAATATGGAACAGCTATTGTAAAAAACTCCCCAAAATCCTTGAAAAATTAAGTCAGGACGCAAAGGCGATCACCGAAAGTGATCCTGCAGCAAATTCTCTTGAGGAGGTTTATTTGGCCTATCCCGGGTTTTATGCTATCGCGATTTTTAGATTAAGCCATGAACTAAATAAAATCAAACTCCCGCTCGTTCCGCGATTGATGACGGAATGTGCCCACAGGGAAACAGGAGTAGATATTAATCCCGGGGCCCATATAGGAGTTCCGTTTTTTATTGATCATGCTACAGGAGTTGTAATTGGAGAAACCACCGTAATAAAAAACAATGTAAAAATTTATCAGGGGGTAACTTTGGGAGCCTTATCTGTAGACCGGAAATTGAGAAATATCAAGCGTCATCCCACTATTGAAAATAATGTAACTATCTATGCCAACGCCACAATTTTGGGTGGTGATACCATAATTGGAGCGAACAGTGTAATTGGCGGGAATGTATGGCTTACCAGCTCGGTCCCTGAAAATTCCATGGTTTCTCACACGCCTCAAATCAATATTAAAAAAACGGTAAGAAATGAGTAATACGATACTGGATATAATTGGAAATACCCCTTTGGTAGAAACCCGCGGCCTGATTAAAAACCCCAAAGTGAAGCTTTTGCTGAAACTCGAAGGTCAAAACCCAGGTGGTAGTGTTAAGGACAGGGCAGCTTATAATATGATTAAAAGCGCGCTGGACAGGGGTGATATCGATAAAAATTCAAAATTAATAGAAGCTACCAGTGGAAATACAGGAATTGCACTAGCCATGATCGCAGGGATCTTCGGTTTGGATATTGAACTGGTAATGCCCGAAAATTCCACTATTGAAAGAGTGCAAACCATGCGGGCCCATGGTGCAAAAGTGACTTTAACCAGCGCTGATATTGGAATTGAGGGCGCGAGGGATTATGCGGAAGAAAAAATGCAGCAGGGAGCTTATTTTATGATCAATCAATTCAGCAATAATGATAACTGGAAGGCACATTATAAAACCACCGGACCTGAAATTTGGAGGGATACCAACCAGCAGGTTACACATTTTGTTTCTTCTATGGGAACCACAGGTACTATAATGGGGACTTCAACTTTTTTAAAAGAAAAAAACAGTGAAATTCAAATTGTAGGAGTACAGCCATGCGATGATGCAAGGATTCCCGGAATTCGAAAATGGCCTGAAGCATATTTACCTGAAATATTTAATCCGGAGAAAGTAGACCGTATTCTGGAAGTAAATGAAGAAGAAGCTAAGAAAATGACACGTTATTTAGCTGAGAAAGAAGGCATTTTTGCGGGAATGAGCAGTGGAGGAGCTACTGCTGCAGCGGTAAAACTTTGTGAGGAACTGGATGAAGGAGTGGTTGTTAGCATTATTTGTGATCGCGGCGATAGGTATCTGTCTTCCGACCTTTTTCAAAGAGATTAAATAGTTTTCTTAAATTAAAAAAGACGAAGGACTAAGCCTTCGTCTTTCCAAACGGATTCTCAAATGCTAAATTAATTACTTGCCACACTTCCTCCGGCTGTTGCAGCGGGAATTATTGTAATGTTTTTGTTTTTATCACCATTGCTTAGCCGTATACGATATTTCTGCTTATCGATCATGGATCCTTTTCCACTGGCTACATATTTATTTTTTGTCATAGACCAACCCTTATTTTCGTTATATAACTGTTCTCTAACGTTTCTTGGTAAGGCGATGTTTTTAAAATTCTGATTGGTTTTTACCAAGTCACCATCATTATCAAAAGTGGCTTTTAAATACCCTTTACGATTGATAAAACTTACTTCAATTTCTTCAAAATCTTCAGTATCAATGGCACTCAATAACTCATGGATATTAAAATTTTCCTGCATAAATCGTATTGGATTTTCAGAAAATTCACCTGTATAACTTTCACTTACATTAAATTTTACATTATCCAGATTTGTTACTACACTAACCTCCGGGGAAAAGGTTACTTTTGCCTCTTCGAGTTGGGTAACTACCTGAGCTTCTACATTGCCAATCCAGCACAGAATTAACAATAAAATCATCATTGGTTTCATAATACATTGTTTTTATTGGTTTATATATTACAAATATATCGTAGGTATAAGAATACAGTTTCTACTTAAGTAGCACAAAATGAAAATTTATAAGAAATACATTTCAAGGATCTCCTGTTTTGTGCGGCCTCTCACTTCACCCTTTCGCATCCCTTGTAAATACTGAGTTTTACCTTTTAGTTAGGGTGTCCCAGATTTTTATTATGAGCAAAACGCTATTTTTATCCTTGATATGTTCGTTAGAAATATGCCTAATAAAAGTGGTATGATCAGCATCCAGATTATTGATAAATCATCTGGTAAGTATGTTGTGCTTAAAACTGTTAGTAGTTCAGAGGATCCCAGGAGAGTGAATTTCTTGTGAAGAAGGGCAAAAAGCGAATCTTACAGCTTGCTGGTCAGACTTCTTTGGGTTTCGATAAAGAAAAAGAGTTGGAATTTGTGGATGCTTTTATGAGTTGTTTGGACTCCTTTTATCTGGTGGGCCCTGAATTGCTTCTAGGTAAATTATTTTATGAAATTAAACAGATAATTGAGCAGTACAATGAATTATGGGCCATAGAGAAGACGTTTCGAATTTCAAAATAAGATTTAAAAATATGACCAATCTAACATAGATTGAGTAGAAGAATTGAAGCTCATATCTGTATGTCATTCGCAGCATGTAAGGTGTGTAAAGAGCTGGAAAGACAATTAAAGATCAAAGAATTCAGGGTGTCCCCATGCACAAAACAGGAAAAAGACGAAGGACTAAGCCTTCGTCTTTCAAAACGGATTCTCAAATGCTAATTTAATTACTTGCCACACTTCCTCCGGCTGTTACAGCGGGAATTATTGTAATATTTTTGTTTTTATCACCATTGCTTAGCCGTATACGATATTTCTGCTTATCGATTATGGAGCCTTTTCCACTGGCTACATATTTATTTTTTGTCATAGACCACCCCTTATTTTCGTTATATAACTGTTCCCTAACGTTGCTTGGTAAGAGGATGTTTTTAAAATTCTGATAGGTTTCTACCAAATCACCATCATTATCAAAAGTGGCTTTTAAATACCCTTTACGATTGATAAAACTTACTTCAATTTCGTCAAAATCTTCAGTATCAATAACACTTAATAACTCATCGATATCAAAATTTTCCTGCATAAATCGTATTGGATTTTCAGAGAATTGACCTTCATAACTTTCTTTAACACTCAATTCTACATTATCCAAATCTGTTACTATTCGAACCTCTGGGGAAAAGGTTACTCTTGCCTCATCGAGTTGGGTAACTACCTGAGCTTCTACATTGCCAATCCAGCACAGAATTAACAATAAAATCATCATTGGTTTCATAATACATTGTTTTTATTGGTTTATATATTACAAATATACCGTAGGTTTGAGAATACATTTTCTACTTAAGTAGCACAAAATGAAAATTTATAAGAAATACAATTCAAGGATCTTTAACTACTTCTCATTCATCATTTTTTTCTGACACTCCAACAAATGAATTAGGATTCCCAAATCCTTTATTTCCATCTTGTTTCTTGACAATCTGATGGATCCCTTTTTTTTGAGTTGCTGTAAATGCCGGTTTATTACTGCCCTTGTTGACCCTAATAAATTTGCGATTTCTTTATTTGGAAGATCATCGATGTATTCAAGATCATTGGAATTTTTATTAACGTTTTTAATCAGTAGTTTTAAAAGTCGGGTAGAGATATCGGTAAAGGTCATATCAGAAACTGAATTCTCCAACATTCTCAATTGCTTTCCGGCATAGGGAAGTAGAATTTTATAGTTATCCGGGTTATTTTTTAACCAGGTTCTTAATTTTGGCATAGGAGCTGCAAGTACCCTAACATCATCCAGGCATTCGTAATAAACAGTGTGCTCCTGCCCATCTAAAAGACAAAAAATATCAAAAACATCCCCTTTAATAAGCAAAAAAAGCGTTAATTCCTTTCCGGTCAAGGGATCTACCTGGTACATTTTTATCCTTCCGGAAAGTATGATGTGGAATTTATAGCTTAACTTTTCATGGTTGAGGATGCAGGTGTTTTTTGACCATTTTTCTTCTTTAAACATGGACAGAAAAGAATTGATAGATTCCTTATCCATTTCTTTAAGAAAATCACACCCATCCAACATCTGTCGATATTTATGTATTAATAATGTTTCCCTTTTCATAATTTATAATTAAAATTTTGAAGTGGAGGGAGTAGGGATACTTTGGAAAATTCAATAAATAATTGAAATTAAATAGTTCTTAAGCAGTAATTTCAATAAAGCACAAAGACAGGAGATTTGTCTAAAATAGGTAGGGAGGTTGTGAATATAACAAAAATACTGATTATTCAAATAACCCAAAAATTAAAATAGTTAATTTTAATTTTGCCAAAGGTTTTAGTTTAGCCTAAAAATCTGCTATTTTTGCAAAATTGAAGATAACACGAGATATGACGGTTGAAACATTTGGACTTGAAGAAAAGAAGAACGATAAAAAACTTTATGACTACCAGCAGGTTGATATAGATAAGATTTTTAATGTAATAGATAAACATCCTAATCATTATAATTTATTATATCAATTGCCTACGGGAGGTGGAAAAACGGTTATTTTTTCGCAAATCGTGCGGGAATATATCCAGCGAACCAATAAAAAAGTACTCATTTTAACACACCGGATAGAGCTTTGTAAGCAAACATCTAAAATGCTTTCTGAATTTGGAGTGCTTAACAAAATTATAAACAGCAAGGTAAAGGAACTTCCGGATCAGGAAGATTATATGTGTTTTGTGGCGATGGTTGAAACCCTGAACAACAGGCTGAATGACGAAAAACTTGAAATTGAGGATATTGGCCTTGTAATTATAGATGAGGCACATTATAATTCATTTCGGAAATTATTCAGGTTTTTTGAAAAATGCTTCATTCTTGGTGTAACCGCTACACCACTAAGTTCCAATATTAAACTTCCAATGAAGGATAATTACAGGGAGCTTATTGTTGGTGATTCTATCAATTCCCTCATCGCAAAAGGATTTTTGGCGCGTGCAAAGGTCTTTAGCTATGATGTAGGACTGCAAACCCTGAAAGTTGGTATCAACGGAGATTATACCGTAAAGTCTTCTGAAGAACTGTATTCAAATCTTTCCATGCAGGAGAAATTGCTGAATTCCTATCTTGAAAGATCTAAAGGAAAAAAGACACTTATCTTCAACAATGGAATAAACACTTCAAAAGAGGTATATGAAACTTTTAAGAATGCAGGCTATCCTGTTCGGCATCTTGATAATACCACCAGCAAAAAGGACAGAAAACATATTCTGAAATGGTTTAAACACACTCCTAATGCCATTGTAACCTCGGTAAGTATTTTGACTACCGGTTTTGACGAACCTTCGGTAGAAACCATTATTTTAAACCGCGCAACCAAGTCCCTGACGCTGTATTTCCAGATGATAGGTCGTGGCTCCCGTGTTTTGCCTACCAAATCTGAATTTACCGTTATCGATTTAGGAAATAATGTGGTAAGATTTGGAGACTGGAGTGCAGCGGTAGACTGGAAACAACTTTTCCGTGCTCCCGATTTCTATTTTGAAAACCTTTTGAGCGATGAAGAAATAGAGCGGGAATTCCGCTATAAAATGCCACCAGAGCTAAGGGAACAGTTTGCAAATTCTGAAGAAGTAGATTTTGATATGGAGGCAGCTTATGACACTGTTATTAAAAAGGGGTTAAAATCCAAGGATGTCCTGGAATGGTCTTTAAAACAACATGTGAAAATGTGTGTTGAAAACAGCGAAGATGTTTTTGATGCCAGGATCCTTGCAAAGGAATTAAAGGACGATATAGGCTCCAGGATTAAACAATATTCCTACTGCATAAGCAAAAGCACTAAAAACTACCGGGATTGGCTGGAAGAGGATTATTCCAGAAGACTGAGATTGCTCATCAACAAGGAGTATTAAGCTGCAATCCTATCTAATATCGGCTTAAAATAAATAATTTCAAAACCCGAAACTCACTGTTATTAGTTCGTTTCGGGGTTTTTTATTTGGATATATCATCGAAATTCTAAATATTTATTCAGTTGAAAAAGCTCGTGAACCTGTTCCGGGATACCTGATTTCTTATTGAGAATCTGCGGATTTCACATTTTTTTCCACCAGCTCACTTTCCCTTAAAGTTCCGCCTACCACAATTGCCGCACTAATAAGGATCAGGTTTTTGATGATATATTGACCCTCCATGGTGAGTTCCAAAGGGAAATTTTCAAAACAAACCTCGGGAAAAAGTATCAATGGTAAGAATGTTCCCGGCATTTGAAGGAATAACAATAAAATAGCGATTCGTAACAATGGTTTAAAACATAGAAATAACCCTATCAACATTTCCCATACCCCAAGCACTACGATAAAAATATCAGAGTCAAACCAAAAAACGGTCCTGGCTACTAATTCCTGTGCCGGGCTGGCGTCAATAACTTTTAGATACCCAAACCAGAAGAATGTAATCGCCAGGGAATATCTCAATAATGGTTTCCCATATTTATACATCCATTTGGATATTTTATAATCCAGCTTTTCCAGTTTGTTTGTATTTAAATCGGGCATGATTTCTAAATTATTTATTCAGCTAAAATAATCCCCTAAGTTTAGAATTAACAGGCTAAAACCAGCTTGTGAAATATTTAACTATCTATGGGTTCTTTTTATGATTTAAATGAAAGGATCCCAAAGATTTTTATTTGGTAAAATTAATTCCCCGGGATCCAAGGTTCTTTTCCGTAATTTTGGAGTAAACTATTTCAATTGAAGCGAACACACTATTATTACTTATTTAAACTACAATTCCTGGGCTACAGGCTTCACGGCTGGCAACGACAACCAAATCTTAAAACCGTTGAAAGTTTGCTGAAGAAAACATTTAAATTCATCCTTCAGGATAAAAAATTCAAGATCCTTGGCTCCAGCCGTACCGATGCGATGGTCTCTGCAAATGATGCTGCTTTTGAGTTGTTTTTATATGACAGCCCAATTGCAGGCTTTGATGAATTTATAGATCTTCTTAATTTAAATCTTCCGCCGGATATTAAAGCAACGGGAATTCAGGAAGTAGATGAAACCTTTAATATCATTCAGCATCCAAAGATCAAGGAATATTTATACCTTTTTTCTTTCGGACAAAAGAATCATCCTTTTTGTGCGCCCTTAATGGCCAATTTTCAAAGAAATCTGGATATTGAATCGATGAAAGAAGCGGCAAAACTCTTCCAGGGGACTCATAATTTTAAAAATTACTGTTCGGGAGCTACGGAAAAAACCAGGTTTGAAAGGAAGGTGATCACTTCTGAAATCATTGAAAATACCATTTATAAGGCTAACTTCTTTCCCGAGGAAAGTTTTGTTTTTCATGTTCATGGTTCAGGATTTTTGAGATATCAAATCCGACTGATGATGGGAACCCTTATCCAGATTGGCCTTGGGGATCTATGCCTGGAAGACATCAGGGAAAGCCTTCTGCCTGCGAATGATATGGTGATGAAGAATATCGCCCCGGCCTCCGGGCTTATCCTGAATAAAGTGGAATTTGAATAAGGGTAAATTCCAGGATTAGTTTTCTTTTTCCAAAACCGTCAATGCCATTCTGATAGTCCAGTAATCGATGCTTTCCTCAAAATGTTCATAATAAGTTTTAAGGGTTTCTGGATCTTCCAGTTCTGATTTTGCTTTTTTGACCGCTTCCAAATCTGATTTTGAAATAAATTGCATCAAATCAATATCCTCGCCATCAGTGTATAATTTGGCGATATGGGAATAGATCGTGGTAGGGGCAAGGTTGCGTTCCTCTGAGATATCTTCCACGCTTAAACCGTTGTTATAAAGCTCCAGTGTAATTTTATGGGTATTCCCCTTTACCGATTTTTTCTTAACCCTTTTTTCCTTGCTGAAAGCGATGATCTCCTTGATAAACTGATATCCGTAATCCTGCATTTTTTTCCTTCCCACTCCGTTTATCGCGATAAAAGCCTCATCGGTCATTGGGCGTTCTTTTTCCATTTCCTTCAGCGTAGCATCATTGAAGATCAAATACGCTGGAATACCTTCATCCCTGGACAGTTTAAGACGAAGCTGGCGTAACTTTTCAAACAGGGAATTGTCTGTTGATTTAACGAATCTTTCTTCCTCCTGATCCCGCAGTTCCTTTTCGTTTGGGATTTTTGCGAGTTGAACTTTTCCGCCTTCAAAAAGAACCTCTTTTGCCAGCAGTGTAAGCTGTAAATGATTGTGTTTATGAAAAGCGATCTCGATATACCCAATATTGATAAGCTGAATGATGTATTGCTGCCAATCGCGCCAGGAAATTTCCCTGCCAATTCCGTATGTTTTTAGCTGGTTATAATCTTTTTCCAAAACGGCTTCATTTTGCGCCCCGCGCAAAACATCTATAAGCAGGGTAATGGGTTCCTTACCTTTTAAGCGGTAAATACAGGAAAGTGCTTTTTGGGCGATGATGGTTCCATCAAAGAAAGTAGGTGGATTTCTGCAAATATCGCAATTGCCGCAGTCTTCCATTTTTAATTCCCCAAAATAATTAAGAAGGATCTTTCTGCGGCAGGTGAGTGCTTCAGAATATTGCTTCATCCTATCCAGTTTTGCCAGCTGTACGGCTTCATTTCCAGAGTTGGAAGCAAATTTTTGCAGCTGTACAACATCGGCATAACTGTGAAACAACATGGTGTCCGATGGTAATCCGTCCCGGCCCGCACGACCTATCTCCTGGTAATATCCTTCCAGGTTTTTTGGCATATTGTAATGAATTACCCATCGGATATTGGATTTATCGATTCCCATTCCAAATGCGATGGTAGCACAAATAATCTGTTTGGAATCATTGATAAAGTCATCCTGAATTTTGGTGCGTTCCAAATGATTTAGCCCTGCGTGGTAGGCTTCTGCCTGTAAGCCATTGGCCTTCAGTTTAGCGGCTATATCTTCGGTGTTTTTTCTGCTTAAACAATAAATAATCCCGCTTTCATTTTTCCGGGCCTTAATAAAATCGGCTATTTGGTCAAAACGCTTTGTTCCGGGCCGTACTTCCAGGCTCAGGTTTTTCCTGTCGAAGGAAGCAACATGTTTTTTTGCCCCGGGCATATTCAGCTGATTGCAAATATCTTTCCTTGTAGCTTTATCGGCGGTGGCGGTAAGCGCAATGAGTGGAGTAGTGGGGAAGCGGTTTTTTAAATACCCCAGCTGTGTGTAGGCCGGTCTAAAATCATGGCCCCAGCTGGAAATGCAATGTGCCTCATCTATTGCGATTAAACTAACTTTTCCATCGCTTAAAAACCGGTCGATGACTTGTAAACTTTCCGGAGCAACATATAAAAGTTTTAATTTATTCTCATCTATTTGCTGAAAAATGGCTTGTTGGTCTTCAGAAGACTGACTGCTGTTTAAAAATGCAGCCGAAATTCCGTTGGCGGTCAATCCGTCTACCTGGTCTTTCATCAGGGCGATTAAAGGGGAGATTACCAGGGTAATTTTTGGAAGCAGGATTGCCGGAAGCTGGAAACATATGGATTTACCCCCTCCGGTTGGCATGATCACTAAATTATCTTCCCCGGCAAATACCGAATCGATTATTTTGCGTTGAAGGGGCCTGAAGCTTTCAAATCCAAAATATTCTTTTAAGGTGCTTAAAAGTTGCGTTTCTTCCATCCTGCAAAGTTATGGTTTCACACTTGAAAACCTGAATCCCGAATCCGGAAACCTGATTCTTTTTTAAATTATTTAATCGGGAATCTGGATAATCACAGGAATGAAGCTGACTTCCTGATATTAAATAAGGCAAAACTGAAATGAAATTCCTCTGAATTTCGTATCTTAATAAGAGATTAATCAGGTTGTAATTCCATGAATTATAATAAGTTACAGCCTTAGAACAGCTAATGAAGAAAACCTGAATCCAATAAAATAACAAAATGAAAAGCAATAGGCAACCTGCTTTAGAAAATAAAAAATTCAGCATGGTTTTTAAACTGTTGGTCCCATTTATCCTGCTTTTGGTACTGGCTTGCGGAGGTGTAAAAAATTCCGGTTCGGCAGAAGCTGTAAAGGATTTTCAAGAACTCTCGGAATTGGTTAACAGCCGGGAATTTGAAATTGAGAATGAATGGCTTAGTCCTCTGGGTGGATCTATGATAAATTTGATAGGAAACCCCAATTATATCCGGTTTAAAGGAGATAGTGTGGCTGTGTTCCTACCATATTATGGAGTGAGGCATTCCGGTGGGGGTTATGGCAGGGATGGAGGTATAACTTATAAAGGACCAGCTAAAAACTTAAATATCACTGAGGATAAAGGCAGGAAAAATATTCTTTTGAATTTTGAAGGCAAGGAAAACAATGAAAACCTTGAATTTTTTATCACACTTTTCCCAGGTGGAAGTGCAACGACCTCAGTAAGCAGTTCGCAGCGACAATCGATTTCATACCGCGGAAAAGTAAAGGCCTTGCCGGAAGAAAATCAATAAATAATAGGGATTTGTATTTTTTATTACTGAAAGTTTTAAGTTCAATTTTAATTGGAGCGTTATGAAAACACATATTAGTATAATTTTGCTGCTTTTTACCTGGTCCTGTATTTTTTCTCAGAAAACTGGTAAGATCAAAGGGGATAGAGAGGTGGTTTCGGTAACACAAGACCTGGATCAATATTATAAGGCCCTTGAAATAACCGATAATATTTCGGTAATCCTGACTTCCGGAAAGACTAACAGCTATACCTTAACTGCAGACCAAAACCTGCAGGATATTGTGAAGTTTGTGGTTGTTAATGAGGTTTTAAGAATTTCAACATCCGCTAAAATTACAAGAAATAAGAAGCTGGAAGTAAATTTAACGGTAAAAGACCTGGAAAGGATCATTCTTAAAGACAATGCCAGTCTTGAAACAGCAAAAAAACTAAAAATTGACAGAATTCTTATCGACGCAGATGATTCTTCAAAATTGGATCTGGACCTGGATGGACAGGAAATAGGGGTACAAATGCAGGAGAAGGCATCCGGAAAAATCGATTTAAAGGCAAAAGACCTGCAGATTGAAATGACGAACAGGAGCAATTTTAAAGGCAAGCTGGATGTAAATACTGTTATGGCTTCCTTAAAAGATAAATCAGATCTCAATCTCAAAGGAAAATCTGGAAATAGCTCTTTTAAATTGAAGAATTCTGGGGAGGTTGATGCTAAAAACCTAAAATCCAGAACCGCTGAAATAGAATCCTCAAATACCGCAAAGATTTCTTTAAGGGTTTCCAGAGAACTCAAAATAAATGCATCCGATAGAAGCCAGGTGACCGTTTATGGAAAACCCGACATTCAATTAAAAGGGTTTACAGATAAATCCCGGGTTATAAAAAAGTAGAAGTAGTGATTGCCTGAATTGCTGCCCACTGTTATTTCAAACATTCTATTTTACATAATATAAATTATAGGACACTTTTATATGTGGCTGATTCATATATAAAACAGCGTTGAGCAGGATTATGACAGGATTATGATATGTATAGAATTGTAAGCTATACTGGATTTCCTTTAAAGAAAAGTCACTCAATCATATTTGGGATAAGTAACACAGGGATTTCATTAATGAATTTCATTCTTTAAACATCTGAATATCGGTGATTTAAATAGAAATATCGTAACTTAATTAATCGAAAATTTCAATATCATGAAAACCTTATTTCTTGCAATCGTATTGATCTTTAACAATCAAAGTTATGCTCAGGAAAAAACTGAAATTGATAATTTGTTTGTGCGTGTATATAATTTGCAGGGACAAAAAATTTATAAGGGAAAAGTACTTGCAGGTACGAACGAATCCATTCAGATAAAAAGTAAAAAAGGGCCAGTAAATTTAAATGTTGCCAGCATTGGGTTAATTAAAACCAAACGCTCTGCAGGAAATAATATACTTATTGGTTCTGTAATTGGGGCAACTGTGATGGCAATTCTTGGAGCTTCATCTGCCGACCCAGATGCAAGGCTTTTTGACACAGCAACAGAAGGAGCTGCAGCCGGGGTCATTGTAGGTTTACCCATGGGTGCTGCAGCAGGCGGACTTACCACTGTTTTTAAAAAATCAAAATCTTATGCAATCGATGGCGATTTATTAAAATGGAAGGTATTTCAGCAAATGATCACAGAAAAAAATTATTGAGCAAAATTTAAAAATCTAAACTCAAATGTAATCGATAATTAAGAACTTTTCCAAAGTTCCAAAACTTTGAAAAAGTTACTCTCAAAGCATTTTAGAAACTGAAAAAGCCACTCGTTAAAGTGGCTTTTTCCTATGTGGTTTATTATTAAAATTTTCTACCGACTTTTGGGTATTAAAATATCCAATCTATCCCTGCCTACAGTTCCCGGTCGGCGACGCTCCTCTGCTCTCCAGTCGTAATCGGCGTCATAAGCGCGGTCACCGTGTAAAATAAAAGCTCCCGGCTCCAATTTCGTTCTGTAAACATTATTGCAACTTGTTGCGGCTGGCTGATGTCCCGGCGGACGATTGGGATACCAAATTTTGCAACTTCCCGGAGGCGGATAATGGCCTTTGGGAACACCTTTTAATTTTCTTGGGGAAACAGTTCCGGTGCGTGGTAAAACGACGTATCCTACAACACCGCACTGTAAGAATGAAGACTTAATTTTAATTAACTGATAAACATTTAGTTATAATTCCATTTTTTTTCAGAACACTTCAATTATCAGAATAATTTAAAGAAATCATAAAAGTCAGGTATGTTTTTAAAAATCTCTTTGGAATGCCTGATGGAGGTATGTTCTTAGCTTTAACCAAAGTAATTACCCGACGACAATGTTTTTAAAGCAAAGAAAAACAGAGGTTCTGCTTTTTTTTGCTTTATTGTGTCTCCCCCACCCTGGATGGCAGAAAATGCTTTGCAAACTCCCCCTCCTAACCAACCTTTGGGAAAGGTCTATTCCAATTAATCAATCCCAACCGAATCATACACGATTACCTTATTCCATAAATGAGCAGATTCTTTAATGAACAGTAGATGCGATGGTTCTTCCTGGTATTTATCCTGCATTTCTTTGGAGGAAAAAGTAAGTATTAGGGAATAAGTATAAGTATTGTCCACAACATCCCTGGGAGTTTCTGCCGGGATTCCAATGAATTTGGTTTTGGCGTACAAAGTATTATTCATCAATTTTTTAAGGGAAGTTTCAAAGGCGGTCCTGTCTTCAGGATCATCAGGATTATTCAGATAAAAATAGACCACATGGGTAAAATTCTTATCGAAATCCACAATTTCATCCTGCGCCTTAACAGTAGCACTTCCGGTTAAAATTGTAAAAATTATCAGCAGTTTTAAAAACTTGATCATAGCTATAGATTTAAAAATTCAAATTACAATAAAATTTCAGCTTTCAGGTAGGTTTTTACTAATTTGGATTTGAAAAATATAATCCGATTGTTCATTGGCTTTTTCTTAAAAGATATCACTAAATTGCCACTGATATGAGCAACCTAAGTATATTCAAGGCTTCGCTCCCAATATAACTTATGATGAAACATCCATGACAAGGATCATGACACATAGTGGAATGATTTAAGGATGTTGCATATGACCGTTAAAAACAATAAGAATCTACATATGAAATACCTGTTTATTTTTCTTCTCCTCGTGTTTACAGTAAGCCTTCAATCCTGCAAAGAAAAAAATCAAAGTGATAATTCCCGGGAACGTATAGGGAACAGCATTGAGATTAGTCCCAATGAATTAAAGTTCAATAAACGGACAGGTTCCATTGGAAATTATAATCAATCTGTTGAAATTTCTCTTGATGTAAGGAATAATACCCTGGAGCCATTTATCTTCAATTTTTCAAATATTACCGGCAGATCTAAAGCTTCTTTTAACCCGGGTTTAAAGCGCCCCGGTAATATTATAGAACTTGATCTTGTGCAAAGGCCGGATATGCAAAAGGTTTTAGATCCAGGGAATACTGCCACCCTGGATTTGCGAATACGGAAAGATATAAAAGCAACTACTCTGGAAGGAATGCTTGAGGAATTCAGTTCCGAATTTTCAGGGGAATATGATCTCTACCTGATCAATCTTGGGGTGAATAAAACGTTCAGAACGGAGATCGATTTTGCCAGGATCCCAAAAAGTTTCTATTTGGATGCTGAAAAAGTGGATCCACAGGATTCCCTACAAATGCAGAAAAAATCGGCTAACCTACAATAGTTGTATTTCACATATTTCAGGTTTAATTCCATCTGAATTTTCAAAGCCGGGAATAAGCTTTTAAATTCTAAAATTCCCCGGCTTTTCAATTTTAACGCTTTACTTATTGTAAATATTCCATTTTTTTCTGAAGATCTTGCTCTGTTAATAATCCAAGCTGTAGCATAAATGACAGGTTATTCATAATTTGCCAATGTTCAGACCGTAAAAACAAAAAACACTTAAAAAATAGTATAGCCTAGATTCATGAATCAGCTTACTTTTTTATAAAAGGTCGTGGTTTCCTAAATTCAAAAACATGAAAACTTCGGTAGAAAAAAATGTTGGTATAAGTTTTTTTCGCCAAATAGCTGGTTAAATAATTCACAGGAATAGCTTTTTTTTAACTGTTATTTAAATAAAGATCAAAATGATAATTCACTTTTGGGTTAAACCCTTCTACCAGCCTATAGGCCTGTAATCCTTCAGGAATTTTCCGCACCAGTGTTTCCCGGTATTTATCCCGTCGAATAATGGATCCATTACGCGGGCGGCCCCATCGACAATATCCAAGGGCGGTTGGAAATCGTCCCGTTCGACTTTCAACTTTGCCAGTTCTGCCGGGTCTTCATCGGTAACCCAGCCGGTATCTACTGCATTCATAAAGATTCCCGCTTTTGCCAAAGTTCCCGAGGAGGTATGGGTGAGCATATTTAAAGCGGCTTTTGCCATATTGGTATGCGGATGCCGGTCTTCCTTGAAAACAGGATGAAACTTCCCTTCCATCGCCGAAACATTTATAATATGCTTTTTCCCGGTACGCGCCTTTTTCATGATTTCTGAAAGCCGGTTGCACAATACAAAGGGCGCAACTGCATTTACAAGCTGCACTTCCAGCATTTCTGTCGTTTCAATTTCCCCGAGTCTCAGTCGCCAGGAATTGGTTTCCCGAAGATCCACCTGCTGAAGATCGGCATCCAACTCCCCTACCGGAAATACTTCCTTTGCCACCAGCGCATTATCGAAACTATAAGGAATTTGAGATAATTTTGCCGAAGCGCGTAATCCAATTCCCGGTTCGGGTCCATGCCAGGTAACCGGCATATTTTGATTTGGAACAGCTTCTGTTGTAAGGCCTTTCAATTCCTGTAAACAAAGGTTGTGATCCCGCAGAAGCTCCTGTGCAGCTTTTGGCAGGGAGGCTATTGGTCGCAGTTCATTTTCCATTAAATGTTCATAGAATCCGGCCGGTCGTCGTACGGTTTGTGCGGCATTGTTGATGAGAATATCCAACCGCTCAAATTTTTGCTCTATAAAATTGCAAAAGATCTCAACGCTTGGAATATGCCTGAGATCCAGACCGTGGATCTTTAACCGGTTTCCCCACTCGTTAAAATCTTCTTCTTTTGAAAACCTTAAAGCAGAATCTACCGGAAAACGGGTAGTCGCTATCACCGTTGCTCCTGCGCGTAAAAGCATCAGGGAAATATGGTATCCAATTTTAAGTCGGGAGCCGGTTATAACGGCTACCTGCCCGTTTACATCTGCGGTTTGGAACCGCTTGGCGTAATTAAAATCCCCACACTCCGTGCACATGGTATCATAAAAGTGATGCATTAAGGTGAATTCTGTTTTGCAGACATAACATTTACCGGGAGTTTTCAGTTCCTGTTGCACTTTGTTGGTAAGTGCTTCCAAATGAAGCATTTTAGGAGCGATAAAAATACTGGATTCCCTGGCATTTCTTATCCCGGTTTCCTTTCGGGCGGTTTTATCACGGGCTTCCAGTTTTCGCTTTGCCGCCTTTTTTCCGTCCTTTTTTCTACGCGAAAATTCATCACGGTTGGGCCTGGAAAACATTCCTGCAACTTTGATAAGTTCAGTTCTTTGCTCCTTCGGAATATCAAAAATCCTGTCGGTATCTGCCACCAGTTCCGCTAAAATAGAAATGCACGAAGCTATCTCTTCAGAAGTGATCTCCTTTTTAATCTCAATTTCATTCTTTTTCATAACCTAGATCGTATCCTCTACTTAGCAGAAATTCCTTACTTAATTTTTGAACCGCAAATGTAGTTTTAAAAAATTGCAGTTCCGTAAAAGTGAAACCATAAAAATGCCTTGTTCAATAAGGATGGGATTCGTAATTGAAGCATCTTGAATCCGATGGCGAGAAGTGGTTGGTTTCCCAAGGAAATCGTTTTTCAGACACCTGATTGTTCCAATTGTGGGATACAATAAAATAGCTTCAAAATAAGGGGGACTCATCCCTTTTTTGAAGCTTTTATCCTGGAATCAACAAAAAAAAGTTGGTTTCCTGTATATGAAAATACCCTGACAACAGCCGGGGTATTATTCTAAAGTGTCTTTGCGTTTTTCACCTTTTCATCGGTAAGTGCAAGTTTTATTACTTCATCCATATCATTTACATAATGGAAAGTAAGTCCCGAAAGATATTCTGGTTTTATTTCTTTAATATCCCGTTCGTTCTCTACACAAAGGATGATCTCTGTAATCCTGGCTCTTTTGGCTGCGAGGATCTTCTCTTTGATACCTCCTACCGGAAGCACTTTTCCACGTAAGGTGATTTCCCCGGTCATAGCCAGGTTTTTCTTCACTTTTCGCTGTGTAAATAAAGAGATAAGCGAGGTTAACATCGTAATCCCCGCGCTTGGTCCGTCTTTTGGTGTTGCACCTTCCGGCACGTGAATGTGAACGTTGTATTTTCCAAAAACATCGGGGCTAATCCCAAATGATTCTGCATTGGATTTTATATATTCCAGGGCTATGGTAGCCGATTCCTTCATCACCTTCCCTAAATTTCCAGTGATATTCAGAGTGCCTTTTCCTTTGGAAATAATAGATTCAATAAAAAGAATATCTCCTCCTACCTGAGTCCAGGCAAGTCCTGTAACTACTCCGGCAACATCGTTGCTTTCATATTTATCGCGTTCCATTCTCGGGCTCTTTAAAACATCGATCACATCCTGATTGCTTATTTTAATATGGTAAGCTTCCTCCATAGCAATGTTCTTGGCAGCATAGCGCACCATTTTTGCTATTTGTTTTTCAAGACTTCTAACTCCGGACTCCCTGGTATATCCTTCAATGATCTTTTCCAGCTGAGCTTTTCCAATTTTGAGATGCTCCTTGGTTAATCCGTGTTCTTTTAACTGCTTGGGCAACAAATGCTGTTTTGCAATTTCTATTTTCTCCTCGGTGGTATACCCGGTAACATTGATTATTTCCATTCGGTCCCTCAATGCAGGCTGAATGGTATTTAATGAATTTGCCGTAGCGATGAACATCACTTTGGAAAGATCAAATCCCATTTCTAGGAAATTATCGTGAAATTCACTGTTTTGCTCAGGATCCAGTACCTCCAGTAAGGCTGAAGACGGATCTCCCTGATTCCCGCTGGCCAGTTTATCGATCTCATCAAGCACAAAAACAGGATTGCTTGTTCCTGCTTTTTTCAGGCTTTGAATGATCCTTCCCGGCATTGCGCCTATATAGGTTTTTCGGTGTCCGCGTATTTCAGCTTCATCCCGTAATCCACCCAATGAAATCCGAACGTATTCGCGCCCCAATGCTTCCGCCACCGATTTTCCAAGCGATGTTTTACCAACTCCCGGAGGTCCGTAAAGGCATAAAATTGGGGATTTCATATCATTCCGAAGTTTTAAAACAGCGAGATACTCAATAATCCGCTCTTTTACATCTTCCAGACCGTAATGATCCCGGTCTAAAATGCGTTGCGCTCTTTTTAAATCGAATTTATCCTTGCTGAATTCATCCCAGGGAAGATCCAGAAATAAGTCAAGATAATTTCTTTGAATGGAATACTCTGCAACCTGCGGATTCATGCGCTGCATCTTGGCGAGTTCCTTGTTAAAATGCTTCTTTACGGTTTCATTCCATTTCTTCTTCTTTCCGCGAACTTTCATTTCCTCCATTTCATCTTCCTGAGAAACCCCACCCAGTTCTTCCTGTATGGTTTTCATTTGCTGATGAAGGAAATATTCCCGTTGCTGCTGGCTCATATCGCTTTGCACCTTGCTCTGGATGTCATTTTTCAATTCCAGTTTCTGGTGTTCTACATTCATATATTTCAACGTAGCCAGCGCCCTGTCTTTTAGATCGTTTGTTTCCAGTAACTCCTGTTTCTCCGCAACGCTAAGGTTCATATTGGAAGAAACAAAATTTATCAGAAAAGAAGGACTTTCGATATTTTTTATGGCGAAAGAAGCTTCCGAAGGAATGTTTGGACTTCCTTTTATAATTTGTAAAGCAAGATCTTTTATGGATTCAATAATCGCACTGAATTCAGGGTTTTTTGCTTCCGGTCTTAACTCTGAAACTTCCTTAATCGATGCTGTTAAATAGGGTTTTTCAGAGATTACTTCAGCAATCTCAAAACGTTTTTTACCCTGAATTATCACGGTGGTATTTCCATCGGGCATTTTAAGGACTCTCAAAATCCGCGCTACAACTCCGGTTTGATGGATATCCTTAGGTTCAGGATTTTCCACATCCTCATCCTTTTGTGCCACTACACCAATAACTTTGCTGCCATTATTGGCATCGTTGATAAGTTTGATGGAGGTATCCCTCCCGGCGGTAATCGGAATTACGACACCTGGGAATAATACGGTGTTTCTTAAGGGTAAAATTGGTAAAATTTCGGGAAGTTCTTCCTTATTTATTTCTTCTTCATCTTCGGGGGTCATCAGGGGAATTAATTCTGCATCTTCATCCATTCCCTGAAATGACAAACTGTCTATATTCATTAATTTAGATTTAGCCATATATTATTTTAAGTCAAACTGTCACCACAGTTCTTGATTGTTATTTTTCTAATACCCTGATTTTCTAAAGCATTTCCGAAAGGTAGTGCTTTCAAGGCTCTATTGCCAGTACACAATTCAATTCCTGTGCCAGCAGGGCAAACAAAAATATTTTTTACTGAAACTGTAACAATTTAAAATCCCATGTATCTTTATAATAGAGCTAAGGTTTATTTTTTGACAACAACCATCAATTATACAGACGATTTAGTAGCACGTTGCCGAAAAGGCGAACAGCGTGCACAGCTGGAAATTTACAACAAGTATTATAAAGCCATGTACAACACAGCACTAAGAATCGTGACTGATACTGCAGAAGCTGAAGATGTGATGCAGGAAGCTTTTATAAAAGCATTCTCAAAACTTCACACCTTTGAAGAAAAATCCACTTTTGGAGCCTGGCTGAAAAAAATCGTAGTGAATCTAAGTATTAACTCGTTTAATAAAAGATCAAAGTATAAGCAGGTTTCTTATCAGGATGAATTCAGAAATGAGCTAAAGGAAGAAGATGGAATAGACCTGGAAGAAAACACAAAGAACGCGCAAGTGCAACAAATCCTCCGTGCGATGAAGGAGCTAAAAGAAAATTACAGGATCATGCTAAGCCTTCACCTAATTGAAGGTTATGATTATGATGAAATTTGTGAAATACTGAATATAACTCCCGCAAATTGCAGGACCACAATTTCAAGAGCCAAAGAAAGCTTGAGAGCAAAACTATTACAACATGGAAAATAGAGATATAGATAAGCTTTTCAGAAATCAGGATTTTGATGTCACAGAACCTGCATCCGGACATCAGGAACGGTTTTTAGAAAAACTTAAAGAAAGTCCCCATTCAAAAAAAGGGAAATTAAGAAGTCTTTGGGCTCCCCTACTGGCCGTAGCAGCAGGATTGCTCCTCATTATTATGCTTGCCGGGAATTTCATTGGTTTTGGATTCACAAATAATTCCGGGGATTTGGCAAATGTATCTCCCGAAATGAAGGAAACCCAGCTGTTTTATTCAAGCCTTATCAAAACAGAGCTCGCAAAGGTAAACGATGTAAAATCGCCCGAAACTGAAGCTATAGTTAATGATGCTTTGGCTCAAATGGAAAAACTGGATCTGGAATATGAGAAATTAAGGAAAGACCTGGTAAAAAGCGGGCAGGATAAACGGGTGATCTTTGCGATGGTTTCCAACCTGCAGCAACGTATCGACATATTAAACAATGTATTATCAAAAATAGAAGAAATAAATAAACTTAAAAACCCTAATAATGAAAGCAACTATATATAAACTGATATTTTTAATTGTATTAAGCCCAACAATAGCTTTTTGCACCAATCCGGGAAATGGC
This sequence comes from Gillisia xinjiangensis, assembly GCF_046298265.1. Taxonomy (NCBI): domain Bacteria; kingdom Pseudomonadati; phylum Bacteroidota; class Flavobacteriia; order Flavobacteriales; family Flavobacteriaceae; genus Gillisia; species Gillisia xinjiangensis. The sequence continues at coordinate 78,966 of NZ_JBKAHK010000007.1, read as the reverse complement.
GATGATTTTCAGGGAAGGCATACAAAAGAAAAAAAGGTTTCCAAAAAATTCAATGTCGCTGCAGATGCCATTTTAAAAATCGATAACAGCTACGGTAATATCGATATTTCTACCTGGGATCAAAACACCATGAGCATTGAGGTCTTTATAAAGACCAACGGAAACGATGAAGAAAAGGTTCAGCAAAAACTAGATGATATCAGGATTGAATTCAATCAAACTTCTGCAGGAGTGAGTGCAAAAACCCATTTTTCAAAAGAGAGCAACTCCTTCTGGAATATGCTGTTCAGCAATAACTCTAATGTGAATATGGAGATCAATTACATCATAAAAGCACCGGTGACAAATAATGTTGACCTAAGCAATGATTACGGGAATATTTTCATCGATAAACTGAAGGGTAATTCTAAGATAAGTTGCGATTATGGAAGGATCGATATAGGAGAATTGCTGGGAACCAGTAACCACATCAATTTCGACTATTCAAGAAACAGTCATTTTAATTATATAAACAAGGCCGTGATAAATGCAGATTATTCCGATTTCACCATAGATGAAGCAAAATCCCTGGACATCAATGCCGATTATACCAAGTCGAATATTAAAAAAGTAGAATTAATCCAGTTCAATGCAGATTATGGCAGTATGAATGTGGATAAGCTGAAAAGAATTGTGGGTAATGGCGATTATATAAGCGTAAAATTAGGACAAGTCTATCAGTCGGCGGAAATAAATCTGGATTACGGAAATCTGGAAATTGACAAGGTGATTAAAGGAGCCGGAGACATCAAAATCACTACAGACTATGCAGGAGTTAAGATTGGTTATGCCGAAGATCATCCGTTTTTGTTTAATGTAAATACCTCCTACGGAAGTGTGAATGGAATGGAAAATTTTGAGGTGAATAAGCAAAATCAAACTTCAACCAGTAAAAGTTACTCCGGGTATCACCTGAACAATTCTGCAGGCAGCACTATAACTATAAAATCCAATTACGCCGGAGTAACATTTAAACAAAAATAATATTCATCTATAAATAACAATATCATGAAAAAAACAATTCTAATACTCGCAGCATTATTATTAAGTATAAGTACCGCAAACGCCCAGTGGTGGAAAAACGATAGAATAAAGGGCAATGGAGAAATGACCACACAAAGCCGAAATGTACCCAATTATGAAAAAGTAACCCTGGTAGGTTCAATGGACGTAGAACTTATTTCAGGAAAAGAAGGCGCGTTAAAAGTAGAAGCAGAAAGCAATTTACAGGAATATATCACCACCGAAGTTACCAACGGAGTTCTTAAAATCTCTGTAAAAAAAGGGGTTTCCATATCCCCTTCCGGAAATCGTAGGATCAAGGTAATTGTTCCTTTTGAGGAAATAGAAGGAGTTTCAATAACCGGATCTGGCGATATAAGGAATTCCGATCAAATAAAAGCAAAGAGTTTTGAAACCCGTTTAACCGGTTCCGGAAACTTAAAACTGAATTTGAATGTTAAGGATTTAAACAGCGCGATTACAGGTTCGGGAAATACTGAATTAAAAGGAACTGCAGAAAATTTTTCCTGTTCAATTACAGGCTCCGGGGATTTCGAGGCTTTTAATCTCAGGGCTGCTAAGGCCGAAGTAACTATTTCAGGATCCGGAGATGTGGAAATAACAGCAACTGAAGAACTCAAAGCGCGCGTTTCCGGTTCCGGAGATATAAAATATAATGGAAATCCTAAAAAACAGGATTTTAAAACTACAGGTTCAGGATCCATATCTTCCAATTAAAACAGTCCGGATTAGAATCAAGATCGTTCCGCCATTTGCGGAACTGCAAGAATCAGCAACCAAGACTCAATTTTAGTCCCTCATTGAGGATTTTAATCAAGCTCGACAAGATTGACAACCGTTAAGAAAATTGGGCTGATGGTGGTAATACAAAAAAAACTTCGGGGATTCCTTGATAGGGTTTCACCGAAGTTTTTTTATTGGTTGCTTCTAAAATTATTATTTGATCACATAGGTTTTTTTCTCGGGACCAATTCCCTTCAGGGTTAAAGATTTCCATTCTTTGGGCAAAACCTCGTTTTTCTGTTCAATCCCACTTTCGGTGATATGCAATCCTCCAAAACCAAACAGCACTACCTGAAGCATTCCTCCTGCCCCGGTTGCAAAATAGGGATTATCACTGTTTGCCGCCTCGGCCAGGGCACCAAATGGCGGCCTTTTATTCGGCTCGTAACTTTCCTTAAACAACCTGTATGCTTCTGAAGGGTTTCCTAATCGTGCATAGATCACGGCAAATACAGATTTTCCCATCGCAGGACCTATTGGAGATAATTTTGGTTCATAATATGCTAGATCCTTTAAAACCGTTTCCTTATCGGACACAACATCTAACGGATATGTAAGCAAATTCACATCTGCCTGTTTTATAATTTCCCCATTATACGTCCGGTTTTCCTTTGTGGTTCCATCGGGGAACTTGTGAATAATGATATTATCAGCAACTTTAGACCATTGGGGATCAACTTCTTCGCCAACTTCTTTAGCTCCTAAAACCGCATATCTTAAAGCGGTGATAGCCGATCCGTTTGTAAATGCATTATCATCTACATTGGCTAAAAATTCATTGGCTCCCACAACATTTTTTATGGAATAACTGCTATCTGGATTTTGTGTACTGCGACTCACCCAAAAATCGGCAATCTCCTTTATAACTGGAAATCCCTTTTCTTTTAGCCATTCCTTATTTTTTGTAACCCTGTAATAATCCCAGAAAGCGATGGCAACATCGGCGGTGATATGATGCTCAAAAGTGCCTGTTAAAGCCCAGGCCGGAGTAGCTTCTTCCCCGGTATCATCACTTTCCCAGGGAAACATGGCTCCCTTATATCCAAAATTAATCGCTTTTTGTTTCGCCTTTTCCAATCTGTCTGACCTGTAATTCACAAGAGATCTTGCAATATCCTGGTTTAGCAATAAAAGTGGAGGAAACATCCATAACTCGGTATCCCAAAAGATATGGCCATTGTAATTTTGTGAAGATAATCCCATTGGGGCAATACTTAAGTCTGAATCTCCCCTTGAAAACGCATATAAATGGTAAAGCGCAAGGCGAACATCTAATTGAGATTGTAAATCGCCTTCAATAAGAATATCTCCTTCCCAAAGCTCTGCCCATAATTTTCTATGTTCATCCAAGAGATCTTTTCGTGGAGTTAATAAGTTGAAAATCACGAAACGCTCTGATTCGGATTGCGGATCTACAAAATCCTGAGTGGTTGCCTGTGCAGCGGTCCAGGCAAATTCGCTTGTTTCGCCTTTTTCGATTTTTTTCTGAAAAGATAACCTTGTATCGTATTCTGAAACGCTGGTATGGGTTAGTTCCGGCCGCTGATTTTCCCTTGTAGAATTAATGTCATGCCAGATAAAAGTTGCGGAAGTTGCAACGGTATGTTTCCCGAAGCGGCTTTTTGCAACGGTTTGAAGTATAGGCATGGTAGTTTCCAAATCCTCAAGTATCCTGAATGTGCTTATTGGATCCTGATATTCTTCCGGAGTCTGTATCTTGCCGGTTACTTTAATGCTTATATCGGTTTTAGCCTGAACCTTAAAATCTATATATCCGGCATATTGAACATTCCGAAGTGCATAAATTGTGTATGAAATATGCGCTTTGTTTTTAAAATCGAAGGAAGTTGTGAAAGCTGCTTCCTTCATATTCAGGGTTTGTTGCCAGTTGGAAATATTACTCTCGGTAATTTTCACCCCGTCTATTTCCATTTCCAGATTCCCAAAGTTCATTCCCAGCAAAATTTTACTGACTCCCAACTGGGATTCCTTGTCATATACATTGTTTAAAATAATGGAGCGAACCTCAAAAGGTTTGTCTTCAGGCAGGATTCCGATTCGGCCGTTTGCGGCCACGATTCCTGTGTAGGCATCCACTTTTCCGCTGGAGATAGACCACGGATCCGCTGGAGACTGACTCCATAGTGTTGTGGAAAAAAAGATTATCATCAAAAAGTATAAATTTTTCATAGTATAGAGTGATATTTTTGATTTTTAAGTTATTTAACTTGGTTCGTATTTTTGGGCTAATTGGATTGCAAAGCACCCTAATTAATTTTAGTTGAATTTAAGGGAATTCTTAGTAATAAAATTACTCCTGCAATAAAGAAAAGCACTAAAAAAATAATGGCATTTCGAACGCTTCCTGTCAATTGAGCCATAATTCCGTATAAAACCATCCCAACTACAATCCCTATTTTTTCAGAAACATCGTAAAAGCTAAAATAACTGGTGGTATCCAGAGTGTCTTCAGGAAGCATTTTGGAATATGTAGAACGAGATAGCGCCTGGGTTCCTCCCATAATAAGTCCCACTCCGGCAGCGGCAAAATAAAACTGCAAAGGGGTTGTAATAAAATAGGCATAAACACATATTGCGATCCAGAATAAATTCAAAATAATCAAGGTTCTTATATTTCCGATTTTTAGAGCAGTTCTGGAGGTTAAAGTAGCTCCTACGGCTGCAACCAATTGGATGAGCAATATACTCACGATCAATCCGGTGGTTGCGTTTTGCTCTCCCCAATCTAATTCTTCGATCCCAAAATAAGTGGCGACCAGCATGATGGTTTGAACAGCCATACTATAGGTGAAAAAAGCAACCAGATAGCGCTTTAGAACTTTTTGATGGGTAAGGGAATTATAGATAAGGCGTAGCTCCCTAAAACCATTGAACAGAACATTTTTGGTCATCTTCTGTTGTTTGGTTCCCTTTGGCAAATAGTAGTAGGTGTACTGGCTAAATCCTATCCACCAAACTCCTGTTAAAACAAAGGAAAGCCTGGTAGGAAGTCCTTCATCTTCAAAACCGAACCAGTCGTGTTTCATGATCATGATCAAACAAATCACAAGTAAAATAACACTCCCGATATAACCCAGGGAAAAACCTTTTGCACTTATTTTATCTTGTTGATTGGGATATGCGATATCCGGTAAATACGAATTATAAAACACCAAACTTGACCAAAAACCTATCAAAGCAAGAAAATAACATAGCAACCCAAACCAAAGATAATCCAGATTGAACCAGAATAATCCAATACAGGATACAGCGCCCAGATAACAGAAAAATTTTAAAAATAATTTCTTATTTCCCACATAATCCGCTATTCCTGAAAGCAATGGACTAATTAATGAAACTACCAAAAAAGCCATTGCTGTAACATAGCTTATCAAAGAATCATTATTTAAAGAATACCCAAGAAAGTCAACAGTATCTTTAATAATCGCACCATCATCATCTTTTAAAATGGTAATGGCTCCGTAAAAAATTGGAAATATCGCCGAGGAGATTACCAAACTGTAAACTGAATTTGCCCAATCATAAAAGGCCCAGGCATTCAATAACTTTTTACTTCCTTTGGGGAGATTTTTCATTTCTTAAAAATAGAAAAAGCTGCCCATAAGAGCAGCTTTTTTTAAAATATTTTTTTTATCCCTCATTGAGGGTTTCTGATTTACTTCTTAAAGGAAGTAACTCCATACTTTTTAGCTTCAGCTTTTGCTTCCGGAGCCCATTTGGTAATATTGGCAATCCTGGTTGAAGAAGCAGGGTGAGTGCTTAAAAATTCAGGTGGAGCCTGTCCGCTGCTTTGTGCGGCCATTCTTCTCCATAAATCGGCAGCTTCTGCAGGATCATATCCGGCAATAGCCATTAAGGTAAGTCCTATTCTATCGGCTTCAGTCTCGTGACTTCGGCTAAAAGGAAGCATTACCCCAACCTGAGATCCAATTCCATAAGCCTGAGCAAAAATTTGCTGGGTTTGTTCACTTTTTCCGCTTAACGCTACACCTCCGGCAACACCAACCAACTGCTGTAATTGACCTGCACTCATACGCTGTGCTCCATGATCGGCAAGTGCGTGAGCTACCTCGTGAGCCATAATTGCAGCAACCCCGGTTTCATTTTGTGCTACGGGTAAAATTCCGGTGTAAAATACAATCTTTCCTCCTGGCATTGCCCAGGCATTAACCGCTTCATCCTGCACAAGATTAAATTCCCATGCATATCCATTTAAATATCCCTGATATCCGTTTGCATTTAAATATCTTTCAGATGCAGTTACGATCTTTTGTCCTACATTCTTGATCATTTGAGCTTCTGAAGCACCGGTAACCACCTTATTTTCACTTAAAAACTGGTCATACTGCTGAAAAGCCATCGGGAAAAGCTGCTCATTTGAAACAAAATTCAAATTCTTTTCTCCGGTAAAGGGATTGGTTTTGCAACCGGCCATTACAAGCACGGCAAAAATCCCTATAATAAAATTCTTAATTCTCATGATTTTTGGTTTTAGATGGATAAAAGTACAAAACCACACCTGTGGATTGTTTATGTTTATGCTTGCTTTAACAGTTTATAGGTTTTCAAAAATCTTGCCGTTTTTATCATCCCCACAGATAGTAGGCACTGGGACTTGTTTAACTTCAAATTCCTAACTTGCGGTTTTATATAAAATATGACTAAATCTAAAAAAGATGCTACGCCTGTTCAGGTATTGCTAACCCCTCAATATATTTTGAGCACAGGAAAAATATTAACCAAAATCTCCCCATTTCTTGCAAGTCGTTTTGCGGCACAATTGTTTTTAACACCTTTCAAATACCCTTTACCTGAAAGGGAAAAAGAAATGGATGAAAAGGCAGAGCAAAGATCAATTCTTGTTAAAGCTATAAACAGAAAGATTATAGTATATATATATGGGGAAGGAACCAAAAAAGTACTTCTGGTACACGGATGGAGTGGTCGCGGTACCCAAATGTCGGTGTTGGCTAAACAATTGGTCAAAAAAGGCTGTACTGTTATAAGTTTTGATGCTCCTGCTCATGGAAAGGCTCCCGGGAGAATGAGTATGATGCCCTATTTTATTGAGTCCATTCATGAATTAGCAAAGGATTATGGGCCATTTGATAGTGCCATTGGCCATTCTTTAGGAGGAATGTCCTTATTAAGAGCCTTAAAGGAAGGGTTTTCTCTTAAAAAACTTGTAATTATAGGAACCGCAAACAGTGTTACTCATATTACCAGGGAATTTGCCCGGAACATGAAATTAAACGATTCTGTTGCTGAAAAAATGAAATCCTATTTTGATAAAAAATTTGGTGAAAATATGGATGTTTATTCCGGAGCCTTATCTGCTGAAAGTGTGAAGATACCAACATTGGTGGTACATGATAAAGACGATATAGATGTAGATGTAAGTTCGGCCTATGAGATTTCAGAAAAGCTGATGAACAGTGAATTATTTTTAACTGAAGGTCTTGGTCACAGAAAAGTATTAGGAAATCCGAAGGTTATTAACAAAATCACAACGTTCGTCACGGCATAATATTTGTAATTTTGTAAAAAAAGAGATGAAACATTCATAACGTGAAATTTCTCAAACAGGAGAAATGATTTTATGAATGTTACTTTCGTCCGCTAGAACAATAATAAAAACCCCTATGAAACAAGTATTTATAGCACTGATTGCAATTGTTATTTTTAGTTGCAATGGCAATGCACAAAAAAAAGATTCCAAAACCGCATCTGAATACCCGGTAACCAAAACCGAGGCCGAATGGAAAGAGATTTTGACTCCCCAGGAATATGCTGTGCTAAGAAAGTCTGAGACTGAAAGACCCTTTTCCAGTGAACTGAACGGTGTAACGGAACCCGGAATTTTTGTGTGTGCCGCCTGCGGTAATGAATTGTTTAAAACCGAACATAAATTTGAAAGCGGAACTGGATGGCCAAGTTTTGATCGTCCCATAGAAGGTGGTGTAGGATATGGATCGGATACCAAACTGGGATATCAACGCGATGAAATTCATTGTGCCGACTGCGGTGGGCATTTAGGTCATGTTTTTGATGATGGCCCAGGAGCAACCACCGGAAAAAGATATTGTATGAATGGAGTTGCAATGAAGTTTATTCCCGATTCAAAAAAATAAAAATGAAAAAATATAGCATAGAAAAATCAGAAGCGGAATGGAAAGAACAACTTTCTGATGAACAATTCCGGGTTTTAAGACAAAAAGGGACCGAAGCCCCACATACAGGAAAATATAACCTTCATTTTGATGAAAATGGGGATTACCGGTGTGCAGCTTGCGATTCTAAACTTTTTGAAGCAAACAGCAAATTTGAAAGCGGTTGCGGATGGCCAAGTTTTGATGAAGCCATTGAAGGAACCGTAGAATATATCAAGGATTGCACCTTTGGTATGGAACGCACAGAAATTTTATGTGCTAATTGTGGAAGCCACTTAGGACACGTTTTTGACGATGGCCCCACTCAAACCGGACAACGCTATTGTGTGAATTCGGCAAGTATAGAATTTAAAAAATAACCAAAAACCAAGTATTATGAAAAAGATTGTAACCTTATTATTTATCTCCATTTTCGCATTTACATCCTGTAGCGATGATGGAGCAGTTGGTCCACAAGGGCCTCAGGGACCAGAAGGTCCTGAAGGAGAACCGGGTCCATTAGGACAAGTTATAGATGTTGTAGGTGATTTTACAGCTACAAATGATTACTCCTTATTGGTTGATTTTAATGCTGAAGGAATTGAAGTATTTGAATCGGATGCTGTGCTGGTATACCTTAAAACCGGGGAAGATGGTACCGCAGGCGGAGCCCCTGTTGAGGTTTTCAGGATGTTACCTCAAACCTACTTTATAGGAAATGAAATTCTTCAGTATAATTATGATTTTACTTTCTTTAATGTCCTTATATTTTTAGATGGAACGGTTGATTTTGGAACTCTGGATGCCAGTTATAGAAATGATCAGGTTTTAAGGATTGTTGTTGTTCCTGGAGAATTCGCTGAAACTTCAGGAGTTGATATGTCCAATATGAAAGCTGTAATAAAGGCTCTGGACATTGAGCAAAAGGAAATCACAAAAATGAAACTATAGGAATCTATTTTCGGCATTTATTATTAAGGCTTATTTCAAATCTCGAATAAGCCTTTTTTAATTTTAATGAGGATCTCCCCTATTCTCGACATTATAAGACTTTTAGTTTAGGCTATTATTCCCTAAATTCGCAACATCTTAACTCTTACAAAAAATTCGGAAAATGAGTAAATACGACATCATTGTTTTAGGAAGCGGTCCGGGAGGATATGTTACCGCCATTCGCGCTTCACAATTAGGTTTTAAAACCGCTATAATAGAAAAAGAAAGTCTGGGTGGGGTTTGCCTTAACTGGGGATGTATTCCTACCAAAGCACTTTTAAAAAGCGCGCAGGTTTTTGACTACCTAAAACACGCTGAAGATTACGGACTTACTTTGGAAAAAGCCGATAAAGATTTCTCTGCAGTTGTAAAACGAAGCAGGAATGTAGCCGATGGAATGAGCAAAGGTGTTCAGTTCCTGATGAAAAAAAATAAAATTGACGTTATTGAAGGTTTTGGAAAATTGAAAGCCGGAAAGAAAGTTACTGTAACCGACAAAAACGATAAAACTTCCGACTATTCTGCCGACAATATTATTATTGCCACTGGAGCACGATCACGGGAATTACCAAGCCTGAAACAGGATGGTAAAAAAGTGATTGGTTACCGGGAAGCAATGACATTGAAAGAACAACCAAAATCTATGATCGTGGTTGGTTCCGGTGCAATTGGAGTGGAATTTGCCCATTTTTACAATGCTATGGGAACCGAGGTTACCGTTGTAGAGTTTTTGCCAAATCTGGTGCCTTTAGAGGATGAGGAAATCTCCAAACAATTTGAACGAAGCTTCAAAAAAGCTGGCATCAAAATAATGACAAATTCATCTGTTGAAAGTGTGGATACTTCAGGAAAAGGAGTAAAAGCCAAGGTGAAAACTGCAAAGGGAGAAGTGACCCTGGAAGCAGATATCGTTCTTTCTGCTGTTGGGATTAAATCGAATTTAGAAAATATTGGTCTTGAGGATTTAGGGATTAAAACCGATAAAGATAAAATTTTGGTAAACGAATGGTACCAAACCAATGTTGATGGAATTTATGCTATTGGAGATGTAGTTGCGGGACCTGCTCTTGCCCACGTAGCTTCTGCGGAAGGAATTACCTGTGTAGAAAAGATAAAAGGAATGCATGTTGAACCGATTGACTACGGAAATATTCCCGGATGCACCTATGCAACCCCTGAAATCGCCTCTGTTGGAATGACTGAAAAGCAAGCCAAAGAAGCTGGGTATGAATTGAAAATTGGAAAATTTCCATTCTCTGCTTCCGGAAAAGCAAAAGCCGCAGGTACTCCTGATGGTTTTGTAAAGGTGATTTTTGATGCTAAATATGGCGAATGGTTAGGTTGTCATATGATTGGAGCCGGAGTAACCGATATGATCGCTGAAGCTGTTTTAGGCCGTAAACTTGAAACTACTGGTCACGAAGTCCTTAAAACCATCCACCCTCACCCAACCATGAGTGAAGCGGTTATGGAGGCTGTTGCAGCAGCGTATGATGAAGTTATACACTTGTAAACAGATATTAGACGTTAGATTTTAGAAAATAAAAGCTCCGAATTTTAATTCGGAGCTTTTTTATTAACCTGCATCTTGTCGGTTTTCGCGTTAAATGTTACAAGTAGGTAATTTTTAATTTTGAACCTTGAATCTTGAATTTTTATGGAATCAAATCACAATACCAAAAACTGGTGTCCCAGGATTTTTTATCGTCGCTAAAGCAATTATCTTCTTCATCTTCATGAGCATTGTAGGTTTTTTGAACGACCTCCCCTATTTCAAATTCAATTGGGTTTTTGAAGATTGGCCCATCGAATACGAACGTGTGAAATTCGCCATTTTCGCCACAGGGATCGACACCTGGTGGTAAATCTGCAAGAAATTTTTGATCTAAAATTCTTCCGCAGAAAGAACTATCCAGCACTTTTGAATTTACACAAACGGTTATGGCCTTAAATCCCGAAGCTAAAAAATCATTGATGAGCTGGTGGGTATCTTTTTTCCAAAGTGGAAAATGTGCTTTTATTCCTACCCCTGCCAGTTGTTTTTCTCTGTATTCTTTTAGGTCTTCAAGGAAAATATCTCCAAAAACACTGTGCGTAAATCCTTCCTCCAGGAGTTTTGAAACCGCACTGTGCATTTTCGAATTATAGATTTCCATAGAAATATTTCCTTCAAGCGCTATAATATCAATTGGAAGCCCAATGCTTTTAGCCTGTAATAACAACAATTCCTTCCGCACCCCATGCATGGAAACCCTGTCCACCTCAGAATTAAGGGTGGTTACCAATTTTTCAATTTTGATATCGCCGTTACTTTGTAATGTATAGAGTGCAAATGCAGAATCCTTTCCGCTACTCCAGTTTAGGTATGCTTTTTTCATCAAAATTTATTTTTTCAGAAAACTCTGGATCCCAAGATCATAACTTTGGAGGCCAAAGCCTATAATCACTCCTTTCGCATTTGGAGAAATAAAGGAGGTATGCCGAAAATTTTCCCTGGAAAATGTATTGGAGATATGAACTTCCACCACGGGGATTCCAATTGCTTTCACGGCGTCTCCTATTCCTACCGAGGTATGGGTATAAGCCGCGGCATTGAGCACAACACCATCAAATTCTTTACCGGCTTGCTGAAGTCTGTCTATTAGTTCTCCCTCAATATTACTTTGATAATAGGATAATTCGGTATCCCGGAATTTAAACTGAAGTTTCGAAAAGTACTCTTCAAAACTTTCCGTTCCATAGGTATCGGGTTCTCTTGTTCCAAGAAGATTTAAATTGGGGCCATTGATTATTAGTATTTTCATCTGGTGTATTTTATTGTTTTTTATCGGTCTCCCGATAGCTATCAGGAGTAACCTCCATATCACTCATCTTGCTGTGTATTGACTTGCCGTTATGAAGGTTTCATTTTCTAAAGATATTTATTTTTCAGGCATAAAAAAAGGGACGGCGGATTACTTTAATTATTACAAATCAGTAATGTCCTCTAAAGAAACAAGATCGTTCCGCCTTTGGTGTAACTGTAAGAATCAAGAATCAGGACTACATTTTTTATTAACTGAAAAGACTTTTAGTTATAATCCTTATTTTTTCGCTGCAACTTTTTACAAACTATGGAATCTTTTGAGGTTCAAACCCTACACCTTGATCAGAAAAAATAAAAAAACGGAAACATTCCTGTTCCCGTTTTTGTTTTAAAGTTCAATCCCTCATGACGAGTTTACACGCCTGACGGACGGGCCGGTTCCCCAAGGCTGCCCGAATCACACAGTAGGACCCGCTTCGAATTTTTAAAAGCCAAATTCCACTCCCAGGTTAACCGAGGAAACATCTCCGCCATCAACAGCTATTCCTGCAAAAGACGCAATAATAGCCAATGGTCCTATGTCATAACCCACCTTTGGCCGGTAATAAAATCCGCCATCATTACCATCGTCGAGACCTATCGCGTAACCAAGATCCAGCCCTGCGAATAAGGAATCTTCAAATCCAAAACGTGCAGAAGCTGCAATTGGAAGGAATGAAAAATCGTCAACGCTTACTGTTCCCAGTCCAGTTTTAATATCATCCCCAAAATAATGCGAATAGCCTGCCAGTGCACCCACACTAAATAAATCGGAAACGGGATATAAATAAGCCACATCCAACCCCAACTGGAAGGTTGCAATGTCTTCCACATCCCCTACGGGAATACCCGCATTTACTCCAATTTTCCATGCACTTTGCGAGTGAGCAACGGTAAATCCGAAAATGGAAAAAATGGATAATAGTAGTAATTTTTTCATGATTTTTATATTTTAATGATTACTCACCTAAATATAAGAAAAATACAAAAACATAAAACGTATAATATTGAATTACAGGAAATTAAGGGTTTTCCCGTATAAAAAAAGCGGAAACCTTTAGGTTTCCGCTTACATGCTTTAAGCTATAATCAACCTGGATGAAAACCCGCGATAGGGACAGGCTAACCTTCCAGGAGTTAAACCCATTGCTGGGATTAAAACATAAATCCTATTCCTGCCTGAACAACAGAATGTTTTGCATCTGTTCCGGAAAAAATATTGTTGCTAAAACTATCATCATAAATATCGGTTAAACCAATATTGTACCTTCCGTTAACAAAAAAGCCACCTTGAAATTTGTAGGAAGCTCCTAAAGCAACACTAAAATCTACAGTATTGAATTGATCTTCACTCAAAGAAATTGAATTATTATCATTCGTACTTGAAGGATTATAATCAATTTCACTGTTTACTAAAAATCCAACCTGTGGTCCTGCTTCCAGCGCAAGGCCATCAGTTACATAAAATTTAGCAAAAACCGGGATATTGATGTAATCCAATTGATATTCAATATCATTACCATTATCTCTTTCTGAAATATCATATCCCTGTCCGGAATAGAGAACTTCAGGCTGCACTGAGAATCTATCGCTAACCGGTATTTCTGCCAAAAGACCTAAATTAAAAGAGGTTCTTCCATTAGGATCATTAAAGGCGTTTGACCCATCGCCTGAAAAGGTTGAAAAGTTAACTCCACCTTTCGCTCCAAAAACGACATACTCCTGAGCATTCATTTGAGTAAAACCAAATAAACCAATAGCTATAACAAAAATTGACTTTTTCATTTCTTATGTTTTTAAGTTCGGGATCAAAATTAGGCTTACATTTGTTAAGAAAATGTTATGCAAGCATAAAGTATTACTAATACTGATCTTGAAAATTGTTAATAACTTTCAGTATGACCTGGCAACAAGCTCAAAAAGATTTTAAAAATTACCTAATGCTAGAACGAGGACTTTCCGGGAATTCCGTCAGTAATTATTCCTTGGATATTTCAAAACTTATCAACTATTTAGAGGCCAATTCAATAGTTGTTTCCCCTACCAAAATTTCGGTAGAAACCCTTCAGCATTTTATATATGAAGTTGCCAAAGTTTTAAATGCACGATCCCAATCCAGGATTATTTCAGGATTGAAAAGTTTTTTTAATTATATGGTTTTTGAAGGATACAGGGAAAGCAATCCTATGGAACTTATAGAAACCCCAAAAATTGGCCAAAAGCTACCTGATACGCTCTCCATTGCAGAAATTGATGAGCTTATAGATGTTATCAACCTGAAAAAAAAGGAGGGGGAACGGAACAAGGCTATCCTTGAAACCCTTTATGGATGTGGCTTACGGGTTTCTGAGTTGATTAATTTAAGAATATCAGATCTCTATTTTAAAGAAGGATTTATCAAAGTGACAGGAAAAGGTGACAAGCAACGTTTTGTGCCAATTGGTGATGTAACACAAGATCTTATTTCTCAATATCTTGAAAATTCAAGGGGAGAAGTTCCTGTTAAAAAAAATGCTTCAGATATACTATTTTTAAACCGAAGAGGGAATATGCTTACCCGGGCGATGATCTTTACGATCGTTAAAAATCTTTCCAAAGCAGCAAATTTTCAGAAGAATATAAGTCCGCATACATTTCGTCACTCTTTTGCTACCCATTTACTTGAGAATGGAGCCGATCTTAGGGCTATTCAACAGATGCTGGGCCACGAAAGCATCACAACTACCGAAATTTACATGCACGTGGATAAAAGCCACCTCCAAAAGGTGATTTCAAGGTTCCATCCCCGTCGGAATTACTAAACTTGTGCTAAAAACATCCCCTTTATTTTTTAATGAAATTCATCCATAGTATCTTAAAGGAAAATTAATTTACATGAAAGTTTTAAGTTTTAAAAATGGTGATAAAATGCCAGTTATTGGCCTTGGAACCTGGAAATCGGAAAAAGGAGAAGTTGGAAAAGCGGTTAAGATCGCTATAGAAAACGGATACAGGCATATAGATTGTGCCGCAACTTATGGAAATGAAGCTGAAATTGGGCAGGCACTGGCTGAAATCTTTGAAGAAGGGAAAGTGAAACGGGAAGATCTATGGATCACTTCAAAACTTTGGAATGACTCCCATTTAAAGCAGGATGTAATTCCTGCGCTTGAAAAAACTTTAAAGGATCTTCAATTGAATTACCTGGACCTATATCTTATTCACTGGCCGGTAGCATTTAAACCAGGCGTTGCTTTTCCGGAGAAAGACGAGGATTACCTTTCTCTTGATAAGGCTCCTATTGGTGAAACCTGGAAAATGATGCTGGAAGCAAAATCGCTTAATATGATACGGAATGCAGGGGTGTCAAATTTTAGCATTCCAAAGCTGGAAGATCTTATCGAAGAAACCAATGAGATTCCGGAGATGAACCAAATAGAATTACATCCTTATTTACAACAAAATGAGATGCTCGAATTTTGCAGTAAGCATAACATTCATCTGACGGCTTATTCTCCCCTTGGCAGCAGTGACAGAAACAAGGCAATGAAAGCTGCAAATGAGCCTTCCTTACTGGAAGATAAAATGATCAATAAAATCGCAAAAAAGCATGGTGCTTCCCCTGCGCAGGTGCTTATTAAATGGAATATTTTGCGGGGTACTGCGGTAATTCCAAAATCGGTTCATAGAGACCGGATCATAGAGAATATTCAAAGTACCGGAGTGAATTTAAATGAAGATGATCTCAATAAAATCACAGGTTTAGACAGAAATTTTAGATATGTTACCGGGGAATTCTTTGTAACGAAAGGGAATAGCTATGAAAACATTTATGATGAGTAGCTTAAAAGGCATACGGTGATACCAGATTAAAACTGTTTAAAATTATCGGGATTTTAATATCCCGATAATTTTTGTTTACCCCTCCTTGAGTGTTTAACCTGCCTGACGGCAGATAGTTTTCCCGAGGCCTGCCCGAATCATTCAGGCTGATTATATTATAACGAAAAACCTCTCCGGAAATCCGGAGAGGTTTTTTAATTATAATATCCGGTTGAACCGGTAAAAAAGCAATTTAGCTTTTTCCTTCCATTTTGTCTTTTAAAGCCTGAAGATCTGCATTAACATCACCAATAGTGGTTTTGTCAGTGCTTTGTGTTGCGGCAGCTTTTTTGGCGGCTTGCTTCACAATTTGTTGTTCTTCTTCTCTAAAAATAGCAGTATGAGATGCTACCACACGTTTGAATTCTTTATTGAACTCGATGATCTGAAATTCTGCAGATTCACCCTGGCTTAATTTCTTACCATCTTCTTTCTCAAGGTGACGGGTAGGAACAAAAGCAGTGATATCTTCATTAAAGTCGATAGTCGCTCCTTTGTCTACTATTTCAGAAATTTCTGCGGTATGGGTTGTTCCAACAGCAAATTCAGTTTCATATTTATCCCAAGGATTGGCTTCGGTTTGTTTGTGACCTAAACTAAGTTTACGTCCTTCAACATCCAATTCCAATACTACAACATCTAATTTATCACCTACATTGGTAAATTCAGAAGGATGTTTGATTTTCTTGGTCCATGAAAGATCAGAGATATAAATAAGTCCGTCAATTCCTTCTTCCAATTCTACGAATACACCAAAGTTTGTAAAGTTTCTTACAATTCCTGTGTGTTTAGAACCTACAGGATATTTAGAAGTGATATCTGTCCATGGATCTGGAGTTAATTGCTTAATTCCAAGAGACATTTTACGGTCTTCACGATCCAAAGTTAAGATTTGTGCTTCAACCTCATCCCCTACTTTCACGAAATCCTGTGCAGAACGCAAGTGCGTGCTCCAGGACATTTCAGAAACGTGGATAAGACCTTCAACACCTTCAGCAACTTCAATAAAAGCACCGTAATCTGCGATCACAACAACTTTACCTTTTACTTTATCACCAACTTTTAAGTTTTCATCTAAAGCTTCCCATGGATGTTTGTGCAATTGTTTCAATCCTAATTGAATTCTTGTTTTAGCTTCATCGAAGTCAAGAATTACAACATTTAGTTTTTGATCCAGTTCCACGATCTCATTAGGATGATTGATACGAGACCAGCTAAGGTCTGTAATATGAACAAGTCCATCTACACCACCAAGATCAACAAACACACCGTAAGAAGTGATATTTTTAACAGTACCTTCAAGTACCTGACCTTTTTCTAACTGACCAATGATTTCTTTTTTCTGCTCTTCGATATCAGCTTCGATAAGTGCTTTATGCGATACTACAACGTTTTTAAATTCATGGTTGATTTTCACAACTTTGAATTCCATTGTTTTACCAACATAAGCATCATAATCCCTGATTGGTTTCACATCTATTTGAGATCCTGGCAAGAAAGCCTCAATTCCAAATACATCTACGATCATACCTCCTTTGGTACGGCACTTTACAAAACCATTTACTATTAAGCTTTCGTCATGTGCTTTGTTCACACGATCCCAGGCCATAATCACACGGGCTTTACGGTGAGAAAGAATCAATTGACCGGTAGCGTCTTCACGTACATCAATTAATACTTCTACCTCATCCCCTACTTTAAGATCCGGGTTGTAACGAAATTCATTCAGGGAAATTACCCCTTCACTTTTTGCGTTAATGTCAATAATCGCATCACGATCTGTAATATTGATAACTCTACCAGTGGTAACTTCATCATCCAGTGTGTCTACGAAATTCTCGGCAACCAGCTTCTCAAATTCTACCAATTTCTGGTCATCTACAGGATCAATTCCTTCTTCGTAGTTGTGCCAGTTAAAATCTTCTAAGAATTTTTCAGGGTTTTCCTGCTGAGGCGACGGAGCCGCTTTTGTTTGAACTTCAGAGTTTTCAGAATCCTGAACTTCTTGATTTTTTGTTTCTTCAGCCATTGCTGATAATACTATTTGTATTCTATGCTTCTTCGGAAAAAATTAAGGCAATAAAAAACATAAAAGAGATTATTGTTTTGATTTTCAACCCTTTTCTTTTTTCCATTATTTCGCCGAAAAGGAGTGCAAAAATACAACTTATATTTTAACTTTCAAATACTTAAGCCCTTTTGATTTATTTTTCCTGAAGAGTTAACTTTTTGCTATCTTCAATATCGTAATTCCTTCAAGATTAGATACTATGCTAAAAATATACTCCTTGATACTGATTGCAATTTTTACAATATCCTGTAAAGAAGAAAAATCCATGAACCCTACTCCTCCGATTCCTGAAATTCAGCAGAAAACCGAAAATTCCAGGGATACCCTAAATGACCTTTTAAGAGTTGAAAATCCAGTGCCGGAACAATTGATCACTAGTCCACTGGAAATAACCGGAGTGGCCCGAGGTTACTGGTTCTTTGAAGCTGAAGCAATGGCAGAGCTCCTGGACGGGAATCTGCAAAAAATTTCCGAGACCAACACAACCGCTATTGGTGAATGGATGACCGAAGATTGGGTGCCATTCTCCGGGATTATGACCTTTGAAAAACCTGCAACAAAAAACGGATTTCTGGTCTTACATAAAGCAAATGCTTCAGGCCTTAAAGAACATGAAATGAGTGATACGATCCCGGTAAAATTCCGTACTCAGAACTAGCCCTGGCTTATAACCTCTTCTGCCAGTTCTTTTATAATTTTAAACTGCTCTTCCTTAGTTAGAAAGGAATTGTCTATTTCTATAGAATCTTCAGCCATAACCAGTGGGGAATCCTCCCGGGTGGTATCCATTAAATCCCTGTCTACCACATTTTTTAAAACCTCCTCATAACTTACCTTTTCACCTTTTTCCTCCAATTCCTTAAACCTTCGCCCTGCTCTTTCTTCCGGAGAAGCTGTCATAAAGATTTTTAATTCAGCATTTGGAAAAACCACGGTTCCTATATCGCGGCCATCCATGACAATCCCTTTTTCCTCTCCCATTCTTTTTTGAAGGGAAACCAGTTTCTCACGAACTTCAGAAACCGATGCTACCGTACTCACATGAGTGGAAACATCCATCTTTCGGATTTGCTCTTCTACATTTTCTCCCTTCAAATAAATTGCTGCAAAACCTAAATTTTCATCAAATATAAATTTTAGATCTACTGAAGGTAATCTTTCGATCAATGCCTCCCTGTCAAAAGAATATTCTGTGATCATAGAATTATTCATGGCATATAGGGTAACAGCCCTGTACATCGCACCGGTGTCTACATATACGTACCCTAATTCCTTAGCCAATTGCTTGGCAACGGTACTTTTTCCGGTGGATGAAAATCCATCTATGGCAATTGTGATCTTTTTGGTCATGAAAAATTTTTCAGGTTATTATTTCCTATCCCTGGTTTCAGGTAAAAGCAAAATCATAAAAAACAGCTTTTTTAAAGAATAGTAGTTTAGAGTGGTGTATGCATTACATATAATGGCCAAAAGTAATTATTTTTTAGGTAAATCTGTTTTTAGACAGCTAATTTCTATCATCTGCAGAACAACTCCAATCCCAGTATAGCCCAATAAAAATAACTAATAGGCCAATAGTTCCATTAATTTATCGTGTATCCTGTTTTTCATAAGGTATTGATTTTCAAGATTTGCGGCAAAAGGAATTGGTGTTTCCATACTTCCCAGTCGCATTACCGGAGCATCCAGATATTCAAAGCATTTTTCATTGATCATTGCAGAAATATCTGAAATTACACTTCCAAAAACAGAATCTTCCGTGATAAGAAGTACCCTCCCTGTTTTCTTTACCGAATTGAAAATACTATCCTCATCTAGGGGTTTTAAACTTCTCAGGTCTATCAGGTCCACATTTAGTTCAGGAAATGCTTCAAGGGTTTCAAGAACCCAATGAACCGGTGCTCCGTAGGTAATAATGCTCACCTGCTCTCCTTCTTTTAATAAGGCTGCTTTTCCAAATGGAATGGTGTAATAATCTGTAGGTACATCCTGCCTGATGGTTCTGTATAAGGCCTTATGCTCGAAAAACAACACCGGATTTGGATCATTGATCGCTGTGTTTAAAAGCCCTTTTGCATCATAAGGAAATGCAGGATACACCACTTTTAATCCCGGGGTCTTGGTAAACCAGGCTTCATTGGTCTGACTGTGAAATGGACCAGCTCCAATTCCGGCTCCACAAGGCATTCTAATTACAACATCGGCAGACTGATTCCAGCGGTAATGAGATTTAGCCAGATAATTCACAACAGGATTGAATCCGGAGGTTACAAAATCTGCAAACTGCATTTCTACCATTGCCTTCATCCCGTTTATGGAAAGCCCCATCGCGGCCTCCACGATTCCAGATTCACAAATTGGTGTATTTCGAACCCTGTCTTTTCCGAATTCCTCCAGAAAACCTTCGGTGATTTTGAAAACACCACCGTAATCTGCAATGTCCTGACCCATTAAAACAAGATCGTTATGCTTTCGCATAGACTGTTTCAAGCCCTGGGAAATCGCATCTATAAATCTAATATTTTCAACTTCTTTATTTTCCTCAAAATGCTCGTAATCAAATGATTTATATACATCATTTAATTCATTTATTTCAGGAGAAGTAATGACTGGCTCTTCAAATGCAAGATGAAGATTTTCGTCTATTTCCTTTTTTATAGCGCTGCGGTATTCATTCTCTGTTTCTTCGGAAAGTATTCTCTCCTCCAGGAGAAAGGATTTAAAGTTGTTGATTGGATCTTTTAAAGCCCATTCCTTCATAAGATCTTCGGGAACATATTTAGTTCCACTGGCTTCCTCATGGCCGCGCATTCTAAAAGTTTTAAATTCCAGCAATATTGGCCGGGGATTAGTCCGCATGCTTTCGGCTAAAGCCGAAACCTTTGAAAAGACCTCCATTATATTATTTCCATCAATTTGATGCGCTTCCATCCCGTACCCTATACCGCGATCCACGATATTTTCGCAGCGGTACTGTTCATTTGTAGGGGTGGAAAGTCCATATCCGTTATTTTCTACACAAAACAAAACAGGAAGATCCCAAACAGAAGCAATATTAAGGGCTTCGTGAAAATCCCCTTCACTGGTGCCACCTTCTCCCGTAAATACGGCGGTAACTTTATTTTCCTTTTTTAATTTATGCGCTAAAGCAATTCCATCTGCAACGCCTAATTGCGGGCCCAGGTGAGAGATCATTCCTATTATTTTGAATTCCTGAGTTCCAAAATGGAAGCTGCGATCCCTGCCTTTAGTAAAGCCCGATGCTTTTCCCTGCCATTGCGAAAACAATCTATATAGTGGTATTTCTCTGGCTGTAAAAACGCCTAAATTACGGTGCATTGGCAAAATGTATTCATCCTGATGCATAGAGAGTGTTACACCTATTGAAATAGCTTCCTGACCTATTCCGCTAAACCATTTTGAGATTTTTCCCTGTCGCAATAGAATAAGCATTTTTTCCTCGATAAGCCGGGGTTTCAGCATAGCCCGGTACAGGCTTAATAAGGTCTCGTTGGAATGGTTTTGTTTATTAAACAAAAGCTTGGAAGTCAGTGGGGATTGAAAATTCATCTATTTGGATTTGTTAAACAAAAGTAATTAATTTTAATACCATCAGCATAAGTAGGATCAAAAATCTAAACTCCATATATTTTATTTAACTTTGTAGGAAGACTTAGACAAAAACACCATAAAATGGCTATGAATAATATACCCAGCGTAGATTTGTCAGATTTCCTATCTGATGATCCAAAACGCAAGAAAAAATTTGTAAATGAAATTGGGAAGGCCTACGAAGAGATAGGCTTTGTTTCCCTTAAAAATCATTTTTTAAGCGACCAGTTGGTAGAAGAACTTTATAAGGAAGTAAAAGCCTTTTTTGAGCTTCCCCTGGAAATAAAAAGAAAATATGAAATTGAAGGCCTCGGCGGTCAAAGAGGTTATATCTCTTTTGGAAAAGAGCATGCAAAAGGTAAAAAAGAAGGTGATCTTAAGGAATTCTGGCACTTTGGCCAGAAACCCACCGCAGATGCTGAATTGATTGAAGAATATCCAAAAAATGTTCAGGTTGAAGAATTAAAGGATTTCAATCATACCGGTATGGAAGCATACAGAATGCTTGAGAAAACAGGAATTTATGTATTGAGGGCTTTAGCGCTTTATATCGGGTTGGATGAACATTATTTTAATCACTGGGCAAGTAATGGGAACAGTATTTTAAGACCTATTCACTATCCTCCCATAAAAGAAGAACCACAGGGTGCAGAACGTGCAGGAGCTCATGGAGACATTAATCTTATCACTTTGTTAATGGGTGCTTCCACAGGAGGTTTACAGGTTTTACGAAAAGACGGTCAATGGATAGATGCAATTCCTAAAGATGATGAACTTGTTATAAATGTTGGGGATATGCTGGAACGGCTTACCAATAATAAATTGCGTTCTACCATTCATAAAGTGATCAATCCACCTAAAGAAGATTGGGACAAACCCCGGTATTCCATTCCTTTTTTCATGCATCCAAGAAGCGAAATGCCCCTTAATTGTCTGGAAGAATGTATAAGTGAAGAAAATCCTAAACACTACGAAGACATTACCGCGGGAGAATTTTTACATCAGCGTCTTGTAGAAATAGGGCTTATAAAAAAATAAATTATGGCCAAAAAAAAGTTAGGATTGGAAGATCTTGGCGGCTTTGTTTTTTCCACCGATGAAAATTTTGAAGTTGATCCGGATGATTTAAATTCTATTGAAACACCCACGCCTGAAAACCAGCACTTAGAAGCTCATTACAGCAATAAAGGCCGGGGCGGAAAGATAGTTACCGTTGTAAAAGGATTCAAGGGAGCAGATGAAGTTTTAACCCAACTTGGAAAACAACTTAAAAAAAAATGTGGAGTTGGCGGATCTGTAAAAGACGGAGAAATTATAATTCAGGGAGATGTGCGGGAAAAAGTTATGCAACTTCTTAAACAAGAGGGATACAAAGTAAAACGGGTTGGAGGTTAATTCTAATTGAACAATTTAATTTCTTTATATGGCGAAACAATTGCATATCATTAGTGGAGATGATCTGGCCCAACATTTTCTCGATCTCAAGATTGAAGGAGAAACAGTGATATGGAGGGAAATGCTTTGTGAAGGACCTACGGTCTCTGAATTAGGCTCTCAGAAATTTATTGCATTGCGCACTAAATTTCTAAAGGAGAATTACCAAATCTCTCCTGAAGATTATGAAAAGCAGTTTTTAAAAGAATTAAAGAAACTTACTTTCTATAATACTTATGAAGAAGTGGTACTTTGGTTTGAATTTGACCTTTTTTCGCATATTAACATGTTGGCGGCAATAAATCACTTGATGGAAAACCATTTAAAGGTTCCGGTTTATTTGGTATGCAGCAAAAAACTTAAGGGGGAAAAAGAACAAACCGTACTTTCACAGCTCCCGTTAAAAGATCTTGAAAAACATTATGACAACCGTATTGCTCTTTCGCAGGGTGATCTGGAAACGGCTAGTTTGTTATGGCAATTATACAATGAAAACAATCCTCAGAAATTAAAAAAGCTAATCAAGGAAAAAACCAATTTTGAATACCTGTCGGGCTGTCTTCGCGCCCACATTGAACGTTTCCCTAATTCCCAAACAGGATTGAACTCCCTTGAAAAGAACATCCTTAAGCTTATTGCCACCAATACGATCACATCGATGAATCAATTGTTGGGATATTCTCTGGAATACCAGGGTTATTATGGTTATTGGGACAGGCAAATGCAAAGGGTGCTCGATAAACTTAAAATATTTTATAAAACTGGAGAGGATAAAATTGAATTAACTCCTGAAGGGGAAGAAGCATTAGAAGGTACCCGAAATTTTTACAGGGTTTTAAAAAATGAAGAATATCTGGGGGGAGCGAAAATATTTGATTTCTTATATGATGCAGAAACCCATAATATCTTAAAATTATAATATGACTTTGTCTGCTTCAGAATTTATACAAAACAGTGATGGTAGTGTTTATCATTTAAATCTTTTACCGAAACATCTTGCAAATACTGTGATTACTGTAGGCGATCCTGATAGAGTAAACGCCGTTACCAGATATTTTGACAAGATAGAATTTAAAATCCAAAAGAGGGAATTTCATACTCAAACCGGAACCTACCAGGGAAAAAGGATTACCGTGATCTCTACAGGAATTGGAACAGATAATATAGACATCGTTTTAAATGAACTGGATGCCCTGGTCAATATAGATTTTAAGACCCGTTCTGTAAAAAAGGACCTAACTACTCTGGATATTATCCGGATTGGAACATCGGGATCTATTCAGGAAGAAATTCCACTGGATTCGTTTGTGCTTTCTGAATCTGCCATTGGTTTTGATGCCCTGCTTCATTTCTATGACTGCAATCAAATTCTGGATAAGGAATTCTCTGAATCTCTGGCTAAACACATGAATTGGCCAAAAGAAAATCCAGATCCCTATGTAGTTAATGCGGATAAGGAACTTTCTTCAAAATTTAAAGAAGAATTTCATCGCGGAGTTACTTTGACAAATTGTGGATTCTATGGGCCTCAGGGACGGGTTTTACGCCTTAAATTAAAGGATGCTCAACTCAATGAAAAACTGAATAGTTTTAATTTTTCAGGAAAAAAAATCACCAATCTGGAAATGGAAACTTCTGCAATTTATGGGCTTTCAAAACTTATGGGTCACCGAGCGGTTTCCCTGAACGCCATGGTGGCCAATCGGGTCACAAAAGAATTCAGTAAAAATCCTAAGAAAACAGTGGATAGCCTTATTCAATTGGCATTAAAGCGCATAGTAGCTTAAATTTTTTATTTAACAGAAAATTAATTTTCTTCACTTACGAACTTCGTATTTTTAAAGAAAAACACAGCAGATGCAAGCATTAAGAATTGGTGGAGTACCCGAACATTTTAACCTGCCCTGGCATTTATGTCTGGAGGAAGGTGATTTTAGCTATGAGCATCTTGATGTAACCTGGAAGGATTTTCCAAGTGGTACCGGTGCTATGAATGCAGCCTTGCGAAACAATGAAATCGACATAGCCATTATTTTAACCGAAGGAATCGTAAAAGATATTCATGATGGAAATCCTTCAAAAATTATCCAGACTTATGTAGAATCTCCACTTATTTGGGGAATTCATGTATCGGAAGATTCAAAATATACTTCCCTGGAGGAACTTGAACATACAAAAGCAGCGATAAGCCGTCCAGGCTCCGGCTCTCAGTTGATGGCCTATGTGAATGCAAAAAATCAAGGTTGGGATCTTTCCAAACTTGAGTTTGAGGTGGTTGGGACTATTGAAGGTGCTGTTAATGCACTCAAGCTGGATACTGCTCAATATTTTTTGTGGGAACATTTTACAACAAAACCTTTAGTTGACAGAGGTGTTTTTAGAAGAGTTGCAGACTGCCCTACTCCCTGGCCATGCTTTATGATTGCCGCTTCAGATGAAGTTATAAGGACCAAACCCCTTGAATTAAGAACAATGCTTGATGTTATCAACGCAAAAACGACCAGTTTTAAAGAAATTCCTGATATTGTGGAGATATTGGCAAAAAGATATGGTCAAAAATTAAGAGATATTAAAACCTGGCTGGATGTTACCGCTTGGAGCCAGTATGAATTTACCAAAGAAGAATTGGAAAAAGTCCAAAATAGTCTTTTAGACCTTGATTTGATAGCAAAAAAATTAGCTTATAAAGATATTTTTCATTCAGTTTAATCTCAAATTCACTCAAATTTTAAAATATGCAAAAAATTACTACATGTTTATTTCTATTTTTTTCCTTTACAGTTTTTTCTCAGGAACCTGAAGTCCAAACAGAACCAAAACAAGAACCCATATACCATAGGGATATCACTAAAAATGAAGTTAGCATAGGAGCCTTAAACCTGGTAGCCTTTGGAGCTTTGGATGTCGCTTATGAAAGAATTATAACCCCAAATACGAGTTGGGCAGTAGAAGCTTTTATTTTAGCATTAAACCGGGATAATGAGGATATTGCTGAAGCTTACAGGAAAAATTTCTCCCTAACCGGTAAATTTAAATACTTTTTTAGCGAACGTACAGCCTGGGGTTTCTACGTAAATGGACTTACAATGATCTCCACCGGAGAAAATGATAAGTCCTTTTATAACTTCGACGGTATTTATCAAAGCGTAACAGAAAACTTTACAGATTTGGCGGTTGGTTTTGGTTTAGGCGGAAAATTTGTTGCCAAACAAGGGTTTCTCCTTGATCTTAATGCAGGAATTGGGCGAAATTTATTCAATTCAGAATCACCAACAATTATAGGGCAGTTTGGAGTAAATCTGGGTTACAGATTTTAAGATTAAGTCATTTACCAACGGATTGGTGATTTTCCGTGTTCTATTAAATATTGATTTGTTTTGCTGAAATGTTTATTTCCAAACCAATGACCCCTAATTGCACTTAAAGGAGAAGGATGACCACTGTTGAGTACAAGATGTTTAGAGCAGTCAATTTTGGCTGCTTTTTTTTTTGCTGGACCTCCCCAAAGCATAAAAACCACTCCCTCCTTTTCTTCGGAAATAATCTCGATCACCCTGTCTGTAAATTTTTCCCATCCCTTTTTTTTGTGAGATCCTGCTTCATGAGCCCTTACGGTGAGTACTGCATTGAGCATTAATACTCCCTGATCTGCCCAATGTTCCAGGTTACCGTTGATGGCTGAATGACGTCCAAGATCGGCTTCAATTTCTTTAAAAATGTTTTTTAAGGATGGCGGGATTTTTGCCTCCTCAAAAACAGAAAAACTAAGTCCGTGAGCTTGATTTGGTCCATGATAGGGATCCTGCCCGAGGATAACGACCTTAACATTTTCAAAGGTTGCGCGATTAAAAGCTTCGAAAATGGAATCTTTTTCAGGGAAACATTTATTTTCCTGATATTCCTCATTCACAAATTCGACTAAATCCTGAAAATAGGGTTTTTCTAATTCGCTTTTTAAAACTTTATTCCAACCCTTATGAATATTGACCTTCATTATTATTTAAGTAAATTTGCACAGTCCCAAAATTAGGGAAATTATACTATGATAAAAATTGCAACCAAAAGTCTTTTCGATTTAGAATTCCCTACCGTGTGTAAACAAATAAGTGAACTTTGTATCACACAGATGGGTATTGAAAAATCACTTGAGATAACACCTTACAAAACCTTTAAAAAGACCATTTTAGGCCTTAATCAAACCAATGAATATGTGAGTTCCTACCAACAGGATAGCCGTATTCCCAATCACGGATTCGACAGTATTCACAAGGAAATAAAAATGCTGGGGATTGAAGGTTCTATTCTGGAAATGGGGAGTTTCAAAAAAATCTCAGGTCTTTCAGAAACAGCAAATACCCAAATAAGGTTTTTTAATAAGTTTCAGGAATTATATCCCGGTATTTACGAAACCACAGAAGCTGTAGAATATACAAAGGTTATCACAGAGCAGATCGATGAAATATTCAATCGGTTTGGAGAGGTTAAAGATGAAGCTACTCCCCTTTTACAAAAAACCAGAAGGGCCATGAATGGGGTAAAGGGAAAAATAAACTCAAGCTTTGTTTCTGCCCTTTCAACCTACAATCAATATGGATATTTGGATGAGATCCGGGAAAGTGTGGTGGAGAATGTACGGATTTTAGCGGTAAAAGCTATGTACCGTAAGAAAGTCAAAGGCTCGATCATGGGGAATTCCAAAACCGGGAGCATTGTCTACATTCAACCGGAAGCAACGCTAAACCATACCCGGGAACTCAACAACCTGGAATATGAAGAAAAGGAGGAAATTGACAGGATATTAAAGGCACTTACGGATTTTCTTAGGCCTTTCCGGGAATTGCTGCAGGAATATCAGGAATTGTTGAGCGATATCGATGTGATCGCAGCGAAAGCCAAATACGCCCAATTGATCAAAGGCTTGCTACCTAAAATAACCAAAGACCGGGAATTATATTTAAAAGATGCATATCATCCTGTGTTGCTTCGGAATAACATGAAAACGGGAGAGAAAACATTTCCGCAGAGCATCGAATTAAAAAAGGATAACAGGATCATCGTAATTTCAGGGCCAAATGCCGGTGGAAAAAGTATCACCCTGAAAACGGTTGGTCTCTTACAGATAATGCTGCAAAGCGGAATTTTGATCCCTGTGCACGAATACAGCAGAATGTGCTTGTTTGATAAGATCCTTACCGATATTGGAGATAATCAGTCGATAGAAAATCATTTGAGCACCTATAGTTACAGGCTTAAGAATATGAATTATTTTCTTCGGAAGTGTGATGGCAAGACCCTGTTCCTTATCGATGAATTTGGGACTGGAAGCGATCCAGAATTGGGAGGTGCACTGGCTGAAACTTTTCTGGAGGTATTTTATGAGCGGGAATCCTTCGGAATTCTCACTACACACTATACAAACCTAAAGATGTTGGCCAATGAACTTCCAAATATGACCAATGCCAACATGATGTTTGACTCCAATACCCTGGAGCCTCTTTATAAACTTCAGCTTGGAGAGGCCGGAAGTTCATTTACCTTTGAAGTTGCACAAAAAAACGGTATCCCCTATAGCCTTATAAACCGTTCCAAGAAAAAGGTGGAACGCGGAAAAATACGTTTCGACAAAAGCATTGCCGACCTTCAGAAAGAAAGAAGCAAACTTCAGAAAACCACAGATTCCCTAAAATCCAAAGAGTTGCTTACATCCCAGCAAAAGGATAAGCTGGAAGAGACCAATGTTAAGATTCAGCAAAAACTGGAAAGTTACCAGGAATTATATGATTCCAATCAGCGGTTGATCTATCTGGGGCAAAAGATCAACGATTTAAGCGAGAAGTATTTTAATAATAAACGCAAGAAAGAATTGGTAGCGGAATTCATTAAAATTGTGGAGATCGAAAATTCCAAACGTGTTAAGGCTTCTCCTAAAGAGGTTAAAGTTAAAAAGGTGAAGGAGAAGAAAGTACTTCAGGAGGCGGAGAAAACGGTAGAAGTGATTCGGGAACGCAAAAAAGAGGAAAAGAAAAATGTTGAAATTGAAAAGAAAAAGGAAGCTACTAAAATAAAGGTAGGTTTAAAAATTGGCGATAGAGTGCGTTTAGAAAATGGAAAAGCTGTTGGATCCATCGATACAATTGAAAAAGGAAAAGCGATCGTAAATTACGGGATGTTCACCACCAATGTCTCACTGGATCAGCTGGAGTTGGTGCAGGCTAAAAAAATAAAAAAATGACAACAGGACTACCAAAAGATAAAAAAATCATCCTTTTTGACGGTGTTTGCAACTTGTGTAACAATTCTGTCAATTTCATCATTGAACATGACAAAAAAGATATCTTTAGGTTTGCCTCACTCCAAAGTGAAATAGGTAGAAAACTAACTTCTGAAAGGGGTATAGATTCCGAAGAGCTGGATTCCATTGTTTTAATAGAACCAGGTGTTGTATATTTTAAAAAGTCTACCGCAGCTTTGGAAATATCAAAAGAGCTTTCCGGAGGTTATTCTATGCTGAAATACTTCTCCTTTTTACCCGAAGGTTTAAGAGACGGAGTTTATGATCTTATTGCCAATAACCGTTATAAATGGTTTGGAAAAAAAGATTCGTGTATGATCCCAACGCCTGAACTTAAGGCTAAATTTCTGGATTAGTTTCCTTTACTTTTTCCGATTCATTTTTCTCAGGATTATAGGTGTCATCCCAATCCACAACATTTGGTGGTCCCAATTTATCTACAGATTTTGCTACTAACATAGATACCGCAGCATCTCCGGTAATATTCACGGTTGTTCTACACATATCCAGGGGTCTGTCTACTGCAAAGATCAGTGCCAAACCTGCTTCAGGAATTCCTGCCTGGGCCAGAACTATTACCAACATCACCATTCCAGCGCCCGGGACAGCCGCAGAGCCGATGGAAGCTAAAGTTGCTGTTACTATTATTCCGAGTTGTGCACCAATTGAAAGATCCATTCCGAAAGCCTGGGCAATAAAAACCGCTGCTACAGCCTGGTAAAGGCTGGTTCCATCCATATTAATGGTGGCGCCAATTGGCAGAACGAAACTTGCAACCTCTTTATGAACTCCCATATGTTCCTCCACACGTTCCATAGTAACCGGAAGCGTTGCCGCGCTGGAACTGGTTGAAAAACCAAGTAATTGCGCCGGTGCGATCCCGTTTATAAAAAAAGCTGGGGTATTTTTGGTGAAAATCCAGACGATCATAACATAAAATCCAATCATTAACAAAAGACCAAGTACAACGGTAATAGCATACATCGCGAGTGCGGCAAATAAATCGGTGCTGGGTGATTCTACCACAAGCGCAGCCAGTAAAGCGAAAACCCCGTAAGGAGCGGCTAACATGATTAAATCTATCAACTTAAGGATCACGTCGTTGAAGCTATCGAAAAAGTCCTTTACTGGTTTTGCCGCCTTTTCAGGAATTAAAATAAGTCCCAATCCGAAGAAAATAGCGAAAAATATTACCTGGAGCATATTGGCATTATCGCCCGCAGCTGCAAAAATATTGCTGGGGACAATATCCTCAAGTGCCTGCAACGGGCCGGAATCCTTTTGCCGCTGTGCATTTGCAATCGTGGTGGAAGCATCTGCTTCATAACTTGTAACAAGATCATTTCTGGTCTCTTCGGTAATGGCATTACCAGGTTTGATCAAATTCACCAATCCTAATCCAATTGAAACAGCAATAACCGTAGTGAAGATATAGGTTAAAATGGTGCGGGTTCCCATTTTTGAAAGTTTGGAAATATCCTTAAGATCCGATATTCCCTTAATAAGGGACGCTAAAATAAGCGGCACTGCAATTAATTTTAAAGCATTGATAAAAATATTACCAAAGGGTTTGATCCAATCTCCTATAAATCCCGGGCCCCAGCTAAAATTGGTGAGAATTAAAGCAAAAATAACCCCTGCGGCCATCCCCAATAATATCTGCCAGTGCAATGCTAATTTTTTCATTTTAAAGATTTTTCAGAAAGTTGAATTATATTTTGGATGATCTGTTCTGCAACATAAAATCGGCTATAACAAGAGCTGCCATAGCTTCAACAATAGGAACTGCACGTGGTACCACACACGGATCATGTCTTCCTTTGCCTTGCATTTCGACTGTTTCGCCTTTAGAATTGATGGTTTGTTGCTTTTGAATAAGCGTTGCAACCGGTTTAAATGCCACGTTGAAATAAATATCCATTCCATTGGATATACCTCCCTGGATACCACCGCTTAAATTGGTAGTGGTACTTCCATCTGGATTAAAAAGATCATTATGTTCGCTGCCTTTCATTTTTGTTCCTTCAAAGCCGCTTCCAAATTCAAAACCTTTAACAGCATTTATGGAAAGCATCGCTTTCCCCAACTGGGCATGTAGCTTATCAAAAACAGGTTCGCCCAAACCTTTGGGAACATTTTTTATCACGCATTGAACAGTTCCACCTATAGTATCTCCCTGAGAACGGATCTCACGAATATATGTCTCCATTTTTTCGGCAGAAGCAGGATCGGGACAACGAACAGGATTAGCTTCTATTAAATCGGCATCGATTTCCCAATAGTTCTTTTCCATCTTTATAGCTCCTACCGATGATGTATAGGTTAAAAATTCAATTTCCGGAATCAATTGTTTTGCAATGGCACCTCCCACTACCCTGCTTGCAGTTTCACGGGCCGAAGATCTGCCGCCTCCGCGGTAATCGCGTACCCCGTATTTTTCATCATAGGTATAATCGGCATGCGATGGCCTGTAGGAGTCTTTAATATGAGAGTAATCTTTA
Source organism: Gillisia xinjiangensis (assembly GCF_046298265.1). Lineage (NCBI taxonomy): Bacteria > Pseudomonadati > Bacteroidota > Flavobacteriia > Flavobacteriales > Flavobacteriaceae > Gillisia > Gillisia xinjiangensis. The sequence goes on along the minus strand of NZ_JBKAHK010000007.1, from coordinate 47,342 downwards.
GACTTCTGGTCGGCATTTTGAATCACAAAACCAATAGGAGTTCCGGTGGTTTTTCCTTCAAAGATCCCGGATAGAAATTCAACCGTATCAGGTTCTTTACGCTGGGTTACTATCGCCGATTGTCCCGGGCGGCGTTTATTCAGTTCGTCCTGGATCTTTTCAAGATCAAGGGAAAGCCCCGCAGGACATCCATCTATGATTCCACCAATCGCCTTTCCATGAGATTCACCGAACGTAGTAAGTTTGAATAGTTTCCCGAAAGAATTCCCGGCCATATATTTGATTTTTAACAAATGTAATTTTTTAACTACATAATAAAAAATGTAATTCCAGATAAAAGTATAATGTCCTGAAACCTTAAACCAGGGCCTCCCTTAAAATAGTAACAGGATGTTTAGCATTTCGTTGTGTCCCATCGGCAATCTGGTGTCGGCAACTGGTTCCGTTTGCTGCAATTATGGTTTCTTCGGAAGCTTTTCTTACCGCCGGAAAAAGGCTCTGCTCCCCAATATTCATGCTTATTGCATAATGCTCTTTTTCATAACCGAAAGATCCTGCCATTCCACAGCATCCGGAAGCAATAACAGTTGGTCTATAATTCTTCGGAAAATTTAGTATATCAAAGGTCACCGCTGAATTGGACATTGCTTTTTGATGGCAATGTGCATGAATTTTTAAAATCCTTTTTTCTGAAGTAAAAAACTCCTCTTTAATATTTCCCGCGGAAATTTCTTTTTTCAGAAATTCTTCTATCATAAAACAGTTTAAAGCCAGGTTTTTTGCCTCAGAAGGTTCATCGGCCAAACGTAAGTATTCATCCCTAAAAGTTAAAATAGCAGAAGGCTCTATTCCCAGTAGCGGACTTTCAGCTGAAATTTTATCTTTAAACAGGGTGATGTTCCTATTTGCAAGTTCCTTCGCCTCCTCCAGAAAACCTTTTGAAATATGACTTCTTCCACTTTCAAAATTTTCAAGGATAATTACCTGATAGTTCAATTTGCTCAATAATTCCAGGGTATCTATCCCTATTGCAGCCTCCTGGTAATTCGTGAATTCATCGTTAAACAAATAGACCGTAGCAATAGGACTGGAAACAGCCAGCCGTGCCTTGTTTTTCTTATAGTAAATCCAAAGATTTTGCTTTGAAAGCTTTGGCAGGTTGCGCTCCGGAGCTATTCCCATGATTTTTTTTGCGATTCCGGCGGTGAAAGTATTTCCGAAGAAAAAATTGGCAATTCCCGGAATTTGGGAAGCCAGCTTATTCATTTTTCCATTTTCAGCAAATGCTTTACTTCTTAAAGATTTCCCGTTAGATTTTTGATATTGAAACAGAAACTCCGCTTTTAAAGCTGCTACATCAACGTTTGAAGGACATTCACTTTTACAACCCTTACAACTTATACAGAGATCAAAAACCTCTTTTAGTTCCTCGTGGTCAAATTTATTTGGTTTATCAGAATTGGTCAAAAATTCCCTTAATGCATTTGCCCTGGCCCGGGTGGTATCTTTTTCGCTTTTTGTGGCCCTGTAACTGGGACACATAGTTCCACCAGCTTCTACAGATTTTCTGCAATCCCCGCTTCCGTTGCATTTTTCTGCCAATCTAAGAATGCCTTCAGAATCTGAAAAATTCATCAATGTGCTTACTTTCGGTTCTTCCCTGTTGGGAACATACCGCAGGGAAGTATCCATTGGCGGGGCATTTACGATCTTTCCGGGATTGAAAATATTATCAGGGTCGAAAGTATTTTTAACCTCTTTTAAAAGCTCATAATTCTTCGGGCCTATCATAAATTCAATAAACTCGGCCCGCAACCTGCCATCCCCGTGTTCGCCACTCATGGAACCTTTATATTTCTTCACCAAACCAGCAACATCCTCTGTAATTTTTCTGAAAAGCGCGACATCTTCCGTTTTCTTTAGATTTAAAATAGGACGTAGATGGATTTCTCCTGCCCCGGCATGTGCATAATACACCGCATCCTGCCCATAGTTTTTCATGATCTGGGAAAATTCGAGAATATAGTTTGCAAGATCGGGAAGTGCTACTGCCGTATCTTCAATACAGGCAACGGCTTTTCTGTCTCCCACCATATTTCCTAAAAGGCCAAGTCCCGCTTTTCGCAGCTCCAGTGCTAAATCGATTTGTTCGTCCATCAAAACCGGCAAGGCATAACTTAATCCAGATTCCCTTAACCTTGCTAATAAAACCTGGGTTTCATCCAGCAGTACTTCCCGGGAATCAGATCTTAATTCCAGCATCAGGATCGCCTTTGGGTCTCCCTCTATAAAAAACCTGTTTTCGCTGTATTTTAAGTTCTGTTTGGTGCAATCCAGAATGATCTTGTCCATCATTTCACAGGTATACAACGAACTTCTCATAGCCGGAACAACCGCAAGCATACAATCTTCAATACTTGAGAAATGTGCCGCAACCATGGCTGTATATTTAGGCTGAAGAAAATCCAGTTGCAAAGTGATCTCTGTTGTTAGCGCCAATGTGCCCTCACTTCCCGCCAATAATTTACAAAGATCAAATTCAAATATTTTATCAGAAAATATTTCGGTTTTAATCAACTCATCAATGGCGTATCCTGTATTCCTTCGATGGATTGTCTCCAGCGGAAAATTATTTTTTATTTTCTGCTGTACTTCAGCCGGTGACAGTTTTTCGTATAATTCTTTATAGATCGTTCCCTCCAGCGTATTCAGCTTCATTTTCAGCTTGAATTCTTCCGCAGAAACAGAAGAGAATTCAACCTGAGATCCATCGCTTAATAAGGTTTTTAGCTTGAGAATCTTATCCCGTGTTGTTCCGTATTTAATGGATGTGGTGCCGCTGGAATTATTACCAACCATTCCTCCTATCATGCAACGGTTGGAGGTAGATGTATTTGGGCCAAAGAATAATCCGAATTTTTCGAGTTCCCGGTTTAGGTCATCCCGTATTACTCCCGGTTGAACAACTGCAGTTTTCTTTACTGGATCGATCTTTAGGATCCTGTTGAAATATTTGGAGACATCTACCACAATTCCGCTTCCCACACATTGTCCGGCAAGAGAAGTCCCTGCGGTTCTTGGAATAAGACCGGTTTTATGTTCCCTGGCGAAGTCTATCAGAAGTTGAAGGTCCGCAACGCTCCTGGGATAGCATACCGCCAGGGGAATTTCGCGGTAAACCGAAGCATCTGTTGCATAAATACTTTTATGCAATGAATCTACAAGAAGCTCACCTTCAATGTTTTGCCCTAATTTTAATAGCCTTTCTTTCATAATTTCGTTAAAAATACGAATTTCTTCAGATTTTGGTTAACAGAACCTTAGTGAATATTAACAATAGATTGGCTTTATGGGCAATATTCATTTCATTTTAACAGTTAAATTTGTTCAAGAATTTAAAACAAAAAACAACAGATATGAAGAAATTATTTTTCTTAGCAATTTTTACAATTGGAGCCACAGTGGCTACTCAGGCACAAACTATTTCCGAAAACGCCCTTGGTTTAAGATTTGGTGGCGGGAATGGATATGGTGCTGAGGTTTCTTACCAACGTGCACTTGGTGATAACAACAGGCTCGAGTTAGACTTAGGTTGGAGAAATGACAGCAATAGATATGATGCCGTTAAGTTGGTGGGTCTTTACCAATGGGTTTGGAACATTGAAGGCGGATTCAACTGGTATGCAGGAATTGGAGCAGGTGTTGGTAGTGTGAAAGATAACCGTGATAATTTTAAAGATGATGGAACTTTTATACTTGCAGCAGGAAATATAGGAATTGAATACAATTTTGATTTTCCTTTGCTTATTTCTTTGGATTTCAGACCTGAATTTGGATTTGGAGGTTATGATGTTTATGACGATTTCGCACCAGACATCGCACTTGGTCTTAGATATCAATTCTAGATCATAAAGAATAACTTTACTGAAAAACGCTTCAAAGTAAAAATTGAAGCGTTTTTTTTATGTTTATTTTTCAATAATTGCACAGGGAATAATCATGAGTTTTGTTATTTAATGGCAAAACTATAGGAAATCGCTCTTTAAATTATGCCAGTTTAAACCGTTTTCTCTATTTCGGACAGTGCTTTTGTATAGAGACCTTCATACAAAGGAACAATTTTATTAATATCAAATTTTTTAGCCTGCTTCCAGGCGTTGAGCTTAAATTTTTCCAGATTATCTTCGTCTTCCAAGATTGAGATCCCTAAATTTGCCATTTCTTCCACATTTCCAAGCTCACATAAATAACCTGAAAATCCGTGGATATTTACTTCCGGAAGTCCTCCGCTGTTTGTTGAGATTACCGGAACTCCGTTTACCATAGCTTCCAGAGCTGCGAGTCCAAAACTTTCCTTTTCTGAAGGCAACAGGAAAAGATCTGAAAAACACAGGATCTTATCTATTTCATTGCTTTCTCCCAAAAACACTACTTTATTATCAAGACCTAGTTCCATGACCAGATCTTCAGCTTTTTCTTTTTCCGGCCCTTCCCCTACCATAATTAGTTTGGACTTAACCTGCTTTTGAATTTTATCAAAAATATGGATCACATCCATAATTCTTTTAACAGGCCTGAAATTACTAACATGTGTAATTATTTTTTCATCCTCTTCCGCCAAAAGAGAGCGTTGACAATCTATATATTTTTTTGTTGATTTTGTGACATCAATAAAATTTGGTATTACATTTATTTCCTTTGTGATTTGAAATAAATTCAAAGTATCCTGTTTTAAGCTTTCAGAAACGGAGGTCACTACATCACTTTTATTGATACTGAAGGTAACCGCAGGTTTGTAAAACGGATGATTTCCTACAAGGGTAATGTCTGTACCGTGCAGCGTAGTTACCATAGGGATAAAAATGCCAACTTCTTCCAGCATTTTTTTGGCCATATATCCCGCATATGCATGAGGAATTGCATAATGCACGTGCAAAAGTTCAATGTTATAAAGTTTCACCATATCCACTAACTTACTGCTTAATGCAAGTTCGTAAGGTTGAAAATGAAATAGAGGATATTCCGGAACGTGGACCTCATGAAAATGTACATTTCCAGTGAGTTGTTCCAGGCGCACCGGTTGTTTGTAAGTAATAAAGTGGATCTCATGACCTCTTTTTGAAAGGGCCAGTCCCAGTTCTGTAGCAACAACTCCACTTCCACCAAATGTTGGGTAGCAAACAATAGCTATTTTCATAAGTACCTAATTATTATTTTATTGGACTCGTTTCGGGTTATTATTAACCAGGCTAATCTGAAGGGAGTTTATTCACTTTCAGTAATGCTGGGATTTAAACCGGGGTCTACATCAAAAAGCAGGGATTCATAAATAACCCCCTGTATTTTAGAACGAATATCCTCCTTTATCAATTTTCTGTTATCAACATCGGGGAAAGTCCGGTTTGATAAAAACACATACACAATTTCTTCTTCCGGATCTGCCCAGGCAAAAGTGCCTGTAAACCCGCTATGTCCAAAACTTGACAGGGATGCACAACCGCATGTTGGCCCCGATTTTCCAAGCTGTGGTTTGTCGAAACCTACCCCCCGCCTTACATTTTTTTCACAATAATAACAGTTATTGAATTTATCCAGAGTTTCCGTTTTAAGATAACGCTTTCCTCCGTAGTATCCGCCGTTTAAATAGAGCTGCATAATCTTGGCTACATCATTTGCATTGCTGAATAAACCTGCATGTCCTCCTATTCCACCTTGCATTGCAGCCCCCTGATCATGAACATAGCCATGAACCAATTGCCTTCTCCACAATTTATCAACTTCTGTAGGCACAATTTGCTGAAGATCAAATTTATCTCTTGGTAAATAAGTTGTGAAATTCGCTCCCAAAGGTTTGTAAAGTTCCTCCTGGGTTGTGTAAGCCATCGAAGCATTGTAATGGTCCTCAAGGTAATATTTCATCATATAAAACGGAAGATCACTGTACTTATACCCAATTTCACGTTCTAAGCCACTTTCTCTAATTTCCCCCAAAATAGAATCACGAATGTCATTCCGAATGAACATTTTTTCAGCAACAGGGAGGGAATAACCTTCGGTAGCTTCTTCCCTGTAGTATTTTAAAGAAGGGCGTTTGGTCAGTTTATCTATTGTTGGAACATAAAGAGGCAGCCAGGCCTTTAACCTTCCATAATGAAGGAGTAAATCCTGTAAGCGAATATCTTCCTTATTGGAACCTTTAAAAGAAGGCATTAGATCTCCTAATTTGGAATCAAAATTCATAATTCCTTTTTCCTCAAGCTGCATGATCAAAGGAAGGCTTGCAAGAATCTTTGTAAGCGAAGCAAGATCATAGACCGAGGAATTTATTACAGGAATATTTTTTTCATAAGTGTGAAAACCGGCATTGCGCTCAAAAACCACTTTTCCCTTCCTGGCTATGATCACCTGAAGTCCTGGAGTCATTTTTGAATCGATGGCCAGTGTTATTAAAGAATCGATCTTTTTTAAAACTTTTGAATCCATCCCTACCGATTCCGGTAAGCCATAGGATAACCGATCCAGCTTTCCGGAAATATAGCCTGTACCCTCAGGGAAATTATTTCCAATACTCACAGGAAGTTTTCCCTTTGCTGCCAAAGCCCCAAAAATTATTTGAGCTGATTTTTCCTGAGATATTACCGAGTTTTGGTAACTCAATACAATCCCTTCTATATTGCTGGTAGATTTAAGATCACTAAGTGCATAGGGCCTGGTAAAAACATCCAGAATTGTTCTGTTATTCCGTGCGATCTCGTGAATCCATAATTGTTCATCTGTGCTGAATTTGTAACCAGCCCAGGGAGATTTATCAGACTTATGAAATCCAATAATCACCTGGTTATACGCCTTTAATTTTTCAAGCAAATCCTCAATCGTATTTGCTTTAACCCAGTCTACATTAGTATATTTGGATAATTGGTTAAAAAAAGGAGCAGCATCGGCATCCCCAAAATTCACATAAGCAATTTTAAGGGTTTCCAGGTTTCGTAAAGGAAGGATACCCATATCATTTTTAATAAGGGTAATTGAATTTTCCACCAAATCATCATACAGCACCTGATCCTGAACTGTGTTTAGATCCTGAATTAAGTTAATAGTATCAACAGGTTTGTAGTTATTTAATCCAGCCTTATATTTTGCTAAAAGTATCTTTCTAACAGAATGTGCCAAGCGCTCTTCTGATATTATCCCATCCTGATAGGCATCCATTATTTTTATTTTTGCCTTTGGAATATCTTCAGAGATTAGCAGGATATCATTTCCGGCTAAAAACGCAGCCAGATCTATTTCTCCTGTATTCTTATAATTGGAAGCTCCCTTCATATTAAGGGCATCGGTAAAGATAAGTCCGTTAAATTCCATTTTCTCCTTGAGAAGATCTGTGACAATAGCTTTGGAAATTGAAGACGGGGAATTTTGTTGATCTTCAAGGGCCGGTACATTAAGATGAGCGATCATTATAGATGAAACGCCTTCCTCAATTAATTTTCGGAAGGGATAAAGTTCAACTTCCTCAATCCTTTTTTTGGAAAAGGAAATGGTTGGCAATGTTTTATGAGAATCGGTTTGTGTATCGCCATGTCCGGGAAAATGTTTCGCACTGGATAATATGCCTTCTCTATGCATACCTTTCATAAAGGCGACCGCCTTTTCAGTAACGTTAATTTTCTCTTCTCCAAAAGAGCGATTTCCAATAATAGGATTTTCTGGATTCGTGTTGATATCTATAACGGGCGCAAAATTAATATGTACACCTAATCGTTTGGAATTACGGGATATAGCAGCACCTGCTTCTTCAACTAAATGAAGACTTTTCAAAGCACCTAATGTCATATTCCAGGGCAATGCAAAGGTGGAATCCAACCGCATTGCCAACCCCCATTCTGCGTCCATACCAATTAAAAGCGGGATTTTAGAAAGTTCCTGGTATTCATTATTCAGCTTTGCCTGCCTTTGCGGCCCACCTTTGGAAAAGATTATTCCACCAATTTGCTCTTCCGCAATAAGAACTTTTACTTTATCTGTAAGGCCTTTTGATTGACTGGAAAAAACATCCACCATGAACAACTGCCCCACTTTTTCCTGCAGGTTCATACCGTCATAAATACTGTCTACCCATTGCCGTTGAAGATTAAAATCGTCGGTTAAAAGTGGGTTCTTTTGTTGTGAAAAAACAGCGATCGATGAAAATATGCCAATAAGAATTGTAATAAGATAAAGCTGAAGGGACTTCATTGTTCTCCTTTATTTTAAAAAGCGGTTGTGCCAGCTTTCAGAAGCAGGTACTTCCCAATTTGAAAGATATTCTGCTTTAGTATTGACAAGATTATTGAATACGATGGTCTTTGGGGAAACAGCTTTTTCTTTTGCCATTTTTCTGAAATCATTAAGCTGTTTATAGGCGATGAATTCACCCTGCTTATAACTAACGTTCATTTTATCGAGCAAATCGACTCCGTATTCCTTTTCCAATTGCTGAATGAAATGAACTGAAGCATCTATGGAACAACCTGAAGCAGCATTTATTTCCTGATCCAGAGCGAGTATGATAAAGCGTTTGTAACGAATCTCAAAAGATGCGTTTAAGGTTGCCCCATGTGCGGTCCATTCTGTGATGAAATTCTCTAATTTACTGGTGATTTCCTGAAGTTCCTGATCTGAAAAAGACCGGTTTGCCTGATAAATCCAAACTTTGGAAGTTTCAGGTAATGAATCAAATGGTACTAACATTTTTATGTGTGGGTTTTATTTTTACAAAGCTAATTGATTAAAGGCGTAGCTTCAAAAATAGTACCAGTTAAATAAGAAAATTAACGTTATTGGAAAGGTTAAAAATTAGTAAAAACTATAAGTCGTGCGCATTGGCGATCATCTCAGCAACATCCATTACTTCAATTTTGCCTTCCTGATCTTTACCTTTAACACCGTCTGTCATCATAGTACTGCAAAAAGGACAACCTGCTGCGATAATTTCAGGTTTAACTTCCATAGCCTGCTCGGTCCTTTCGATATTTACTTCTTTATTTCCGGGTTCGGCATCTTTGAACATTTGCCCACCACCGGCACCACAGCAAAGTGCATTTTGTTTACATTTTCGCATTTCGAGAAGTTCCACTTCCAATTTCCTTAGCAGGTCTCTTGGCGCTTCATAGATATTATTTCCACGCCCCAGGTAACATGGATCATGAAAAGTGATACGCTTTCCTTTGAATTTACCTCCCTGTACGGTTAGCCTGCCTTCGTCCAATAAGGATTTTAAAAAGGTGGTATGATGCATCACATCGTAATTTCCACCAAGGGCCGGATATTCATTTTTAATAGTGTTGAAACAATGTGGACAGGCAGTTACAACTTTTTTAATTTCATATCCGTTCAAAACTTCAATATTTGTTACGGCCTGCATTTGAAATAGAAATTCATTTCCTGCACGTTTTGCCGGATCTCCGGTACAACTTTCTTCTGTTCCCAAAACGGCAAAATCCACTTTGGCTTCATGCAAAAGTTTTACAAATGCTTTGGTAACCTTTTTTGCCCGGTCATCAAAACTTCCCATGCACCCAACCCAAAATAAGACTTCCGGTTTTTTACCTTCAGCCATATATTCAGCCATTGTTGGAACTTTTAGTGCTTCTGCCATTTTATGTTTTTTAAACTAAATTCTTAATTTTTTGTTCAATTTTCTTTTGCCCAGTTAAGTCGGTCCATTTGATTATATGGCCAGGGGGCACCATTGTTTTCTATATTGGTCATGGAAATAGCCAATTCATTTGGTGCCGCGCTTTGTTCCATCACAAGATATCTTCTCATATCAAGAATAATGGATAAGGGATCAATTCCTACAGGACAGGCTTCTACACAGGCATTACAGGTAGTACAGGCCCAAAGCTCTTCCCTGAGAATATAGTCGTCCAGCAATTGCTTGCCATCGTCTTCAAATTTTCCCTTTTTATTAATGATTTCCCCTACTTCTTCCAGCCTGTCACGGGTATCCATCATTATTTTTCTTGGAGATAATTTCTTTCCGGTTTGATTTGCAGGACATTCGGCAGTACATCTTCCGCATTCAGTACAGGTATAGGAATTCAATAACTGCACCTGGTTTAAGTCCATCACATCGGAGGCCCCAAATTTTTCGGGAACATCAGTATCCCCTTCTTCTGAAGGAGCTGCATAAGGATCGGCGTCCGGATCCATCATTAATTTCACCTCATTTGTAACAGATTGCAGGTTATCAAATTCACCCTTAGGGGTAAGTTTTGAGAGAAATACATTTGGAAAGGCAAGTAAAATATGCAAATGCTTGGAGTAGTATAAATAATTCAGAAAAATCAAAATTCCTATGATATGCAACCACCAGGCAGTTCTTTCAACAATAATTAAACTGGCAGAACTCATTCCTTCAAATAAAGGAAGCAGGTATTGACTTACCGGAAAAGATCCTGCTATTCCGGCTTCTTGAGCATAATGATCTGCACCATTAAGTTGTAATTGATAATCTGTAGCATTCATTACTAAAAATAAGATCATTAAGACCATTTCAAAATAAAGAATGTAATTGGCATCATTTTTTGGCCAGCCTTTTAAATCACTTCCTACAAAACGATAAATATTAATGACATTTCTTCGTACCCAAAAGATAATTACTCCTACAAAAACCAGAAGTGCAAGTATTTCAAAGGAGCCGATAAGGAAGTTGTAAAAACCGCCTAAAAAGGAGAGGATGCGGTGAGTTCCAAAAATACCATCGATAATAATTTCCAGAACTTCAATATTAATAATAATAAATCCTACATAAACAATAATGTGAAGAATCCCGGAAACCGGTTTTTTAACCATTTTAGATTGACCAATTGCAATACGACCCATTTTCGCCCAACGTTCTCCGGAATTATCTGAACGGTCCACTTTTCTGCCTAATTTCACATTCCGAATAACCCTTCTGATATTGCGAATGAAAAAGGTAATTCCAGCAACAAGAACTATTAAAAAAATAAGCTGAGTAATAAGTTGCATAGGCTATTATTTTAAGGAATCATTAGGCTCATCATAAGGTCCGGGTTTTTTTCCGAATACAGAAAAATGAACATATCTTTTAGGATTCAATTTTATATCCTGAAGCAATTGCTCCATTTGTTTTGTAGCCCTATCCAAATTGTCATACACAGCATCATCGTTTAATAATTTTCCTGCACTACCCTGCCCATTGCTTAAATTATCTGAAATTTTTTCAAAGTCTGCAATTATTTTTTCAAGATCTCCCGTCATACCGCTTATATCTATCTGAGCGAGTGTGTCTGAGAATTTATTAAAATTACCGGACATTTCATCCAGGTTCGAAAAGGTCCTGTCTAATTTTTCTGAATTTCCCGATACGATTCCATCGAGGGATTCTGCCGTATTCTTAAATGAGCTGACCGTTTCAGAAAGATCATCAAAAGTTTTTTTGATGTTGTTCCTTGTTTCAGGGTTTAAAACTTCATTAAAAGCCGTTAGCAGAGAATCAGTACTAACGATTGCGCGTTCAACCTTTACCTGCAAAGGGGTAAGACGTTCATTTACAAGTTCCATAATTCCCTCCTCAATAGCACTCGGAAGTGTATCTCCCGTCTTCGCAAATATTCCCGGTTCATATTCAGGAACTATGGCAAGGGATTTTCCACCAATTAAACCACCACCATAAATTTGGGCCAAACTGTTTTTGGAAAATTTAAAGTCATTGTCAACATTAAAGGTTACCACGAGAAGTCCGCGTTCATCCAGAAAAGAAATATTGGTTACCTGTCCTACTTTCATACCGTTAATGGTAACAGGAGAAGAAGGAGATAAACCTTCGACATCTGCATAAACCGCATGAAAAATCCTACTTGAGTCCAGGAGGTTCTGACCTTTTAGATAACTATATCCAAATATCAGTATCACAATAGCTACCACAGCCAGAATTCCGGTTTTAAGCTCTTTAGTATATTTCAAATGTCTTTTGTTTTATAGAATGTGTAAATTTAGAAATAAATATAGGAAAGTACCCCTATTTACTCTGGGATTTTAACGCCTCATTAACGGTAATCTTGTTTCCCTCCTTAAATGCAACTACATAGCTCGATGGATATCCATTGGCCTGAGCCTCCTTGTGAAGCTTATTTATTTGTGAATAACTGGAGGTTGCACCAAAATAATATTTAAAAAGTTTTCCTTCTTTTTCCCTGAACACCGGTGTTAAGCCTTTAAAATTTGAAGATTTTGGTTCGAGCTTTTTTGAACTTGCCACCAGTTGTACCTTAAAAGTAACACCAGTAATAGTATCATCAAAATCCTTTATCTCCTTAAATACAGGGACAGGAGCTTCCTGTTCGAGATTATCCAAAACCGCAAGATTAATAGAATGGCTATAATCTTCAACAGCCTTTACAATAGCTTCTGCCATTTTATTTTGTCCGTTGGAACTGTTCAAATACGGGCCTTCTTCCTTGTTGGTTAAAAAGCCGGTTTCAATAAGCACACTTGGCATATATGTTTGATGAAGCACTAAAAAGCCTGCTTGTTTAACACCGCGATCATTTCTTTTAAGTTGATTGGTGAATTTTTTCTGAACAAAATCAGCCAATAGAATACTTTGATCCAGATATTCCTCCTGCATGATCATCATTCCTATATAAGATTCAGGGGAATTAGGATCAAATCCCCCGTAGGTAAGATGATAATCCTCTTCCAAAAATATCACAGAATTCTCTCTTTTAGCAACTTCAAAGTTGGATTGATTTCGGTGAAGTCCAAGAACAAATGTTTCAGTTCCATAGGCTTGAGAGTTGTGCGCGTTGCAATGAACCGATATAAAAAGATCGGCTTTAGCATCATTGGCAATTTTTGCCCGCTGGTCTAAAGGAATAAAAACATCACGGTCTCTGGTGTAAATCACTTTAAAATTTGGATTTTTCTCAAGTTCCTTCCCTATTTTCATAACAATATTAAGGGCAATCTCTTTTTCCTGAAATCCCCCTCCCCTGTTCCCGGGATCTTTACCGCCATGACCCGCATCTAAAACAACCACAAATTTGGATTTTACAGGGGGGTCTTCTGCAGGAATTGAAGAAGTTAAAACAATTCCTATAAAGAGTAATACTAAAAATTTGAGCAGGTTCGTTTTCATATATAAATAACGATTCAGTTAGAGCGTTTATTTTAATGGCTTATTTTTTTAAATTCCCAAAAGGAACCTAAAAAAATATATGTAATTTTGATCATTCAATAAGCAGGCCACACTTTACAAAAATACCACTTATAGCATTGCGGACAAACTCACTTTACATACTTTTTTTCGCTGTTTTTTTTCTGATGTTCACAGATTTTGCTGTGGCACAGGAAATCAAGCCCCCACAAGGGGTTCGGGTGGAAGCTCAAAGAGATAGTATCCTGAAAGTGAGCGATTCTCTTGTGCCTAATCCAAGAATTATTGAGCAGGATACCATAAAACAGGATACGCTAAAACCAGCTCCTGTTCTTTTAAGCGATGTTGTAACCTACACTGCCGATGATTATATGCGCCTTAGTCCGAAGGAAAACAAGATGTATTTATTCGATCAGGCACAAATCACCTACGGAGATATCGTACTTACCGCCGGACTGATCATTTTAGACAACGAAAAAAATGAAGTTTATGCCTATGGAATTCCCGACTCCACCGGTGCATATTCCCAACGACCAATTTTCACACAAGCACAAAACACGGTTGAACCGGATTCCATTCGGTTTAATTTTGATTCCGAAAAAGCCCTTATCTATAATTCCAGGACCGAACAAGGCGGGTTTAAGGTTCTTGGCGAAGTTACCAAGCGTGAAAACGATTCGGTTTATTTTATGCAAAATGTCCGATTTACAACTTCTGAAAATGAGACAGATCCCGATTATTTCTTTTATGCCCGAAAAATAAAATTTGTACCAGGAAAGAAAATTGTTACCGGATTGGTGAATATGTATATTGCCGATGTGCCTACACCTTTGGGTCTTCCCTTTGGGTACTTTCCGTTAACCGATGAACAAACCTCCGGATTTATACTTCCTTCCTTTGGCCAGACCAATCAACGAGGTTATTTCCTGCAAAATGGAGGATATTATTTTGCGGTGAGTGATTATGCAGATTTGTTGGTTTTGGGAGATTATTATACCAACGGAAGTTATGGGATGCGTGTAGAGTCAAGTTACGCAAACCGCTATAGGTTTAGGGGTAATGTAAATCTCAGGTATGAAAATTTACTTGACAGTGAACGGGGTTTTCCGGATTTTGCACAGCGCTCTAACTATAATCTTCAGTGGAGTCATTCTCAGGATTCCAAAGCGAATCCAAGTTCCAGGTTTTCTGCTTCGGTTAATCTTGGAAGCAGCGATTATTACCGGGAATCTGTAAACCAGGCGAACACCGGGAATTTTCTTAATAACTCATTAAGTTCTTCAGTTTCTTATTCCAAGACCTTTCAGGGCGAACCACAAGTCAATGTGAATTTAACCGCAAATCACAACCAAAATACCAATACACAGGAAATCAATATGACCTTGCCAACACTTCAGGCAAGCGTTTCCAGGATTTATCCGCTTGCTCCGGAATTTGGCGCAAAAAAAGGACTTATTGAAAATATAAACTTTCAATATAATTTAAGAGGGGAAAACAGGATACGAACCACAGATTCACTTTTCTTTACTCCGGAAATGTTCCGGGATGCCAATATGGGAGTGCAACATTCCATTCCAATTGCCACGAACTTTAAATTATTAAAATATCTAAGTGTTAGCACCAGCGCAAATTATCAGGAAAACTGGGTGTTTAAAACCTTTGACCGGTCTTACGATCAGGTTAATAGATCGGTTGTAATAGACACTATAACCGGTTTTGATTCCTACCGCACCTATAATTTTAGTACCAGTATGGGAACCACCATTTATGGATTGGTGAATTTTGGCAAGGATAAAAAAATTCAGGCTGTCCGACATGTGATGAGGCCTTCAGTAAGTTATAATTACAATCCGGCTTTTGACCAATATTACGATCAATATGAAATCACCAATGACATTGATCCGGCACTGAATGAATTTGTGAATTACTCAAGATTTCAGGGAACCTTGTTTGGGGCACCGGGAAGAACATTTGCCAGTTCCATTGGACTTGGAATAAGCAATACAATTGAAGCCAAGGTTAGGGACAAGGACAGTACGGCTGTTGAACCCAAAAAAATTATATTATTAAATAATTTTAGTGTGAGTACCGCTTATAATTTAGCGGGGGATTCCTTAAGGCTCTCTCCCATTAGTTTAAGGGGAAGCATTCCCATAATTCAAAATAAACTGGATGTGAATGTGGCTGCAAACCTCGATATCTATGCATTGGACAATAATAACCGCAGAGTTAATAAATTAAATATTGAAAACGGAGGAAGCTTGTTTAGGTTTACAGCTGCCAATGTTAGTTTTGGATATTCATTTTCCAGCAAAGACTTTGAAGAAGGCGGTGATACTGATAAAGACAAGGATAATCAAACCTTCAGGGGTGGCGGAAGGCCGGATGATCTCTTTGGGAAAGGAACCGATATTGACGGTAACTTTATGGATAAGGAAAATGATCCCTTTGATAAAGATGAAGAAACCGAGAAAAGTGAGTGGTACAATTATAAAATACCCTGGAACCTCAGGCTTGCTTATACCATGACCTATAACAATACCGCCAGGCAAAGTGAAATTACCTCGCATTCCATTATGTTTTCAGGGGATATAGATCTCTCTCCAAAATGGTCTGTAGGTGGATCTTCAGGTTTTGATATAAAAGAAAGAGGCTTTACCTATACCCAATTAAGGTTTGCAAGGGATTTGGATAGTTGGAGGATGAATTTTAGCTGGATACCTTTTAGTTCCCGTGCTTCCTGGAATTTCTTTATAGGAATAAAATCTTCCATCTTAAGTGATATTAAATATGATAAACGGAGAGAGCCGGACCGGCAACTATAGCAAAAGGCAAACTGAAAGCAGCTTTATAAGTTAGAACATTTTATACTAAATTGGCTTAGTATATAAAAATACAAGAAAAGCAATTCTCTCGGAGCATATTCACGAGGTATGTAAGAGTAAGAATGTAAATTCACTGTTGAAATTAAAATATTAATTATGAAATAAGCATAACGGAAACTAGATGCAAACACCAAATAAGATTTGCGAAATAAATTTTTGACCAATAAAAACAATAAAAATCACAGATGAAAAAGATCATAAACACATCCGATGCGCCTGCACCTATAGGTCCTTATAATCAGGCGATTTTAAGCGGAAACATGCTCTATATCTCAGGGCAAATAGCTATTAATCCTGAAACCAATGAATTGGTAACAAGGACTATCGTTGATGAAACCAAACAGGTGATGGAAAATTTGAATGCAATCCTGAAAGAAGCAGGAATGAATTTCGAAAACGTGATCAAGACTTCCATTTTTGTAAGCGATATGAATAATTTCTCTCAAATTAATGAAGTCTATGGAGAATATTTCAATCAGGAAACAGCACCGGCGAGGGAAACGGTTGAAGTTGCCAACCTGCCTAAATTTGTAAATGTAGAGATTAGTGCCATCGCTGTTAAATAGGTATCAAAAGTGCCAAGGTTTATATCACTCAAACGCATCTCCATATTACATCGAGGAATTAAACCCAATGATGAGACAAAATCAATATTTTTAGCCTGGTTAAATTTCGCTGATCCCGGGAAAATTTAAACAGGCTATTTTTCAATAGGTTAGACTAAAAGTGCCTTTCTTAGGGCTAAATGGATAGAATATCGGATATTCTTAGTAGGTCTTTATTGATTTCATGTTTACTTTGTAAAGCCTGTTCAAGACTGCAGGTCTCCATCCGGTTATTTACAATTCCAACCATAAGATTTTCCTGGCCATCCAGCAATAATTCTACTGCCCGTACGCAAAGTCTGCTTGCAAGAACCCTGTCGAAACAGGAAGGGCTCCCACCTCTTTGGATATGTCCTAAAACGGTTACTTTGGCATCATAATCGGGTAGGTTTTCCTTAACGTATTCGGCAAGTTCGAAAACATTTTTCCCGATTTTATCACCTTCTGAAACCACCACAATACTGGAGGTTTTTCCAGACCTACGACTGCGCTCAAGAGAATCCAATAACCTGTCAAGCCCAAGATCTTCTTCCGGGATAAGAATTTCTTCTGCACCGGCACCTATTCCGCTATTTAGAGCAATAAAACCAGCATCCCGGCCCATTACTTCAATAAAAAATAAACGATTGTGTGAACTCGCGGTATCCCGAATCTTATCGATGGCTTCTACAACTGTATTTAAAGCGGTATCAAAACCTATGGTGTAATTGGTACCGTTAATATCATTGTCTATAGTCCCTGGTACTCCAATAATTGGAATGTGATGTTCTTCACTAAAGATTTTCCCTCCCCGAAAAGTTCCATCCCCTCCTATAAGGATCATGGCATCTACCCTTGCCCTTTTTAGATTATCAGCAGCTTTTTGCCTTCCTTCTTTGGTTAAAAACTCTTTGGACCTCGCCGATTTTAAAATGGTTCCTCCCCGGGTAATAATATTTTGGACACTTCTTGCATTCATTTCCAAATAATCTCCTTCTATCATTCCCTGAAACCCTCGGTAAAACCCAACGCATTCGGCGTTATAATAAGCACAAGCTCTTACTACTGCCCTTATTGCCGCATTCATTCCAGGAGAATCTCCACCGGAAGTCATTACTCCTATTCGTCTAATTTTTTTGGCCATAGATATGTTTTGTAATTTTAAAATTACAAACTTTAATTAAATAAGAAGGTTTCAGCAAGAAGATTTCATCTAAAATTAATCAACCGGTGAGAAAATCCTATTGCTGAGGGAAGGTTATATACTCCGGAGCCAGGGATTTTGCAGATTCCTCCTGTTCTTTCTCAGCTTTCGATTTTACCAGTTCCTTATTCAGGATCTTCCTGATAAGTTCCTTGAAGGTGTCAAAATCTACCGAATAGGATAATCCAACACCTTGGGTAAACCCTATTTCCTCCCCGATGAACTGAATGTTGTTTTCCCGGTTAAATACCTTGGCCCGAAGTGAGCCATCTTCATTTAAAAGAAATTCAATTTCTACATCCCCAATTATTGCCGTTTCGGTTACTCCTCCCACGGGAACACCCACCGCACCGTTGATCAATACTCTGTTGCTTATTTGGGTTGATAGCGTTAACCCAAATCTATCTACTGTTTGCTGATCCGGTGTCCGGTCTCCCTGTACATAATTTACACCAACCTGGAATTTACCTTCTTCATCTGCAAAGATATCGTTCACCAAACTGGAAGCCCTTTCCACCAGGGTTCCTGTAATCGCATTTTGGCCAATGGCAAGCTCACTATAGAATGAACCCTGGGTAACCAAAAACAAAGCCTGCAATTCCCTGCTTGCACGGTCATTGATTCTATATTCCAGTTCCGATCTTACCACCGAACTGGCATTTGGAAATTCCACATTAAAGGTAATATCCGGTTGAACGATCTGTCCCTGAAGTAAAATGACAACTTCTACAGGTATTTTTCTGTTAATGGAAGGATTTTCAAGCAATACCGCCGGATTTGCATCTACTTCATATACAGCGCTTACATCCAGCTGTGCCTGAGTTGGACTACCATCCCAATTGATACTGCTTCCAGATCGAACATTGAATAATTTTTGTACCAAACCTGCATATTTAAAATTGTAAACCCCTTCATATACCACGAAATCTCCCCACATATTAAACTTTCCGTTGGTATTGATCTCGATAAGCAGGTTTCCCGCTCCACGACCCCGAAGGGTACTTCCACTGGCCTGATCTACCACCACTTCTACTTCGGCATCATTGGTAATATCAAGATCAAAATTAAGTTCCAATCCTTTCACTTCCGGCAATTCCAAAATAACCCCGGCCTGCCGGGAAGCTTTTTCTTCAGGACTTAAAAAATGGATATAGGAATTATCCCCAATAGATTCTGCATCGCTTAAAGGGATCTTAAAAACAGTCCCTTTTGCGGTAGAGGCATTTACATCGATTATCAGTTTCTCTGTTGGTCCTTTTATACTGGCAAAACCATCTATAAAGGCAGTGCCGTAATACAGGGCATCTACTTCGGCTTCTGTATCCAGTACTACCAGCCTGTCACTTGTAATCTCCAAATCTAAAAACCATTCTTTAAAATTTCTATGGGAAATGGATCCGTCAAGAATTCCGGAGGTTTGATATTTGGTATCAACAATTTCAATTTCATCGAATACAAATTTTTGGTCCGATAAATTTACTACGGCATTATCCTGGAAATCAAAATCTATTTTTAAATACGGAACCCTTAATCCCGCCTTTTGTAATTGCAACTGCCCTGTAATATCAGGATTTCGATAGTTTCCGGTTACCTGTGCATCTCCTGAAGCAAATCCACGAATATTGTCTATAGCTTCCCCTCCCAAGGGACTAAATGCCGCCATATTGAAATTACGGAGTGCAACATCCATATTTATCTTTGGATTATCTGCATTTACATCAATCCCGCCTTTTGCATTTAAGGATTCAAGACCCTTATTTTTAAGGGTGGCATCTATATTATAAAATGTGAGACTTTCATTGCCCTCTACCACAATATTAAGGTTTCCAAGAAGAATATCATTTATTGTAAGTTCATCTACAGTAAGCGATGTATTGGGATAATAAGCTCCCTTTTCCTGAAGAAGATTTAACTTTCCGTTCAAATTACCTGTTATTGCCAAACTGTCAAGATCGGGTGTAATCTTGCCTATATCTACATTGTCAAATTCAATTTTAAAATCCTTGTAGGTAGTATCTGTCATAACACCACTTAACCGAATCATTTCATTTTGATGGCTCAAAACAAGTGAATCTATCACAACATCATTAAAGTTATTGTCAAATACTATTTTATTGCTTTTGTTATTGTTTTCATTTAAAAACCAAATATTGTCTTTAAATTTTACATCTGATCGCTGGATTCCCACAACCGATTTATTCTCCTCGTTGATGGTGTGAAATAAATTCAGGTTAAAAACATCATTATTGGCTTTTCCTCCCTGAAGTTCAGATCTTATGAATAACGTGTCCCTTAAGGTCACGTTTATCAAACTAAATTCTGAGAAATTATATAGCTTGGTAGAAACACTGTCTGCTTCCACAAAAGTGTTATAAATAGGGTTTGTATTATCTACCTGAATATTGATATCTTTCAGCATATTCCCAAAAGCTTCAATTTTTGGGGATCTGAATGTCAATTTGAATTCCGATTCATCCGATTCTACCCTTCCGCGGAGAAACGTATTGGGAGCCAGCGTAATTTCAGGATAAAACACCTCTACGATCTTATTATAAATATCGAAGTTGAACTCCATATATTGATTGCTGGTAATAGTATTTGGACGGTAATTCGTGTAAATGCTTCCCAGGGAATTTTCTATAAGCGCATCTACTTCTGAAATTTTAAAATTACCGGTAATCTCACCATTCACAACATCCGGGGATTCTACAGCAATGGTCCGGATTCCTTCTGCATCGAAAGAAGAATTGACGCTTAGATCATCGAAATAATAAAGATCGTTCTGGTTTTGATAGGTAGTGTTCAACAACAGGATATTTCCGGAGATATTATCCAGGCTATTTCCGCTCATATTCATAAAAACATCGCCCTTAAAAACCGAAATACTATCACGGGAAACAAAATTGAGCTTATTGAGATCGGCGTAGCCTACAGAGGCTTCAAAATCATAATTGTTTTGCTTTTTCGAAATGTCTACTAATCCGGAGAATTCAAGCCTTAAATTAGGATCGTTGGATACAAGGTTTCCATTAAAAATCATGTTTTTTACAGTCCCCATAACATGCACATCAGAATACATATAATCGTTGTAAGCCAGTTTTGAAATTTTACCCCGAATTTGTGTATTTAGATCTTCTGTTGTAAAGCCTTTGCCATCCACAAACAGGTTAAAGCTGGTTTTACCAAGTTTAGGGTCATCCAGCAAACGACCAATGTTAAATTGATTGAATATTAAGTTTCCTTTATAGGTAACATCTGCAGGATTATTAAGGTTTTGCATGGTTACATCTGCCTTCGCAGTACCAAGTTGTGTTGCGATGAACACATCGGCAATAAGGGAATTTTTGGTTAAAATAGTATTACCCTGCATTTTAAGATTTCCAAAATCCCTTAAGGTTAAAGGCAATTTTTCTCTAAAAAGCCCTGGCAATAAATTTACGAGGTCGTAATAATTGGAAGTTAAATCCTTAAAATCCCCGGTGAGTTTAAAATCCTGCATCTCTTCAGAAAAAACACCTTGCACAAGCATATTTCCATCGATACTGCTTCGATCCATCCCTTCTAACTGAAAATCTTCCAATTTGAAATCATTCAGGGTTCCTATTAGGTTTGTATTTATGGCGAGATCCTGCCCGTCTCCAAAAGGCACATAAAAAATTTGGAGATCCTGAGTAGAAAACTTTGAATCCCGAATATCTGCTTCAAGTTGCACTTTATTCTCAAAGTCGGAAAAATCTTCCATAACGTAATCCATACGGATATCTGCATCCAATTTTGAAAAAGGTGTTTCCAATAGCAAATCCTTCATCTCCATCTTTTTGGGGCTATAAGAAAACCTGGTATATAAATTTTTGATTTTGAGTCCCCTTCCCTCTTCGGCTTTCAGGGAATTAACATTCAGGGAAAATTCATCTGATTCGATATCCAGATTTTCTGCCAGGAGATTGAGTTTGTCTAAAACGATTATCTCCGGGGAATCCAAATTTTCATTTACAAAGCTGAAATAACCATCTTTGATAAAAATATCGGCCACAGAAAGTTTAAAAGGCTTTTTTTCTCCGGTAGGCTCTGTTTTTAATTTTTCCAGAAGAACACTAAGATTGTCTGTATCCTCTCCCTTGTAACGTTTCATTTTAAAGGTTAAACCTTCGGCTGTGGTATTTCCTAAACTGGGATAATTTGCGATTAAATTTTTTAAGCTTAAAATGGAGGTTTTTAATTCAACTATATTGATAAGGGTATCCTGGTGGTGATCCTCAACATACACATGCTTTAGACGTATTCTTCCGAAATAGGAAAAACTAACCCTGCCCACAGTAATGTTCACATCGGCACTTTCCTGAATAGATTTTGTTAACTTTTTTGCCACCGATGTTTGAACGGCGGGGATGGAGAATAAAATCAATAAAAGCACGAAAAACAAAAGCAGTGCGACAACTGTTCTAATTAGTATTTTCCAGAATTTTTTGATACGCTTTTATGTTATAACTTTGTAAACAATATTAACAATTATAATGCCTTTCTCTTTTTAATGACTTCCCAAAATATATATATTTTAGCGATAGAATCTTCCTGTGATGATACGGCTGCGGCAGTTTTAAAAAACGACACTTTATTATCGAATATTGTTGCAACCCAGGAGGTACATCAAAAATACGGAGGTGTAGTTCCCGAACTCGCTTCCAGAGCACACCAGCAAAACATCGTTCCGGTAATTCACCAGGCAATTGATGAAGCAAATATCGACAAAAATGACATATCTGCAATCGCATTTACCAAAGGTCCCGGACTTATGGGTTCTTTATTGGTAGGAACATCATTTGCGAAATCTCTGGCTATGGGTTTAAACGTTCCTCTCATTGAGGTAAACCACATGCAGGCCCATATTCTGGCGCATTTTATTGCTGAAGAAAATTTCTCAAAGCCAGGTTTCCCCTTTCTTGCACTTACCATAAGCGGTGGGCATACCCAGATAGTAAAAGTTTCAAATTATTTCGGGATGGAGGTTATAGGTCAAACCATTGATGATGCGGTGGGAGAAGCTTTTGACAAGAGTGCCAAAATTTTAGGCCTTCCCTATCCCGGTGGTCCTTTAATAGATAAATATGCAAAAACCGGAAACCCCAAGGCCTTTAAATTTACAAAACCAAAGGTTGGCGGACTTGATTTTAGCTTTAGCGGACTCAAGACAGCGGTGCTTTATTTTATTCAGAAACAGGTTAAGGAAAACCCCAATTTTATTGAAGAAAATCGTGATGATATTTGCGCTTCCATTCAATATACCATAGTGGAGATCCTTATGGATAAGCTGAAAAAGGCGGTAAAACTAACAGGAATTAAGGAAATAGCTATTGGTGGAGGTGTTTCTGCCAACAGCGGGATCAGAAAGGCGCTTTATGAAGCAGAGGCCAAATATGGTTGGAAAACCTATGTCCCAAAATTTGAGTATACAACAGATAATGCTGCAATGATAGGCATTGTAGGATATTATAAATATTTGAACAAGGATTTTTCCGATCTTTCGGTAACCGCTCAGGCCCGCTATAAAATTTAAAAGATGCAGTTATTTTATCAACCGGATATTTCCGAAAATGACCAGCAGGTTATTTTTCCCAAAGAGGAAAGCAGGCACATTGTGAAAGTTCTTCGGAAAAAAGAGGGAGAAATTCTTAATGTGACTAACGGATCCGGATTTCTTTTTAAAACCGAAATAATCCTTATAACCTCGCAGCAATGTATCGCTAAAATAATTGAAGTTGAAGCCGAAAAAAAACCTGATTATTATCTTCACCTTGCGGTAGCGCCCACGAAAATGAATGACCGCTACGAATGGTTCCTGGAAAAATCCACAGAAATTGGCATACAGGAAATCACGCCTGTGATATGTGAACACAGCGAACGGAAATTCGTGAAATCAAACCGTTTTGAGCGCGTGCTTCAAAGTGCGATGAAACAATCGCTTCATTTTAGCATTCCCAAATTAAATGAACCATTGAGCTTTTCAGAATTTATTCAAAGTGATATAAAAGGCGAAAAATACATCGCTCACTGCGAAGAAGATAAAAAACGGATATCTTTAAAAAGTCTTTTAAAACCAAAGCAAAACTCCACTATTTTAATAGGTCCGGAAGGGGATTTTTCTTTGGCAGAGATCGAACTGGCATTAAATAACGGCTGGATCCCTGTAAGTCTTGGTAAAAGTCGGTTACGAACTGAAACTGCTGCCATTGTAGCCTGTCACACCGTAGCTTTAACCAATGAGGACTAAAATGAAATGAGCTTGTCAACGGAAACACAATTCAAATACCGATGAAGATATGCGAATTACTCCCGATAGCTATCGGGAGACCAATGAAAAATAATAAGAATCTACATATGAAAACCCTACCTTTCCGTTTATACTTTTAAAATAAATTAGTAATGTCCTGTAAAGAGTCAAGATCGTTCCGCCTTCGGCGTAACTGCAAGAACAAAGAATCAAGGCTTGATTTTAATGAACTGATAAACATTTAGGTATGATTTCTATTTTTTCATAACACTTTAATTATCGATATAATTGAAAAATTCAGAAAAGTAAGGTTTGTTTATTAAAATCCCATTGGAATGCCCAATGAATGACTGGTTTCAGCTTAAAAAAAATGTTTACCGGACAACAATTAAAATAAATAATGATAACTAAAATCGTCTTTATCTTTTTAACACTTCTTGGAATGCAGCTGCACTCTCAGGAAATTGCCCTTTTGAAGTATCAGGGTGGCGGAGACTGGTATGCGAATCCCACCTCCTTGCCAAACCTTATAAAATTCAGCAATGAAAACATAACCACGGCAATAAACCAAAAACCAGCAACCGTTACTCCCGGAAGTACCGATATTTTTCAATATCCCTTTTTACATATGACAGGCCATGGAAATGTCTATTTTAGCGATGAGGAGGCAACAAACCTTAGGAATTACCTGTTAAGCGGTGGGTTTTTACACATTGATGACAATTACGGAATGCAAAAGTATCTTTTAAAAGAGATAAAAAAAGTATTCCCCGACAGAGAATTACAGGAACTTCCTTCATCACATCCTATTTTCAACAATGCCTTTTCCTTTCCAAATGGGTTGCCAAAAATTCATGAACATGAGGGCCTGCCACCCCAGGCATTTGGGGTTTTTGAAAATAACCGGCTCATCCTTATTTTTACGGTAGAAAGTGATTTAGGTGACGGATGGGAAGATCCAGCCGTTCATAACGACCCGCCTGAAGTGAGACTAAAAGCCCTGCAAATGGGAACTAACATTCTTAAATACGCTTTTGAAAATTGAGTTTACAACTGGCACATCAATCACATTCAAATCTCCCATCTAAGTTCCCTGTAATATTACTTACCGATAATTTGATGGGAGATGCCAACATTGGTAGTATTTTCAGGCTTGCCGATGCATTTAATATTGAAAAAATTGTTTTTTGCGGTACACCGTTTAATCCTGAAAACAATCGCCTAAAAAGAACTGCCCGGTCAACCCTAAAAAATGTAGCATACGAATTCCAGGAAAACTCAACAGAAGCAATTAAAAGACTGAAGGGATTGAATTATGTTGTTTTTGCTTTGGAAATCACATCCGACAGCCAGATTCTGAACTCCATTAATTTTGAAATGGAATCAAAAATTGTCCTTATAATAGGCAATGAACGAAACGGAATAGATGATACCCTGCTTGAAATTACCGATAAAAAAGTGCATATTGAAATGTTTGGAACTAACAGCAGCATGAATGTTGCACAGGCAACTGGAATAGCTTTATATGAAATTACGAAAAGCCTTCCGCGCTTTCAGAAGAAATAATATATTTACAACGTGAACGAAAAAACATTTTCTTACGGGATTTTAAGAGCACTGGGGATTATAGCCGCAATATTCCTGTTGTTATATTTTCTATATCAAGTCCAGTCTGTCCTGGTTTATATAGCCATTGCAGGGGTTATCTCTTTAATTGGAAGACCTTTTGTTATTTTTTTAAGATCCAAATTTCGTATCCCTAATCAAATGTCGGTCATTATAGTGTTAATTCTAGTCATGATTGTTTTTGTTGGGATAATCCTCGTTTTTGTTCCAATTCTTATCGAGCAAAGTCAATATATAGGCAGAATAGACATTGAGGCTTTTAAAAGCGATATCAATGAATTAAATGTTCAGATAAATACCTACCTCGGGGTCGATGAGATCAATATATTGGATAGTTTAATGCAAAGTGAAATAGTTCAAAACCTGGACGTTAACCTGATCCCAAAATTTTTAAACAGCGTTTTTGGTATTTTAGGAGCTACCTTAATTGCGATATTTTCCATAATGTTCATCTCATTTTTCCTGCTTAAAGACAGTAAGTTAATGCTTAACAGCATCCTTGTTTTTGCCAACAGGGGGGAAGAAGATAAATTTCAACGGGTGTTCAACAAGATCAAGATCTTGCTGTCCAGATACTTTGTAGGTCTTACAATGCAAATTAGCGTGCTGTTCATACTGTATCTCCTGTTACTGACTATTTTTGAAATAAATAATCCAATAGCAATAGCCTTTATTTGTGCTTTTTTGAACCTGGTCCCCTATTTAGGCCCAATATTCGCAGGTATTTTAATGGCCCTTTTTGTAATCTCCAGCCAGCTTGGAGCCGATTTTCAAATGGTTATTCTACCAAAATTAATCTATATTATGTTAGGGTATGGGATTTCACAAATGATAGATAATCTTATTAGTCAACCGCTTATATTCGGGGCCAGCGTGCGCTCACATCCTTTAGAAATATTTCTCATTATTCTTATTTCGGGACTCTTATTTGGGGTTTTAGGAATGGTTGTAGCAGTTCCTTTTTACACTGCATTAAAAGTTATAGCGAAAGAATCACTAAGCGAATATAAGATCGTTAAAAGGCTTACAAGGGATCTTTAAAACAACCAGGCTTGAACAAAGCACTATTAAATCCAGAGGTTCAAAACTTCATTTCAGAGCATCTTTTTGAGGATCTTTCAAAATTGATTTTGAAAGGAAGCCCGTTTCCCTATATTTCCAGCCAGGAAATTGGGGTACAGATTTCAGGAAAAAAGAAGGCCAAATTAAAACTTCCGATTTGGTTTAATTCTGAAAACATTCTTTATCCTCCAAATCTTAATTTGGAGCAAACTTCTTCAGAGAAAACCGCAAAATACAAGGCTTCATTAATTTCAGGGGAAAAGCTGATAGATCTTACCGGGGGCTTTGGAATAGACTCTTATTTTTTTGCTGAAAAATTTACCCAGCTCACCTATTGTGAACTCAATCCTGAATTATTTGAGATCGCCACACATAATTTTAAAATTTTTGGAGCTGAAAATATTAATGCATTTCAGGGAAACGGGATCGAATTTTTGAAGACATCGGAAGACCACTTTGACTGGATCTACCTTGATCCCTCAAGACGTGATGAGCACGGAGGTAAAGTTTTTCACATGAATCAATGTACTCCTGATATTTCAGGAAACCTGCAAATGCTTTTTGAGAGATCAGAAAATATTATGCTCAAGACCTCTCCTTTACTTGACCTGAAAGCTGGAATTATTGAGTTAAAGCAGGTTTCTGAAATTCATATCGTTGCAGTTAACAGTGATGTTAAGGAATTATTATGGATATTGAAAAAGGGATATCAGGGTGAAGTTGAAATAAAAACCATCGATTTTCAAAAATCAGAAAATCAATTATTCGAAACTAAATTCTCAAATAATCAATCGGAGGTACCATTAAGCCTTCCTTTAAAATACCTCTACGAGCCCAATCCAGTTATCATGAAAAGTGGGATGTTTCGGGAATTGGCAGTTCAAACCAACACCTTGAAACTTCATTCGAATTCACATTTATTCACTTCGGAAACAATGAAAAAATTTCCGGGAAGAATTTTTGAAGTATTTGATATGGTACCTTTTAACAAGAAGTTATTAAAGCAAAGCTTGAAGGTAAAAAAGGCCAATATCACCACACGGAATTTCCCTAAATCGGTGGAAGTACTGCGGCAGGAACTAAAAATACGCGATGGGGGAAATTCTTATTTATTTTTTACCACCAACCTTAAAAATGAAAAAATCGTATTGGTTTGTAAGAAAATTTCTGCTAAAACCCAGATTTCAGATAATGACGATTAAGACCAATAAAACTAGTTCTCTTTAAATAATTTCCTCGCCTTTTCAAGATCTTCAGGAGTATCTATTCCAATTCCTTTAAAATTTGTTTCCACCATCATGATATTTTTTCCATATTCCAGGTACCGGATACATTCAATCTTTTCTGTTGCTTCAAGTTCCAACATTGGCAACCTGTAAAAATCCATCAAGGCCTGTTTTCTAAAAGCATATACCCCAATATGTTTGAAATAAGTTACTCCGGAATTTGTTTCCCTTGGATATGGAAGCGGGAACCTTGAGAAATATAGCGCCAGGTTATTTTTATTAGTGATCACCTTCACATTATTAGGGTTGGTAATCTCATCGCTATCGTGCATTGGTGTTTTGAGAGAAGCAAGATCTATTTTGCCTTCAGTATCATATTTGAAAACTTCAAGAAGTTTAAAAAGACTTTCTTTATCGATGAGAGGTTCATCGCCTTGTACATTTACAACTATATCAACGTCCATATGCTCTACCGCTTCCGCAATTCTGTCGCTGCCGCATTGGTGCTCTTTTTTGCTCTTTATGGCATTACCTCCGGAATTCCTGATCTCAGCAAAAATAACATCGCTATCGGTTACTACAAAAACTTCATCAAACAAGCCTGTGTTGACAGTCGCTTCGTAGGTACGGCGTATAACGGTCTTTCCATTGAGATCCTGCATCAGTTTTCCCGGAAACCTGATCGCTTCATACCGCGCAGGGATTACAGCTATAATTCTTAAGACGTTATTTTTGGTCATTTCACTTAATTTTCAGTTGAATTGGTAATCTTTTTAAACCCTCATTGAGGGTTTAGTTCCCTGAGGCTTGCCTCGCAATTTTTAAAAGTATTTTCAAATTCATACCTTGTTAACTTGCCCCGAGGTTTTTGATTTTGTTAATCTTCAGTAAAAAAATCATCTTTAAACCCGATTAAATATAACTTTTCCTGAGCCCTTGTTATTGCCGTATAAAGCCATCTCAAATAATCCTTGTCTACCCCGTTTGGCAAATAAGGCTGTTCAATAAAAACCGTGTTCCATTGCCCACCCTGTGACTTATGACAGGTCATGGCGTATGAAAATTTAATTTGCAGGGCATTAAAATATTTGTTTCCCTTCACTTTCAGGAACTTTTTGTACTTAGAGGTTTCATCTTCGTAATCCTGCATCACTTCCTGATATAGTTTATTGGACTCATCGTAGGTTAGCGAGGGGGAATTGCTTTCCAAAGTATCCAGGATCACAACGGTATCAAAAGGTTGCATCTTGGGGTAATCTACCATTTGAACATTGACTTCAGCAAAACGAAATCCGTACAGCTCCTTAATCGCTTGAATTTCCAGGACCTTTACAATATCTCCATTTGCGATAAATCCGGCTTCAGAAGTAGGTTTAATCCAGAAATAGTTGTTTTTTACGACCATTAAATAATCTCCTGAAGAAATTTCTTCCTCCTGAAACAAGATCCTGGATCTAATTTGCTGATTGTATTGATTTGCTCTTTTATTGGAACGTACGATAATGCTGGTATCCTCATGGCCCAAATTATCATAGGAATCCTGAATGGCATCCAGGATCTCCTGACCATCCATCAATCTTACCACATCTGCCTTTCCTGTAAGATTAAAGCGGAATGATTCATAAAATTCCTCTGCCAGTGCTTCCCGTATCCTTGTTGCATTAAGCAGGATATCACTTTCCTGGCTTTGGCGAACCACTTCATCCAATTCTATATGAATAACCTCTTTGTAGTAATAATCCCGAAGCTTATCTTCCTCCAAAGCAGGGCTCATATCCAGTTTTACAGGTGGTAACTGTGCGGTATCCCCAATTAAAATAAGAGAACATTTTTGCCCTGAGTATACATATTCTATAAGATCGGCAAGCAAACCTTTGTTTTCAAATAATTTCGAATCCTGATTCTCATCTGGGATCATGGACGCCTCATCTACGATAAAGATCGCATTTTTATGTTTATTGGTTTGTAAAACAAATTGTACCCCTGCCCCACTCGTTTTTTTTGGAAAATAGATCTTTTTATGAATGGTTTGTGCCTCCTGATTGGAATACAGGGAAATAACTTTAGCTGCCCTTCCGGTGGGAGCAAGTAAAATTCCACTGCGTTTTATCTTCCAAAGATTCTTCACCAGCGCACTAATAATGGTGGTTTTCCCGGTTCCGGCGAAACCTTTCAGCAAAAATAAGGAGTCTGATGAGGGATTAACGACAAAGGACGAGAGTTGCTGCAATGCAATATCCTGTTTTACCTTTGCCGGGAAGCCTAATTCATTGATTAATAGTTTATAAAAGGTACCGGCATTTAAAGTTTCCATAGGCTTTCTTGCAAAAGTCAAAGATAACAACGTATTTTTAGGGCAGAAACTTTTACGAATAAAAAAAAATTGTAGATTTGCGATGAACTCAACTAATTTAAAAATTTCGAAAGCATGAAACTTGTTATTCAATTACTCCTTTGGATTGTTATCATCTTTTTGGGATACCTGGTGTTTAACTCCGTGTATGACCCAATCCAGTTTAATAAAGTTAAAGAAAAGCGTTATGCCAAAGTAATTGAACGTCTTCAGGATATTCGTGCTGCGCAATTGGCACATCAGGAAATCACCGGATCTTTCGCGAAAGATTTCGACAAATTGGTGAAATTCATCGATACGGCAGAATTTGTTTTGACCCAACGAAGAGATTCCACAATACTGGATGAGGAATATAGAAAAACTTTTGGTGTTGACAAGCAAAAAGATATTGTTATCATAGATACCCTTGGATATGCATCTGTAAAAGATTCCCTTTTCAAAGGGGATCGCTATAAAAAGATGATGTTTGTTCCAGTTGATGGGGTGGATGCAAAATTTGAAATGGATGCTGGTACAGTAACTAAAAATGAAAATAAAATCCCTGTTTTTGAAGCAAAAGTAAACAAAAGCGTTATCCTGCATGATCAGGATAAGGATTTGGTTATGCAGGAAAAGCAAGTTGTTTCTGTAGATGGAGTAAATGGAGCATTTTTAAGAGTAGGCTCTATGAATGAGGTCAATACCACCGGTAACTGGCCAACAGTTTATGGAAGTAATTAGAGAACATAAAATGAACAAATTGAAACTGTCCATTCAGGTATGCCTGAATGGACTTTCTTTTTTAATTCTGGATTGCGAGGAAAACCAACTGGTTTGGTATAAAAAAACCACCTTCCCAAAAGAATTCAATCCTGTAAAAATCCTGAAGGAAATTGAATTGGTTTATGAAAAAGAAGAATTCCTCCAAAACCCAATAGAAGAGGTTATGCTTCTCTTTTCAAACGATCTTTACAGCATCGTGCCCAAAGAGTATTTTATTGAAGAGGAGGCTTCCAATTATTTGAAATTTAATACCAAGATATTAAAGACCGATGTCGTAGCCCATGATTTTATCGAGGCAAAAAATCTGATAAATGTTTATATTCCATATACGAATATCACCAATTATTTTTTTGATAAATATGGGGAGTATGAATATAAACATAGCATTTCGGTTTTTGCCGAAGCTATTTTAAGTCTTGAAAAGAGTTTACCCGTAAAGGTTTTTTTAAACAATTATAAAGATTATTATGATCTTGTAATTGTTCGCAATGGAAAACTCTTATTGAGTAACTCTTTTAAGTACGATTCTCCCGAAGATTTTATCTATTATTTATTATTTACCCTGGAGCAGTTAAAACTGGATCCATCAGAAATAGATTTGATATTAACAGGTGAAATTTCAGAAGAATCCCCTTTTTATCAAATAGTATATACCTATATCAAAAATGTTCAATTTCTGAAACCCGATCTAAAAATAGATTTTTCAGAAGAATACAACGAGCAATTTCAAAGAGAGGCTTTTATTTTACTTAAATCTATAGAATGCGAATAATATCAGGCCTTCATAAAGGCAGAAGAATTACTGCCCCGAAACAATTACCAATACGTCCCACTACCGATATGGCAAAGGAAGGCTTGTTCAACATCATTAATAACCGGTTTCATTTTAAAGGATTGACAGTACTGGATCTTTTTTCGGGTTCCGGAAATATCTCTTATGAATTTGGTTCGCGGGGTGCCGGGCCAATCATTGCGGTTGATGCTAATATTGATTGTGTGAAATTTATCAAAAAAACCGCTACTGAACTGGAACTGGATATAACTCCCGTAAAAAGTGACGTTTTTAAATATCTTGAAAAAGCACCTGTGAAAGCCGATTTGGTTTTTGCAGATCCTCCTTATGATCTGGAGGAAGATCAATTTGAAAAAATCGTCCTATTGGTTTTGGAAAGGAACATTCTAAACCCAAAAGGAATTTTGATTATTGAACATTCCAAGCATACCAAACTTACAGCATTGGAAAACTACAGCGAATCCAGAAAATATGGAAATTCGGTTTTTAGTTTTTTTGTGCCTAAACCATAACTATGGATCCACTTATTGAAACAATGGAACTGAATTTTACCACGCTTAAATTCTACAAGGATTTTGTTGTTTCAAAAATTAAGGAAGATGTTGTTCTGGATAAAAATAATACTGAAGCCTTGGTTGAAGCCTGTTCTGGAATATACCAGGGAGAAAGGTTTATTTATATTTCGCAAAGATTCAATTCCTATAATGTTGATCCATTGATTTATGTAGATCTTGAGAAAGCCACCAATCTTTGGGGGATTGCCATAGTCAGTACTAAAGCATCTGCTCTTAAAATGGCTTTTTTTGAGAAGAATTTTGCCAAGTTTCCGTTTGAAATTTTTACCGAATTTGAGGAATCCTTAACCTGGGCAAAGGAAATACTGCGCAAAGAAAAATTTTCCTGAGATTTAAGAAAAGTGCGAAGCCACAGCCAAAATAAAATTCAAACACTTTTTTTGAGTTTTCCTAAAATAAAAAAAGCAGATCTATAATCCGGATTCTGTATCCCGAAAAACTCCGGGACCCTTATCATTTATCTGAGATTTTTGTTGCCAAAAACCTTTAGCTGCCTACCCTCCGGCAACGGACGGGCCGCCCTTAAATGCCGGTATACATGGCATTGCACCGCATAGAGTTTACCTGATTTCACTACAGCATTATCTGTACATCCTTTCTGTTGCACTGGTCCTGATCCCACTTCCGGAAAAACCGGGGTTGAGACCGGTGGGTGTTACCCACTATACTGCCCTATGGTGTCCGGACTTTCCTCCCTGATATACATCATGGCGATAAGGCGATCTGCTTTCGTGCAAAGATACAGCGGCTTGCTTACATAACATCCATTTCCATTCAAATAAAATAAATCAGTCATGTCCGGTAAAGTCAAGATCGTTCCGCCTTCGGCGTAACTGCAAGAACCAGGAACCAAGACTGAATTTTATTCAATTGATAAACAATTAGTTATAACCCTAATAATGTTTATCAGACAACAATAAAAACAAATAAGAATAGTAAAAAAAGCCCGATACAAAAATTCGAGCTTTGAAGTGGAAATAAATTAAAGGCTCCCATCCTTCCCAAGGAGGGGTAGCCAAAGGCCGGGGTGGTTCCAGTTATAATTTAATTTCTTACCCCTTCCGTCTTATTTGGAAGAGGAATTCTGTTGAATTAGAAACAACCTTGTTCCTATTAATCCACCCCGCCCGTAAGGTTGTGGCGGGTTTTCTTTAAAGGGAAGAAGCCCTTTGTTTTTTATCATATTCCTTTCAAAAATTAAGGGTTTACATTTACTTCTTAAACATGGTATTTCTATATTTGTTTTTCAAAAATTATTCATGGAGCATTTTGTAGTATCGGCAAGAAAATATCGTCCCGTAACATTTAAAGATGTTGTAGGGCAACAGGCAATTACAAATACGCTTTTAAATGCCATTGAGCACGATCACCTGGCCCAGGCATTGCTTTTTACAGGTCCGCGGGGAGTGGGAAAAACTACCTGCGCCCGTATTCTTGCAAAAATGATCAATCAGGATGACTCACATACTGCGGATGAGGATTTCGCGTTCAATATTTTTGAATTGGATGCAGCTTCCAATAATTCTGTAGATGATATCAGGAATTTGATCGATCAGGTTCGCATCCCGCCTCAGGTTGGTAAGTACAAGGTTTATATTATTGATGAGGTGCATATGCTATCCACCGCTGCTTTTAATGCGTTTTTAAAAACCCTCGAAGAG
Organism: Gillisia xinjiangensis; assembly: GCF_046298265.1. Classification (NCBI taxonomy): domain Bacteria; kingdom Pseudomonadati; phylum Bacteroidota; class Flavobacteriia; order Flavobacteriales; family Flavobacteriaceae; genus Gillisia; species Gillisia xinjiangensis. The sequence continues at coordinate 13,181 of NZ_JBKAHK010000007.1, read as the reverse complement.
CCACCAAGACACGCAATTTTTATACTTGCAACCACCGAAAAACATAAAATAATTCCCACTATCCTTTCGCGCTGCCAGATCTTTGATTTTAAGAGGATCACGGTAACCGATGCAAAAAACTATTTGGCATATATCGCCGGAGAGGAAGGTGTAAACGCTGAAGATGATGCGCTTCATATCATCGCTCAAAAGGCAGACGGCGCTATGAGAGATGCCCTTTCCATTTATGACAGGGTGGTGAGTTTTTCAGGAAAAAACCTTACCAGGCAGGCGGTAACAGAGAATTTGAATGTTTTGGATTATGAAACTTACCTGGAGGTTACCGATCTTATTCTGGAAAACAATATTCCCCAACTTTTGGTTGAATTCAATGAAATACTGTCCCATGGTTTTGATGGGCATCATTTTATTGCCGGTTTGGCCTCACATTTCAGGGACCTTATGGTTTGTAAAAATCCAAAAACCATTCATTTACTTGAGGTTGGCGACACTACAAAAACAAAATATTTTGAGCAATCCCAGAAAACAGATCATCGTTTTCTTTTACAGGGCATCGAGCTGGCAAACGAAAGTGATCTAAAATATAAAGGCAGCAGGAATCAACGTCTAATGGTGGAACTTTGCCTGATGCAACTTGCCTCTGTCACCTTTGATGGAGAAAAAAAAAAGTCTGAACAATTTATAGTCCCTGCTGAAAATTATAAAAATGCAGCACCCAGTCCACTAAAGCGTTCTTCTGAGGAGAAAGCCATCGTCAAAGAACAGGAATATTCAACTCCAGGTTCGGCTCCAGATACAGAACCGCCCATATCTGTTGCTAAAGAAAAGTCTGAAAAATTTGAAAAATCCCATTCTTCGGAAAATTCTGTTATCCCTGAGGGAAATGACTTTCAACAAAGCTCCGTTTCAGAAACCATCGGTGAATTGGAAAATATTCCAAAAACCGCTGCAGAATCTGAAGATCCTACGGAAGAAAAAAAAGCTGATGCTCCTCCCCTATCTTCTGAAGAAATAAAAAATACTGAAGAATCACTTTCTGATAAAAATGAACAGCCTTCAGAAAACACAGAAGAAGTTAAATCCTCTCCGGATGAACCAACATCGGAAGTTGAAAAGGCAGAAAACCGGGTTACTTCGGAAGCTTCAGAAGAAACCATGGATCAGGAGAAACCCTCAACTTTACAGGAGGAACCTTCCGCAGAAAAAATTTCAGGTCTTTCTATGGCCAGCATCAGGAAAAGAAAGGAATTACTTGCAAAACAGCAGGGATTTAAACCTAAGGTGGAAGAGGAAAAAAATGAAGCATTTACAGAGGTGCAATTGCAGGCTGCCTGGGATGAATACATTCACAGGTTGAAAAATAAAGGGGAGAAAATTCTTGCTTCCATTATGGAGTCGGATATGCCGAAAATTGACGGGAAAATTATTTCAATTGAACTGCCGGCAGATACCATGAAAAAAGATCTTGAAAAGGGCCAGAATCCTATGATGGCTTTTTTGAAGAAAAAGCTTCAAAACACGAATATTTCATTGGAAATAATCGTGAATGAAAAGGTGGCGAAAAAGTATGCTTTTACCAATATGGAGAAATATAATAAGCTGAAGGAGAAAAATCCCCTTATCGAAAAATTACGAACAACATTTGATCTGGAAATATAATTATGCTTGGATTAAAATTACCTACAGACCCACGTTGGGTAGAAATTGCAGAAAAGAACATCGAAGAAATTCTTATAGACCACGCCTGGTGCGAACAAAAAGCGGCATCTACTGCCATCTCTTTAATAGTGAGTTTTCCTGAATATTCAGATTTGGTTTCTGAAATGACAGCACTTGCAAGAGAGGAAGTGGCACATTTTAAAATGGTTCACGATAAATTGCTTGGCAGGGGCTATACCTTAGGTCGCGACAGGAAAGATGAATATGTGATAAAAGTAAGGGAATTCTTCCCTAAAGGAGGCAGCCGGGTAGATCAACTGGTTCACCGCCTTTTAATTGCCGCATTAATTGAAGCCAGAAGTTGTGAACGATTCAGATTGCTTTCAGAAGAACTAAAAGAAGCAGAGCTTAGGGAATTCTATAAACAATTGATGATTAGCGAAGCAAACCATTATACCTTATTCCTCAATTTTGCCCGTCAATACGGAGAACGCAAAAATGTGGATAAAAAGTGGCAGGAACTGCTTACTTTTGAAGCTGAAGTAATGAAAGATCTCAGCAAAAAAGAAAGTATTCATGGCTAAACACCTTCCTGATACAGCGACTTTATAATGCCATCTGCCAATCCTATTTTAGGAACATAGATCCTCCGGGCTTTGGTCCATTTCATCGCAGACAGGTATATTTTTGCTGCGGGAATAATAACATCGGCCCTGTCTGAATTCAAATTAAGCTCTGTAATCCTTTCTTCATAGGTAAAGGAATTTAATAATTGATAATAGGAACTTAAATAAAGAAAGCTCAGCGGCTTGCCAACTGATTTCCCGCTACTTTTAAAAATATTGTTGATGTTCCCACCGGAACCTATCAAATCTATTTTCTGGTAGTTTTTTGTCGCTTCTTTAACCCAGGATTCCACTTCGTCCCAGGTTCCCGGCTCGACAATATTTTCAAGAATACGAACCGTACCGAGTTTGAAAGATCTTGAAGAAATGGTATCCCCATTAGAGTATAAAGTAAACTCCGTACTACCACCCCCAACATCTACATATAAATACGTTTTATCACTTTGAATAAGTTCGTTAAGATCTGTTGCAGCGATCATAGCCGCTTCATCGTTTCCATCGATTATATTGATTTGCACTCCTGTTTTTTGTTCGATAAGATCTGCGACTTCCTGACCGTTATCAGCTTCACGCATGGCAGAAGTAGCACAGGCTTTATATTTTTCAATTTTATGAGATTTCATCAGCAGTTTAAAAGCATTCAAGGTATCCAGCATCCTCATCTTGTTTTCTTCAGAGATATTTTTGGTCATAAATACATCCGATCCTAAACGAATAGGAACCCGTACCAGGGAAGTTTTTTTAAAAATTGGTTCTTTATTTTCCTGTTCGGTAATTGTTGATATCAATAACCGCACTGCATTGGAACCAATATCTATCGCTGCAAAATTTCTTTGTTTAATCACACCTAGTTGTTTTCTAATTTTTTCTGATAATATTCATATAAAGCAAATTGTGATCGAAGGGCCGGAAGATCATTTTTTCTATATGCATTGTCCTGATTTTTGGAAAACACCCTGGCTTTTACATTATCTCTCCAGCTTATTTCAAAAGTTTCCAGAATTTCCTGTTTAATATTTTCATCATAAATTGGACAGGATACTTCTACCCTGTAATCCATGTTTCTGGTCATCCAGTCTGCAGAAGAGATATATACTCTATTATCTCCAGCATTTTCAAATATATAAACCCTGGGATGTTCCAGGAATTTATCTATGATACTAATGGCTTCAATATTTTCGCTCATTCCAGGAATTCCGGGAATAAGGGAACAAAGACCTCTTACTATAAGCTGAATTTTCACCCCTTCCCGACTTGCTTCATACAATTTATCAATAAGTGTAAAGTCTGAAAGGCTATTCAATTTTAATTTTATTCCGGCAGGCTTCCCTTCCTGGGCATTTTCAATTTCAGTAGTTATAAGTTTAATCAATGCTGCTCTGGTATAATGAGGAGATACCAATAAATGCTTGTACCGGCTAACTTTATAATTAATTTCAAAGAAATCAAAAACCTTATTGATCTCTTTAAGCAATTCCTGATTTCCTGTAAACAGGGTGTAATCTGTATATATCCTGGAAGTAGATTCATTTAAATTCCCGGTGCTTAGGAAACCATACTTAATTAATTTTCCTTTTTCTTCACGTTCTATCACGCAGGTTTTACAATGAACTTTTAATCCTGTTACGCCAAAGATCAAATTTACTCCTTCCTGCTGCATTTGTTCAGCATAGCGAATATTTGCAACTTCGTCAAACCGGGCCCTTAACTCGATTTGAACTGTTACTTTTTTGCCGTTTTTTACGGCATTTATCAGGGAACTGGCAATATGTGATATTTTTGCCAGCCTGTAAATTGTAATTTTAATGGTTTTAACCTTTGGATCCAGGGCTGCCTCCCTTAGGAATTTAACAACATACGCAAAGGTTTGATACGGGGAATAAAGCAGGTAATCTTTTTTTGCAATCATTCCCAATAAACTTCCATGAAGAACCAAACCCGGAATTGGCAAAGGGTCTATTGCCTTATAGAGTAATTTATTATTTCCAAGGCTGGGGAAATTCATATAATCTCGCCGGTTATGATATCTTCCACCGGGAATAATACTATCTGTAGAGTCAATACCCATTTTCCCCATGAGGTAGCCCAGGGTATCCTCACCAATATTCATATCGTACACAAAACGCACAGGATCTCCTTTAATTCGATCCTTGACACTCATTGATATTTTTTCAATAAAACTTTTACTCAGGTCACTGTCGATATCCAACTCGGCATCCCGGGTTATTTTGATCATATGAGCTGAAATACTCTCATATTCAAAAATGTTGAAAATTGTTTTCAAATTAAACCGAATCAAATCATCCAGCAAAATGATGTATTGCTTATCACCTTCCTCAGGTAGTACCACGAAACGATCTATGCTTCTGGGAATTTCAATCAAAACATATTTTCTGTCCTGCACCTGCCTGTTAAGAAGTTTGGAAATTCCTTGTTGAGGTGCCTCTTCCTTCATGACCATTTTTACGGCGAGATATGCTGCACTATCTTTCAGGCTGGGAACTTTTATCAGATCATTTAAAATAATGGTAACCAGCGCCGGACTTACATGTGTTAGAAAATAATTTTTGATAAAGGCTTCCTGAGTTTCGGATACCTGTTTTTCATTGATGATAAAAATATTATGGTCTTCCAGCTGATGTTGAATTCTATCTAAAATTTTGAGGCTTTCAGCTTGTTGGTCGATCACTATTTGTGTGATCTCTTCCAGAAGTTTTCCAGCTTTAATTCCCCCTAAGACACTCTTGGCACTCTTTCCGGCCAGATCTATACGTTTGATAGTGGCGTACCGAACTTTAAAAAACTCATCGAGATTATTGGAAAAAATTCCAAGAAAACGAAGCCTTTCTATGAGTGGAACTGTTTCATCTTCAGCTTCCTGAAGCACTCGTGCATTAAATTGAAGCCAGCTAAGCTCCCTGTTTATATATTGATTATTGCCCATTTAATTATCGTAGATTTTTCGGAAATAAATTTAAAATTGTTTTTCCGTCTTTCAGGTCTTTCCAGGAGTTTGTTTTGAAATCTATTACTGTTAGTCCGGTAGTTGGTACAGAGACAAAAGTCTTATCTCCCAAATCGTTCACCAGTACCGTCATTGCGGGATTATGCCCAAAGACCATCAGTTTTTCAATCTCAGGATCACAATGCTGGATTTGAGAAAATAAATCCCGGCTGTTAAATGTATACAATGAAGGTTTTACAAAGAAATTCTCATCCTTTATATTCAATTTTACTTTGAATATTTTTGCGGTTTCATGCGCTCTAACAGCAGGACTGGACCAAATAACCAAAGGATGTTCAACAAATTCTTCAAAAGCAGTACTCACAAGTTCACCATCCCTATACCCTCTCTTTTTCAACGGTCGCTGTTCATCTTCAATATTATTTCCCCAGGAGGACTTGCCGTGCCTTACTAAAATTAGCCTTTTCATGTTTTTTAATTTAAAATTTAAAATTCCAAATTTCGAATTTGTAAATTGGAATAAAGTGCGTTAAAAGATTAACACTTCTTTTTTGCTAAAAAGTATCAGGGCGCTAATCGCTTAATGCTCCATGCACCTTTGTCTTTTCCATAAAATATTCTGTCGTGCAGCCTGTTGGACCGGCCCTGCCAAAACTCGAAACTCTCAGGCCTTACAAGAAATCCACCCCAATTTTCAGGTTTTGGAATGTCTATATCTTTAAATTTAAGTTCCAGCTCCCGTAGATTATTATTCAAAATCTCCCGGGATTCGATTTCACTGCTCTGGTTTGAAGCCCATGCTCCCAACTGGCTGCCTCTTGGTCGGGTATTAAAATATGCTATGGATTTTTCTTCTGAAATTTTTTCTGCTTTTCCTTTAATGATTACCTGACGCTCCAAACCGGACCAAAAGAAAGAAAGACAGGTATGAGGATTATTCAACAAGGATATTCCCTTTTCCGAAGTGTAATTGGTGAAGAAAATAAAACCTTCATCACTAAACTCCTTTAAAAGAACGATTCTGCTTTTTGGAAAACCATCGGCACCAATGGTTGCAACAGTCATAGCATTAGCTTCCACAGAATCATTTAATTCCCGCCTGTATTTTAATACCATTTCCATTTCATCAAACCAGGCATGAAATAATTCCAATGGATTTTCCGGAATTTCAGATTCCACCAGCTCTCCTTTGATATAATTTTTACGGTAACCAGATAAATTTTTGCCCATTAAATTAACTTTCGTGCAATTTACAAGTTTTGAAAATAAGATGGAATAACTATTCAAAAAGTTTATTATAGGTACCAAAATCCAGTGGTTAGATATTAAGAAAAATCAGAAATTAATAAAAACTAATAAATCAAGATTATAATTTATTTTAAGGATAGAAATCAATGAATTTTGATATGACTTTAGCATTTGGTAGTTCATCGAGAAAATCAGGTACTATAGCTAAAAGATGTAATATAATTTCCTGAAGCGGTTTATCTAACCAAATTCGAAGAGAAATAATTTTGACCCCAAAGGATTATTTCACTTTAACCAACTACTATTAAAGAATTTGTATTAATCCCTAATTATTAATACGTAGTTCATTAATGTTCAAATTAAGTTTAATTCGTTTTACCCTATCTTTAAAACTCCAAAATAAAAAAGGTTGTCTTTACAGGCAACCTTTTTTATTATAATCCTTTGATTTTCAATATCAAAAATTAAAGGATTTCACTTATTGATACTTTTAAATTTAGATTTAAAAAAAACAAATTATTCTTCTGAAATAGGTGAAATTCCCTGTTTTTAAAATAAAATATTGCATTTCATCTTAATAAATTGGTATTATAACTAATAAATAGATTATTTGTTTTTTAGTTCGTTTTATGTAAATACATTTATAATCCAAAGAGTACGAAACGTTCCTCAAACGTTTCTCAGACGTTATATTAAGATTCCCCCCAAAAATCTTCAATATTTATTAGACCTTGTTTTTTCCCTAAAAGAAACAAAATAGGAGAATATCCCCTTCGATCTCCTTTATCAAAAAATTGTTACTTAAAAAAAATGATTTTATAAGATCAGATCTCTATAGATCTCATCAATTCTCTATAAAATAAATTCGTCTAATTCAAAAAATATCAATTATGACCTGGAAAACTACTCTCTCATTTTTGGTTACTTGTTTAAAAAGGTTGGTAAACACTTTGGATAACAAGAAAAAATTTCGATTTCCAATTGTGGTATTTCTTGCCTTAATGGGGTTCATAAATTTAGAAAATGCGCAAGCACAAAATGTGAATGTGACTATTCCATCAGGAGGTTTCGAAATTGATGCAAATCTCGTTTCTAATAGCCCATCTAGTTTAGCAAACCCCACTTCCCCGGCGGGAGATTGGGTGGAGGGAGTTACCGGCCCCGGCGGACATGTGCTAAATTCCGATGGTACTCCTATCAATCCTGCTACAACCGAATTCTTCAGGGACGATTTCAATTCCGCAAGTGATAATACTTTCTCTCAGGGAAAGGCTGGTGATGACCCAAAGGACTGGAAATGGACTTCTTCTTCAGCAAACCCTTCTAAAGGGGATATTCACAATGCTATGTATCACATTGGAAAGGATGCCTTGAATAATCAATGGATTTTTATTGCCAGTGATAGATTGACAACCAATGGTACCAGTTATATTGATTTTGAGTTTTTTCAAAATACCTTAAATACCAACTCATCCGGTGGATTTATAAGTGCCGGACCAGATGGAGGCAGAACTGTAGATGATATACTACTAACAATGGAGTATGGAAATGGAGGCTCTGTAGCCAACGTCTTTTTTTACCTTTGGAAAAGTACAGGTGATACAAGTTTTGGATGGGTTTTACAAACAACTAGCGGAATAAATGCTTTTGCCCAAACCAATACGGAGACAATTGACGTTCCTTTTGGCGCTTTTGGCAAAAGCACATATAATCCCTTACAATTTGTGGAAGGAGCTATTAACCTTACCAGTGTTTTTGGTCAAACAGGAGATCCCTGTTTTGGTGTTAACATCAAAACCCTTTTGGTAAAAACAAAAAATTCCAATGCACCCACAGCCTCATTAAATGATTTTATTGGGCCACTACCTGTATCGTTAAGTTTCGGAAATGCCGCCATAATCTATGCTAATCCGGTTTGTAGTAATTCCGCACCGGTTAAGGTAGTACAAACAGGGGTTTCAAATGGAACTTATTCGGCTTCACCTTCTGGTTTGAATATTGATAGCTCTTCTGGTGAAATAGATGTCATCGGTAGCGATGCAGGCACTTATACTGTTACCTATTCTTTTACAACCAATGGCTGTACTAAAACTGCGACTACCGACTTTACAATATTGGCTTTACCAAATACTCCAATTGCAATTGATTCTGAACAGCCAGGCTGTGATTTAACCACCGGCACAATTTCCGTTGAGAACGTAGTTACTAATTGGACATATACTATAACTGGATCAAATAATTTTACCGACTCCAATCAAACTGGAAATTTCATTGGATTGGCTCCTGGAGATTATTTTATAAAAGTTACCAATTTAGATGGTTGTACATCGGATCCCAGCCCAGTAATAAAAATAATTGAATTTAACGACAATGAAAAACCTAGCATTTCCTGTCCTGCAGATGTTGTCGCAAACACAGACACCGGCGAATGTACTGCCTCTGGAGTAGTATTAGGAACGCCTACCGGAACTGATAATTGCGATACCGAATTAAGCTTTACCAACGATGCCCCGGATGTATTTCCTGTCGGGGATACCATGGTAACCTGGACCGCAACAGATGACGCTGGAAATGAACAAACCTGCCAGCAAAAGGTAACAGTAAAAGATAGCGAGAAGCCATCCATCATCTGTGCTACCAATCAAAATCAATCGACAGATACAGGTTTAAATACAGCCTATGTCTCCGTAACGCCTCCTGCAACCAATGACAATTGTGGAGTTGCTTCAGTTGTAAATGATTTTAATGGTACAGCCGATGCTTCGGGAACCTATCCTTTGGGGATCACCAAAATTATCTGGACCGTAACAGATATTCACGGAAATACCAATACCTGTGAGCAGGATATTACAATTACCGACAAGGAAGATCCTGTAATTAACTGTTCGGCCGATCAAACTCAGACTGCGGATGCAGATGCTTGTAATGCCTCTGTGAGCGTAAATATTCCTTCCGCAACAGATAATAATCTGGTTGCTTCTGTGATCAATGATTATAACGGTACTGCAGATGCTTCAGGGATTTACCCTGTAGGCACAACTACAATAACCTGGACCGTAACAGATAATGATGGAAATTCCAGTAGCTGTACACAGGATATAATCGTAACCGATAATCAGGATCCTTCAATCACCTGTGCCGCCGATCAAACTCAGCCCGCAGATGCCGGCCTTTGTACTGCAGCAGTAATTGTAAATGCTCCTGCTACCAGCGATAACTGTGAAGTAGCATCTATAGTAAACGACTTTAATGGAACAGCCAATGCTTCGGGAATCTATCCGGTAGGAACTACCGTAGTAACCTGGACCGTGACCGATATTCATGATAATACAAACACCTGTGTACAGAATATAACCGTAATTGATAATCAGCCTCCGGTAATTACTGCTGGGGACAATATTGATACCACTGCCGATAATGAACTGTGCAGCGCAGCCTTAACTATTGTTCCGGCTACTGCCGGTGACAACTGCAGCGTTGGCAATCCAACCGGAACAAGAGATGACGGAGAAGCTTTAACCGCTCCTTATCCAACAGGAATTACTACAATTACCTGGACGGTAACCGATATTAACGGGAATCAAGCTTTAGCCGTGGAACAAACCGTTACTGTTTCAGACAATGAAAAACCTAACATTTCCTGTCCTGCAAATGTTGTCGCAAACACAGACACCGGCGAATGTACTGCCTCTGGAGTAGTATTAGGAACGCCTACCGGAACTGATAATTGCGATACCGAATTAAGCTTTACCAACGATGCCCCGGATGTATTTCCTGTCGGGGATACCATGGTAACCTGGACCGCAACAGATGACGCTGGAAATGAACAAACCTGCCAGCAAAAGGTAACAGTAAAAGATAGCGAGAAGCCATCCATCATCTGTGCTACCAATCAAAATCAATCGACAGATACAGGTTTAAATACAGCCTATGTCTCCGTAACGCCTCCTGCAACCAATGACAATTGTGGAGTTGCTTCAGTTGTAAATGATTTTAATGGTACAGCCGATGCTTCGGGAACCTATCCTTTGGGGATCACCAAAATTATCTGGACCGTAACAGATATTCACGGAAATACCAATACCTGTGAGCAGGATATTACAATTACCGACAAGGAAGATCCTGTAATTAACTGTTCGGCCGATCAAACTCAGACTGCGGATGCAGATGCTTGTAATGCCTCTGTGAGCGTAAATATTCCTTCCGCAACAGATAATAATCTGGTTGCTTCTGTGATCAATGATTATAACGGTACTGCAGATGCTTCAGGGATTTACCCTGTAGGCACAACTACAATAACCTGGACCGTAACAGATAATGATGGAAATTCCAGTAGCTGTACACAGGATATAATCGTAACCGATAATCAGGATCCTTCAATCACCTGTGCCGCCGATCAAACTCAGCCCGCAGATGCCGGCCTTTGTACTGCAGCAGTAATTGTAAATGCTCCTGCTACCAGCGATAACTGTGAAGTAGCATCTATAGTAAACGACTTTAATGGAACAGCCAATGCTTCGGGAATCTATCCGGTAGGAACTACCGTAGTAACCTGGACCGTGACCGATATTCATGATAATACAAAGACCTGTGTACAGAATATAACTGTTATTGATAATCAGCCTCCGGTTTTTGATTCCGTATTAGACATCACTGTAAATGTTGACGCCGGAATATGTGGTGCAACTGTAAACTACGAAGTTCCAACTGCTACCGACAATTGTGAAGGTACTGTTGTAACTTTAACCGAAGGTTTAGCCTCCGGAAGTGAATTCCCGGTAGGAACTACAACAGTAACTTATACGGCTACAGATGCTGCAGGAAACACAGTTTCTACCAGCTTTACCGTAACAGTACTAGACAATGAAGCTCCGGTGATCGTTTGTAATGAGAACATCAGCCAGGCTGCCGATTCAGGTTCAGCAACTGCAGTAGTAACCTTTGAAGCTCCTGTTGGAACTGATAATTGTGAAGCTACTACCGAGCAAACTGCCGGACTGCCTTCAGGAAGTAAATTCCCGATTGGAACTACAACTAATACATATGTCGTAACCGATTCAGCCGGAAATACTGCTACCTGTAGCTTTACCGTAACTATTACAGATGAGGAAGATCCAACGATCTCCTGCCCCGCCAACATCAATATGAATGTTGATGCCGGATTATGCGGTGCAGTAGTTGAATTTGAAATGCCAGAAGCAAATGATAATTCAGGTAATGTAACTGTAGCTCAAACTGCAGGACCTGCTTCAGGAGAATTATTCCCTGTAGGTACAACTACAGTGAGTTTTACCGCAACAGACGAAGCAGGAAATACAGCAACTTGTAGCTTTACGGTTACTGTTGAAGACAATGAAGCTCCGGTATTCGATGCAGTAAGCAATATTACATTGAATGTTGACGCCGGAATATGTGGTGCATCTGTAAACTACGAAATTCCAACCGCAACCGATAACTGCGAAGGAACTGAAGTTACTTTAGCTGAAGGTTTGGCTCCGGGAAGTGAATTCCCTGTGGGAACAACAACAGTAACCTATACTGTTACAGATGCTGCAGGAAACACAGTTTCTACCAGCTTTACCGTAACTGTAAGGGATAATGAGGCTCCTGTAATCGCCTGTCCTGAAAACATCAGTTTAACTGTTGAGTATGGAGTAACCAGCCTGGTTGTAAATTACCAGTCGGTTGCTGTTACCGATAATTGTCCTGATACAACTATAGAACAAACAGCAGGTCTTGCTTCAGGAAGTAGTTTCCCTGTTGGAACTACAACCAATACCTTTGTAGTAACAGATGCTTCAGGAAATACAGCAACTTGTAGTTTTGAAATCAAAGTGGTAGAATTGCCGGAAGAAAAACCACAGCCGCCAGTGGTGGTAGAAGTTATTCAACCTACCTGTGAAGTACCAACTGGTACTATTACAGTACAAACTGAAGAAGGTTTAACATATAGTATAAACGGAACCGATTACCAGGAAAGCGAAGTTTTCATCGATCTTGAACCAGGAACCTATAGTGTAACTGCTCAAAATGGCAGCGGAGAAATATCTGATGTTGTTCAGATTACTTTGGCGGAACCTGCAGCAGAAACAATCCAGACAACTACTAAAGATCTTTGTATTGAAGATGATCCTTTCGACTTATTCGAATTGCTAATAGGAGATAATGATGAAAGCGGTACCTGGGAAGATACAGATCAAACCGGTGCCCTTACCGGAAGCGTTATAAATCCTGAATTAATGGCTGTTGGAACCTACACTTTCAACTATGTACTAGGTGGAAGTTGTCCTTCAACTACAAGTGTACAGGTTAGTATAAACGATTTATGTGTGGTATTACCTTGTAATTTTGATGATATTAAAAACGGGATCTCCAAAGTGGTAACACCGGGAAGAGATACTTTCAACGACTTCTTTATCGTGGATCAAGAAAGAGATTGTGGGTTTTCTTATAATCTGAAGATCTTTAACAGGTGGGGTAATGAGGTATTTAGAGCAAATAATTATCAAAATAATTGGGATGGCCAGTCAAATAATTCTTTTGCCTCTTCTAATCGGTTATCATCCGGTACTTACTATTATATAATAGAAATAATTGGAAGCGGTTTTAAACCAATCCAAGGATATATCTACTTAGGAACAAAATAAATCTAAAACCATGAAAAAAATCTATCTCCTAATATC
>NZ_JBKAHK010000006.1:0-315604 GCF_046298265.1 Gillisia xinjiangensis | reverse complement strand
TTACATTTGTTGAGGTTACCGTCGCGTTTAAAACCGGCGGTTGCGTGATTGTCAGATTTGAATTTAGGGTTATTGTACAATTGGTATTTGCCGCATCCCGAATGACTACCTGATAAGTAGCATTATTAAGATTGCCGAAATTTCCGCTATCCTGCCAGTTCGTCCCATTATTGATACTGTATTCAAAAGTCCCGTAACCACCTTGAGGATTTGTAACTGAAATTGTACCATCATTGGCCCCGTTACAGGTTACATTTGTTGAGGTTACCGTCGCGTTTAAAACCGGCGGTTGCGTGATTGTCAGATTTGAATCTAATGTGATTGTACAATTGGTATTTGCCGCATCCCGAATGACTACCTGATAGGTAGCATTGCCCAACCCGGAAAATTCTCCGGAATCCTGCCAGTTCGTCCCATTATTGATGCTGTATTCATAAGTGCCGTAGCCTCCTTGTGGATTTGTAATTGAAATTGTGCCGTCAGTGGCTCCATTACAGGTTACATTTGTTGAGGTTACCGTCGCGTTTAAAACCTGTGGTTGCGTGATTGCCAGATTTGGATTTAAGGTGATTGTACAATTGATATTTGCTTTATCCCGAATCAATACCTGATAAGTAGCATTATTAAGATTGCCGAAATTCCCGGTATCCTGCCATGAAGTTCCATTGTTGATGCTGTACTGAAAAGTTCCGTAGCCTCCTTGTGGATTTGTAACTGAAATTGTGCCGTCATTGGCCCCGTTACAGGTTAAGTTTGTTGAGGTTACCGTCGCGTTTAAAACGGGCGGTTGCGTGATTGTAAGATTTGAATTTAGGGTTATTGTACAATTGGTATTTGCCGCATCCCGAATGACCACGTGATAGGTAGCATTGCCCAACCCGGAAAATTCTCCGGAATCCTGCCAGGTCCCCCCATTATTGATGCTGTATTGAAAAGTTCCGTAACCACCGGCAGGATTTGTAACTGAAATTGTACCATCATTGGCCCCGTTACAGGTTACATTTGTTGAGGTTACAGTTGCACTTAAAGCCGTCGGTTGTGTGATTGTAAGATTTGAATTTAGGGTTATTGTACAATTGGTATTTGCCGCATCCCGAATGACTACCTGATAAGTAGCATTATTAAGATTGCCGAAATTTCCGCTATCCTGCCAGTTCGTCCCATTATTGATGCTATATTCATAAGTGCCGTAGCCACCTTGAGGATTCGTAATTGAAATTGTGCCGTCATTAACACCATTGCAGGTAACATTTGTTGATTCTACTGTCGCTGAAAGAATCTCAGGAGCTGTGATCACCTGATTTCCCAAATCAATTACACAAGCGGTATTTGCCGCATCGCGTATCCGGACATCATAGGTGCCAGGTGCTAGATTTGGATTGTTCAATCCTGCAGTCCAGGTTGAACCGCCGTTGATGCTGTATTGATATGTTCCATAACCACCGGCTGGTGAACTGATGGAGATCGAACCATTATTTGTTCCAAAACAGCTAGGCTGTGTATTCGCTACTGTTGCTGAAAGGACATCAGGATAGGTGATCACCTGATTTCCCAAATCAATGATGCAAGCGGTATTTGCCGCATCGCGTATCCGGACATCATAGGTACCAGGTGCTAGATTTGGATTGTTCAATCCTGCAGTCCAGGTTGAACCGCCGTTGATGCTGTATTGATATGTTCCATAACCACCGGCTGGTGAACTGATGGAGATCGAACCATTATTTGTTCCAAAACAGCTAGGCTGTGTATTCGCTACTGTTGCTGAAAGGACATCAGGATAGGTGATCACCTGATTTCCCAAATCAATGATGCAAGCGGTATTTGCCGCATCGCGTATCCGGACATCATAGGTACCAGGTGCTAGATTTGGATTGTTCAATCCTGCAGTCCAGGTTGAACCGCCGTTGATGCTGTATTGATATGTTCCAGTACCACCGGAAGGCGAACTGATGGTGATTGAACCATTATTTGTTCCATAACAGCTAGGCTGAGTAGCCGCTACTGTTGCTGAAAGAATAGCAGGTTCCGAAACATAATGCGTTGAAGATACAGAACTTTCCGAGTCGGATACTGTTACAGTATAAGTTCCTGCAGACAGACTGGAAATATCCTCAGAAGTATCATTTCTTCCGTTTCCTGACCATATATAGGTATAAGGTCCTGTTCCTCCCGTAACTGTTATTGCAATTGTACCATCATTTCCGCCATTGCATGAAACATTGGTTTTAGAATCTAAGGAAATTGAATGCCCTGCCGATTTATTGATAGGCTGCCCAATAGAATTTGATAAAAGATAATTCTTTAAGGAATTACCATAGATATTCTTTTTAATAAAGGTGTTAAGATTATAAAACCCGAAAATTTGAGAAATTTTCTTCTCAATGGAAAAATCAAAGGGTTTTTGAAGATTATGAATTTGCTTTTCCTTGAAGGATTTGAAAGTATAAGGATCGGCTGTAATAGTATTATACTCAGCTAAATATCCAATATCTAAAAAATTTAGAGATGAAGGGGAGTAATTGGCATAAGTAATAGAGGAACCTAATAAAAATACGATAAGCAGGACGGTTCTAATTTTTGGGGTAATTTTCGCCATTCAATTCTTGTTAAAAAATTGAGAATAAAATTACATATAATGCGGATAAGTTGAATTTGATATGTTAATTTTTCGTTGTAAGCTTAAATTAATCGGATTAAAAACCACTTAATGGGAATTAATTATTATAAATTGTAAGCTAATTCTTACTAATTTGATATGATTATCTTTTTGCTTACCACCCTGCCTTCAACTACAATTTGAACGATATATACCCCTGAGCTATAATTTCTTACCGGCATTTTGAACTCTTTTCCTCCGGGAAGATTACTATGCCCTTCCAGTTTATTCCCATTGAGGTCAAAAATGTACATATTGGTAATAGAAAGTTCATGCGGATTAAGGATTTGCAGTTCCCTATAGTTTTGACCATGACGAATGCTAATTCCAAACTCTTCCTTGATCTCAATTGGGTCTTCTCCGGGAACTTCCGTAACAGGAGGCAAGGGCTCATCTTTATAAAAAATGATCTCAAACCGGTCGTGGATAAATCCTGGTTCAGAAGTTGAGGAATATGCCGATTTTCTGAGGTCATGAATACTATCATTCAACTTATCATTAAGGTAAACCTTCATTCCATTAGGAGCATTTTCTACGGTATCTATCCTTATGGTGAATTCCTTTTCCTCTTTGATCTTAACGCCCAACGGAAGTACTCTCTCCTTGTTGAAATCGGGCACCCCCTGAATAACCAGTTTATTATTGCCCTGAATCCAATAAATATCTTCAACATTGTCATCAAAGAGGTTTGCATCGTAACCAAGATCAAAACCATCTGTTGTGCCGGGTACGGCTCCCACGAGGATTTGACGGCGATAACCTATGGGTGAGGAAAATGAAAGTCGGATTTTTTGGAACTCTGAATTTTTAGATTTAGCAGTTTTTTCTACTATTTCGGGTTTAAGGAAAATGGAATTATCAGTGCTTTCCTTTTTAAAAACTCGGTAAGAATTCTTAAATATAATATCCCCTCCTAATCCATTGTTGGAAACGGGGTCAGTTGAATTTATTAAGAATCCCTGCCCCACTGGTATATATTGTTGGGGTAATTTTCCGCTAGTTGTCATGTTATCATTAATTCGATCATCAGAAGAAGTTGCACTGGATACTCCTCCTGTTAAATTATAAGTTGCATAACCACCAATATATTCTTTTAAAATATGATCTACCACCACAAAATGATCCCAGAAATATATAGAACCATCAAAAACGGGGTTTGCAGCCGTTCCATAATCCTGAATAAACTGATCTGCATCAATAGCAGAGGGATATGGATTTCCAATCAAATAGTTTTGGTTACCTCCCATTGTTAGGGTTATATCACCATTATGAGGTTTTCCTCTAAAGGTATAATTTTGCCCGTCATTTAATGCAGCATCTCCCGCTGTACCCTTCATAGTAAAACCTTCCCCGGTTTTTAAAGTACCATTTTCAAGAATGTGGTCCCATTCTGCATAGATATTTGCTGCAGCAGGTGAGTACCCCCATAGCCAGTAAGTACTTACTATAATCGGGGACTGGCGGGTTCCATCTGCAGCTCCGTGATAATCCTGGAAGTTTATTCCATCCGGAGCTGCCGGGTTTGTTCCGTCAAGTAGTACACCTCCAACAGAATACCCTCCATTATTGGCGGTGTTAGTTCCGGAAATACTTACCGGCGAAGACCAGTAATTATAAATAAAACTGTTTCTCTTACCTTGTTGGTCGCGGTCTAGATAACCGGAGCTGGCTTCATCAACAATACTTAATTCAGGTTGTAACAATTGAGATTCACCGTTAAGGTCAATAATCCCATCCAAACGCAGATAATGCGAAATTGTGAGGGCATTACCGGTTCCTACTCCTAAGTGAGACTCTGCTGTCGGAATGGTTCCTAACATATCTAAAGTATTTACCTCTGATATTAATCCCAACACAGTTATAGCTCTATCTGCAGTTATGTTGTGAGAAGTCTTCACAATATTCCAGTCAATACCACCGGTATTAGGGATTTTCCAAACATCTGGCCGTGCCCAGGTTGTCGCGATATCCCAGGAATTATTGCTACCTGAGAAATAAGGAAGCGGCGCTGTATTTTGCTGGTTGGTGGACATATTTATTAATCTACCAGGAACAGCTGTTATAGCAAGATCAATAGTGAAACCATTAATTGGTTTTAAAGTATCGTCATAAGTGACAAGTCCTTCAGGATCAGGAATTGCAGATATTAATTGGTAATATCCAGAAAGATTGGCATAATCAGGTGCATCCGGATGGTCCATATCTACTACCACACCAATATTTCCCATGCCCTTAAGGCGTTGGTTCATGGTAAATTGTATGTTTTTTTCTGTAATTGCACCATTCCAAATCCGTACCTCTTCAATCCAACCGGAAAAATGATTTTCTGCTTCTTTTTCAGAGGAATTCCAGCGAGCCCCTATTAAGGTCTTGCTTCCTCCAGCCCCGGTTATAGAATTGGAACTTTGTAGAAATCCATCAATGTATAATTTATCGTCACTAGTATACGCAATATGATACCATCTACTATTAGGTGATATAGTGGCTGGTAAGTCTTCCATTTTAATTTCAAACCCAGGACCGGAAATAATTGTTCCTGAAGATGCATCAGTTAACCCACTTTCTTCAAGTTCTCTGTCAAAAGGTCTGATCCATGCTTCTATACTATAATTACTTCCTGTATAATTTGTTCCTAAATCAACATAATCATTGAAGCCATCAAAATCTAATGCTATACATCCTTCAATAACTACATCTAAAGGGGTTACTATCGGAGGACAAGCTTCCGGATTTATGTATAGATCACCATTTTCATCTAATTCCGTGGGTTCCAGTATCCAGGATACGGTATAAGAACCTGTTCCTGGGGCAGATAAAATAGCGTTAGGATCATTTATTGCATCTATGCCATCATCTGGATCTGAATCTACTAAAGTACCTCCATCTATTATCCATTTACCAATATATCCATCAGGGGTAGGAAAACTAGTAACAGGCTCACCCTTTCCATCCAAAACATTAGCAGTAAGTTGAACATTAAAATTACCACAAGTTCCATACGAGGCAGTTACGCTTGTGGTATATTTATCGAATACAAATACTTCAATTCGCTGTGCATTTTCGGCGACCTCACAAGCATCCCCGCTGGAGTTATAAACTAATTTAGTTTTTACCTCAAAAGTGTTTAATCCAATTTCAATGGGTGTATAATTTTCAGAATTATTAGTACCTATGAGAATGCCGTCGGGAAATGCGGGATCTGTATAGTCACGCCATTCCATTGTAATTCCATTTGGACCTTCAGGTATGTCAATGTTGTCAACCGCCCAAATATCACCAGGCCTTGCACCGGAATAATTAAACCGTATTCTTAAGTTAGGGCGTCCCATATAATCTCCCAGGTCAATTAAAATTTTATTTTCGGGATGAGAATCTATAGTTCCTGTTCCAAAACTTGTAGTATTGCCACTCGCAATACCTTGTGTAGCATTTGCAGGTACCTCTCGAATATATAAGGTTGTATAAGTATTACCGCCATCTGTAGAAATTTCAACTTGTAGGGATGACCCCGGCGTCAGAACATATGCCTGGTCAAAAGTTAAGATAGCCTGATCCGTTGACCCTATGGTGAATATAGGAGTTTCCATTGTAGATCTATAATTTCCAGAGATGAGGCCAAAACCTTTATTTCCATCTTCAATTCCGGTATCAAAAACAACACCTGAGGTACTAAAAGGAGAATTTACGGAAGCGGTAGTAAAAGCACGAGGAGTGGCTCGTTTCCATCTGTCAAATTCGGTATTGTTCGCATCTGTATCAAAGCCAAGATCTCCGGAAATTCCCTCTCTTCTTATTCTCCATCCGTGGTTGGTTATAGAAGCATTGTCAAAAGCTCCCTGATCTAGGAAGGTGCCTCCATTTTCATATCCAGTCTCAGAACTTAAAGTAACTTCTTCTCCCAAACAAACCACTCCAGGTTCTACCGTTACGGGACTGGGTTTTATGTCTGAAGGTATTACACTTAAAATAGCGGTTTTAGATAAAGCAGGGGCAACACAGGCACCACTGCTAACTTCTACCTGGAATACTGTAGTTTCATTGAATCCTAAAGTCTGGATCTGCACAGCTGTCAATGTATTACCGGTAAACACTTCCCCTCCTATAGTTAATGTAGTATAACCAGTAGCATCCCAACTTCTGTATCCCCATCTTACAACATCGCCAACGGTTCCTGTTAAATTTAAATCCACCGCATAATTTCCGGTAGCATTCTCACAAATGGTAAATACTCTGCCATTACCAGCAAAAGCTAAATCTCCTCCAACCGGAAGTGGATCTATTGTAACTTCAACTTGGTTAGAGGCCATTTCCTCGCAAACTCCATTTTTCACTATAGCACGAAAGATGGTATTTGTTGCAAGATCAGCAAAATCAAGGGTTGCTGAAGTGTTGGTAATTTCGCTCCAGTTGGTTCCACCATCCGTCGATGATTCCCAGTGTTGAATTTCTCCTGTATTCCCTTCAAGAATAAAAGAACCGGAAGGGGAGCTAATACAAACACTTTCCTGACCTGAAATGGTCCCGGCTATAGTAGTTTCATCTACTTTTACAGTTACTTCAGCTGTATTTTCACAACCATTCGCATCTGTTACAAAAACATTGAAAGTATAATCACCTGCTTCGGTAGGAATATGTGAAATGGAAGCTTCGTTACCGATCACTTCCTCGCCATTATACCAGGTGTAAGTAACACCTCCGGTAGCTGTTAACTCAGCAGGACTTCCAAAGCAAATAATGTTTTCTTCTACTGAAGCGGTTACTTCAGGTAAAGAATATACAGTCACTGTTATTGATGCACGGTCACTTTCACAACCTAATCCGTTATTAGGAGTTTGGCTTACCCAATAGGTAGTTACGCCAGGATTTTCTGTATTGGGTTGAGGAGCAGAAGTTAAAGCTTCTCCTGTTTCCGAATCATACCAATTTAAAATGGTATTTGAGTTACCGGTTGCAGTCAGAAGTACAGCAATTTCCCCTAAGCAATATTCAATTACCGCTTCTTCTGATGTAAGGGCAGGAACAGATGGTTTTTCTTTTACAGTAACCTTTACCTGTACTTTCTCACTTTCACAAGCTTCAGGTTGTTGAGTTACCCAGTAATAAAAATCACCCGGTGTATTTGTTGCCGGAATTGGCGCAGTAGGTTGACCTGCATCATTAGCAATAAAATTTTCATCGTTTTCATTAAGGTACCATTTAAGGTTGGTGCCCAGATTAACAGTAAAGGCTTCCGGAATTTCATTTTGGCAAACAACTAAGTCCTCTACTTCCGGTAACGCGGGCATGTCATTAAGTCGTAACTGGAATGGATTTGTAACTGCTGTAGAACAGGTGAATTCCTCGGGTCCGGTAATTTCCACATAGTAATCCCCATTGTAGTCTACTGTTACTCCCGTGATTTGCAAACTACCTTCATATTTTCCTTCAGAATTTAATACAGCTTCATTGATGGTAATTTTAGAGTCGGTGGCATCAACTGGAACACCATCCTTATACCAGGCAAAAGCAAGAGGAGAATTACCGGCATGGGCAATGAATTTCATTGTGGCTTCCGAAAATCCATCCCCGCAGATCGGAACTTCTGCTGAGGGTTCGTCTATAATAATATTTTCATCCACATTAATAGTCACTCTTGCTGACTCAACAGGATTATCTTCATCATTACATACATCTTCTCCTCTAACAACAACGTAGTATTCACCTGCATGGGTCGAGGTTGTGTTATTAAAAGAAAGTGTTGAAGAGTAAATTCCATTTGAATTAGTAATAATAGCCCCATCAGTCCTTTTCCATTGGTAAGAAAGATTGTCACCACTGGCAATAATAGTAAGTTCTGAAGGTTCTGTAGAACAAATCCCTATATTTTCAGGTTGGGTAGTGATTAACACCTCTTCATTAATAAATAATTCCATAGTATCTGATGCGGTGCCACAAGGGCCATCCGGATTATTGGAAGTGAAAGTTAGAATTACTGAACCATTTAAGACATCGGAATCGCTTGGAGTATATTCAGAATTAATAGAGTTGTTATTAAAAGTACCGGATCCATTTGTGGTCCAAATTCCTTCTGAAGCACCACCGCCCAAAGTAGCTGCCATAGTACCTACCCCATTTGAACAAATTGTTTGGTCCGGTCCTGCTTCAGCAATTGCACTTGGATTTACTGTAATGTCAAATGTATATGGAGTGCCTTCACAATCGTTAGCTGTAGGTATTACGGTAATTGTAGCATTAATTGCCACTTCTGTACTATTTTGAGCAGAAAATGCCGGAATGTTCCCCATACCAGTTTCAGCCAAACCTATTGCCGTGTTGGAATTGGTCCAGGAATAGGAGGTTCCGTTTACATTAGAAGAAAGGACAATTTCAGAAAAATCCTCGCCGTTACAAACTATGACATCCTCAATGGTATTTACAGTGGATGCCGGGTTAACAATAATTTCAAAGGTTACAGGTTCTCCATCACACCCATTAGCCCCGGGGATTACTGATATAGTTGCGGAAATTGGCTCATTCCCATTATTATCGGCAGTAAAAGAAGGAAGATTACCTGTCCCGCTTGCAGCAAGTCCTATGGCTGTATTAGTATTTGTCCAGCTGAAAGTGGTTCCGGTAACTGTTGCCCCGGAAAAATCCAGCTGAGCCAATGTTTCCTCATTACAAACTACTATATTTTCTGGTGCAGTAAAAGCAGGAGTAGGATTAACTGTAATTGTAAATTCCTCCGGGGTTCCGTCACAACCATTAGCAATAGGAGTTACTGTTATAGTAGCTTCTATTGGTTCAGTTGTGGTGTTTGTAACAGAAAAGGTAGAAATATTTCCGGTTCCTTCAGCAGCTAAGCCAATGGAAGTATTAGAATTGCTCCATTTGTAGGTTGTCCCTGAAATATTGCTGCCGCCAAAAACAATATTCTCGAGGTTTTCTCCATTACAAACGGTAAGATCTGCAGGTGTAGTAAAAGTAGCTGTAGGATATACCGTAATTTGAAATTCCTGAGTTGGCCCTTCACAATTATTTGCAGTTGGAGTAACAATTATATTAGCAACAACTGGTTCGTTAGTATTATTTACAGCAGCAAATCCATTTATGTCTCCGTTTCCTGAATCGGCCAGGCCAATGGAAATGTTGTCATTAGTCCATTGGTAGGTAGTTCCGGAAACACTGCTACCTCCAAAACTTATTGTAGATGTTTGGGCACCCGCACAAACAAATACCTCCCCCGGTTGTGTAAAGGTAGGTCTTGGATTTACCGTAAGTGCTCCGGTTCTTGTTGCGTTAGTACAATTTCCTGTAGTTGTAACTGTATAATTAAAAGTTCCGGATTCAGTAGGAGTGCCGCTTAACGTAAATACTCCGTTTTCATAATTTCCGGAAACTCCGGCGGGAAGTCCGGTTGCAGTTGCGCCCGTGCCTGCACCTGTTATGGTAAAGGGGATAGATGTAATCTCAGAATTGATACAAACCGTCTGATTTTTGTTAGTGGGATCTGTAATAGCAGCAGCAGATTGAATTGTAATAATCATTTCATCTGTTTTGATGTCACAACTACCCGCGGGTTTAACAGATTGAATCCTAATGGTTACTGTTCCCCCATTCCTTAAAGATGAAGGTATAGTGTAAATTCCTTTTAAATCACTTCCCTGATTATTTTTAAATGTACCTCCGGCCCCGTTATCACTCCAATTCCAATCTTTTTTTTGTGTGATCACACCACCAATCTCACCATCAAGATTTATTTCTATAGTTCCCGGGCAAACAGTTTGGTCTGGCCCGGCACCAACGTGGGCAGCTGTACCGGTAGTGACCGGAAGGCTGATAGACTGAGTAGTGCCGCATTCTGATCTTCCATTAACGGTAATATTTCCTGCACTGGCATTTACGCTAGCTGTAACTGTTATTTCATTAGATCCTTGGCCATTAGTAATCGACCAACCTGAAGGTAAGGTCCAATCATATGAGGTTGCTCCCGTAATTGATCCAACTTTATATTTTAAGCCGGAAACTGAAGGACATATTGCTGTTGGGTTATGGGCAGGATTGGAATTATCCCATTGAGGCGTTTCACTTGTTATAAAGTTGTCCACCTGAACCGGGATTTCATTACTTTTTGCAGATATGACATCCCCCAGACAAATATCATTTGAAGCTGTTATTACAACTGTTACGACCTGACCATTAGTCAAAGATGAAGTAGTGAAAGTTGAATTGTTTGTACCAACATTATTGTTATCTGCCTTCCATTGATAGGAAGGAGTTCCTCCACCATTTACAGAAGTGGCTGTAAAAGTTATGCTGCTACCAGAGCACAGAATGTTATTATTATCATTAGAAGAAATTGTTACAGATGGTATTAAATCAGGATTAACGTTTGTTTCAATTGAATTACTTGTTGCAGTGATAGTAGCGAGACAAGTCTCACTTGAAGTCATTGTAACTGTTACTACCTGTCCATCCATTAAGGTTGAAGTGGTAAATGTTGGACTGTTGGCACCAACATTAGTATTACCTATTTTCCATTGGTAAGAAGGATTAGTTCCTTCATTGACCGGAGTAGCTGTAAAAGTTACCGGGTCCGTAGGACAAATATCACTGTCGCTCGTTACAATTGTAACTTCCGGTGTTAGGTTTGGATTAACTGTTGTAGTGATAGCATTACTGGTGGCTGTTGCAGTAATTAAACAGGTTTCACTGCTGCTCATTTCAACAGTAATTATCTGCCCGTCGGTTAATGCAGTTGTTGTAAATGTTGAGCTGTTGGTTCCAACATTGGTTCCGTTAACTTTCCATTGATATGTAGGATTAGTACCTCCGTTGGTAGGAGTTGCGTTAAAGCTCACTGAGGTTTCTGCACATATAGAATTATCTGCATCATTAGAAGAAATTGTTACAGAGGGATTTTTATTTTCGGTAATAATTATAGATCCTGTCAGAGGAGCAGAATCACCGCAAGTCCCAGTTGCATTTACCGAATAATTGTGAGTTCCCGTTTCTGAAGTTGAACCCTGAATAGTAAAAACTCCGTTACTAAATGATCCTGTTATTCCAGAAGGTAACCCTGTTATAAAACCACCAGTTCCGGTTTGACCTATTGAATAAGTTATTGGACTAATACTTCCGTCTGCAACTCCTCCGGCAGCACATACTGTCTGAGTATTATTTCCTGATGTTAAAGCGATAGTCGCATCAGGATTCACAGTAATTGTTCCTGTTGCTGTTTTCTGAGCACAGGAGCCTGTAGTTAAGACAGTATAAGAAAAAACTCCATTAGCAGTAGGTGAACCGCTCAACACATAATTTCCGCCACTTAAAGATCCTGTAACTCCTGGTGGTAATCCGGTAACTGTAGCATTTGTTGCTCCGCCACCTAAATCAAATACAATATTTTGAAGGGGTTTATTAATACAAACCGGTTGATCATGGTTTGCCGGAGTGCTAATAGTGGCATCAGGTTTCAATTCGAAAGTCGCCGATGTCGCCTCAGCTGTTGATGGATCCGCACAATTAATATTACTTGTTAAAACAACACGAACTGTATTGTTACCTTCGACAAAATCAGAGGCAGAAAAAGTAGCCAATGCTCCGGTTTTTACAACCGGACTACTCGAATTAATATACCAAGCGTACTGGGGACTTGTTCCTCCATTGGTGTTTGACGCGGTAAATGTTATACTTTCTCCAGGGCAAATAGAAGTTTTACTGGCAGCAATAGTGACTGTGGGAGTTTTATTGGTATTCACGGTCATAGTGTAATTACTACTTGTTGTGCTGCAGGTGGTGTCATCAGAAGAAGTAACAGTAACTGTTACCTTATCGCCGTTATTCAAACTTGAAGAAGGAAACGTATTGCTATTAGTCCCTGCATTTACTCCGTCAATCTTCCACTGATAAGTGAAGGTTCCTGTTCCTCCATTAGCATTTGCAGTAAAAGTCACCGGAGTCCCTGCGCAAATTGTATTTCCTGTATCAGCAGAAATACTAACAGTCGAAGGACAAGCCTGCCCAAACCCCTCCACGGGATTTAGAAAAAATAGCGAAAATATAAATAGTATACAAAGTAATTTTTTCTCCATGATAATATTATTTAGGAGTTTTCAATTAATGTAAGGGGGAGAATTGAAGACGTTTAAATTGAAATGAAACTTTTGGGGAAAGCTTGTTAACGATCTAAGATACAACGATTTAAAATTAAAACCCTGCCTTTTCGGCGAAGGGTATTAATAATCGTTAAAAGAGCGACCTGAACGATGAATTAACGGGATATTTAAAAAAGTGAGAAGTTTTACCCTACAATTTTAGGTTCCCTGTAGTAAATTTGAAGTGTGTCTATAAAAAAACCCACAAACTTTTCAGTTTGTGGGTTTTTTAACTGGTTATATTTAAAAATCTACTCGCCCATAAATGGGTATCTGTAATTGGTTGCAGGAACAAAAGTTTCCTTTATAAGTCTTGGCGAGATCCATCGCAGTAAATTGAGTTTAGAACCTGCTTTATCGTTGGTTCCACTGGCTCTCGCTCCTCCAAATGGTTGCTGACCAACAACGGCTCCTGTACATTTATCGTTGATATAAAAGTTTCCGGCAGCATTCTGAAGGGCTTTTGTTGCCTGTGTTGCAGCATATCTGTCTGTAGAAAGAATAGCTCCGGTTAACCCGTAGATACTGGTTTCATCTACCAGTTTTAAGGTTTCTTCCCATTTTTTATCGTCATATACATAAATAGTCATCACGGGTCCGAATAATTCGGTTTCCATGGTGGCATATTTAGGATTGGTAGTTAAAATAACTGTTGGTTCTATAAAGTAACCTTTAGATTTGTCATAATTCCCACCAACGATTATTTCAGCATCTTTATCTTTTTTAGCCCTATCTATAAATCCGGCCAGTTTATCAAAAGAACCTTCGTGAATAACAGCGGTAATGAAATTGCTCATATCTTCCGGGGAGCCCATTTTAAATGAATTTACATCTTCAATGATGAAATTCTTTACTGCAGGCCACAAGCTTTTAGGGATATAACCCCGTGAAGCTGCGCTGCATTTTTGTCCCTGAAATTCAAATGCTCCCCTGGTAATAGCGGTGGCAACCTGTTTTGCAACAGCGCTTGGGTGAGCTACTATGAAATCCTTTCCGCCGGTTTCTCCCACGATCCTGGGATAGGTTTTATAGGTGTGTATGTTTTGACCGATTTTTGCCCAAATTCCTTTGAAGACATTTGTGCTTCCGGTGAAGTGAATTCCGGCAAAATCCGGACTTGCAAGAATTGTATCCGTAATCATTACAGGATCTCCCATCACCATATTTATAACTCCATCCGGCACTCCCGCTTCTTTAAACACTTCCATAACCACCTGGGCAGAATATACCTGGCTGTCACTTGGTTTCCATATAACTGTATTTCCCATTAAAGCTGCACTGGATGGCAAATTTCCGGCGATTGCAGTGAAGTTGAACGGAGTGATTGCATACACAAATCCTTCCAGGGGACGGTATTCCAATCTATTCCAAACCCCTTCAGAGGATTCTGGCTGGTCTTCATAAATTTCTGCCATATATTCTACATTGAATCTGAGGAAATCTATAAGTTCACAAGCGGAATCGATTTCAGCCTGAAAAATATTTTTGGACTGAGCTATCATGGTAGCTGCATTGATTCGGGCCCGGTATGGTCCGGCTATAAGATCGGCTGCTTTCAGGAAAATAGCTGCACGTTGTTCCCATTCAAGATCTGCCCAGGCGGTTCTCGCTTCAAGCGCCGTGGAAATAGCCTGGGTGATATGTTTCTTTTTTGCAGTATGATAAATTCCAAGGTTATGCTTATGGTCATGTGGGGGATGCATAGTCTCCGTATCGCCTGTTTTTATCTCTTCGGAACCTATATAAAGCGGAACTTCCATTTTGGTGTTATACATGTCCTTGTAGGTAAGCAATACTTCTTCCCGTTCTGGAGTTCCAGGAGCGTATGTTTTAATTGGTTCATTCACTGCCGTTGGAACTTGAAAAAATCCTTTTCCCATAATATTTTTGTCTTTTTTATGTTTTTATTTCTGGTCGCTAAAGATAAAAAAATTAAAGGGTTTTTATCTGTTCACCATATAAGGATTTACCTAAACCTAATTAATTTTGTAAATTCAGAATTCTTTAGGTTTGTTTTTATGTGCACTATAAGTCTTGTTTTTAATTCTGATGAAAATCCCGGTTTTGTTTTAACCTCCAACAGGGATGAAGCGCCGGGAAGGGAAACCTTATCCCCAAATTTTTATACCGTAAAAAACAGCCGGTTGCTTTTTCCTAAAGATGCCGTCGCCGGTGGAACCTGGATAGGAATAAGTGCAAATAAAAGGGTGGTTTGCCTTATGAATGGTGGTTTTCAAAAACATATTAGAGCCGAAAAATACCGCGTGAGCAGGGGAGTGGTGGTTAAAGATATTTTGGCTGCAAAAGATCCTCTGGTGGAGTTAAACAGCTATAATTTTCAGGGGATTGAGCCCTTCACTTTGATCCTTGGAGACTGGAACCGGGAATTTTATTTTTATGAATTGGTGTGGGATGGAGCTAAACCCCACTTAAAAAAGCTTCGGTTAAAAAATCACATCTGGTCCTCTTCGCCTTTATATTCTTCAGAAATGAAAAAACTTAGGGAAGCCTGGTTTGAAGAATTTCAACAGAAGAAAAATCTTACTTCTGAAAGCCTTTGGGATTTCCATCACTCTGGGGGAGTGGGTAATAAAAATGTCGACCTTATAATGGATAGAGGCTTCATAAAGACTAAAAGTATAACCCAAATAATTAAAACTTCAGAAAAAACCAGTATGATTTACGAAGATCTTCAGAAGAAGGAAATTTCAGAAAAAGATTTTGAAATAACTTAGACTCCAGTTCTAATTTATGGCAAAGGGTGCACTTAGCTTAAAGGAAGGAATAGAAACCCTGAATTTTCGGGTTGAGGTGAAATTGACCATATTATAGTATCCTCTCATTGCGCCAAAGGGAGATTTAAGAAGGCATCCACTCCTGTAAGAATGGGATTCCCCGGGCTTTAAAACCGGTTTTTCACCCACTACACCTTCTCCCTGAACAATTTCTGTATAATTGAGGGCGTCTTTGATCTTCCAGAACCTGGAAGTAAGCTGAACGGAATCTTTGCTTTGATTTTCTATGGTAATGAGGTATCCAAAGGCGAAATTAATTTTATAGTTCTTATAAAATGTGCCTTCAAAAGTAGTCTCTACCGAGATCTTAATGCCGCTGGTTACTTGTTGGACCATATCTAAAATATCGCAAATGAGGCAATCAAAGAGATTGCTGCTGCCATTACTGCTAAAATAAGAAATATTCCATTCAATAAAGTAAATTTAACAAAAGTTAAAAACCTACCCTGTGCGTAAAATCGTCTTAAAGCTTTATAGAGGTAGAAAAGAAATAAAAGAAGGCTTATTCCCACGAATGCATCGGTTACAAAAATTGCGTCCAGCAGCAAAGCTATTCCCGTCATCACAAAAAATGAGGTTTGAACATGGAAGGTGAAGATGAGGTGTTCCATATAATTGAAGGGTTGCAAGCTATAGAGCAACCAGATGAAAAGTGCGAAAACAGGGAGGTAGAAGAAAATAATAAATGGTAATTTACTTATAAAATATGTCACAAAAATTTGAGGATTCGATTTGATGAAGTTCCAGTCGGTAGCTTTTTCAAATACCCAGGCATTAAAAAAAGATTGAGAATGATTTAGGTTGTCTAATGCTGTTTCTGGAGTTGTGATTTTGGTTTCCTTATTAAACCTGGTATATAATTCGAATTGCTTTGGGAATGAGTTGAAAAAAGTAAGGCTGTCGAGTTCTAACTGAGAGATATAATAGTCTTGAAAGGTTTTTTTTGAAGCTGCCTGTTTTTTGGTAATTATGGAGTCTATATTTATTTGACCTGCTACGGCTGGAATTTCGGCCATTCCTTCCCGAATTTTTTGAGTGTCTTCTTCTGATAATTCCTCGATTGGTACCTGATTTTCTGAATTGATACCTCCAAAATTGGTTGTGAAATTCCAAATAATAAAGAAGATAATGGATGCGCTTAAATAAAACCGAAATGGATTGGCATAATATGCCCGTTTTCCCAGAATGTATTCTTTTGAGATTTTTCCGGGATGAAAAAGAAGCGTGCTTAGCGTTCGTTTTAACCGGGAATCGTAAGCGAAAATTCCACTAAAAAATTCATTGAAAAAATCGTTAAAAGAGAGTTTTTTTATAGAGTTCAATTGTCCGCAATTCGGGCAGAATTTATCGCTGAGGTCAAGAGGATGTTCGCAATTTAAACAGTGGTCTCCCCTGTATTTAGTTAAAGAACGGATGTTGTTCATATCCGGAAACTATTAATTAAACAATTAATTGGTGATATTTACGGAATTTGCTGTTCCTACACCAATAACCCGGTCATACCTGGCGCCCAAATCCCTGAAATAGACCAGTACGATATATTCATTTTCTGTTTTATCAAAATTTCCGCTTATAAAGCCTTCGTCCAAAGTTCCGTCTTCTCTCAATAAAACATATTTGTAATTGTAAAAACCCTGCTTAAATAACAATGCGTTTTCAAATAAGCCGGAATCTGGATTATATTTCATAAGGGTTGAGTCGTCCAGTTCAAAATTATTAAAGGCCCCATATAGGTGAAGTTCTCCTCCATTTAGCGGTTCATAACTTAAAAGGCTGAAGTGTGTCCAGACATATTCCGATTCTATATTCCGGTTTTCTCCCTGCATGGTACGAATAACAAATTGCCCGTTTATATCCGGGTTATAACTGTAAGGTTCGGTGTCCCTTGAGCGATCTGTAAAAAGATAATGATGGTATAAATCCAATAATTCTACCCTGCTTATATTGATTGTTGGAGCGCGAATATCTTTGCTGTCAAACTGCAAATATTCATTTCCTGCCCAGAAAGAGGTTGGCTGATCATACCTGTATATTAACTCGTTTCCTATAGTATACTGGGGTTTTATATTTTCTATAGCCATTTTAAGGTTGTGATTCTGAAGAATACGAACCTTCACAGTTTGATCTGGATTACGAAGTAAAAGATCTGGGGAATTAATACTGAAGTTTACCACCTGTTTTGAATTCACAAAGTTTAGATCCCGGGATCTTTTAACGTTAACGGCCACCTGTGCCATTGGTTCATAAACCATAAATTTTCGGGAAAAGACAAGTTCTCTGTCGCTGTTGAAAACCTTGATCATATAATTTCCGCTTACCTTCAATGCCTGCACTTCAGAATTAGGGATTCTTAAGCTGTAATGCGTATAGGGTTGGAGGGTGTTAAAGGAGTTCTCATAATTCAGGATCCGTACATCATCAAATCCTGCGAGATATTCAGATTTCACTAATTCTGATGCAGACCAGTTATAGTCAAAGTGTTCTACAGTATAATAATAATCGGCTTCATCTCCTATAATATCATCAAATTCTAATGTTAAAGTTTGACCCTGAAGTATAATTGGGTTCCCGGTAAATTCAGCATTTCCCTTTAATATTATACTTTTGATATAGTTTGGTGAAACGGTCTCTGTTTGGGGTTGTCCAAACAAGCTGCCTGCACAAAGAAATATGAATATTAAGGCGCTGAGGTTCATTTATTTTTAATTTTAAATAAAAGTAACTACAAATTTTAATATGGTCTCGATTTTTTGCCGGATACTTTTTAATAAGTTAAAAAAAACACTAAATTATTTGGATCTTATAGACCTAAAATTAGTAAATTTGCACACTAAAAAATAATTTTAATTTACACTCCATCCTATGTCAAAAGACATTCGAATAAAAAGAGGGCTTGCTCTACGATTAAAAGGTGAAGCGGAAAAGCAAATAATTGAAGCTCCACGTTCTAAGACCTACGCAATTAAACCCCCGGATTTTCATTCTGTTGTTCCAAAAATGACTCTCAAAGAAGGCGCTATGGTGCTGGCCGGAGAAACGTTGTTTTATTCCAAATATACAGAAGATGTAAAATTCACTTCTCCCGTTAGTGGAACACTAAAAGAAATTAAACGCGCAGAAAGGCGTCGTATTGTGGAAGTAATCATAGAAGCACATCCTACAGATTCCTATAAGGATTTTGGAAAGATGAACGCTGAAACTTCAGCTCCTGAAGCGGTGAAATCCAGAATTTTTGAAAGTGGCTGTGGAGCCTTTATCAAGCAACGTCCTTATGATATTGTTGCAGATCCTAAAGATACTCCAAAAGCGATTTTTATTTCAGCTTTAAGCACCGCGCCTTTGGCAGCCGATCTTGGGTTTATTCTTAAAGATAAAGTTGCTGCATTTCAGGAAGGAATAAATGCATTAAAAAAATTGACTTCCGGGAAAGTGCACCTATCTGTAGATGCAAGTTCTGAAGCCGTCCTGAAAGGGATAAAAGGAGTAGAATTACATCATGTTAAAGGTCCGCACCCTGCAGGAAACGTAGGGATTCAAATCCATAAACTTGACCCTTTGAATATGGGGGAAAGAGTTTGGGTTGTTGGAGCTGAAGATGTATCCATTATAGGGAACTTATTTTTGACAGGAGAATTTCACGCAGACCGTACTATTGCAGTTACGGGAAGTGAAGCCAAGGATAGGAAATACTATAAGACCAAAATTGGTGCAAATGTTTCTGATCTTATACCGCAAATGCCAGACAGTGTCCGGATAATTTCTGGTGATGTTCTTACCGGAGATAAACTTTCCAATAACCAGTACATTGGTTTTTACCATAATTCTATCACACTTATTCCGGAAGGAAATCAGTACAGAATGTTTGGATGGTTACCTTTTATGTATAATAATATTCATTCAAATTCAAAAACATCCCTATCCTGGTTGATGCCTAAAAAGAAGTTTGAACCTACAACCAATTTAAACGGGGAGGAACGCGCTTTGGTAGTTACCGGGGAAATGGAGGAAGTTTTGCCTATGGATATTTACCCAATGCAGCTTCTGAAGGCTTGCATGGCAGGGGATATTGAAAAAATGGAAAATTTAGGAATCTATGAAGTAGCTCCTGAAGATTTTGCATTGATAGATTATGTCAATACCTCGAAAATAGAAGCTCAGGAAATAATTCGGTTGGGCTTGGATTTAATGATTACTGAAGTAGGCTAAAATATTTTTTATTATGGAATGGATAAGACAACGATTAGATAAATTTAAAGAGCCCTTTCAAAAGGGAAAAAAACTTGAGAAATATGCCCCCGCTATCAACGCGTTGGATACTTTCTTATATACGCCCAATCACACTACCCAAAAAGGAGCTCATATAAGGGATGCAGTAGATTTAAAGAGAACCATGATTACCGTGGTTTTGGCTTTAATACCTGCCCTTATATTTGGAATGTGGAACGGAGGATATCAATACCTGTCACAAATTCAAACCGAAGTTGGTTTTTGGGAAGCTTTTGGACATGGTGCCCTAAAAATCGTTCCTATGATCGTAGTATCATATGGAGTAGGATTAGGTCTTGAATTTCTTTTTGCAATTATTAGAGGACATGAAGTAAATGAAGGTTATTTGGTGACCGGACTTTTAATTCCCATGATAATGCCAATAGATATCCCACTTTGGATGGTTGCACTTTCTGTAGTATTTGCTGTGGTAATTGGTAAAGAAGCATTTGGAGGAACAGGGATGAATATTTTAAACCCGGCATTAATGGCCCGGGCTTTTGCTTTTTTTGCATATCCAACATACATGTCTGGTAACAAAGTTTGGGTGAGTGAAGCAACCGGCGTAGATGCCGTTTCTGGAGAAACCATATTGGGCACACTTGCAGCCGGAGAAAATGTGGATTACAGTGTGCTGAATATGTTTTCCGGGGTAATCCCGGGTTCTATTGCAGAAACGTCCACCATTTGTATTTTAGCAGGTGCGCTCTTGTTGATACTTACCAAAGTAGGGAGCTGGAGAATTATTTTAAGCGGGTTTTTAGGAGCCGCAGTAATGGCACTTATTTTTAATGCATTACCATCAATGGGTATCGAGGGTAACAGTCTTACAAATTTCCCCTGGTATCAACATCTAATTGTTGGAGGATTGGCCTTTGGGGTTGTATTTATGGCAACCGATCCGGTCTCTGGTGCTCAAACAGTAACGGGAAAATGGATTTATGGATTTTTAATAGGGTTATTTGCGGTGATGATACGGATTTTTAATCCGGCTTATCCTGAAGGCATTATGTTAGCTATATTATTGATGAATGTATTTGCACCGGTTATAGATCATTATGTGATCCAGGCCAATGTGAAACGCAGAAAGAAACGGTTATCTGGAGCCACACAAATTAAAACAGCAGTTTAGTTATGGAAGAGAAAGCAGTAAATAAAACAAATAGCAACGGGTATACCTTTATGTTTGCTATTATAATGGTTGTGGTAGTTGGAAGTGTACTCGCTTTTGCAGCTACTTCATTACAGCCATTACAAAATGAAAATGTTCGTCAGGAGAAAATGCAGAATATCCTTGCAACTGTGGGCATTGAAGTTGACCGGGCTGGATCTGAAGCATTATACAATCAGTACATTACCGAAACGATCGCACTGAATCCTGATGGTAGTGTTAATGAAAAAGCAGATGCCTTTACGGTAGACCTGGGAAAGGAATTGAAAAAGCCAGCCCAGGAGCAGGTATTCCCTTTGTATCTTGCTGATATTGAAGGAGAGAAATACTACATCGTTCCTCTTAGAGGGCAAGGTTTATGGGATGCAATCTGGGGTTATGTTGCCCTTAAAGATGATGTGAATACCATAAAAGGAGCTGTTTTTGACCATAAGGCTGAAACCCCTGGTTTAGGTGCTGAAATCACTCAGGGATGGTTCAGTGAGCGATTTACAGATGAGAAGATATTTGATGAAAATGGCAACCTGATGGGAGTTTCAGTAGTTAAAGGAAGTCCGGATCCAACAGATAAGGCCGATTTTAAAGTAGATGCAATTTCTGGTGCAACAATAACCGGAGATGGGGTTTCTGATATGATATCAGAAAGACTTCAACATTACTTGCCTTACTTCAAGAAACAACAGGAAATTAAAGTAGCAATTCAATAATTATGGCTAAAGAGATAATAGCAACTTCTGCAGAAAAGGAGGCTAAAAAGAAAGAAATGGTCTTATTCCTATCCAATACGGCAGAGAGGGAACATTTTCTATCTAAAAATAACAGAAAATTATTGTCAGATCCGCTTGATGATAACAATCCTATTACCGTTCAGGTACTGGGTATTTGTTCGGCATTGGCTATTACGGTTCAATTGGAGCCGGCTATTGTAATGGCAATAGCGGTAACTGCTGTAATGGCGTTTTCAAATATGATAGTGTCCCTTTTAAGAGATCTTATACCAAACAGGATACGGATCATTGTTCAGCTAATAATTGTTGCTTCCCTGGTTATTTTGGTGGATCAGGTTTTAAAAGCTTATGCGTATGATGTGAGTAAGCAATTATCGGTATTTGTGGGCCTTATTATAACCAACTGTATTATAATGGGACGTCTCGAGGCGTTTGCTTTGGGTAACGGGGTTTATAAATCTTTCCTTGATGGAATTGGTAATGCTGCAGGATACGGAGTAATATTGATCATAGTCGCTTTCTTTAGGGAATTGCTGGGATCTGGTAAATTATTTGGTTTTGAAGTGTTGGGTCACAAAGCTGCTACTATGGCAGAATCTACCGGACTATACTCCTTTGGATATGAAAATAACGGTTTGATGTTGTTATCCCCTATGGCGCTTATTATTGTAGGTATCCTTATATGGGTGCAACGTGCAAGGAACCGTAAGTTAATCGAACAAAACTAAATTTCAACAGCAAAATTAGAATTATGGAATATGTAAATTTATTTGTAAGAAGTATTTTCATAGAAAATATGATTTTTGCTTACTTCCTGGGAATGTGTTCCTATTTGGCGGTATCAAAAACGGTGAAAACAGCTGTTGGTTTAGGAGCTGCGGTAATATTTGTTCTAGGGATTACCGTACCCATTAACTTTTTGTTAAATGAGTATTTGCTTGCACCCGGAGCCTTGAAATGGTTAAGTCCCGAGTATGCAACTATAGATCTAAGTTTTCTTAGTTTTATTATGTTTATTGCAGTAATAGCATCAATGGTTCAATTGGTAGAAATGATTGTTGAAAAATTTGCCCCTGCATTATATGGCGCACTTGGTATTTTTCTTCCACTTATCGCTGTGAACTGTGCCATTCTTGGTGGATCACTTTTTATGCAGCAAAAAGCTTTTGGCGCAGTAAGCGAAGCGATCACTTATGGCTTAGGTAGTGGAGTGGGATGGTTCCTGGCCATTTTGGCAATAGCAGCTATTCGTGAGAAAATCGCATATTCCAATGTTCCCGGTCCATTAAAGGGATTAGGGATTACCTTCATTATTTGTGGGTTAATGGCAATAGGTTTTATGAGCTTTATGGGTATCAAAATTTAATAAAAAAAAGAAATAATGACAGTTATAATCGCAAGTGTAATTATATTCCTGGTATTAATTTTATTACTGGTTTCCGTGTTACTGTGGGCCAAAGCAAAATTAGTTCCTTCCGGACCGGTTACAATAAAAATAAACGGCGAAAAAGATCTCGAGGTTGGTTCCGGTGGTACATTGCTTTCAACTTTAAGTGAAAACAAGTTATTCCTGCCTTCTGCCTGTGGTGGGGGAGGTACCTGCTTACAATGTAAATGTATAGTCTCTGAAGGTGGTGGTGCAATTCTGCCAATTGAGGAGCCAAACTTTACAAGGAAAGAAATCGCCAACGGTTGGCGGCTTGGTTGCCAGGTAAAGGTAAAACAGGATATGAAAATCCAGATCCCCGAAGAGGTTTTTGGAATTAAGAAGTGGGAAGCTACAGTAGTAAGTAATTACAACGTTGCCTCTTTTATCAAGGAATTTGTTGTTGAAATCCCTGAAGATATGGATTATAAGGCAGGAGGATATATTCAAATTGAAATTCCTTCATGTGAGGTCCAGTTTAAGGATATGGACATCGAAGCCCATCCTGAAGAGCATTCCGGAGATCCTGAAAAATTCAAGGAGGAATGGGATAAATTCAAATTATGGCCGTTGGTCATGAAAAATAAGGAAACGGTTGAACGCGCATACTCAATGGCCTCGTACCCGGCTGAAGGAAGAAAGATCATGTTGAATGTGCGTATCGCAACACCTCCTTTTGACAGAGCTGCAAACGGATGGATGGATGTGAATCCCGGAATTGCTTCTTCTTACATTTTTTCCAGAAAGGAAAATGATAAAGTGGTTATTTCAGGGCCTTATGGAGAATTCTTCATCAATGAAAGCGATTCAGAAATGTTATATGTAGGTGGTGGTGCCGGAATGGCTCCAATGCGTTCACATTTATATCATCTTTTCCGTACTTTGAAAACCGGAAGAAAGGTTACTTTCTGGTATGGTGGACGTTCTAAAAGGGAATTGTTCTATACAGAACATTTCAGAGCTTTGGAAAGGGATTTCCCTAACTTTAAATTCTATTTGGCCTTATCTGAACCTATGGAAGAGGATAACTGGAAGGTTAAAAAAGATATCGATGATGAAGGGGATGGTTTTGTAGGGTTCATTCACCAGGTGGTAATTGATAACTATTTGAAATTTCACGACGAGCCTGAAGATATTGAATATTACTTCTGTGGACCTCCGCTTATGAATAAAGCTGTGCAACAAATGACAGACGATTATGGAGTGCCACCGGAAAATGTAAGATTTGATGATTTTGGAGGATAAAATATAAATTATACAGAGCTATAAATGGACCTGCTGAATTTTCAGTAGGTCCATTTATATTAATACAACCTCTAAATCAAATACCTCGGCACAAGTCCATGAGGGGAATACTTTAAAAAATTCGAGGCCAACCCGCCCGAATGAAATTCATTTCGGGCAGGCCTCGGGGAATTGAACCCTCAATGAGGGATTAACACTGCTGTAATATTTGTATTTTAGTGCCTGCTATGAAAGATGAACTAAACAAACAGGAGCTTCACAACCTCGCGATGAATATCGTTGGGAAGGATCTCGAGGATCAGGGATATGAATTTCTGGGAATCAAAAGTGATTTAAAATCCAATCCGCAATTTGTTGCATTAAAAGATAAGAAGCTACATTTTGTAGTGGTAAGGGCAATTCTTTATCCCGATGATCCTAAAAAATTCGACCAAATATTTATGGAAGGTATCAAAGAACACGCACTTAAATTCAACGCCAGGACCTTTTATGCCGGCGTGGGCCTCGCCAATTCCAAAGATTATGAGTTGCCAATTACAAAGGATGAAGATTATATCGTGAATTATGATGGATTACAAAAGATTTAAAAGTTGGTTATTTGTTGTTATCGGCTGTTTAGCATTTGCTTTTACCGGATGTGAAAAAGAGGGAGCCAATGAACAAGTCTATACAGGAACCGCCCTGGGAACCACCTATCAGCTTAAATTCTTTCATCCTGAAGAATTGGATTTGGAAAAGAGTTTAGATTCTATATTTAGTGTCATAAATAAGTCTATGAGCACCTACCAGGTGGATTCGGATATCTCAAAGATCAATTCAGGGGAAACCGGAATAAAGGTTGACGGGAATTTCAGAGAGGTTTTTCAGTATTCAGAAAAAATATACAAGCAAAGTGATGGATATTTTGACCCTACAGTTGGTAATCTTGTAAATGCATATGGATTTGGACCCGATAAAAACCTGGATTCATTAAGCATTTCAGAAATCGATTCCATCATGCAGTATGTTGGTTTTAATAAACTGGAACTAACTTCAGATAATATACTTAAAAAGCAACACCCCGGAATCTATATTGATTTTAATGCCATCGCAAAAGGATTTACCGTAGATGTAATTGCCCGCTTTCTAAACAGTAAAAATGTAGAAGATTATTTAATTGAACTGGGAGGGGAACTTGTTGCGAAAGGGATCAATCAGGGTAGACAACAACCATGGGTAGTTGCCATAGATGATCCTCAGCAAACCGAGGGAAACAGGATTTTTCAGGCTACTTTAAAGCTCAATAACAGGGCGATGGCCACATCGGGAAATTATAGAAAATTCAGGATAGACAGCAGTACCAAAGAGCGTTTTGTGCATACTATAAACCCGTTAAGCGGTAAACCTGAAAAAAGCAATTTACTGAGTGTTTCTGTTTTGGCAGAGAATTGTGCGTTGGCCGATGGATATGCTACCGCCTTTATGGCAATGGGTTTTGAAAAATCCAAAGAAATGTTGAGGAACCTGGAAGATGTGGATGTATACTTTATTTATACAGAAGCTGATGAAGATGCGAAAGTTTACACTTCACAGGGATTTAAGGACGCCTTAAACGTTGAATGACGGTTTGGTGCAAACGGGAATAATTTCCCCTTTAGCAAGGCGGTATTTGTTGATCTCGGCCGAAGTTAAACCGGAGCTGTAATTTACTTCTTCTACCTCGAAACCTATAGCTCTTAATTTCTGAAAAAAATCTTTACCGTAAACCCTAACGTGATCATATTGGCCAAATATTTTTGCCCGTTCCTTTTGTGAAGTTATGCTGTCATCCTGAAATGTAAAATCCCTGTTCAAATCCTGGGGAATTTGTAAAATGGCTGTACCTCCGGGCTTAAGAATCCTGTAAATTTCCTGCATCGCCTTTGTGTCATCCGGAATGTGTTCCAAAACGTGGTTACACAGGATGAATTCGTAGGTGTTATCTTCAAAAGGCAAATCACAAATATCTGCTTTTACATCTGCGAGCGGGGAATTTAAATCGGTGGTGGTATAATCTAAATTGGGTAGTTTCCGGAATCTTTTATAAAATGCCTGTTCCGGAGCAAAATGTAAAACCTTCAGCTTTTTGGAAAAAAAATCTGTTTCATTTTTAAGGTACAGCCATAAAACCCGGTGGCGTTCCAAAGAAAGAGTAGAAGGGGAGAGCACATTTTCCCGCTGATTTTCATACCCATAGGGTAGAAATTTCCTGAAACTTTTCCCATCAATAGGATCTACATAGGTTGATCCTTTTAAGGCGAACTCAAGAACCGGTTTCGCCAAATAACTCAATCTTATTAGAAGGGGACGTGGAAGTGAGTTTAAAGTGAGTTTAAAAAGCTGTTTTATCATACTTTGATATCACCCCAGTTTTCACCGGACTTGATCCTGTACAATTGCATTTCTGAAACCCCAAATTGTTTGGCTAAAATCCTGATCCTGGTTTTACGGTTGGGATCAAGTAGTTTCTTTTTAAGGATTACTGCCTGGGAATAGGATAATTTGGAATAGGTGGTTACTGTTCGCAATTTTCGCTTGAGCTTATTTTCCTGGACGCTGGGATTGCCAAATTGGTGTTGCACCCATTCCGCTTTAGTAGCCCATGCAAGATTATTTGCCTCATTCTCATGTTTTTTGTAATTCTTGTGAATTACAAAATCTGCATCCTCTGCTTTTTTCACAAATAATTCAGCTATGACCCTATGGAAATAATAATTTTTCTTTTTGCCGTTTTTTAAATTGACCACAAAAGACAGGTAACCCGCTGTTTTTCCGCCTTTGAGTAATTCCCCTTCGGTTTTCTTCACAAAGCTTAGAATACGGCCATAACTCGATACCTTATATAAAAATCTGTCCTGCCAGATGTCCTTATGCAAGGTTTTCCACTGCTCCTGACGATAGTTCTTAATCATATACTTTAGCCCTGAATTTATCTTCTTCGGTACTTTCAATACCCAATGCTTCATAGATATATTTAAAGGTGGAAAGCAACTCAGGTTTTCCATCTATTAGCGCCACATCATGTTCGAAATGAGCACTTGGCTTGTTGTCTGCCGTAAGTATTGTCCAGCCATCTTTAAGCTGTTTGATGTTTTTTGTTCCTAAATTTATCATAGGTTCAATTGCGACAACCATTCCTTCAATAAATTTCTTTCCACGTCCGCGTTTTCCATAATTTGGCATTTCAGGATCCTCGTGCATAGTTTTTCCCAGGCCATGACCTACCAGTTCACGAACAACTCCATATCCATGAGCTTCACAATATTTTTGAATAGCAAACCCAACATCACCAACCCGGTTGCCAATTCGAAATTCTTCTATACCTATATAAAGTGATTCTTTGGTTATTTGTAATAGTTTTTTCGTGTCTTCGGGAATTTCTCCTATTCCAAAGGTATAAGCATGATCTCCGTAAAATCCATTTTTAAGGGCTCCGCAATCTATGGAGATAATGTCGCCCTCAGCCAGGGGAGTGTTGTTTGGGATACCGTGGACAACCTGTGCATTTGGACTCATGCAAAGCGAATTTGGGAAATCATATAATCCTAAAAAACCGGGAATTGCTCCTTGTTCCCGTATAAACTCTTCCGCCATTTTATCCAGCTGAAGGGTTGTGACTCCTGGTTTTATTTCTGAAGCGATCATGCCAAGGGTTCTGGAAACCACCAAAGCGCTTTCCCGCATCAATTCTATTTCTTCCCTTGTTTTGGTAATTATCATAATTTAGATTTAAACAAGCCTAATATGCTCTTTTTTGATTTTTTGTTCTGAAGGATTTTTTTTTCTTTGTCTAGAGATTCTTTGCTCAACTTAAGATAAACTTCTCCCCAACCTAGCAATCCTCCAATATTTCTATCGTCTATAAAAATGTCTGCCTGAATTTTCCTGCTGATGGAATGATCAAATTCTTCCTCCGGATAACTTTTGTTCACCGAGTAGAAATAGATTCCCTTCGAATTACAAAAAGCTACAGCTTCCTGTAATTCATTTCCGGATCTATAGGTCCATAAAATCAACTGATGGCCTTCTTCCTGCAATTTTTTCAATGTTTCCAGAGCAAATAAAATAGGTTTACCAATGTTTGGAAACCGGTTTTCTACAATTGTTCCGTCAAAATCTACTGCAATTGTCAAATGTTTAGACATAAATTCAAAATTAACAAGAAAAATGCTGTTACACTATTTTTAGAGCTTTGATTTTTAAGTGAATAGAATTAATTAATATACGAATTATTATATTCCTGTCCACTAACTATGTTAGCAATGTCTTCTTCAATGGAAGCTCTTGGATATTCGACAAAACGATTGACTTCCTTGCCATCTTTCATGAAAATCAAGGTAGGTACCCGGTGAAGATCCCAGTCAGCCTCGGTTTTCTCCGGAGTTACTTTATTTCTGTCGACACCTATAAATGTAAGTTTTGAAAGATCATAACCTGCTTCGTCCAGAATCTTATATAGTTTGGGAACTTCCCTTCGGCTGTCTACACACCAGGTTCCCATAAATGCCATTATTTCATATTCTGAAATGTTATTTTTGATAGTTTCCATGGCTTCTTCGGAAGGATTGAAATTGGTGTATCCATCGTTAAAC
Organism: Gillisia xinjiangensis; assembly: GCF_046298265.1. NCBI lineage: Bacteria > Pseudomonadati > Bacteroidota > Flavobacteriia > Flavobacteriales > Flavobacteriaceae > Gillisia > Gillisia xinjiangensis. The sequence continues at coordinate 286,571 of NZ_JBKAHK010000006.1, read as the reverse complement.
CATCGGGCATACGGAGCTTGTTGAAGATCCTCCTTGATGAATTTTCCAATCAACATTGTTTGATTTTCAAAGTCATCTTCAATTTCAGACAGAACCAAAACTTTTTCAGATTTCATTTCATCGGTTTTGGCGGTGTCATTGATGTTTCCACAAGAGGTGATAAAAGCCAGGATTAGAAGGTATAAACTCATTTTCATTTCATTTTTAAATTAATGGATGTTGTGTCATTAGTTCGGGTTTGGTAATTCCCATCAGTTTTAAAATAGTCGGTGCAACGTCTCCTAAGTTACCGCTTTGGATAGATTTCACATCCTTGTCTACCAATATAAGGGGAACCGGGTTTGTTGTGTGGGCAGTATTGGCAGACCCATCCGGGTTTATCATCATTTCACTATTTCCGTGATCGGCAATAACCAATACGCTATAATCATTTTCAATTGCCGCTTCCACAACCTCCTTGGTGCACTTATCTACCGCTTCCACAGCCTTGACTGCGGCCTGGAAATCTCCTGTATGGCCTACCATATCCGGATTGGCAAAATTCAGACAAATAAAATCGGCCGCCTGTGATTTTATTTCCGGAACGATCTTCTCCACGATTTCATTAGCGCTCATTTCAGGTTGCATGTCATAAGTTGCTACTTTGGGAGAACTGCACATGATTCGTTTTTCACCTTTAAATGGCTTTTCCCTTCCGCCTGAAAAGAAAAAGGTTACGTGTGGATATTTTTCTGTTTCCGCAATTCTAATTTGGGTTTTCCCCATATATTCCAATACCTCTCCTAAAGTGGTTTTTATATTATCTTTTTTGAAAACAGTATTGATATTTGTGAACGTGTCATCATATTTTGTAAGTGTTACAAAATATAAGGGCAGCTTTTTCATGTTGAATTCCGGCAAATCTTCCTGAGTAAGTACCTGGGTAAGTTGTCTTCCGCGATCGGTTCTAAAATTAAAAAAGATCACCACTTCATCATTTTTTAAGGTAGCAACCGGGGTTCCATCCTCTTTGGTGAGTACAATAGGTTCTATAAATTCATCGGTTGCCTTATTATCGTAACTTTCCTGAATAGCTTCCAGCGCATTTTGGGTTTTTTTACCTTTTCCTGAAACTATCAAATCATACGCTTTTTGTATACGTTCCCAGCGCTTATCACGATCCATTGCAAAATACCTACCTATAACACTGGCTAATTTGCTTCCGGTTTTATTTAAATGTTCCTCTAATTCTGCAACAAATCCTTTACCGGAATTTGGATCAACATCCCGACCATCTGTAAAGGCATGAACATATTTCTCTTTTACCCCAAATTCGGATGCAGCGGTTAATAAACCTTTTAAATGATCGATGTGCGAGTGCACGCCACCATCGCTTAGTAGTCCCATAAAGTGGATGGGTTTATTGTTTTGAACCGCATAATTAAATGCTTGTTCCAGGATAGGTTCATTGATTAGGCTGTTATTCTCTACAGCCATATTTATTTTTGCCAAATCCTGGTAAACTATACGGCCCGCACCCAGATTCATATGTCCAACTTCACTATTTCCCATCTGTCCATCTGGCAAACCAACATTTTTACCATGGGTAAGAAGTTGGGCGTTGGGATAGGTTTTCATCAAATAATCAAAATAAGGAGTATTGGCCTGTGCAATCGCAGAAACTTTTGGGTCCTGAGTGATTCCCCATCCATCTAAAATCAATAATATCACTTTCTTATCCATATCAATATTTTTATAAGCTGTAAATATATAAACTATAATTTGCAGTAATTAATAACCTTGATAATTCTTTTGTCAATAGCCATTTTTCATAGCTTTTGAAAGCTGCTCTTTTTTCTTCCATTCCTTTCGGTCCAAATTATTATGGAAACTTAAAATTGTTAAAAAATATTTTGCATTACAAATTCCTGAAATTTTCATCTAATTAAAGAAATAAAATAAAATTATGCTCGTTCTTATTAGGTTAGCTGAAAGAACTTTTTATTTAAATCCCTGATTTCTAATATTTAACATCCATAGTGGATTTAAAATGAATTTGTTTTTAATCAGGGGTCAGTGTGAAATTAATTTTTTGTAAGTTGGTATCCTCTTTGCAGTTAATTAACAAATAATTAAATTTTTTCCCAAATATGACCTATAAGATTTTAACCGTGATTGCCGTTTTAACTGCCTCTTTTGCCTACACTACCACAGACGGTCATAACAATTCTGAAATTCCGGTAATAACGGAAACCCTTCTTAAAACTACAAAAGAAAATAGTACACTTGATGTGGAAATCAATCAATTGTATGATGTTTTTGTGGAAAATAACCCCAACGTTCCCAACCTTAAAAGTTTTAAAAACGGAATGATGGGATATTATAAACTTTCAGATAAAAAACTTTTCGAAAAAGAAATTCTTACTATTATAGATTTTAGTCTTTCTTCTACCAAAAAAAGAATGTGGGTTCTTGATATGAAAAATAATAAAGTGCTTTTTCATAACCTTGTTGCTCACGGTAAAAATACCGGTGGGGAGTTTGCTACCAAATTTTCCAATACTGTAAATTCTTTACAAAGCTCACTGGGATTTTTTGTGACCGCCGAAACTTATTACGGTGGAAACGGGTATTCTATGTTCATTGATGGTATGGAGGAGAAGTTTAATTCCAATGCGCGTGATCGCTATGTTGTAGTTCACGGAGCAAAATATGCAAACCCAGAATTTATTAGCAATGTAGGAAGGTTGGGGAGAAGTTACGGCTGCCCTGCTTTACCAACCGGATTAACCCAGGAAATTATCGATGTGATTAAAGATAAATCGGTTTTATACATTCATTCTTCCGATAAGAATTATGCTGAAAAATCTGAAATGATCAAGGCTTAGGATGCCTTTCTTAAGGCGTTTAGAATAGCATCGTCATAATTATAAATATCGTCTGTAAAAATTGTTTCTCCAGTTTCCCGCCATGCCGTCCAGTAAAAATGATGGATATTAACCTTTTGTTTCATATCAATCCTTTTGATGCTCCCCCTTTTAATAATGGAATCTATTACTTCTGAAGTATAATTGGGCTGGTCCTGCAGTAGGTATTTAGACAAATAAATGGCATTTTCTACCCGCACGCAACCTGAACTTTGTGCTCTTGAATTCTGGTCGAATATGGATTGAGATGGAGTGTCATGAAGATATACCAAATACCTGTTGGGAAACATGATTTTCACTCTTCCCAGGGGATTAGAGCTTCCCGGTGGTTGCCTGTAGCTAAAAGATCTTACTTCATTTTTCGTCCAGTCTATTGTTGAAGGATCCAGTTTCTCTCCTCTACTATTATAAACCTGGATGTTTTTGTTTCTTAGGTAATTTGGATTTTTTCGAATTCCGGGGATCACATCTACATTCTTGATCGTTGGGGGAATTGCCCAACTGGGATTAAATATAAGATGATCGATTTCTTCTGAAAATATTGGTGTTTTCCGGGACACTCTGCCAACTATGGTTTTATGGGTGCTAATAGTATCCTTTTCTCTTACAACCTGAAGCCTGAAATTGGCGATATTAACGAGAATATAATGCGACCCCAAGTCCCGCGGAAACCATCTCCATCTTTCGAGATTGACCAGGATTTGGTCATAACGATCGTCATAGCCTTTATTGAGAAGGTCAATGGTTTTATTCCCAATTATTCCATCTGCCAAAAGCCCATTATCTTTCTGGATTTGTTTTATTGCATCAACTGTTTCAGTATCGTAGAGCGAGCCGCCTATTTTAAGGGAATTTAAATAGCCCAGATGTAAAAGTCGGAATTGAATTTCCTGCAGACGTTGATCCTGCTTTCCGGGTTTTATCATCGCTCCTTGCTTAATCTTCTTAAGATTTTCAGCATCTTCTTTAAGCCCCCGGTATTCTTTCTCGGCAGCTATTAAGCCTTTATATACAGGATGAACCGGCCTTAATTGGCTTAGAGCAAGTTCGAGGTTGTTTTCTTTTACAGCCTCTTCCAGAAGTTTTAGTTTGTCAGGCTGTTTTTTGGGAACATCCCATATTCTATGCAAACTTTTAGGATCAACTTTCCCATTATATAAATGATCCATGAATTTAAAAAAAGCATCTGTAAGTAACATATCCAATTCACTCAACTGCTTTTCATCAAGGTTGGCTACTTGCAGAAGTCGTTTCTCCAGTTCTTCTCCATGGTAATCCTTGAAGTAGAGACCTTGAGAATGAGCAGATTTTAAGGTGTCAATAAGTGAATTTCTGAAATTGATATGGGTCCAGGCCGGCTTGAAGTCGCGCGCAAGATAAAATGCGGTCACCGAATCTTTATTGAATAACCGAACATTTGTTGCATCATAAAGTATTGGTTCGAGTTCCTTGGAAGAACCCATGGAGATCACAATTCCGTTTCTTAGATCTTCTGAAAAATCCTGCTCTTCCTTACTTTCCATCCTGCATCCACATACCGATATTATCAGAAAAATTAGTCCTGATATAAGGATCCATCTATTTATGAGGAATGAAAGTTTCATGATCAATAATTTCTTCTTCACCTAGTTGCTGAAACATTACAATATGGGGGCATACTCCAGGAACCTCAAATTCTGTTCCTTTGGTTTGATATCCAAATTTTTTATAAAAACCGACGGCATAATTACGGGCATTAAACCATAAAAATACGGAAGCATCAAGTTTTTGTAGTTCCGCTTCCCCTGCTTTTAATAAGGCAGCACCTATGCCTTTACCTTTAAAATTTGGTAAAACAGCCATTCCTCTTAATTGGTATTGAAATGGCTGAAAAAACATAGGATTTTGCTTTTTCATAAAACTAGCAACTCCTTTTAAATCTTCATCAAAAAAGTATCCAAGATGCAAGGTTTCCGGGGATAAATCTCCTTCAAAAATGCATTCCAACAAAGGTCTACCAGGGCGTAAAACCGGTTGACGAACCGCGTAGGTTTCAGAAGCCGGTATCCTTCGGATCTTTACAGCGCTGCTCAATTTAAAATTGAATTTTATTTAACCAGCACATCCCGAAAATCCCTGTTTAAATCGAATTGAACTTCGGCAAAAGGACACAAAGGATCGATCTTATAATTGTTTTTACGGGCAAATTCCACGCTGTATTTAACAAGAATGGATGCCAATCCTCTTCCTTCCAATGATTTTCTGGTTTGAGTATAGTCAATGATTAAAATCCCTTTATCCTTTTTTGTATAAGTGAGTTCTGAAGTAATGCCAGATTCATCTTCCATGTAGATCATTCCCCTGTTGGAATTTTCTTTATGTTTGATTTCCCGACTCATCAGTTTTTAATTTTTAAAAATGCCATCCACAATTCCATATTTTATGGATTCTTCTGCATCCATCCAATAATCCCGGTTGAAGTCTTTTAAAACTTTCTCGATGCTCTGTCCACAATTTTCCGCAAGTATTTTAGCGCTTAAATCCCTGATCTTTAAAATTTCGGCTGCCTGAATTTCAATATTGGAAGCCTGTCCTCGTGCTCCTCCACTTGGCTGATGAATCATCACTTTTGCCATAGGTTGAATAAACCTTCGTCCTTTGGTTCCTCCTGAAAGAAGAATAGAGCCCATAGATGCTGCCAGGCCGGAACAAATAGTTGAAACCGGGCTTTTCAAAGAAACCATGGTGTCATACATAGCAAAACCGTCGGTTACAAAACCTCCCGGGCTATTTATGAAAAACTGGATTTCCTTATCCGATTCAGAATCTAAGTATAATAAATGCTCTACAACATGTTTTGCCGTTTTACTGTCCACTTCGCCCCATAAAAATATTCTGCGATCTTCTAAAAATTTAGTATCTATAAGGTCTTGGGCTTTTCCGGATTTAACTTTCATAAGTAATTTTTTATTGTTTTTAATTGGTCGTATGTAATTCGCATATCTTCATCGGTGTTTGTATTTTGTTTCCGTTATGCTCATTTCATAGTAATTTTTATTTTATTATTGACCTGTTTACTGTGCATTTGAATCAGTCTTTTTGCAAATCAAATTTTAATTATACGCTTGTAACAGGTGTGTTAATTATAAATTATTTGAATAGCTAAAATTATGACTATTTTCGCAGAAAACCCTAGGATGGAATTGGCATTTAACAAGATTTTAAAAAAAGACCTAAATCTGGTACTACCATTTGTGATGGAACTTGGTGATTTTCAAACAGATGAAGCACTGCTTAAAGCTCGTTTTTTGGAGATGTTTGATCAAAATTATGAGTGTTTTGGGGTGTATTTAGGGGCAGAGTTAATAGGTGTTTTCGGACTTTGGTTTATGACACGTCATTACGCCGGAAAATCCTGTGAACCGGACCATGTTTTTATTAAATCTGAATATCAGAATCGTGGATTTGGGAAACTAATATTCGAATTCATCTTTGATTATTCCAGAAAAAAAGGCTGTGAGACTTCAGAACTAAATAGTTACGTGCAAAATTTTAAATCGCACAAATTTTATATGAATCATGGTTATGTGATCAAGGGCTATCATTTTTTAAAAAAGCTATAATTTTTTTGGAAGTTAAAAAATTTAACGGTTATATTTGCAGTGTCCTTGCGGGAGTAGCTCAGTTGGTAGAGCGTCAGCCTTCCAAGCTGAATGTCGCCGGTTCGAACCCGGTCTCCCGCTCAAAAAAAATCCTCATTGAAAAATGGGGATTTTTTTTTGACTTAATTTTAAAAAGAATGAATTCGTTTTACCGCAATTATATGAAGTGCAAAAGCTTAATTTGAAGCATTATTTCAGTGATCAGTCAAATAATGATTTCATCAAGGTGCCAATTCCTTTGAACATTAAAAAGATAGCCCCTGCACACGCCAGAAGCCCTAAAATAAGAACCGCAATGTATAATGGATGCTCCCGGTTGTTAAAGGCGGTATATAACACTGAAGGTCCTATTATTATCAAGGGGAGCGCTCCGGCAAGGTATCTCAATCCTTTTCCCAGCAATTCTTTATTAGTATGTTTCATTTTTTGAGTTTCAGAAATTAAAAGTTAGGATAAAATGTATAAAAAGACAGTTTTACTGAATTGTATAAGATAGGAAATCGGTTTCTGATAACCGGAAATATCCAAATGCGAAATTTTCAGAATTGGTTGTATTTATAATGTTTCCCCTAACAGTTGTAGGTTGGGTTTGAAAAGGGCCTCCACCATTTGTGCCGGCTTGTGATCGTAATATGAACATATACTCATAGAATCTTTTTGAGCTTCCCTGGATTTCGAATTCAACATCTTCTCCAGGAACCAGATTTTCATTTGAAAAATATGCAAAAGTTAAATTTCCATCGGTGAATTCATCCTCCGAGATTTGAATAGAAAGATCCTCAAATAAAAATCTAAAGAAGTAATAATTCTTAACATCCGGAGGGTCATTATAATAAGCCCTCAATTCTATATCCTCCCCTCCAAATCCTCCACCTGTTGACTGTTCCACATATTCCAGGGAACTTACTGGCATCAAAGATTCAGTTGCGGTATAAACTTCGTCGTTATAAATTATTTCCAAATTATAGGACCTGTTAAGTTCAGGTTCAAAAACATCATTAATGTAAAACCCAGGTTCCAGTTCCTCAAAAACATAAAGAATTCCATTTTCAGATTTTACTGAAACTTCGGCTCCTTCTGCCGGTGGAGTGGAATCAGCAAAAAATGGAGCTGTTGTGGTTAACCGGATTATTTGAAAATTTCCTGTGGACTCTTTTTTCCAAAGGATAGATGCTTCCACTACCAACCTTGGTTCAGATTCTTCCAGGTCTACATCTACTACTTCTTCACAGGAATAGATTCCAAGGAGAATTAACAGTAGCATAGGGATTTTTAAATTTGGCATAGCTTTAAAATTTAAAATTATAAGTGACCGAGGGAATTATTCCGAACAATGACAATCTTACGGCCTCATTATTTCCTGAATCTTCATTCTTTCTGAAACTTAATGACACAGCATTCATCCTATTGTACACATTGTAGATGCCGAAATTCCATGAGGATTCGAAATTTTTGGTTTTCCTTTTGGGTATATAAGTCGCTGAAATATCTAACCGATGGTATGCCGGCAACCTATTGCTATTTCTTGGAGAATATACTGGAATGTTTAAATTTTCAAATCTATATTGGCCTGTGGGATAGGTTGTAGGCAGCCCTGTTTGATATACGAAATTGGTATTTATTTGCCATTTTTCAGAAATCTCATAGCTTCCAGTAAATGAAATATCATGTGGTTTATCATATCCTGTACTATACCAGTTGCCGTTATTTAACCCAGATTCCTCTGGAGTTCTTCCCGGAGTTCTTTGTTCAGATCTGGACAGGGTATAAGCCAGCCATCCTGTAAACCGACCTGTATTTTTCCGAAGCAATAATTCCAAACCATATGCACGGGCAGTACCAGGAAGAATAGCCTGTTCAATGGCATTATTGGCAACTAAATTCGCGCCGTCTATATAATCCAATCGCTTTTTAATGAACTTATAAAATCCCTCCAGCTCCAATGAATATTTTTCATTATTGAAATTTTGAAAATATCCCAGGGCAACCTGATCCAATAACTGAGGTTTGATGTATTTCCCGCTGGGAGCCCAAATATCTAAAGGAGTAGGGGAGCTGGTGTTAGTGATGAGATGTAAATACTGGCTCATTCTGTTGTAACTGGCTTTCACCGACTGGAAATCGTTAAAGCTATACGCCAGTGCCAATCTTGGTTCCAGGTTCCCAAAGGATCGCTCTATACTGTTTTTGGAAAGCTCCTTGCTGCCAATTGGATTGGCTTCTTCGTAGATGCCAAAATCCTCATTGAAGATAACGGCCTGATCATTTTCATATAAATTGAGTTCCTTTTGTCCTAACCTAAGAAATGTACTGTACCTAAGGCCGTATACAGCCGAGAAGTTTTCTGATATTTTATGTTCTACAGAAAAATAGACCGCATTTTCAAACGCATATTTTTTGGTAAGGTTAAAACTATTTATCCCCGAACTTTCTGTGCTGGGTTCGATTTCTCCAGGATTGAATTCATAATAGGTAGAATGAACTCCATAATCAAAATTGATAGTTTCATTTAAATAGTGATTGAAATCGTATTTCAGATTCAGGTTTTTTATTCCGCTGTTCCAGTTAAATTCAACGAAATCGAGAGTTAATCCATAATAATAATCGCTGTAGATAACAGATAGATTGGTGAAAATATCATTGGTTAAAACGTGATTCCAGCGTAAATTAAAAACGGCATTCCCGTAAGTGTTTTTAAAACTTTCATTGATGTTAAATACGTCCCTGCCAAAGTATCCTGAGAATAAAATACTATTGCTCTTATCAATCCTATAGCTCAATTTAGTGTTCAAATCATAGAAATAGGCAGAATTTGGATTGTCGGTAAGTTTAAGAAACAGGTGCGCATAGGAGCTTCTTCCACCTACAAGAAAAGAACCTTTATCTTTAATAATAGGTCCCTGCGCCAATAAACGGCTTGAAATAACACCTATTCCGCCATTGGCTTCAAACTTTTTGCTGTTTCCGTCTTTTTGGTAGATTTCCAGAACAGAAGATACTCTGCCTCCGTATTTGGCAGGAATCCCACCTTTGTACAGCTTCAAATTCTTGATAGCATCCGGGTTAAAAACCGAAAATAATCCGAATAAATGGGAGGCATTATAAATGGTTGCTTCATCCAGTAAGATCAAATTTTGATCTACAGCTCCACCCCGAACGTTAAATCCGGAAGATCCTTCCCCGGCATTGGAAACCCCGGGCAGTAATAATAAGGATTTTACAACATCTACTTCTCCAAATACCACAGGCAGCTTTTGAATTGTATTTATATCGAGTTTATTGACACTCATTTCCGGTTTTTTGATATTTAAACGTTCAATATCCTCGGTCAATACAACTTCATCCAGATATTCGGAAGTTGGAGTTAAATCAAAATTCAGTGTTTGGTTTTCTTCAATAGTAACTTCTGTAACCAATTCCTGGTAACCCAGATATGAAATTTTAAGTTGGTGTGTGCCATTGGGCAGTCTAATGGAATAGAACCCATATTCATTTGTTATCGTTCCGGTATTTAAAGTTGGCAGTAATATATTTACGCCGTATAGGGTTTCATTGCTGGATGCATCTTTTACCACACCATTTAGAACCAGTTTATCCTGAGCATTTGTTACTAAAAAAAACAATAGGAACACCAGGGAAAGAAATTTATTCAAGCTTGAATTTTTGTTTAAATATACGGCAGATGGGGGTTTATAAAAAACCTAAACCCAATTTTAAGAATAGTTCATTCAAAGTTTTTTCCATTTATAAGCAGCTGAGAAATAATCTATTTTTTTGCCATAGCCTGATTGATAAGATCAGGATTTTTAATTTTGCTGAATTGATCCATATACTTAATATGATTCAACAAAAGTAAAATATTCCCCAGCCTTTAGCCAGAAAAAATAAAGACCGGAATCATGAAAGACCCGGCCTTAAATTCATTCTTAGAAAGTGGTTTAATACCCTAAAATTTCATTTAATGTTGTGCTTGGTCTCATCGCTTTACTGGTAAGATCTTCTTTAGGATAATAATATCCATTAATATCTACCGGTTTCCCTTGGGCATTTATGAGGTCCTTTAATATTTTTTCTTCATTGGAAGACAATTTTTCAGCGATTTCCGTAAAGTGTTTTTTCAATTCGGCATCCTTATCCTGTTTAGCAAGACCTTGTGCCCAATAAAGTGCCAGGTAAAAGTGACTTCCCCTATTGTCCAGTTCATTTACCTTACGCGAAGGTGATTTATCGTTTCTAAGGAATTCTTCTGTAGCCTGGTCTAGAGTTTCAGAAAGGATCAAGGCTTTTTTATTGTTTAGTTTTTCGCCTAAATGCTCCAAAGAAACTGCAAGGGCCAAAAATTCTCCTAACGAATCCCATCGTAAATGACCTTCCTTAAGAAACTGCTGAATGTGTTTTGGGGCAGATCCTCCGGCACCTGTTTCAAATAATCCCCCGCCGGCCATAAGTGGCACTATAGAAAGCATTTTCGCACTGGTTCCCAATTCAAGGATAGGAAATAGGTCTGTTAAATAATCACGCAATACGTTTCCGGTTACAGATATGGTATCTTTTCCTTCCTTTACGCGTTTTAATGTGTATTCAGTGGCATCTTCCGGGTTCATAATCTGAAGGTCCAGGCCTGAGGTATCGAGCGGACTTAAATATGAGTTTACTTTTTTAATGATCTCGGCATCATGGCTGCGTTTTTCATCCAACCAAAATATCGTTGGCATTCCTGAGGTTCTTGCTCTGGTTACTGCTAGGTTTACCCAGTCCTGTACAGGTGCATCTTTGGTTTGGCACATTCTCCAGATATCCCCTGTTTCAACTTTATGTTCAATAAGGATTTTTCCGTTTGAATTTATTACGCGAACAACTCCGTCTTCCTGAATTTCGAATGTTTTATCATGTGATCCGTATTCTTCAGCCTTTTGAGCCATCAAACCTACATTTGGAACTGTACCCATAGTGGTGGGATCAAAGGCCCCATTCTTTTTGCAAAACTCGATTGTTTTATCATAAACCCCGGCATAACTGCTATCCGGAATTACCGCTTTGGTATCCTGCTGCTTTCCTTTGGCATTCCACATTTGTCCGGAGGTTCTTATCATGGCAGGCATAGAAGCATCAATAATTACATCACTGGGAACATGTAAATTGGTTATTCCTTTATCAGAATCTACCATGGCAAGATCGGGTCCTTTATCGAAACCGTTTTTTAAATCGGTTTCAATTTCCTTTCTTTTCTCCGAAGGTAATTTTGGTAAAGCATTCAATAAATCTCCCAGTCCACTGTTTACATTAACACCAGCCTCTTCCAGGGTTTGGCCGTATTTTTCAAAAATATCTTTGAAATAAACCTTTACAGCATGTCCAAAAATGATGGGATCTGAAACCTTCATCATGGTGGCTTTCATATGCAACGAGAAAAGAACATCCTTTTCTTTGGCATCCTTTATTTGGGCTTCAAGGAATTTGATAAGTGAATTTTTGCTCATCACAGTTGCATCGATAATTTCTCCTTTTAAAAGATCCAGATTTTCCTTTAATAAAGTCTTTTTTCCTGAAGTGCTTTCAAGTTCTATTTTGATGCTATCTGCAGCTTCCAGGGTGAGTGATTTTTCATTTGTGTAAAAATCTCCTTCGCTCATTGTGGAAACATGGGTTTTGGAATTAGGATCCCAGGCGCCCATAGAATGCGGATTTTCTTTTGCGTAATTCTTTACGGCTTTTGGTGCCCTTCGGTCAGAATTACCTTCCCTTAATACAGGGTTTACAGCGCTTCCTTTTACTTTATCGTACCTTTTTTTGATGTCTTTTTCCTTTTCATCTTTAGGTTCACCGGGGTAATTTGGTAAATCAAATCCTTTTGCCTGAAGTTCTTTTATGGCAGCTTCCAATTGTGGCTCGGAAGCACTGATATTCGGTAATTTAATGATATTCGCTTCGGGATTTTTAACAAGGTCTCCCAACATCTTCAAGGCATCAGGAACTTGTTGTTCTTTGGGAAGATAATCAGCAAAATTAGCCAGAATTCTTGCAGCTAAAGAAATGTCAGTGGGTTCAACATCAATATTTGAGGTGTCTGTAAAGCTTCTTACTATTGGTAAAAAAGAAAAAGTAGCCAGCATTGGCGCTTCATCAGTTTTGGTGTAATAAATTTTAGATCGCTGTGTCATATCGTGTATTTTGTTTTACGTTGTTAGGGACAAAATTTTAAAAATCATGCATTTAATAAAATAAGTCCTGATATTTGATGAAAGCTATAAAAGGTATGAAGAATGTCTCAATACTTTGTGTCGCGAAGATAAGATTTTTCAATCTTTTATCATAGTCTGGGAACCTGGAACTGGAATGGTTTTGGGAAATATTTAAATAAAAAGCCATTTCAACATACATTGTATATTGAAATGGCTTCTGATGAACTAAAGCTTTACCGCAAGATCTTTTAAAATCTATATAAGTCTGTTAATAGAACTTAATACGTGCATTAGTTCACATGATACAATTTGTTTACAAACGCACCCAAATTATATCAAATTGGTCTTTATCGCTCTGAATGATTTTTGTGTGCAAAAGATTCATTTCTAAAAGATAAAAACCGTGGTAAAGTATATTGCTTTACATTCATTAAAACTCCGGAAATCATCGTATCATTCCGTAAAAGTTTTAAGAACACTTCAATTTACAACAAGAAAATTAATATATCAATGACTTTAACTTTTTGATAACCAGTTTCTTGTATTTGATTTCTTGTGATTTGAATTTCTGTTTGGAAGTGTTTTAGGGGAAAACACTATATTTTTACTTGGATTATATCCATTGAAAAAGCCCCAAAAAGGGGCTTTTAAATTTTTGAGGAATGAAGTATTATCTTCTTTCTTCCTTGATACGGGCTTTTTTACCTGTAAGTCCTCTGAAATAATAAATACGTGCTCTTCTTACAGCACCACGCTTATTGATTTCAACTTTTTGTAAGGCTGGCATATTTACAGGGAATATACGTTCCACTCCAACAGTACCACTTATTTTTCTAATGGTAAATGTTTTTGAATTTCCTGTTCCTTTAACCTGAATAACTACCCCTCTAAAAAACTGAGTACGGGTTTTTGCTCCCTCCTTAATTTCATAGTAAACAGTGATGGTGTCACCGGCAGAAAATTCAGGAAAATCTTTTTTAGTAACGAACTCGTCTTGAACGAATTTAATTAACGCTTCCATAATTTGATATTTTAAATAGCTGGTCTAAACCAACATTCACGGATTTCGCCAGAGGTTGATTCAGAAACGAGTGCAAAATTATGAAATTTAATGGTATAAACAAGCAAGAAAATTATTTAATACCTCATTGAGGGTTTAATATTCACCAAGAAGATCCGGGCGCAGCTTTTTTGTTCTTAAATAAGATTGTTCCTCTCTCCAGGTTTCTATTTTCGGAAAATTCCCGGAGGTTAAAATCTCAGGAACCTTCCATCCTTTATATTCGGCTGGCCTTGTGTATACAGGTGGTGCCAGCAGGTCATCCTGAAAGGAATCGGTTAAAGCAGAAGTTTCATTTCCCAATACCCCGGGGATCAATCGTATTATGGAATCACAAACCACGGCTGCTGCAAGCTCGCCGCCGGATAACACATAGTCTCCAATGGAAATTTCCCTGGTTATAAAATGATCCCGAACCCTTTGGTCTACACCTTTGTAGTGTCCGCAAAGTATGATGATATTTTCCTTTAGAGAGAGGGAATTGGCCATCCTTTGATTAAAACGTTCCCCATCTGGTGTCATATAAATGATCTCATCATAATTCCTTTCTGACTTTAAAGCGGAGATGCATTTATCAATAGGTTCTATCATCATCACCATTCCCGCGCCGCCTCCAAATTGATAATCATCAATTTGCTTGTAATTGTCGGTTACATAATCCCTAAGATTGTGCAGGTGAATTTCAACCAAACCTTTTTCAATCGCTCTTTTTAAAATAGAGACTTCAAACGGACTGGTTAATATATCAGGAACTACTGTAATAATATCTATTCGCATTTTTCTGTAAAAATTTATTTTCCAAAGATGCGAATATCTTTATAATAATAGTTTCGCAATAATACCTGGATGCTTATTTGTCACTGGCTTTATTTCGCTCATCCTGAAGAAGTCTGCCTAAACGTTGTTCCTTTTCAAGTGCTTTTGTACGATAAACTTCAAATTCCTTTTCGGTAGCCGATAGATTTCGGCGTGCTTCTGAAGTTTGAGCATGGCCTTTCTTAAATCTGAAGATAAAAAACACCAAAGCGATAATAAGCACTGTAATTATTCCCCACATTAATGACATATATCCACTTTTGCTGAAAGGGACTCCTAAAAATGTAATTGCATCTTTCTCTGCAGTTACTTTTTCAAGATTTTGCCGGGTAGTTTCCAATTCCGATTTTAATTCTGAAATTTCCTGTTGATGTTGATCTATAGTATTTTGTTGGGTAGTTATCTCGTCATTTAATTTGGAAATAAACTCAGAAGTATTTTTCTTTAAGGTGATTAGTTCATTATAATCCACCACTTTAAAACCCTGGTAGTCATTTGACTTCTCGATAAGGTTCGTGAATTCCTCTTCAACCGGGCTTTCACCACTGTTAAAGTCCTGGGCATTAAGACTGAAGTTAAACGCAAGTAATAAAATACTTAAAATTAATGGTTTGTTCATTGGTATGCTTTTGGGTTAAATTAACTTAAAAACGCAAAGGAAAAAAACTTATTGCCGAAAAATGGTATTTCTGCTATGAATCTAAATTATATTTCAAAAATAGTTTATTATTTGAAAGTAGGATACATAGAAATCCCCCTTCATTTTATGAATACCAAATTTTGATCTTTCATTATTCAGAAAAAAAATAGCCCATCAAATGACGGACTATTAAAAAGGTGCAATTTGATTGTTCTAATAATAGGTATAACGTCTTACTTTGGAAATGTATTTTGCAAGTCGTATAACTTGCTGGCTGTACCCATATTCATTATCATACCACACATATAAAATAATATTTTCACCCTTATTTGAAACAATAGTTGCTTTGCTGTCAAAAATGGAAGGTTGGGAAGACCCTACAATATCTGTAGACACCAGTTCATTATCAATGGAATATTTAATTTGTTCTACCAAATCACCTTCCAGCGCATATTTTTTCAAAATATCATTCACATCGTTGACAGATGTTGGGTTCTCTACCTGTAAATTCAGTATTGCGAGGGAGCCGTTGGGAACAGGAACCCGTATTGCATTGGAGCTAAGTTTGCCTTCAAAAACGGGCAAAGTTTTCGCTATCGCTTTTCCTGCGCCGGTCTCCGTAATCACCATATTCAGCCCCGCAGCACGGCCTCTTCGGTATTTGCTGTGCATATTGTCTACAAGGTTTTGATCATTGGTATATGCATGAATAGTCTCCAGATGCCCATGAACTACTCCAAGGGTGTCTTCTATGGCTTTAAGCACAGGAACTATAGCGTTTGTGGTACAGGAAGCTGCAGAGAAAATATCCTCGGTATCCGGATTATACTCTTTATGATTTACCCCGTGAACTATATTTGGAATCCCTTTTCCCGGAGCCGTTAATAAAACTTTGGAAGCACCATTGCTTTTAAGATGCCTGCTTAATTCTTCCTTATCTCTAAACGCACCTGTGTTGTCTATAACAAGTGCATCGTTGATGCCGTATGTTGTATAATCTATTTCTTCCGGAT
Source organism: Gillisia xinjiangensis (assembly GCF_046298265.1). Classification (NCBI taxonomy): domain Bacteria; kingdom Pseudomonadati; phylum Bacteroidota; class Flavobacteriia; order Flavobacteriales; family Flavobacteriaceae; genus Gillisia; species Gillisia xinjiangensis. The sequence continues at coordinate 270,313 of NZ_JBKAHK010000006.1, read as the reverse complement.
TGTTCGCGGAGATCATATGTACGGTAGTTCCATTAATTATCAATGCTGAATTTTCTTCGTCTATGGAAACTGTGCCTGAGAAATCTCCATGTACCGAATCATTTTTTAGAAGAGAAGCTCTTTTTTCCAGAACATTAGCATCTATTGAGCCTCTTGTAACGATGGCTCTTAGTCTCATTTGGTTCCCTTTTCCCGTGCGGGTCATCAATTCCCGAGCGAGTAATCTGCCAATTCTACCAAAGCCATAAAGCACAACATCCTTGGGTTTCACTTCCTGATTTTCCTTTGCATCTTTGAGTTTTTTCGATATAAAAGCGGTGGCGTTATTGTAATCTACATCCTCAATGTGATACTCGTAGGTTAATTTTCCAATGTCCAGTTTGGCAGGAGGGAGGTCAAGATTTTTTATAGCCTGGGCGATCTCAACAGAATCAAAAATGGAAATAGGTTTTTGAACAAATTCACCTGCATATTCATGAAGGTTTAAAATGTCACTTACATTAAGGTTAATCAATTGATTCCTGAAAAGGACCAGTTCAATCGACTTATCATACCATAAATCACTTACAATTTTAATAAATTCAACCGATGCACGTCTGCGATCGGCTTGAAAGGCAAGTTCCTTTTCGTAAACTTCGTTAAATCCCATTTTTATATTTTAGGTTCATGTTTTAAAACGCGGCAAAAGTATAGAATTCAATCGTTTTCGTAAAGTATTTTATAAAAAAAAGACCCCCGTTGTTTTTTAAACAATGGGGGTCTTTATACTTTTCAAAAAATTACCTCCAGATATAGGTTTGTTCTTCGCCCTGAGCATTTACAAATGTTACACTTATGGGTTCCGATGAATCTTTCTTGTTTAAGATCTTTTCTACATCAGAAACATCTGAAACTTTTTGATCATCAAGCCTGGTTATAATAATTCCTACCAAAGCCTGGGATTGTTTATCCTTGGAAAGCGTCCTTATTATTTTAACGCCACTTTGTATTTTGAAATTATTAAGTTCGGCTTTAGAGGCATTTGCTACTTCAAGTCCTATTGGTTTTATTACATATGTTTCATATTTGGTTAAGGGAACTTTCAGCGAGCGCTCTTTTCCGTTTCTTATAATTTTTACCTCAACCACATCATCCGGTCTTTTTGTATTGATATATCCAGTAAGATCGGACATTTTTCTTACCTCGATATTGTCAATTTGTCTTATAACATCTCCTGTTTTAATTCCGGAGACTGCGGCTCCACTTCCCGAATCTACATCATGCACATAAACGCCCTGAGAAACATTGAGCTCAAATTTTTGTGAAATTGGAGGGCTTACATCCTCTCCACGAATTCCTAAAATTCCCTGTTGTACATTTCCAAACTCGATAAGATCTTCCACGATTTTCCGTGCATTGTTGGAAGGCACCGCAAAACCATATCCTATATAACTCCCGGTTTGAGAGGTTATAGCGGTATTTATACCAATAAGTTCTCCATTGATATTTACCAAAGCACCACCGCTATTTCCCGGATTAATGGCAGCATCGGTTTGAATAAATGATTGTGGTGATCCATCTCCGGCGTTTAAATCCCGTGCTTTTGCACTTACAATCCCCGCTGTAACGGTGGAAGTTAAATTAAAAGGATTTCCCACGGCCAATACCCATTCCCCAATTTTCATATTATTGGAATTTCCAAACGGAATATATGCAAGATCGGTGGCATCTATTTTAATAAGGGAGATATCGGCTTTGGAGTCGGTACCAATAACTGTTGCTTTATATGTTTTATTATTGTTGAGGGTAACCTCAATTTCATTAGCATCCTTAATCACATGATTATTGGTGACTATATAGCCATCGGGAGTTATAATTACGCCGGATCCCGCGCCCTGAATTGCTTTTCCTGAAGTTCCGCCCCGGTAATATTGCTCCCAGACACTTCTTGGTTGATCAAAAATCGCTACATTTTTTACGTGAACAACCGCATTTACAGTTTTCTCAGCAGCCTCGGTAAAATCGGCATTGGTGCCATAAATAGCAGTATTGTTTGAAACCGGAAGGACCCGGTTGCTGGGAGCTTCAATTCGTTGTTCTTCAGGATCCAAAAAATCCCCTTCCTCAACGAATAATTTATATGAACCCAATGTCATAATGCCGCCTAAGACAGAAACACTTAATAAAGTCGCGAATTTTTTCATTTTAAGTTTGTATTTAATTTATATCTCTCTTCTTCTGTGTCTGGAACCTGTGCTTTTCAAGAGTTAATTTCTTCATATTATTGTATCTTTACAAGCACCAATTTCAAATTTATGATGGTTAACTTTCACAAATTCCACGGAACAGGAAACGATTTTATAATGATAGATAACCGGGGAGATATATTCCCCAAAAATAATACCAATCTCATACATCATTTATGTCACCGCAGGTTTGGAATTGGAGCAGATGGTTTGATTTTGCTGGAGTCGTCCCATGTTGAAAATGAGGATTTTAAGATGGTTTATTTTAATGCAGACGGGAATCAAAGCAGTATGTGCGGAAATGGTGGCAGATGTATTGTCGCATTTGCAAATCATCTTGGGATGATAGGTTCTGAAACTATATTTAATGCTATTGACGGGCAGCATCAGGCGTTTATAAATGATGGAAAGGTCAGTTTAAAAATGATGGATGTTAATGCAGAGGATCTAAATGAAAATGAGCTCTTTCTGGATACGGGTTCACCCCACAAAATCATTTTTTCTGATAATGTTGGCGATATTGATGTAAAAAAGGATGGATCGAAAATCCGTTATTCCGAAAAATATGAAAGTGATGGTGGAACAAATGTGAATTTTGTTCAGCAAACAGGCGCCGAATCCTTTTTGGTAAGAACCTATGAGCGGGGAGTAGAGGATGAAACTTATTCCTGCGGAACAGGGGTAACTGCAGTTGCACTGGCCGTAAATGCCATTGGAAAAACAAAGTCTACCATCATTTATCTGGAAACTCCCGGCGGAAAATTGGAAGTTTCATTTGAAAAGTCTGAAAGTGGCTATCATAATATCTGGCTCACAGGGCCAACAGAAAATGTTTTTAAAGGCGAAATAAAATGTTGACCTTAAAAGGAGAAAAAATTTATCTAAGGGCACTGGAACCTGAAGACCTCGATTTTATTTTCGAGGTAGAAAATACAGAGGAATTTTGGGAGATAAGTGCTACCAAAGTTCCTTATTCCCGATATTTAATAAAAAAATATCTTCAGAACTCACACAGGGATATTTATGAAGTGAAACAATTGCGGCTTATGATTTGTAGTAATGATCAAGAACCTGTTGGGTTAATCGATGTTTTTGATCTTGAACCAAAAGATAGAAGGGCAGCACTTGGAATTCTTATTGTTGATGAATCAAACAGGGGTAAGGGTTATGGAGCTGAAGCGCTTTCTTTGATCGCCGATTATTGTTTCAGTCATTTGGGGATTCACCAGTTGTATTCAGGTGTAACAGCAGACAATCAGCCGAGTATCAATTTATTCGAAAAAAATAATTTCCGGAAGGTAGGAATCAAAAAAGACTGGATCCTGGTAAACGGAAAATTCAAAGATGAGATCTTATACCAATTAATAAACAATGTACATTAAAAAAATTCTTATTGTTATTGCCATTCTTGGACTTGTTGTGTTAGGTGTTTTTAGTTATAATATCTACAATTACATTTTCTCTCCCAATACAAGTTTTAAAAATGATACCAGCACGGTATATATTCCTACAGGAGCTTCCTATGCTACAGTTATGGATAGTTTAAAGCCTCTTTTAAAAGATCTTTCTGCATTTGATGTAGTTGCCCAAAAAAAGGATTATGCACAAAATGTAAAGGCGGGGAAGTATATTCTTGATAAGAACATGAACAACAATCAAATTATAAATGTTTTAAGAAGTGGCAACAAACCAGTTCGGGTTGTTTACAATAATCAGGAACGCCTGGAAAATCTTGCAGGTAGAATATCCAATCAGATTGAGGCAGACAGCAGTTCGATTTTGAAGATGATGAAAGATGAAGCATTTTTGAAACAGAATAATTTTAATGCTGAAACCGCTCTGGCGATGTATATTCCAAATCAATATGAATTTTTCTGGAATACTTCAGCTGAAGGATTTCGGGACAGAATGCTGAAGGAGTACAACAGATTCTGGACTCCCGAGCGATTGAGTAAAGCTGCAGAAATCAACCTCACACCAAATGAAGTTACAGTGATCGCTTCTATAGTTCAAAAGGAAACCGCTAAAGTAGACGAACGGGCCAAAGTTGCCGGGGTTTATATGAACCGGTATAAAAATGGTTGGAAACTCGATGCAGATCCTACTGTGATATTTGCGATTAAGAAGAAATCACAAAATTTTGACACCGTAATTAAAAGGGTTTTATATAAAGATCTTACCATAGACTCCCCGTACAATACATATTTGTATAAAGAATTGCCTCCCGGACCTATTGCGATGCCGGATATTTCTTCTATAGATGCGGTTTTAAATTATGAAAAACACAAATACTTCTTTTTCGTGGCAGATGTTGAAAATTTCGGTTATCATAAATTTGCGGAAAATTTAGCTCAGCACAACCGCAACAAGCAGGCTTATATTCGCTGGATCAATAAACAGGGAGTGAAAAGGTAAGGCTTATTAGAATTCAGAATTTGTAACCTATTCCTCCATAAACAGATCCTTTGGTAAGATGTTCCAGGTCGGTACGAAGTTTTCCCTGACCTCTTATGAAAACAAAAAATCTGGAGAAATTATAATCCAATTGTGCAATAAAAGCCAAAGAAGGATGGATATGTTTTGGTCTTCTTATAAATCCCAGCTCCATCCCTGCCATTGGAACCCATCTTCTTTCCGGCCGAAAAACATAATTCAGGTTCATACCAAAGGCTCCGTATTTAATTCTTGTAAAAGACTCATACCAGGCTTCAGCCTGAAAATTCCCCGTTCTGGCACCCATTCCAAATACTATATCCAACGCCCGGGAATTTACTGTGCCCCGGTAAACAGCATTCCGGAGATCAACTCCGGTACTAACGAAAAAATAGTTTTCTTTTTCAAATTCATAAAATTGCGCGTTACAGCACAAGGAAATCGAAAATAATATCAGGAACCAGGTCTTCAATTTTAATTATAGGTTTAGTATGGTATATAAGTTAATTCATTTATTTCTATAGCGGGAGAAAAACTGTAATCTTCATTAGAAGTCTTCGGCTAATTTTCTCACATTTTCCTTTAGCCCTAAAACTGTAAAACCTGGCTCTAAGGGTTTAGAAAAATAGTTGGGAAATCATTAACAGCCTGTAAATCAATTTAATAAAAATTATTGTATCTTTGCACGGCGAAATTGAGAAGGGTCATTTTGACGGTTTGCTTCTCAGAATCAAAATTTTATGAAAAGGAAAGTTGCAAAATTTTCAATTTTGCCTGTTGTAGCCGGGTGTTTATTTTTTAGTTTCTCAACTAAAGAGGCTGCAAATTTAGAGATGTATAAAACATCTTCTTTAGATAGTATAGAATATACTGTAAGTGCTTTTAGCGACAGTCTTTTGTTGGAATTGCCTTTAAAGGCTGTTCCCCAATTGGGGAAATCTTATATAGGTTTCAAGGAAGCAGTGGCTTTTAAGGAGTCCCGTGGTGATTATCAGGTTGTAAATGAATTTGGTTATATGGGGAAGTACCAGTTTGGAAAAGGTACCCTGGAATTAATTGGAATCTATAACACCAAAAATTTCTTAAATTCTCCGGAACTTCAGGAATCCGCTTTTTATGCCAATGCATCCAGGAATAAATGGATACTGATCAGGGACATAAAACGTTTTTCCGGTAAAAAGATCAATGGAATCACCATTACCGAATCCGGAATACTGGCAGCAGCTCATTTGGCCGGTCCCGGTAGTGTGAAAAAATATTTAAGAAGTTGGGGAGCCAATGCCTTTAGTGATGCCTTTGGCACTACTATTGGCTATTATATGAAACGTTTTGAGGGCTACGATACCTCGTTTGTTAAACCTGAACGAAAAGCCAAAGCAAGTCTTAAAGTTTAAATATCTTTTTGAATGATAAAAATAGTAGGCCTTTTATGAAGGTCTACTTTTGTTTTATCCCAGTCCATAATGCTCATGGTCAAAATAAATTCTGAAGGAAGTGTTAAGTCACATGCGATACAAAGTCTGGTAGCAGGATTCAGGATTTGCTTCATGTCCTCCAGTAAATTATTATTTCTGTAGGGTGTTTCAATAAAAAGCTGCGCCTGATTTCTTTCAGCTGAAATTCGCTCCAGGGTTTTGAGCTCTTGTTTTCTCTCTTTCTTATCTATAGAAAGGTATCCGTTAAATGTAAAACTTTGCCCGTTCATTCCACTTCCCATCATAGCCAGTAAAATTGAAGAAGGTCCAACCAATGGAACTACCTGTATTCCTGTTTGATGAGCAAGCTTTACGATTTCGGCCCCGGGATCTGCTACTCCAGGGCAGCCCGCTTCGCTAAGCAAGCCTACATTAATGCCCTCTTTGCATGGAGTTAAAAAGCTGCTTAAATCCGCAGGATCTGTAAATTTATTAAGAAGACTAAGCTTTAATGAAGATTGATTTTTTTCCTGATCTACTTGTTTTATTGACCTTCTGGCGGTTTTTTCATTTTCAACTATATAATGATCTATCTTTTCAATAATTCCTTTAATACTCGCCGGTAGGACTTCTTCTGGATTTGAGGTTCCCAAAGTTGTTGGGATCAAATATAATTTACCGGAATATTGAAAAGGGTTTTGTGACATTTTTTAGATGGATTGCTTAAAGAAATCCGGATTCTTACGCCTGGAGTTCTTCTGGGGGAATTGATTTATTTCTCTTCTAATTTTTTTGCGATGATCTCACAGGCTTCATTCAGCATTTGGTAAACATTTTCAAAACCTTGCTGTCCTCCCTGGTAAGGATCGGGAACATCTACATTTTCTCCCGGGAAAACCTCATTAAGAATAAGTTTCACTTTCTTTTTTTGTTCCTCATCTTTTGCCAGGGAAATCACATCAGAAAAATTGAAATTGTCCATCACATAGATGTGGTCAAAACGATCAAAATCTGCAGGTTCAAATTGTCTTCCAAGCTGATTGGTGATATCCAGACCATATTTTTTGCCAATAGCAATGGATCTTGGGTCGGGAGGATCGCCTATATGATAATCTCCGGTACCGGCAGAATCAATATGAACACTATCCGTATTCAGTTTGGATTTTAGAATTCCTTCGGCTAATGGTGATCTGCAAATGTTTCCAAGGCACACCATCAAAACTTTGGTTTTCATATGTATTTTGTTGTTTTTTTATTTTTCTCCCAAAGGTTCAGGAGTTATTGCTTAACTTATTTACAGGAGTTACAATGTCAGTTTTTTGTTAAGATCCTCAACAAATTTCTTAAATTGTTTATCTGTCGCAGCGAGATTATCTACTGTTTTACAGGCGTGAAGAACAGTGGCATGATCTCTTTTTCCTATTTGACTTCCAATACTTGCCAGAGATGCCTTTGTGAACTTTTTGGCGAAAAACATCGCCAATTGACGGGCTTGAACAATATGTCGCTTCCGTGTTTTGGATTGAAGTGTTTCCACGTCCATCTGGAAATAATCGCTTACAATTTTCTGAATGAAATCAATGGAGACTTCGCGCTTGGTGTTTTTCACGTAATTGTCTACGATCTTTTTAGCAAGTTCCAGGGTAATGTCTTTCTTGTTAAATGAGGAATGGGCAATAAGCGAAATTATAGCTCCTTCCAGTTCCCTGATATTTGTTTTTATATTGTTGGCCAAAAATTCGATGATATCTATCGGCATCTCAACACCATCCCGATATAGTTTACTCTGTATTATGGATACCCGGGTTTCAAAGTCGGGATGAAGCAATTCTGCTGAAAGTCCCCATTTGAATCTGGACAACAATCTTTGCTCGATATCCTGCATATCTACAGGAGCCTTGTCACTTGTTAAAATAACCTGTTTACCGTTTTGGTGCAGGTGGTTAAAAATGTGAAAAAACACATCCTGAGTTCCCGCTTTTCCGGATAAAAGCTGAATGTCATCCACGATAAGAACATCGATGATCTGGTAGAAATGAATAAAATCATTTCGGTTATTCTTCTTTACCGATTCAATGTACTGTTGGGTAAATTTTTCCGCAGAGATATATAAAACCGTTTTTTCAGGGTATTTATCTTTTATGTCAACTCCAATGGCGTGGCCTAAATGTGTTTTTCCTAAACCTACTCCACCAAAAATGAGCAGGGGATTAAATGAAGTTCCACCAGGTTTATTGGAAACAGCCATCCCTGCAGATCTTGCAAGTCTGTTAGAATCTCCTTCAAGGAAATTCTCAAAATTATAGTTTGGATTTAATTGTGATTCGATCTTTACATTCCGTATTCCTGGAATTATAAAGGGATTTCGTAGTTCCGGATTTTTATTTTTAACAGGTACATCTACTTCCTGTGAAGCCATATGGCTTCGTTGGGTGCTTGGGATTTTTTCGGTAAAAGGCAGTTTGTTGCCGTAGGTATTCTCCATCTTAATAACATACACCAGTTTCGCTTTTTCACCCAATTCTTTTGTTAGGGAGACCTTTAGCAGTTTTACATAGTGCTCCTCCAGCCATTCGTAAAAAAATTTAGAGGGAACTTGAATGCTCAACGCACAATCGGTAAGTTTTACTGCTTGTATCGGCTCAAACCATGTTTTATAGGCTTGTGGGGTTATGTTATCTTTGATAAAAGCTAGACAGCTATTCCAAACTGATTGCGCAGTTTTTGACATGCTTTATATTTGGTTATTTGTCGGTTAGTAGATTACTTGAATTTAGAAAAACAATGTTTCTGTCTAAATTTTCTGTGGAACAAATATGTGAACAAAATATCTAATAAAAAAACGGTTTAGGTCTTGAATTTTAAGAAAATTTTGTGCATACTTGATTTCAGCTATGAAAGTACAAAACCTGTTTAAATAATACCCGAAATATTTCATGAAAAGACATCATGCTTTTGTTAAAGTTAGATATGCCGAAACCGACCAAATGGGCGTAGTGCACCATGGGAATTATGCAGAATACCTTGAGATTGCCCGCTTAGACTGGCTTGATCAATTGGGAGTATCCTATAAATCACTTGAAAAGGAGGGGATCATGTTACCTGTTTATGAGTTGAATACGAAATTTATTAAACCCGCCTACTTTGATGATGTCCTGAGAATTGAAACACAACTCAAGGAGCTGCCACGTGTTAAAATAGAATTTTCCTATCAGGTTTTTAACCAACACGATGAACTTATAACTACCGCTTATACTATTTTGGTTTTTATGGATTCTGAAACAAAAAGACCTATTCGATGTCCGGAATTTATTCTTAATAAAATAAAAAACTAGCCCTCAATTTTTTTTATTTCCACTTTATAGACAGCCTGGAATTTCTCAAAAATATTCTCGGCTTCTTTCTTTCGTACCGAAATATAAATTTTGCAGTCCAACCCCAAATTTTGACTCGTGATAGAAAGATCGTATTCTTTAATAATCCTCATTACGATATTCATCTCCGGGTAATCAAAATGGATCTCAAAATTTTCATCAATGGTTCTTTTTACGATTTTGCTGTTTTCCAACGCCATTTGGGCAGCCGTTTTATATGCCCTAATCAATCCGCCAACCCCCAATTTCACCCCTCCAAAATATCGCACAACCACCATCAGAATATCGGTAACATCAAAGGACTGTATCTGGCCATAAATTGGCATTCCTGCAGAATTTGAGGGTTCGCCGTCATCATTTGCCCTAAACTGCCTGTGTTCTTCGTCCTTTCCAGTTTGCCAGGCATAACACCAATGTCGCGCCTGATGATGTTTCTTTTTTAAATCCTCCAGATGTACTTTAACTTCATCTTCGGAAATTACAGGAAATGCATACCCAAAAAATTTGGAATTTTTATCCTTAAAAAGGACCTCATTACTTGGTTTTACAATAGTTTTATAGGTGTCCTTCAAAATTAAAAGTTTAAACTGTTTGCTACCAGTAAAATACTGATAATCGCCAGGATGATTCCTATCCAGTTTTTTCGTAGTAAATGTTCCTTGAATAAAACTATCCCCAGAAGTGTAGAAACAAGGACAATTGCTACATTATTGATGGTGAAAACGGTTGAACTTTCAAAGCCTTCGCTTCGTAATGCCAGGACAAGGAAATAAATGGAAAAATAATTTGGAACTCCAAGTACGATTCCGCCCAAAATATTCTTACCGGTAATTCTAAGTTTCCCCAGGGCGGCCTGTCCTGCTAAAATAGAAATTCCTATGGTGCCGGCAATAGCAAAAATGGTGGTTGAAAACAGTGCTACATCATCTTTGGCAACATACGAGGTCTCCAGATATTTTATCATCGTATCTATAATTCCGCTGCCCAGGAAAACCAAAAGAGGGAATATCAGGTTTTTTGTTTTGATGGCGATGCCTTCCCGGGTTTTTATAGAACTTAGATAAACCGCTATTAAAGCAAGGATAATCCCTGTAACTTTTAAAATTCCTGTACTTTCTTTATAAAGAATTACTCCGAAAATTACCGGAATAACCACCGACATTTTTGTTGCTACGGCTACTACTGAAAGTCCGCTGCGTTGTGTGGTAATCGCTGCCAGATTAAAAACGATAATAAACAGCGCTCCAAGGATTAAAGTGCCGGGGAACCATAATTTTGTTGGGATAAGGGAAATTTCGGTTTTTTGCATAAAGCCGAAAAATCCAACCAGACAGGCAAAAAAATAATTTATCACGATTGCCTGCATCGTGTTTACTTCAAACCTTTGGAAAAGTTTGAAGATGACGAAAATTACACTTGAGGCAAGTACACTAAGCAGAAGATAGATCAAAATAAATCTTTTTTAATAGAGAACAGGTTAATAATATCTTCTCCGGCAGGATTTAGGTTCCAGGTTTGTATTCCCATTGCTGAAGCCGCTTCCGTGTTTTCTTGGGTATCATCAATAAACAAACAATTTTCAGGACTGAGATTATGCATTTTCAGTACAAATTCATAAATATTGGAATCCGGTTTCCTTAAGTTTATCTCATGTGAAAGGTAAAATGCATCAAAACAGTTCCTGAATTTCCCGAAAAAGGGAACGTTCTTTATAATCCATTCAATATGGATCTCATTGGTATTACTTAGCAAAATAAGTTGGTACTTCTTTTCTTCGGAAAGTTTTTTGATGAAGTTGAAGCGGTATTCAGGGAAATCGATCAGGATTGAATTCCAGGAATTTACGATATCGTTCTGGTCCAGGCCAAATTCCTTTTTATAGGAATTGAGAAAATCTTCTGAAGAGATCAGCCCTTTTTCAAGCTCCAGATTTTTATCCCTGATAACTTCAGGCAAATCTTTAATACCATATTTTTCCAACTCCCTGTATGTAGCTGGTTTGTCCAAATTGACAAAAATATCCCCAAAATCGAATATAATAGTTTTAATCATTGATGTAAATCTTTAATTTATCCGATCCTAAATTTTGTTCCCTTGCTAATTTCCCCTTAAAAGCTGGAGCTTTTACTCCTTCCGGGAACAGGGTTTCTCCCGTAAATATCCTGGCTTCATCCCAAAGGCCGGCATCTATAAATGTTTGCAGGGTTTTGCCACCACCTTCAATTATAACCGATTGAAGTTCATGAGTGTAAAGCACTTCAACTATTTGGGAGGCTATTTCTTTTTTAAAATCGATGCCCTCCAGGATCAGTTCATTTTCCCCTTTTTCATCTTGTGAAAAGGAGTCTTTAGAAGCCTGTGAAGTGATGATAATGGTTTTTACCGACCCATCCAACAAAGCAGAGTCTATTGGGGTTCTAAGGTTTTGGTCAAGTAAAATCCTTACGGGATTTGATCCTTCCCATAACCGGGTATTAAGTTTGGGATTATCTGCTACAGCTGTATTTGTACCCACTAAAATAGCCTGTTCCTCACTGCGCCATTTGTGAACTATTTGCCTGGAATATTTATTGGTTATCCAAACCGGTGCCCGCGCTTCCTTTGAGCTGGGAGCAATAAAATTATTTTCGGTTAGAGCCCATTTCAAAATAATATAGGGGCGTTTTTTTTCGTGAAATGTAAAAAAACGTTTATTCAATTCCCTGCAATGATCCTCTAAAATTCCAACACTGACTTCACATCCGGCATCCAGTAATTTTTTTATTCCTCTTCCCTTAACCTTTGCAAAGGGGTCAACAATGCCTATAACCACTTTCTTTATCCCCGAAGCGATGATTAAATCGCTGCAGGGCGGAGTTTTTCCATAATGGCTGCAAGGTTCCAGACTCACATAGATGGTTGCTTTTTTTAAAAGAGATTGGTCTTTTACAGATTTTATAGCATTTACCTCGGCATGAGGCTCTCCTGCCTTTCGATGCCAGCCTTCCCCAATAATTCTGTTTTCATAGGTCAAAACGCTTCCCACCAATGGATTTGGATAGGTGGTTCCAAGTCCGTTTTGAGCCAGCTGAATGCACCTTTTTATATATTTTTCGTGTATCTTCACATCACAAAAATAGGATTTATTAGTAAGAAATGAGCAGTTATAAAATACGTGAAATTCAACCAAAAGACAATCAGCAGGTTGCAGAGGTTGTGAGAAAAGTTTTAGTGGAAATGGGTGTACCAAAAGTTGGAACCGCATACGAGGATAAATCCCTGGACGATATGTTCAGTACCTATGATCATCCCGGGATGAGTTATTTTGTTGTTGAAGAAAACGGGAAACTTATTGGAGGTTGCGGAATAGCACCTTTATTAGGTGCAGACCCAGGTATTTGTGAATTGCAAAAAATGTATTTCATCCCCGAAGCAAGGGGAAGAGGTATTGGCGCAGAAATGATGAAAACCTGCCTTGATTATGCAAAAACAGAGGGCTACAAACAGTGTTACCTGGAAACGCTTCCATATATGGAGCATGCCAGGAAATTATATGCACGCACAGGATTTCGATCCCTGGAGAAACCTATGGGAGATACCGGACATTATAATTGTACCATGTGGATGCTAAATGATTTATAAGTTTTGAATTCAATTTTTTAAAACCTGAAATGTGTTAGTTTCCCAAATAAAAACAAAATTTTTCGATCGGCTTAAAAAGGAATATCCATCCGGGGAAATACAATCGTTTTTCAATCTGTTGACAGAATCTTATCTCAAAATGGGCAGACTTGATCTTGCACTGGATCACGGAAGAGAACTATCAGCTTCTGAAGAAAAAAAGTTTGAAGAAGCACTTCTCCGATTGCTGAAACACGAACCAATTCAATATATCATTGGGGAAACCGAATTTTTCGGATTAAAATTTAAAGTGAATAATAATGTTTTGATCCCCAGGCCTGAAACTGAGGAACTGGTGCAGTGGATCCTGGAAGATCTCAAAAGTTCAAAAACAGAGGAACTTTCTATTCTGGATATAGGAACCGGAAGTGGATGTATTGCCATAAGCCTGGCGAAGTCGCTTCCCAAAGCCAGGGTTTCAGCAATTGATATTTCTGTAGAGGCCTTGAAAATTGCCACTTCCAACGCTAGTATGAATGATGTAGAAGTAGATTTTATTTTACAGGATATTCTGAAAACAACTGAATTACCCGAAAAATACGACCTTATAGTTTCAAATCCACCCTATGTTCGGGAGTTGGAAAAAAAGGAAATGCACCGGAATGTACTGGAAAATGAGCCTGAAATGGCCTTGTATGTAAAAGATCTGGAACCTTTAATTTTTTACCAAAAAATAACGAAATTAGCAGAGACCGGTTTAAAGCAGGGCGGAAGCTTGTATTTTGAGATCAATCAATATTTGGGAGTAGAAACTGCTGAAGTTTTAAGCTGCTCTGGTTTTAAATCTATTCCCGGAAAGGATATTTTCGGGAATGACCGAATGCTGAAAGGAACCAGGGATTAAATTTTTTCCTCATGGAGGGTTTAATTCGCCGAAGCTTGCCTCGAATTTTTTAATAGTATTTTTCAATTCATACCTTGTGGGTTTACCTAGAGGTTTTTGATTAAAATGAATAATATGGAGGAATCAAAAAATAATATTTTTAGTCTGGCAGTTTTTTGTGCCAGCAGTGATGGTCTGGATAATAAGATTTATGAGGATGCCTATGAGGTGGGAGCTTTTTTGGCCAAAAAGGAAATAGAACTCATTTACGGTGGAAGTAAACTCGGCCTTATGGGGCAGGTTGCGAAAGGAGTATTATTCAATAATGGAAAAGTAACCGGTGTGATCCCGGATTTCCTGAAAACCAAAGAAGTTGTGCATACGGGGTTAACAAGTTTAATTACCACGAAGGATATGCACGAGCGAAAGCTTAAAATGCACGATCTTAGCGATGGTTTTGTAGCATTGCCAGGTGGTTTTGGGACGCTGGAGGAATTGTTTGAGATCTTAACCTGGGGACAACTTGGGCTCCACAAAAAGCCTATTGGGATTTTAAATATTAATGGCTATTATGATGATTTGATTGAATTGCTGCACAAAATGGTTCGTAAAGGTTTGTTGAAGGAAGAGAATATGAACCTGGTTTTGGTTTCGGAAACCATGGAAATGCTGTTTGAAAAAATGCTTTATTTTAAACCTATGCCTGTTCCAAAATGGATGAATAAAAATCAGACTTAAATTCGATCTAAAGATTGGGCTCACTATTCCATTAGCACTTGAAAATTATAAATCCCTAAATCTTTTATGAAAATTAAAGAACTTGAAATATCGACCTCCCGTTTGCTGAAACAACTTCGGTTTTACAGGGATACTTTGGGCCTGGTAATTAAAAATGAAGAGGAAGATTCCTTCCAGGTAAGCCTTGGATATTCTGTTTTAAAATTTCAGGAAAGTGAAGATGCCACCCCGTATCACATCGCTTTTCATATTCCAGACAGGCAGGAGCATCTGGCTCTAAAATGGTTAAAATCCCGTGTGGAAATATTAAAGAATAACGAGGATGAGATCATTGATTTTAGTGGGTGGAATGCCAAATCTATTTATTTTTACGATGTAGATTTCAATATTCTGGAACTGATCTCAAGAAAAGATTTCAATAAACCTGAATCCCCGGATTTTTCAGAAAAAAATATTTTGGGCATTGCTGAAGTTGGTTTGGCTACAGCCTTTATTGAAGAGAAATACCAGTTTTTGCATCAAAAATGCGGTTTGAAAGTCTTTGACGGAAATTTTAAGAATTTTTGTGCCATCGGTGATGATAAAGGCTTATTGATCACCATAGATAAAAATCTTAAGGATTGGTTTCCAACAGGAGATGAGGCTTTTGGATCAGATTTCAGAATAAAATTTGAACATCAGGATAAAAATTACGAGGTGACTTTTAGTCATGATCGTTTGGAAATGGTAAAAAAATAACTCCTCTCCGGGGAAATAATCTGGGAAAGGAGTTGGTTTTATTTTGAAAAACCTGGCTGTTGAAACGGCTTATCTATTTCAAATTTGGCTGCGGAGTCAATCTTAAGTATGGTTTTACCTCCTTGAAACCTTTTGGGAAAAGCTTTTTAGCATCTTCATTTGAAACTGAAGGACTAATTACCACATCTTCTCCTTCTTTCCAGTTTGCAGGAGTAGCAACTTTATGGTATGCGGTAAGTTGCAAAGAATCTATAACTCTTAATAATTCGGCGAAATTTCTTCCGGTACTCGCGGGATAGGTGATCATTAACTTGATGGTTTTATCTGGCGCTATTATAAAAACCGATCTTACCGTTAAAGTATCATCCGCCTTCGGATGTATCATATCATATAGGTCTGATACTTTTTTATCCTCATCGGCAATGATAGGAAAATTCACGGTGGTATTTTGAGTTTCGTTGATGTCTTTGATCCAATCTTTATGAGATTCTAGACCATCTACACTAAGCGCGAGCATTTTAACGTTTCGTTTTTCGAACTCGTCTTTATATTTTGCTGCCGCACCTAACTCGGTGGTGCAAACGGGTGTATAATCTGCAGGATGAGAGAATAAAATTCCCCAGCTGTCTCCTAAATAATCATAAAAATTTATTTTTCCTTCTGAAGTTTCAGCATCAAAATTTGGTGCTTTATCTCCTAGTCTAAGTGTGCCCATTGTATCTTTATTTTAAAATTTCAATCTAAAATTAACCAATATAAAATTGAATACCTGTTAATAATATATCAAATAAATCGATGGGGTTATAAGAAATCCACTAATTATTTTTCCACTTTATGTTGCAACCTATGCTTGGTTTTTGAGGCTCATAAACCTTTCTGTTTCCTAAAACAGCATCAAGGGCTTCCCTAAGATCTCTTCCGTTTACAGGGATTCCATTTCCAGGCCTGGAATCATCCAGTTGACCGCGGTAGATAAGTATTAATTCAGCGTCAAACAAATAAAAATCGGGAGTGCAGGCGGCATCATAGGCTTTCGCTACTTCCTGGGTTTGATCATAAAGGTAGGGGAAGGGATAATGATTTTTTCTTGCAGATTTCCACATGTGGTCGGGATGATCATCCGGATACTCTTCAACATTATTACTCATAATGGCTATAAAGCTGAATCCGGACACCCTGTAATCGTTTGCAATTCTTACGATTTCATCATTTATATGTTTTACAAATGGGCAATGATTGCAAATAAACATAACCACAGTTCCTTTTTCCCCTTTAAGATCCTCAAGGGACATCATCCTGTTTGAAATTGCATCTACCAACCTGAAATTTGGTGCTTTTGTTCCGAGGGGGAGCATATTTGAAGCTGTTTTCGACATAAATTTTTGAGATAAATTTACAATACAATCAGGAGTTTGCACAGTTTTTCTATCTTTATTGAACATTTAATTATCCTATGAAATGAGCATATCTAAAATGAGATACAAACACCCATGAAGAAATGCGAATTGCATATGACCATTAAAAAACAAGGTTATGTTTTAGGAAATTGTAGAAAGGTGCCTTCTTTAGCCGCAAAGGTCGCAAAGTTTTACACAAAGGTCACAGAGAAATTCTCTTTTCCAGCGCGTTTTCAGTTCTCTTTTCTATGCGCGGATTTTTCTTGAGCTTTCTGTAGTTAAATTTTTTTACCAAAAAAAAGGCTTTCCGTTTAGCGGTTAACTTTTGAATTTTTCAACTATGAACTTTTTTACAACCAAGGGCACAAAGTTTCCGCAAAGTTCGCAAAGTCTTGCCATTTCATTCGGCACTTCTGTCAAGTAATTTTTTTCTAATTTTCAATTCAATAATTGTCCAATTGGTTCATTTTCAAATATCATTTTTTTTCTTTATGCTCTCGGCGTTTTTCTTGGTGTGCTTTGTGGTTATTTAGGAACGAATCAAAACAACAATTCTTAACTGAGATCAAAAAAAATAATCCACAATGTTATAAAACATAATTAAAAACAATAAATATAAACAGATGGAATTAAGCTGGAGTGATTTTGAAAAAGTTGAAATGAGAGTGGGAACTATTGTTGAGGTAAATGATTTCCCTAAAGCACGAGTTCCTGCCTATCAGGTTAAAATAGATTTTGGGGCAGCAATAGGATTGAAAAAATCATCGGCGCAAATCACATCCCGGTATTCTAAAGAAGATCTTCTTGGGAAGCAAATTGTAGCGGTAGTTAATTTTCCGAAGAAACAAATCGCCGATTTCATGAGTGAATGTCTTATACTTGGAGCTGTAGGAGCTAAGAATGATATCGTTCTTTTGAATCCTGGATTTCCTGTAGAGAATGGACTGCGTATAGGCTAGTAAAGGTACAGCAGTTCAAAAATTCAGTTTAGCAAATAGAAAAGGGATTTAGTTTCCGAAACTAAATCCCTTTCATTTATAAAATATCGCTTTCTACATTTCGTCCCCGAAGAAGATCGCGTTCATCAAAAGCTTATTGGTTCCATACCAGAATGCCCTGAAGTTTGTATTATCTGTGAACAAAATCACATTTCCTCTTCCCATACTCACCTTTTTAAAAGGAACGGTGTTCGCGATTAGTTTTAGATTTGGATCGCTTATATATCCACTTATCAATGGGTTTGCTGTATACTGAATTGGATTGTTATAGCTGGTAGAATCTGCTTTAACGAAAATGGTGGTGTCCCGGAATAATGGAATTTCATTATTCACATATCCAAAATTGACTGGATGGGAACGATCCTGTTTAGCGCGGAAAATAGCGCCTCCAATTCCCTGAGCACCGCGGAAATCACGACGTTCTTCAAAAGTTACATTTTTTGGTTTCACATCATTTTCCAAAAATTCCAACTTCATGAAATCATTCTGTTTAAAAAAGTTTGCTGCATTTTTATAACCTATAAGAGTTCCACCATTTCTAACCCAGTCTTTTAAATTGTCAATTTCGGTCTTGCCCAGGGCATTACCCCAGCTATTCGGCAAAATAATATCGGTGTATTTGTTTAGATTTGCTCTCCCTAAATTACGTGTGTCCAGTTTTGTAAGCAGCATTTCATAACGCTGATCAAACAAATGCCAGATTTCCCCAGCATCATAAGGAGTGATTCCTTCCCCAACAATCATCGCGACCTTTTGAGGTTTTAGGGCTCTAAATTCATTGCTTCCTAAAGATATTCCCTTGGTGAGTCCTGTTGTTACCGCATTGAATTCTATATTGGCTTCCTTGGAGATTTTAGTAACCAATTCGAAAAGTTCCGTGGAATTTAATTCCTGATTTTGGATTGGGATCAAAATAGTTCCGTAATCGTACATTTTACCTGCAGCTTCAAAAGGCTGCATCGCTACCTGTGCTCTTAAATCCTCTTTAAGGATCATATTCAGGGCTTTCGGCGCATAGTAATTATGCCATTCCATCAAATAACCATACTCGCTTTTGCTCACCGGTGCCATTTCAGGTTTGTGCAGACTGTCAATTTTATTTCCTGCAGATTTCAGGGCAACATTGTCATTAAAATCCAGGTTAAAGGCATAGGGAAAAGACCAGGCAGAAATGTCATAAAATAAACTATCTGCAAATTTGGTTCGTTTTTCAAACATTGCCTCTACAAGCCGGTGCTGACGCTGATTCTTTGGAATTACATAAGCGGTTCCTTTTTTATAGGATTTTCCATCGGCCTGAAGGTCTTCTACAAGTTCGTGAACTTCTACCTGCTGGCGTTTTAATATTTCGGCAAGGTGATATGCAGAGTTTGGATCTTTTGAATTTCCGAAGATATAAGCTCCTTTTCCTGCAGAATTCCTAGCGTTGTTATAGAAATTTCGCTGAAAATCCAGGATTTTTGACCTCATATTCTGCGCTGCTTCAAGGGTGGAAAGGGCAGTGGTAAATTGATTTCGGATTGTAAAAGGAAAGGTTAGAAGGCCATTATCGGTTTCCTGAACGTGCCCTCTGGAACTTCCCTGCTCAAAAAGAATTCCTATGCCTCCATTAATATCCGGGAAAGTTGAGCCTTTTCCGTAGTAAAAATCATCATAATTCTCCTCGGTATAATAAAACGAACCAATTTTGTCCAAAGCGGCTGCATGGTAAGTCCCGATCTCTTTTGTTAGATCCTGGTTTATTTGCGGGGTTAAGGGATGCGTTCTTTCCGGAATTCCGGGTTGAAAGAAAAAGGTGGAATTGGATCCCATCTCGTGATGATCTGTAAGTATATTGGGTTGCCACTTGTGAAATGTGGCTATTCTTGCCCTGGATTCCGGCAATTGAACGGGCAGCCAGTCCCGGTTCATGTCAAACCAATAATGATTTGTTCTTCCGCCTGGCCATACCTCGTCAAATTCCCTATCCTGAGGATCGGGGTTAAGGTTTTCGCTTTTATGGATATTGGCCCAATAGGCAAAGCGTTGCAATCCATCAGGATTTAAGGAAGGATCAAACAGGATCACGGTATTCTCCAGTAAATTTTCAATTTTCGCACCCTGCCCGGCGGCAAGATGATAGGCGGCTAAAAGAGCGGCATTAGAACCGCTGGCTTCATTTCCGTGAATAGAAAATCCCTGATAAACTACAATGGGCATTTCAGCGGTATTAATTTGCCCGCTACCTGGAAGGGTTAATTCCAGGTGATTTTTTCGGATTTCTTCTAATTTCTTTTGATTTTCTTCAGAAGTAATGGTGAGCAGGAGCAGAGGCCGCCCTTCATAGGTGGTTCCTCTGTTTTCTATGGAGATCCTGGGGGATTCATCTGCCAGGGTACGCATATAATTTATCAATAAATCGTGGGTTACATGCCAGGTTCCTGGAACATAACCCAATACTTCCTGTGGGGTGGAAATATCCTGGTTGTAAGTTACATTTTCTGGGAGGTAATAGGAAAGATCGAGATTCTCCTGCGCGCTTACCTGAAAACTAAACAGGAAAGCTATGATATAAATAAAATTTTTCATAAATATTAGGGGGTTTTATCCAAGCCCCTAATATATAAAAACCGTCCTAATTTCTTAGGACGGTCTTGAATTAATAATTTACTGAATTAAAAAAAAACCTCGGGGCATTTAACCCTCATTGAGGGTTAAATATCATCAAAATTGATGTCTGTAAATTTTTTGGCAGATGGGCTTTCAGAAGTTTCTGTAGTTTCATCCCCGTCCTCATATTCTTTTTTAAAATCCTTTTGGTGTCGGTCACTAATAACTTCTTCTCCTTTTTCAGAAACGATATAATCAGTCATTTCGTTTAGAATTTCAGAAAATCCTTCAAAATCCTCTTTGTACAAATAAATTTTATGTTTCTTATAATGAAAAGAACCATCGGCATTTGTGAACTTTTTACTCTCTGTAATTGTAAGGTAATAATCTTCCGCTTTGGTGGCTCTTACATCAAAAAAATAAGTGCGTCTTCCCGCTCGTAATACTTTAGAGAAGATTTCATCTTTCTCCATCATTCCATTTTCACTCATAAAATTAAATCTTTAGTGGTTGTTTAAAGTCCTGTTCAAAAATCTAAAAATTTTTAACATATACCAACAATTTTTCACATTTCTTTTTCACTTAATTGTTTTGCATAAAGTTCTTTATAGTATCCTCCTGCATTGATAAGCTCCTGATGCGTTCCGTGTTGCACGATAAGCCCGTCTTCCAGGATTATTATCTTATCTGCATTTTTTGCTGAAGAGATCCTGTGGCTTACAATAATGGTGGTTTTGTCTTTTGAAATTTTGAAGAGGTTATTAAGGATCTCTTCTTCGGTTTCGGTATCCACTGCAGAAAGGCAATCGTCAAACAACAAGATCTGTGGATCATGAATAATTGCCCTGGCGATAGAAACCCGTTGTTTTTGCCCACCGGAAAGCGTGATTCCCCGTTCTCCCAAAACAGTATCATATCCTTTGCTGAAGCCGATAATGTTGTGATGTACCGAAGCGTTTTTTGCAGCTTCAATTACCTCTTCATCTGTGGCGTTTGTTTTTCCGAAGCGTATATTATTCCTTATAGAATCGCTGAATAAAAAAGCATCCTGAGGCACATATCCAATGCTGTCGCGCAAATCATACAAATTGAGGTCGCGTATGTTTTTCTCATCTATTTCGATCACTCCGCTTTGTACATCGTACAATCTTCCAATAAGTTCAAGGATAGTCGATTTCCCGGAACCGGTTTTCCCAATGATGGCCAAGGTTTCTCCGCGCTTTACCGTAAAGGAAACATTTTGAAGCGCTGTGATATTAGTGTCTTCATAGGTGAAACTAACATTTTTGAATTCGATATCACCTAGAATGGGAGTGCTTTCCGGATTTAGATTTTTTATTTGAGGCTCTTCTTTCAGGAATTCATTGATACGTTTTTGAGAAGCCTCTGCCTGTTGAACGATCGAGGTTACCCATCCTACGGTGGCTACCGGCCACGTAAGCATATTTACGTATAAAAGAAACTCAACAATAACCCCTATGTTTTCGATCTCTCCTGATATAACCTGTCTTCCACCTATAAAAATCACAAGTGTGTTACTTACACCAATTAGAAGAACCATTAGCGGAAAGAAAAAGGCCTGAACTTTAACAAGATCAAGATTTTTCTGTTTGCTCCCATTGGAAAGTTCTGTAAAATTTTTATTGGTTTGGGGTTCGAGTCCGTAAGATTTAATTACAGAAATTCCGCTGAAGCTTTCCTGGGTAAAGGTATTCAGCTTAGATAAATACTGCTGTACCACGGTGCTTCGTTTATGGATGGCAACGCTTAGTTTGTAAATTGCAAAGGACAAAAATGGCAGGGGAGCAAGTGTGTAAAGTGTAAGCATTGGAGCTGTATTCACCATATACCAAATAACAATGACAAATAAGGTAAGTGTTGTTACGCTATACATGATGGCAGGGCCCAAATACATTCGCACTTTTGAAACATCTTCACTTATGCGGTTCATCAAATCTCCGGTGCGGTTCTTTTTATAAAAGCTAAGTGAGAGTCTTTGATACTGCTCATAAACCTCATTTTTTAGATCGAACTCCATATACCTGGAAACCACGATAAAGGTTTGCCGCATTAAAAAAGTTAAAAAAGCCGAAATTAACTGTGCTCCAATAATAAGAACGATATAATAAAAAAGTTCCTGCCGCAAAGTGGCGGCACTGCCAATTTCTCCGCTCACATAACTTTCAATAACATTGGTGGAATCTCCTATAAACTGAACGGGATAAATGGCAAAAATGCGGGCTGCAATGGTAATAAGGAAACCCAGTATAAGCCTCCATTTGTATTTATAAAAATATTTATTGAGATGCTGTAATTCTTTCATATACTCAGGATCCTTCAATTATTGGGGAATTCGCAATTTAACATCCCAATTCATTCTGTAAATTAAAATAATACCTAATTTTGCAACTTGATTTTGATAAATCAGAAAAATCTAATTTTAAAATTATATTTATGCAAGTTGAGGTTTTAACCGCAAACGATCTTATTAAAACAGCCCCTGTCTTTGGACAATTGTCTTTTGACAATCACGAACAGGTCGTTTTTTGCAACGACAAAGATACAGGTTTAAAGGCAATAATAAGTATTCATAATACTGTTTTAGGACCTGCTTTGGGAGGCACCAGAATGTGGAATTATGCTTCAGAATGGGAGGCCTTGAACGATGCTTTGCGACTTTCACGTGGGATGACTTATAAAAGTGCAATTACCGGATTAAACCTTGGCGGTGGAAAAGCTGTTATTATTGGGGATGCAAAAACTCAAAAAACTCCGGAACTAATGCGCAGGTTTGGACAGTTTGTTCATTCCCTTAGCGGAAAATATATCACCGCAGAGGATATAGGTATGGATACAGAAGATATGGATATAGTGCGGGAAGTTACTCCTTTTGTAACCGGTATTTCCCAATCTATGGGCGGCGCAGGAAATCCGTCTCCAATTACTGCTTTTGGGGTATTTATGGGAATGAAGGCTGCTGCAAAATTTAAATACGGAAGCGAAGACCTTGAGGGAATAAAAGTGATGGTTCAGGGAATTGGCCACGTAGGGGAATCGCTCGTAGAACATTTAACCAATGAAGGGGCACAGGTATTTATTGCAGATATCAATCGGGAAAGACTGGATGAAGTAAGTAGGAAATATAATGCTACCATTTATGTTGGCGATATTTATAGTGCCGATGTAGATATTTATGCCCCGTGTGCGCTTGGTGCTTCTGTTAATGATGATACCATCGATAGGATTAAAGCATCCATAATTGCCGGTGCAGCAAACAATCAACTGGCAGATGAACGAACTCATGGGAAGATCCTTAAAAATAAAGGGATCGTATATGCTCCCGATTTCCTTATAAATGCAGGAGGAATTATAAATGTGTATGCTGAACTGGAAGGATATGACCGAAAAGAGATTATGCGAAAAACAGAAAATATCTATAATACTACCCTGGAAATTTTAAAATCGGCTGAAGCAAAAAACATCACAACCCACAATGCTGCCCTTCAAATCGCACAACAGCGAATTGATGACAGAAAAAGGGAGAATTTGAACTAAGTAGTTTGAAATAAATAGTATTTTTGCAGGGCGGAAGAAATTTCTTTCGCCTTGCTAATTTTTTAAACGTTCTTTTACACCTATGTTAACCAGAAGACATATTCGAGTTAAGGTAATGCAATCCCTCTATGCATTCCATCAAAGCAAAAATCAAAATTTCAATGCTGAAGAAAAATTTCTTCTTAAAAGCATGAAAGAAATGTATGATCTGTTTCTGCTTATTTTGAAATTGATGATCGAGATCAAGTCTTATTCAGAAAAATATCTGGGTAAATCCCAGAAAAAATTTCTTGCCACTCAGGAAGAGATGGATCCCAATATGAAGTTCGTAAACAATATGGTTCTCAAAATACTGGAGGATAATATTGAACTTCAAAATGCACTGGAAGAAAGAGCGATTTCCCATTGGAACCGGGATGGCGAATATGTTGCGATTTTATGGGAGGAGATCAGGAATAGTGAGGCTTTTCATAATTATATGTCAACACGAACCGGCAGCTTTAAGCAGGATAAGGATTTTATTATCAATCTTCTAAAAGAAGTTATCGCCCCCAACGAGAAATTGTACGATTATTTGGAAGATACAAAATTAACATGGCTGGATGATTTACCACTGGTAAATACGGCAATTATGAAGTATCTAAATAAATTAAAAGAAAATACTCCACAGGATTCCAAATTGCCAAAACTATATAAAAGTCCGGATGATGAGCAGTTTGCAATAGATTTGTTCAGGAAAGTTTACTTAAATGATGAAGAACTCGCGAATGAAATGCTAGGGAAAACCCCCAATTGGGATAAGGAAAGAATTGCCGAAATTGACACCATACTTATAAAAATGGCACTTTGTGAATTTCTTCAATTTTCCTCTATTCCGGTGAAAGTAACCATCAATGAATATTTGGAAATTGCCAAAGAATACAGCACTCCCAAAAGCAGCATTTTTATAAATGGAGTACTGGATAAGATATCTAAAGAATACCAGGAAGAGAAACGATTAAATAAAATAGGCCGGGGCCTTATGTAATAAAGAAAATTTAGTATTTTTAACCTTTAATTTAAACCATATAATTATGAAAAAAGGAATTTTAATGATAGCGGCTTTGGGGACTATGGTCTTCACTTCCTGTAAGGATGATGCCTCAAGCAAGGTAAAGGCCGAAAATGTAGAAACCGCTGCAGAGCGTGATGCACAAGATGTTTATTATCCTGAATTAACCTTTGAAGAATCAGAATTTGATTTTGGAAACATCGCCCAAAATGCTCCGCAGGAACATGTTTTTAAATTTACAAATACAGGAAAAGCACCGCTTGTAATTACAAATGCTACCAGTACTTGTGGTTGTACAGTGCCTACTTATCCTAAGAATGAATCCATCGCACCTGGAGAAGGTGGAGAAATGTTGGTGAAATTTAATGGTGCCGGACAAGGTCAGGTAACTAAAACTGTGACTGTAACTGCTAATACAGAAAAAGGTACAGAATTATTAAGAATCAAAGCTTTTGTTGAAACTCCGGCAACTCCGGCAGGATAAAACACGCTTTTAAATTACTTTATGGATCAAATAACACAGTTTGCACCAATTATTTTAATGTTTGTGGTAGTATATTTTTTTATGATACGCCCACAAATGAAAAGAGCTAAAAAGGAAAAAACCTTTGCATCCGAGTTGAAAAAAGGGGACAGAATCGTCACCAAAAGTGGAATGCACGGAAAAATTATCGATTTTAGCGAAAAAAACAATGCAGTCATTATTGAAACCGGTGCAGGTAAAATCACCTTCGATCGATCTTCCATCTCTATGGAAATGAGCTCGAAACTAAATGAACCTGTCACTGAAAAAAAGGATGACCAAAAGAAGATTGCTGAGAAAAAATAGCAGTTTTCAAAATCATTTTAAAAAAAGGCTGTTCGATTTAATCGAACAGCCTTTTTTAATGCTTAATTGGTCCCAGTAATGGGTCTTAAACCCTGCAATTTATTGCAGAACTTTAGTGGTGCGAAAAAATTCATATTTTCGTTGTTATGAGTAATAAAGTTCGAAAAGGTTCTCATACTGTAAGTAGGCTTACCTGCCATGTGGTATGGGTGACTAAGTATAGGTATAAAGTTTTAAGAGGTGATATTCAGCATCGCTGTCGGGAATTATTGATCCAGATATGTGAAGCAGAAGGTATAGAAATTTTGAAAGGAGTGGTAAGTTCAGATCATGTTCACATGCATATTGAATATGCCCCAAAGATGAATGTTAGCTATATTTTAAAGCAGCTAAAAGGACGTACATCAAGAAAGCTTCAACAAGAATTTCCCTCTTTAAAGGAAAGGTACTGGGGTCGACCTTTCTGGGCAAGTGGATATGGAGTTTGGAGCACAGGTAATATAACAGATAAAATGGTCAATGAATACTTGGAGCATCATAGACGGGATAAGACAGATAATTCCAATTTTATATTGGAATAAACTAAGGGACTTTCAGTCCACGCAAAAAAAACCTCTGCACTTTAAGTGCAGAGTGGTTTAGTTTTTCAGCATTCTAGAAAAACACTGCCATTAGGTACTAGTTGCTATTGAGCAAAGCGACCATAGGAAAGATCCATGAAACCTAAAAAGTAGAGCAGCCTTCAGGATTAAAAATTACTGTTCAATTAATTCTTTTGCACTTTCTATGCTTCCATTTATTTGATCCTTAAGTTTATTAACATTGGTAACTTCTTCCTCGAGCGCTTTTATTTTGACCTTCCTTTCTTCAGGCGAAAGTTCTTCAAAGGGAGTTTGATCCTTCACAAATTCTTCAGAGAAATCACGCATCCATTCCATCATAAAATCATAAGAATTCTCCAGGTCTTCAATGCCTTTTTCAAAAATAACAGATGATGTTTGTGTGCTTTCTACCCGTTGTTTTAACTGCTGGGATAAACCGCTTAATTCCCCCATTTTTGGCATAACCTCATCATGTGCTGCGATGACTTCATTGTATAATGCATCGTATTTGTTTTTTTCTTCGGAAGTATTGTCGCAGGAAATCGTGCCAAAAATGGCTATTCCTATTAAAAGTCGGGTTATTGTATTAAGTTTCATAGGTTTAATTTGTGGTTTTTAAAGATCTTCTTTGGTTAAAGGATTTTCCTCTTTTTGTTCTTTAGCTCTATCCTGAATAGCTTTTATTTTGGCTTTATGCACTTCTTTCTCAAGGCGTAATTTCTCTTTTTTCTTTTTTAAAAGTTTGGTATGTTTGGCTTTATTCCGTGTATTTTTTTCAACTCCTTTTTTTGCCATGTTTTCCGATATTTTTTATTTTTTCTGAATCCTGGTCAAATTTAAAACTTTAATCCCTCATTGAGGGTTTTATTTCCCGAGGCTTGCCTAGAATTTTTAAAATTATCTTTCCAATTCACATTTTTTTACTTGCCCTGAATTTTTTGATTTCCAACTAACAGTTGGTTAACTAAGTTTAAACGAGTACTTCACAATAATCGATTTTTCTACTTTTAAATACCTAAAGGTTGAACCTGAGCTAATTGAATTTTATTTCCTGAATTTGCATATTATTTTGGAATATTTCCGCTAAACAGGAAATAGTCCAAACTTAAAGTTGGAATTATTCCGAAATAATTTATATTTGTGTATGGGAACAGATAGCACTAACGAGATTAAACGATTTAAAGAGATTCGTGACGATCATAATTTCACACAATCTGAGTTTGCAACCTTGCTTGGAATCAAGAATTCTACAGCAGATATTGAGCGGGGCCGTACCAAATTATCCGGGAAGATCGTAGCAGAATTGCTGCGTCAGTTCGAAGTAAACCCTCTATGGCTCTTTGGAGAGAGCAGTCAAAAACATTTGACTGTAAGCAAAGGAGATGTGAGTCCCAAAGTAATTACTGTAAATAGCAGTGAAGAAGAAAATATCATATTGGTTAACCAAAAGGCTGCTGCCGGTTATCCTCACAATGTACAGGATGTGACATGGTACCAGCAACTGCCTGCTTTTGACATTCCCTTACCCGAATACAGGAATGCTACCTACCGGGGCTTCCAGGTGGAAGGCGATAGTATGATGCCTAATCTAAGACCGGGGGAGTGGGTGTTGGGAAAAGCGGTTCCCAGTATTAAGGAAGTGAGTTATAGTAAGATTTATGTGGTAGTATTGTTTGATTCCGTACTGGTGAAAAAAATCCAGAAAATGGAGGATCCCTACAAAATTTTACTGGTTTCCATTAATGAAGAATATCCGCCTGTTCAGGTTCTGGTAAGTGATATCCAGGAATTATGGCAGGTGAACAGCAAACTTACTTTCAGTATTGATGCTACTTCCGAGAGTGGGCTGCTAAGGCAGCTTCAACAATCCATGGATGATTTAAAAAGCGAATTCAAAACTTTTAAACAATAAAAAAATCCATCCCGGTTATGGATGGATTTTAAGATTTAGTTTGTTAACATTATTTAATCTATATCATCTGCAACATCTTCAACTGCATCTTCTACATCATCGGCTGCTTTTTCAATACCTGATTTTTCCTCCCTGCAGGAAGTAAATAGTACACTTGTAGAAAAGGTAAGCATCAGTAAAAACAATAGTTTTTTCATAATTTTAAAATTTAGGTTAATTTTTTGTTCAAACTTATTATTGGAAAATTACAGGTCATCGGTTCCACCGGTTCCGGTGTTTTCTTTAACTTCGTCTATACCTTCATTTACAGCATCTCCCACATCATCTGCGGCGTCCTCAATATCATCTCCTAAATCATCCATATCATCGCTTATTTCTACCTCGGTTTTTTCCTCATTTACTTCCCTGCAGGAAGTGAAAAATGCGCTAAAGGTAAATACTGCGGCTAGAATCAAAATCGATTTTTTCATAAATTAATTTTTTTGTTTAAAAATTGGTTTTGTTGATTAAATGTAAATAAAATAATCTGAAAAACTAAAAAATTTTAAAACAGACTTAATTATCGTCTCCAATTTTATCAATTTCTTCGTCAATTTCTTTATTTACTTTTTTATCAACTTTTTCAGCAGATCGTTCTAAAATTCCCTTTTTTTCTTCAACAGGTTCACTTTTTTCAACTTTCACCTCCCTAATAATAGTCTCTTTTTCATTGGTCTCTCTACACGAAACTAATGATATTGCAGAAGTTATTACCAAGGCAACCATTAAAAATACTTTTTTCATAATTAATTTAGTTTAGTTTCTAACTTCCGAAATTACTGTAAAATAAATTGGCAGGGTGCAATTTTTGTAAATTTTTATCAAAAATCTTAAATTTTATCTAATATTTTTTTGGTTCAAAAATTATTTAACTTTTATTTTGCTCTAAATAGCTATTAAAAATTCTCGTTGCACCTGTATTGCTGTTAATAAAATGACCCGTGATCATACCCGTTTTTTTTCTGAATCCGGTATCAGTAATCAATTTATTCAAAATTTCATTTAACGCTGCCTTGTCTTTTACAGCGAACAACCCAGACAATTGCTGAAGTTGTTTGGCTTCAGGGAACTTGTCGAAATTTTTTCCAATAACCACCGGAACTCCAAAGGTAGCAGGTTCAAGAATGTTGTGTAAACCGGTTGTTCCTGCTGCTCCACCTACATAAGCAATATCTGCATAACTATAAATTTTGGTAAGCAAACCGATAGTGTCTATTATAAGTACATTATAATCTGCCAGGTTTTTGTTTTTTCTTTCTGAATAAAGCAGGATTTTTTTATTCAGTTTTTTCTTGAATCGGTTTATTTGATCTGTTTTTATCTGATGTGGGGCCAGGATGAATTTCACATCTACCGTCGATTGATTGATGAAATCTTCCAGAAGACTTTCATCCTCCGGCCAGGTGCTTCCTGCTACAATACATAGCTTGTTATTTTTAAATTTTTCAGCAAAATCCAACGTATTATCCTGTTCTATTTGAAGGGAAACCCTATCGAACCTTGTGTCGCCGCTTAAAGTTACATTTAGAAAGCCTATGGAATTAAGAAGTTCTTTTGAAGTGGTATTCTGTACAAAGAAATGTTCAAAGGTTTGCAGGGAATTCCTCATCCAGCCTCCATAAGTCTTAAAAAACAAGTGATCCTTCCTAAATCCTCCCGATACCAGCAACGTGCGTATATTTCTTGCTTTTAATTCCTTTAAGTAATTCGGCCAGAATTCATATTTGATGAAAATGGCGATTTCCGGATGAACCAGGTTTAAAAATTTGATTGCATTTTTCCTGGTGTCCAAAGGCAAATATACCACCGCATCTGCCAACGGAGTATTTTTTTTGACCTCATATCCCGAAGGAGAAAAGAAACTCACAACTATTTTATGATGCGGATATTGCTTTTTTACCACCTCTATAATTGGCACTCCCTGTTCAAATTCACCTAAAGATGCCATGTGGAACCAGATGCTACGATCCTGTTTATTCAACTTTGATTCCAATATTGAACGAGTTTCTTTTCTTCCGTTCACAAACAGTTTCATTTTTTCACTTAGAAACCTTGTTGCCGGGATCAGGAAATTCACCAATTCTACAGTAATGTTATATAATACTTGCAAGCTTGATTATTTTAGTTGCTAAAATACCTCTTTCCTAAAAATTGCATTGGGGATAGGGGCTATATTTTGTATTTTCGTGGCACTACAAGAAAAATCAAATGAAAAAGATACAAATGGTTGACCTTAAAGGTCAATATGCTCCTATAAAAGATCAAGTCCAGAACTCAATAAATGAAATTATGGAAACTTCAGCGTTTATTAACGGGCCTGAGGTACAAAAATTTCAGAAGGAATTAGAGGAATATTTAGATGTAAAACATGTAATTCCCTGTGCCAATGGAACAGATGCATTGCAAATTGCGATGATGGGACTTGGTTTGCAACCCGGGGATGAAGTTATTACTGCAGATTTTACTTTTGCCGCCACCGTGGAAGTCATAGCTTTATTACAACTTAACCCGGTTTTGGTAGACGTATATCCCAATACGTTCAATATTAATACCGAGGCCATTAGAAAGGCCATAACCCCAAAAACCAAGGCAATTGTTCCAGTGCATCTTTTTGGGCAATGTGCAAATATGGACGAGATTCTGGAAATAGCGCATGAACACAATTTATATGTGATTGAAGATAATGCTCAGGCAATAGGTGCCAACTATACCTTTAAAAACGGATCAAAGAAAAAAGCAGGAACTATAGGTCACGTTGGGGCCACTTCCTTTTTTCCATCTAAAAACTTAGGAGGATTTGGTGATGGTGGTGCAATTTTCACCAATGATGATGCCCTGGCACATACACTTCGGGGAATTGTAAATCACGGGATGTATGAGCGCTACTACCACGATGTGGTTGGTGTGAATTCCAGATTGGACTCAATGCAAGCTGCGGTTTTAAGAGCGAAATTGCCACATTTGAATGCTTATAATAAGGCAAGGCAGGAAGCTGCACGAAAATATACCAAAGCTTTTCAGGAATGTAAACACATTGAAATCCCACAGGTGGAAACCAACCAAAATTGTAACCAGGATTTGGGCATTTGTGCTACCTGTGATTGTCATGTTTTTCACCAATACACTTTGAAAATAACAAACGGAAAACGGGATGCCCTGGCCAAACATTTGGCGGAATTTCAGATTCCACACGGGATCTATTATCCAATTCCGCTGCATAGCCAGAAAGCTTACAGGGATTCCAGATATAATGAAGCCGATTTTCCGGTGACCAATGAATTGGTGAAGGAGGTGATCTCTTTGCCTATGCATACCGAACTTGATGAAGATCAAATCGAATTGATCACAACGACTATAATCGATTTTTTAAATAACTAATGCCCCCGATATTATGAAACAAATAGCAGTGATTTTCTTTGGAATAATTTTCACTTTAAATGTAAACGCCCAGGATCTCTATATTCAAAGCGGAAAACTTGTAGACACCAAAAACGGAAAAGTCCTTACTGAAAAGACGATTGTAGTTTCGGGAAAGAAGATAAAAAGCATTGAAAATGGCTATGTACAACCGAAGAATTCAGGAGATTCTTTAATCGATCTTAGAAATATGACCGTGCTTCCTGGATTCACAGATATGCACGTACACCTGGAAAGCGAGACCAATCCGCAAAAATATCTTGAAACCTTTACTTTCAATGAAGCCGATTTCGCCTTTAATTCGGTAGGATTTGCAAAAACAACACTGCTGGCAGGTTTTACCACAGTACGGGAACTTGGTGGAAGCGGGGTAAACATAGCGCTTCGGAATGCAATCAATTCCGGAAAAATAGCAGGCCCAAGAATTTTTACGGCAGGGAAGTCCCTTGCAACAACAGGAGGCCATGCCGATCCTACAAATGGTTATAACCGTAATTTGGTTGGAGATCCCGGGCCCAAAGAAGGAGTGGTAAACAGTGTAGAAGATGCCGCAAAAGCGGTGAGGCAGAATTATAAAAATGGCGGTGATCTTATCAAGATCACCGCTACCGGTGGTGTGCTAAGTGTGGCTAAAAGCAGTTCCAACCCGCAGTTTACAGAGGAAGAGATAAGGGCGATAACAACTACCGCCAAAGATTATGGGTTTCACGTAGCGGCGCACGCTCACGGTGATGAAGGAATGCAGCGCGCCATAAGGGGAGGGGTTTTAACCATTGAACATGGAACCCTCATGAGTGAGGAAACTATGGATCTTATGATAAAATATAAGGCTTATTTGGTTCCAACTATTACTGCAGGAAAAGAGGTAAGTGAAAAGGCAAAAATTGAAAACTATTATCCCGCCCTTGTTGTTCCAAAAGCAAAGGAAATTGGACCCAAGATCCAGAACACTTTTGAAAAAGCATATAAACGTGGGGTAATGATAGCATTTGGAACAGATGCCGGAGTTTTTGAACACGGTAAGAACGCAAAGGAATTCGGTTATATGGTAGAGGTGGGAATGCCAGAAATGGAAGCTATTCAAAGCGCAACCATTATTCCCGCAAAAATTTTAAATATGGAATCCCAAAGTGGCCAAATAGCACCCGGATTTTTCGCTGATATTATCGCTGTGAACGAAGATCCGACTCAAAATATAAAAACCCTTGAGAATGTTGAGTTTGTGATGAAAGAAGGGAAAATTTACAAGAATTAATTTCCCAAACCTGAGCATAAAAAAAAACCTGATCGAGTGATCAGGTTTTTTTATGGTCTCAATTTTGTTTCAGAAAGCAGGTATACAAAAAGATAGCTTATTATTTAAACTACTGCTGATCCTACTTCTGCCGTCCGGTCTATTTTTTTTACCAGTCCCTGTAAAACTTTTCCTGGGCCAACTTCTGTAAAATGTGTTGCGCCATCCTTGATCATATTTTGAACAGATTGCGTCCATTTTACCGGAGCGGTAAGCTGAAACATCAAATTTTTCTTTATCTCTTCAGGATCTGTAACTCCAAAGGTGCTTACATTTTGATAGACCGGACAAATGGGAATGTTAAAAGTTGTGGCTTCAATTGCTTCAGCCAGTTGCTTTCTAGCCGGTTCCATAAGTGGAGAGTGAAAAGCTCCTCCTACGGGCAGGATCATCGCACGTTTGGCTCCTCGTTCCTTCAACATTACACAGGCTTTTTCTACGGCATCCACAGTTCCGGAAATCACTAATTGCCCGGGACAATTGTAATTGGCTGCAACCACTGTTCCATCAATTTTTGCGCAAATGGCTTCTACCAATTCATCTTCCATTCCTAATACTGCGGCCATGGTAGAAGATTGCATCTCACACGCTTGTTGCATTGCGACCGCTCTTCGGGCTACGAGTTTTAGGGCCGGTTCAAACTCGAGGGTCTTATTTGCTACCAGCGCCGATATTTCCCCCAGGGAATGTCCTGCAACCATATCCGGCTTAAAAGCTTCACCCATGATATTAGTGAGGATTACCGAATGCAGGAAAATAGCGGGTTGTGTAACTTTTGTCTGTTTCAGGTCTTCAGCAGATCCTTCAAACATGATATCTGTAATTGAAAAACCCAGGATCTCATTCGCTCTTTCAAATAATTTTTGAGCTTCAGGATACTTTTCATACAAGTCTAATCCCATTCCTGTAAACTGTGCCCCTTGACCGGGGAATATGTAAGCGTTCATGTATTTAATTTAGTTCAGCTAAAGTATAAATAAAAAAAAAGACCTCATAACATAAATTTGTTACAAGGCCTTTTTAGTGTAAATTCTTCTTTTTACAATTTTAATTTACCTTTTTCACCTACATCTGCTTTTTTTCCGGTGGCAGCGGCAAGTCCCATTTTAAATAGACTGATATATTTATTTTGTTTGGTATCCCAATAATAAGCTTCCTTAGGAGTGAATTTAAGTGCGCTTAGATTTGGATCATCTTCCCCTTCAAACCAGGCGTCATCTGAGCTGGAGTAAAGTCTTTTTAGTTTTTCCCTATCTGTTATGACCGAAGCCACTCCGTAAATACTTATAAATTCCATTCCCGAGGGATCGCTATATAGCAGTTGAACCTGAGGGTTTTTAACAATATTCGAATTATGCCCACTTTTCAATCCACTTAAGAACCAAATATCTCCTTCTTCATCCACTTCCTTCGTCGACATAGGAATTGCGCTAATTGGTTGTTTCTTTAAATCGGTAAGAAGCATGGCAGTTTTAATGTCATCAACCAAGGCTGTCATCTTTTTTAGTGCTTCTTTACTGGTCAAATTTTTTGTACTCATTTCGTATTTTCTTTACAAGTTAATGTCTCTTTAACCGGATTTGCGCCAAATAATTCTTAAAAGATAATGACTCATTGTTAAGTAATGTGAAATTAACTAAATCGTTTTATCATATCCATTACGGCGCTTTTATAGCCGGAGCCAAATAAGTTTAAATGTACCAGTAAATAATATAATTGCCAGATGGGAATTCTTTCCTCAAACCCGTTTGAAAGTGGAAATTCACTTTGGTAAGACTCAAACACTTGTTGATCGAATCCGCCAAAAAGCTGCATCATAGCTAAATCCATTTCCCTGGGGGCGTAGGCTATTGCCGGATCTATCAGGCAGGGGTGACCGGAAGAATTCACCAAATAATTCCCATTCCAAAGATCTCCATGAATAAGCGATGGCGGTTCCTGGGGTATTATTTCTGAAATATTTCTGAAGAAATTTCCGGATATTCCAAGATCATAATTTTTATCTTTTGCCAGTTTTAGCTGAGGTTCGAGCCGCTGACTAATATAAAATTCTGCAGAAGTAGTGCAGAAATTGTTTTGTTGAGAGAGGCTTCCTATATAATTATCATTGGCAAGTCCAAATTTTAAAGCGGTGTTTTTATGTAGCCCGGCCAGATGTTTTCCAAAGAGTTCCCAAAAATTTTCAGTTGGGTTTGCTGGAGCTTTATATTCCAGCAACAGGTAGGCTTTGCTCTTAAATTCTCCAACATCAAAAGCTTTTGGAACATCTATATTTTTAGCTTTTTTCAGGATTTCCAGACCCGCTTTTTCGGCATCGAACATGCCTGGGAATTTATGGGAAGAATTTAATTTTATCACGAATTTTTCAGAAGAAAGCGAAGTGATCAAAAAGACATCGTTAATAGATCCTCCTGACAATCGAGTGAAATTGGCTATTTGAAAATTATTTTTTTCGGCTAATTGATCAAAAATTGCCTTAAAATCTTCATTTGCGTTCATAGGTAAGATAAGTAAAAGCATATTGATGCTTTTCGTCCTTTTCATGAAATTTCTCTGAAACCAAATCCCATTGAGATTCATCAATTTCGGGAAAAAAAGTATCAGCTTTAAATTCCCCGTGTACGCGGGTGAGTTCTATTTTATCTGCAACATCCATCGTCATTTTGTAAATCTCACCGCCTCCAATTACAAAAGCTTGAGGATCATCCTTGGTTAATTCGATTGCCCGTTCCAGAGAATGAACTACTATTATACCGGGTTTTTTGAAATTCTCCTGCCTGGTAATTACCACATGCGTTCTGTTTGGTAAGGGCTGCGGAAAGGAATCGAAGGTTTTACGCCCCATGATAATATGATGTCCTGAGGTGATTTTTTTAAAGCGTTTAAAATCATCCGGAAGATGCCAGACCAAATCGTTGTTTTTCCCAAGCTCATTGTTCTCCCCTGCTGCAGCAATTAATGTAAGCATTCCCATTTAGTGGTTTAAAGGTTTGTCTGGGTTACGTGGATCATTTTCCTGAATTCTTATAGGTGCGGGATCTTCATATATTTTAGATTCTTCCTTTTTTTTAGGCTCAGGATGCTCTTTTTCTACCTTTTTTTGCATTTCCTCAATCCTGTCTCTTTGCTTCCTAACCAGTCTCTCCAACTGTTTTTGCTCCCATTCCTTGCCCATAAAACTATCGATAACCAGCACATTTAGCATATGGATAAGGAAGAAAAAAGTCCATAATAAAATAGCCCAGACAAACCAGTCATATCCCAATGGTTTTAAGTCTTCACGATACCCAATTACCACATTTATAACAATCAGGAGAACAGCACCTACAAGAAAAACTACAAAATGCTGAAATAACCTTCTTTTTTGAAGTGCTCTTTTTCTGGCATATTCATACATTTCTCTTTGTTCGGTATCAAGTTTGGAAGTGTTTTTCTTTTTGGAAAACATAATAAGAGGTACTTTAGTGTTTGATCAAATTTAAATATTTTTTTGCTTAAATGTTAAAGTTCTATGGAAAAATTAAGAAAACCTTTCCCGGTTTTACAGCAATATACTTATTTAAACACGGCCGCCTCTGGGCTTTTATCAGAAAAAGTTCTGGAATTTCGGCATGATCACGACCTGGATTTTTTGATTTCTGGCAGTATCCTAAAAAATAAACAGGGGGAGATCTTATCCGGAGTACGGGAAACGGTAGGGCAGTTCTTTAATTGTGCCCCAAACCGGGTAGCACTAGTACCCAACTTTTCGTATGGATTCAATACACTTTTGGAAGGATTGGATAAATCTAAAAAAGTGCTTTTACTCAATGGGGATTATCCTTCCATAACCTGGGCGGTTAGTTCCCGTAATTTTGAGATTTGTTATGCTCAAATAGATGAAAATCTGGAGCAGCATATAGAAACCTCTCTGGAAAGGGATCATCCGGATGTGTTTGCCTTTAGCATTGTACAGTATATAAGTGGAATAAAACTTTCTATAGATTTTTTGAAAAATTTAAAGCAAAAATTCCCGGAAATATTGTTTGTGGCCGATGGAACCCAGTATTGCGGCACCGAAATTTTTGATTTTGATGATTCTGGTCTGGATGTACTTATTTGCAGCACCTACAAATGGCTGAATGCTGGTTACGGAAATGCCTTTATCCTTTTAAATGCCAGTGTACAGGGAAAAATCGCTCCCAAGACTGTAGGCTTTAATTCCCTGCAGGGAAAATATAAAGCACATGAGGGAAACTTAATTGGAAAATTTGAACCCGGCCATCAGGACACGCTAAATTTCGGTAGTTTAAAAACCGCACTAGAACTGTTAAGCGATGTTGGAATAGAACTGGTTCAGGAGCGAATATCAACTTTGAGTCAACGGGCTAAGCAGGAATTTTCAGAAATGGGATTGCTCGCGGATATGATATTAAAAAGGAATAACACTCCTCTATTTTTAATATTAAAGGAGATGCTCAATTATTTGAGTTCCTTAAAAGCAAAGACATTATTTGTTCTCAAAGAGGAGATGGAATCCGCATTGCCTTTCATTATTTTAATACCGAAGAGGAACTGGAATTCCTTGTAAAAACCCTTCGGGAATATTTAAAAAGCTGATTTTATTCAGTTATTTTAATTTCTTTCCAAAATGCCACATAATTTTCAATTGGTTTGGCCGCATGACTCGCCTGAGGATAATACCAGGCTGCATCCTTGTTAAGCATGCCATCCACATTTACAGTAAAATAAGAAGCTTTTCCTTTCCACGGACAGCGCTTTGTTGTTGTGCTGGATTTGAAAAATTCCCTTTTAATGGATTCGATCGGGAAATAGTGATTGTTTTCCACAGTTTTCGTGTCATTGCTTTCTGCAATTACCGTATTGTTCCAAATTGCTTTCATATTTAGATGTTTCTTTATTTAATACCTTAAACGTGCTATTTTTTTCTGAAGATATAATTTTTATAATAATTGTTTTCATCCATAAAATAGTCGGCAACGATTAATCCCGCTTTTTCTGCCAGCCATTCCACAACGGCATCATCGTATTTCTGCGAAATTTCAGTATGAATGGTTTGCCAGGGATCGAAATGAATTTTAAGGTCCAGTCCTTCAATATGGACATCCTGGTCTATTTTACTAACCAGAAAGCTTTTTGCAGTTCCGGTTTCAGGATTATAGGTCTCCCAATGCAGGAATTGATCCGGGTTAAAATCCCCTCCAAACTCTGCGTTTATTCTAACGAGCAGGTTTTTGTTAAAGGCTTCTGTTACACCGGAAGCATCGTTATAGGCATCAAGGATCTTTTGAGGATGTTTTTTTTGATCGAATCCAATGAATACCATGTCTTCCATGCTCATCGCTTCCTGAATATGTTTTAGAAAATCTATAGCATCCTCATGCAAAAGATTGCCAATATTAGACCCCAGGACAAGGATCACTTTTTTCCTGGTATTGAAGGCTGACAGCTTTTTCAGAGTTTCAAAATATGTTCCCTGCTGAATTTTTATAGGTACTTCCGGGATCTCTTTTTTAAGCGATTTTTCTAATTCTTCCAGGGCATTCGGGCTAATATCGATGGGTAGATAATTGAAATCCAGCTTTTGATCTACCAGGTATTTCAGCAGTAGTTTGGTTTTTTTACCGTCTCCCGCTCCCAGTTCTATAAGATCAAAACCTTCGGGGCCTGTAAATTTTTCCGCAATTTCAGCAGTATGTTTGCTCAAAATATCAAATTCACAGTTGGTAAGATAATATTCCGGAAGGTTCATAATATCCTGAAATAGCTTATCTCCTCTTTTATCATAAATGTATTTTGATAAAAGGTATCGGGGATTACTGGTTAGGCCTGTATAAACATCTTCTTCAAAAGCTGATTTAAAGCGGGTTTTTATGGTGTTTTTCATTCTGAATATCTTGTTATTTTACCAGTCTCAGGCCGGTAAATTGCCATCGAAGATGTGGATGGAAAAAATTGCGGTAGGTTGGTCTTGAATGATGGGCGGCTGTGGCCACAGAGCTTCCACGAAGTACTTTTTGATTCACCATGAACTTTCCGTTGTATTCCCCAAGGGCACCATCGGCTTTTTGATAGTTTGGATAAGGAGTATAAGCACTTTCTGTCCATTCCCATCGGCTTCCCCATTCAAAATGTTCCTGTGCGATCTCCCATTCAAATTCTGTGGGCAGTCGCATTCCTTTCCATTGTGCAAATGCAAAAGCCTCGTAATAGGAAATATGTGCCAGCGGAGCATCGGGATTCATTTTTAGAAGACCCTGCAGTGTATATTGATGCCATTGTCCATCTATTTTATGCCAGTAAAATGGATCTTTTATGTTATTGGTATTTATCCAGTCCCATCCTTCTGCGTGCCATAATAAGACATCTTCGTAACCACCGGCTTCCATAAATTCCAGAAATTCTGCATTGGTTACCAGTTTATTGGAAATTTTAAAATCGTTGAGATAGGTTTTGTGTCTTCCAAATTCATTGTCGTAGGCAAAAGATGCTCCTTTATGGCCCACCTCATAAATTCCTTCAGAAATTTCTATCCATTCTTTTGAAAAATTCTGAATACTATTTTCCTCAAATTGCTGATTATATTGCGGTAAGAGCGGGTTGTTGCCTAAAATATATTTAATATCTGTAAGCAGTAATTCCTGATGTTGTTTTTCGTGATGACAACCAATTTCTATCACTTTTAAAATCTCTTCAGAAAGATCTTCAGAAGGGTTTAAAAATTTGGAAAGGGCATTGGAAACATAAACCCTGTATTTATAAACCCATATAACGGTAGGCCGGGAAAGGTTTCCGCGATCGGTACGAACAACTTTGTCGCCTACGCTCTCATAATAACTGTTGAAAACATAAGCGGAATTTGCATCGAACAGCTTATAGCCCTTTTGATATTTCTTCAAAACAAACTCCTCAAAAAACCAGGTAGTATGTCCTAAATGCCACTTTGGAGGGGAGACATCCACTACCGGCTGCACCACATAGTCTTCTGTCTCCAGATAGGAACAGATTTTTTCAGAATTTGCCCGTGTTTCTGAAAACAACTTTAATAGTTCTTCTGGTGAGATCATAAATCCGGTGGTATCTTAAGTGCTTATCAAAGTTACAAATTTTTAGGAATGTTAGAGTTACACCGTCGTTAACGCAAAGTTAAAGTATAAACTGATCAGGATTTAGATGAAATCCTGCGCAAACCCGATGGATGAGCATCGTGGGAATAAAAATGTTGTTGGGATTAAAAAGTAAAGGGCATTTTATATTTAACGGAAATCGGTTTTCCTCCGCTTTTCCCGGGGGTCATTTTTGGAAATAGTTTTACAATTCGCATCGCTTCCTGGTTGATCTCCTTTTTAGAACCTTCTGCGGTAACTTTGCAAACTTCTCCATTTTCATCTATAAAGAAGCTTATGGTTGTTTTACCTCTAATAAATTTTCCATCCTTATCGCGCGGAAATTTGTAATTTTCCTTGATATGCTGTGCGACCATCTTGTTAAAACAGTCTTCTGAAGCTGCATTGCTTTTTTCGCATCCGGGCCATACCGGTGCGATTTCCTTAACCGTAATTGTATTTCCTGAGACTTTTACACCTTCCTGGGCGAAACCAAGGCCTGTGACAAAGAAAACTGCGACAACCAAAATTAATTTTTTCATTTTGTTTAGGGTATAAAATTTGAGTGGAATCCGGATCAATTAAATATAGGTTTCTGCTAAACAGCCACTTTTCCTTTTATATGCGGATGCGGATCATAATTCTCCAGGCTGAAGTCTTCAAATTTGAAGCCAAAAATGTCTTTCACCTCCGGATTGATGGTTATTGTAGGTAATTTCCTGGGTTCTCTTGAAAGTTGAAGCTCCACCTGTTCAATATGATTGGTGTAAATATGTGCATCGCCAAAAGTGTGAATAAATTCTCCAGGCTCCAAGTCGCAAACCTGTGCTATCATCATATTAAACAGGGCATAGGAGGCGATGTTAAAGGGCACTCCCAGAAAAATATCGGCACTGCGCTGGTATAACTGAAGTGATAAACGCGATTTCGCATGTGCTTCTGAACCTTCCGGCGGTGGACTTACATAGAACTGAAAAAAGGCATGACAGGGTGGTAAAGCGGCTTTTCCTTCAGCTACATTTTCTGAAAAAGTTTTTGAAGTATCTGGCAAAACCGAAGGATTCCATGCAGAAACCAACATTCTCCGGCTGTTGGGGTTGGTTTTCAAAGCTTTTATAAGTTCACTTATCTGGTCTATTTCTTCATTATTCCAGTTCCTCCATTGATGGCCATAAACAGGTCCAAGATCTCCTTTTTCATCTGCCCAGCTGTTCCATATTTTTACTCCGTTCTTTTGAAGGTATTCAATGTTTGTATCTCCGTTTAAAAACCAAAGCAGTTCGTGTATAATGGATTTTAAGTGAAGCTTTTTGGTGGTTACCATGGGGAAACCTTCACTTAGGTCAAAACGCATCTGATAACCAAAAACACTTTTGGTCCCTGTTCCGGTTCGGTCTCCTTTATGAACTCCGTTTTCCAGAACGTGTTTTATTAAATCGTGATATTGTTTCATAGGTGTTTTCTGATTTAAATCGGGTCAGTGAATTTTATTAGCTGATGCAATCTTGCTTCTGCAAAATAAATTCGGAAGATAGACTTTCAAATATAAAAGATCTGAAAGAATTTCAAAAGCTAAAATATAGCATTGGGAGATAGATTGAAACTTTTTGCCTCGAAATTCTTGATATTTCTTCCTTAGCACAGCTGGTAAAATAATTATTGGGTAATCGATTTAGCCAATGAGCATTCCCGCGATGGTCGCAGACAACAGGGAAGCTATTGTTCCTCCAATCAATGCTTTCATTCCAAATTCCGACAAGGTTTTGCGTTTTCCGGGGGCGAGCGATCCTATTCCGCCAATCTGGATTCCTATAGAGGCAAAGTTGGCAAAACCGCAAAGCATATAAGTTGCCATAATCACCGATTTTTCATAATTCAAACTTAATGCGTTCAGCGGGTTCTTTAGCTCGGCGAGTTGGATGTAGCCCACAAATTCACTTGCGGCAAGTTTTATTCCCAGCAGTTGTCCCATCAGCATCATATCCTCTTTGGCAACCCCAATTAACCACATAAGCGGGGCGAAAATCGTCCCTAAAATAGATTCCAGGGAAAATTTGGAA
Organism: Gillisia xinjiangensis; assembly: GCF_046298265.1. Lineage (NCBI taxonomy): Bacteria > Pseudomonadati > Bacteroidota > Flavobacteriia > Flavobacteriales > Flavobacteriaceae > Gillisia > Gillisia xinjiangensis. The sequence continues at coordinate 228,058 of NZ_JBKAHK010000006.1, read as the reverse complement.
TAGGGCGTATATGCAGCCATAACCGAGTTAAGGGATGTAATTCCTCCCAGATAACCCAGGATATAATTGATCATCGCAATAAAAGAAATAAATACCAGCAGCATTGCAGCAACATTCGCTGCAAGTTTTAATCCTTCGGTAGTTCCGTTGGCTATGGCATCCAGAATATTGGATCCAATTTTTTCAGAAGAAACTTCCACATTGGTATTGATGGCTTCCTGCTGCGGATACAATATTTTGGAGATTACGATCGCTCCTGGTGCAGCCATTACAGATGCTGCCAGAAGGTGCTTGGCAAACTGCAGGCGTAATACAGGATCTGTCCCGCCAAGAAAACCAATGTATGCGGCCAAAACACCCCCGGCTACCGTAGCCATTCCGCCAATCATCACCAGCAAAATTTCAGAACGTGTCATTCGTTCCAAATAGGCTTTAATCATCAATGGGGCTTCGGTTTGTCCTAAAAAGATATTTCCCGCAACACTCAAACTTTCTGCTCCGGAAATTCCAAGCAGTTTTGTCATGATTTTTGCCAGGCCTTTTACTACTATTTGTATTATTCCAAGGTAAAATAATACGGAAGTTAAGGCAGAGAAGAAGATAATTGTAGGGAGTACCTGGAACAGAAATATAAATCCAAAACTATCCACATTCATCATTCCCCCAAGTAAAAATTCACTTCCTGCCCTGGTGAAATCAAGGATAAGCACGAATATTTTTCCTACGAATTCAAAAATATTTTTAATGAAAGTTACCTTAAGAACCCCTATAGCCAGCAGCATTTGTGCGGTAAGTCCTATTAAAACTGTTTTCCAATTGATAGCTTTTTTATTGCTGCTGAAGAATAATGCTATAAGAAGAAGGACGAGCATCCCTAAAACGCCCCTCCAAACACTATCTATTGAAAGCCCGGCGCTGGGAATCATTTCTTTGGAAGCTTCAGCGGGAATAATGGCTTCAATTAATTGAGGTGTTTCCTTAAATGTATAAGAATTGTAATTGTCTGAAATTGTAAGCGAAGTATCACTCAATTCAGCAACCCGAAATTTCCTGATGGTATCATTGGGAGGATTGTAGAAAAATATCAGTAAATTATTTTGATAGAGATAATCTCCCTGGGCTTTTATAAAATCCCCTTTTGCAGCTTTAATCTCAAACCTGCCCTCGTTGAGTAAAAGTTGGTCCTGATTTGAAAAATGCTTCTGAATTTGTGCGCTGTCTTCACTCTTCTGAAAACTCCAGTTTTTTGAGAGTGTTTGCGCCTGAATTATAAAAATACCAAAAAATAAAAAGAACAGGGTAAACCTATATTTCTTCATGAACAAATTCTATTTGCGTTTGGAAATTTCATCTCTTAGGCGGGCAGCTTTCTCATAATCCTCATTTTTTACTGCCTGAGAGAGTAAGGTTTCCAGTTCGTCCAGGGACATTTTCTTGTAATTTGTATCTGGTGTTTCTTCCTTTTGAGGCAGGATATCATCTACATCCATATTTTCTATAGTTGGAGATGAAGATTTCGGTGTCGCAGATTCCTGTTCTCCTTTTAAATAGATTCCGGCCTTGTCAAGTATATTTTTATAAGTAAATATAGGAGCGTTAAACCTAAGTGCTAAAGCAATGGCATCACTTGTTCGCGCATCTATAATCTCTTCTATTTTATCGCGCTCACAAATAAGGCTGGAATAAAATACCCCATCCACCAGTTTGTGAATTATCACTTGTTTTACCACAATTTCAAACCTGTCGGAAAAATTCTTAAACAGGTCGTGGGTTAATGGTCTTGGAGGTTTAATCTCTTTTTCAAGCGCAATCGCGATAGACTGGGCTTCAAATGCACCAATCACAATAGGGAGTTTCCTATCGCCATCCACTTCACTTAAAATAAGTGCATAGGCGCCATTTTGGGTTTGACTATAAGATATTCCTTTAATATTAAGGCGTACTAAACTCATTTATCTAAAATTAAAAAGGGCTGTCTAAATAAGGACAATATACCAAATTCAGACAGCCCTTTAAAGGCTTGCAAGTTATAAAAATTATGCGTTTTTAGCTTTAAATTCTTTCAGTTTTTCATTTAGTTTAGGGACTATTTCAAAGGCATCGCCCACAACTCCGTAATCTGCAGCTTTAAAAAAGGGTGCTTCAGGATCATTATTGATAACGACTTTTACTTTAGAGGAATTAATTCCCGCCAAATGCTGAATAGCTCCGGAAATACCAATAGCTATGTAAAGATTGGCAGCAACCGGCTTTCCGGTTTGGCCAACGTGTTCTCCGTGAGGTCTCCATCCCATATCGCTTACGGGCTTTGAACAGGCAGTTGCCGCTCCAAGGATATCTGCAAGCTCTTCCAGCATTCCCCAGTTTTCCGGGCCTTTAAGACCACGCCCACCAGAGACCACTATTTCTGCATCGGCAATTGTTACTTTATCTTTGGCCTTATCTACATTGGTAACCTGAACAGAAAAATCTTCATCGGATAGACTTGGTGAAAAATCTTCAGCAGCAGCGTCGGCTTTATTTTCTTTTAATCCGAATGCATTTTTAGATAATCCTAAAAGTTTTACATCGGTTTCAATATTGGTGAAACTGAATGCTTTATTGGTAAAAGCGGTTCTTTTTACTGTGAATGGACCGGTGCTTTCCGGCAATGCAACTACGTTTGATACATAACCTGCATTTAAATGAACAGCAAGAAGCGGAGCGAGGTATTTGCTGTTTGCACTTTGGCTTACAACAATCACTTTCGATTCTTCCTTTGATGCAGCTTGGTGCAATACATCGGCATAGGCTTCAGCATTGAAATTCTTAAGTTTCTCGTTGTTTACTTTTAATACTTTATCTATCCCGTAATTCCCTAATTCTGAAGGATCGTCAACATTGAAAGTCACTGCGGTAACTTCTGTTTCAAGCATTTGGGCAATTTCCCTGGCATACGAAGCTACCTCAAAGGAAGCTGTTTTGAATTTCCCATCTTCGGATTCTATATATACTAAAACTGACATATTTTATTTTTTTATTTTGGTTTTGAAAACCTGTGATGTTTACTTTTTTAGAACTTTAGTAGGCTAACTTTGAATTTATTAGATAACTTTTGCTTCGTTGTGCAGCAAATTGATAAGTTCATCCAAATTGTCCGGATCCACCAGTTTAACAGCACCTTTTGGTTCTGGCTTTTCAAATTTTGCAATGCTGGTTTGAACTGCTACTTCTTCAGGTTCTACAACATTCATAGGTTTTTTTCTTGCCTGCATTATCCCGCGCATATTTGGTATCCTAAGGTCGCTTTCTTCTACAAGCCCTTTTTGGGCACCAATCACCAATGGAAGGTAAGTGGTAACACTTTCTTTACCACCGTCAATTTCCCGAATGGCTTTTGCCTCGTTTCCTTCAACTTCTAAATTTATACATGTGTTTACGAAATTGGCTTTTAGCAATCCAGCAAGCATTCCCGGGACCATCCCGCCATTATAATCTATAGATTCTCTCCCCGCAATAACAAGGTCATAACCGCCATCTGTTACAACTTTAGCAAGTTGTTTGGCTACCTGGAAACCATCGGTTGCGGGAGTGTTTACGCGAATCGCGCTATCGGCTCCAATTGCAAGGGCTTTACGAAGGGTTGGCTCGGTTTCCGGTCCTCCTACGTTTACAACATCTACCGTTGCACCCTGTTTTTCCTTGAACCACATAGACCTGGTAAGGCCAAATTCATCATTGGGGTTTATTACAAACTGAACCCCGTTGGTGTCAAACTGGGTATTATCATCGGTAAAGTTGATTTTTGAAGTAGTGTCCGGAACGTGACTTATACACACTAATATTTTCATTTATAGAGTCTTTTTAAGAGTTTAAAAAATTATGGATTACGAAGATAAGGAAATTAAATCGAAATTTACTATGCGCGCATAGTAAATATCTTGAGGGAGTATTAGCTAAACTTTTTCGATTCTGTCACTGAGGGCTTAATTCCCCGAGGCATTGTCACGAATTTTTAAAAGTATTTTCCAATTCATACCTTATTGCTTGCCCCAAGGTTTTTGATTTACTATTTTTGTTTTTTAATAGAGACCTTAACTATTTTACGAGATAATGAAGACAATTCAGTTTAGAGAAGCCATACAGCAAGCCATGAGTGAGGAAATGCGATTAGATGAAAGCATTTACTTAATGGGAGAAGAAGTAGCAGAATATAACGGTGCCTATAAAGCCTCCAAAGGAATGTTGGACGAATTTGGTCCTGAAAGAGTAATAGATACGCCAATTGCAGAGCTTGGTTTTTCCGGGATCGCCATTGGAAGCGCAATGAATGGCAACAGGCCAATTGTTGAGTATATGACTTTCAACTTCGCTTTGGTAGGAATTGATCAAATTATAAACAACGCTGCTAAATTAAGACAAATGAGCGGAGGGCAATTCAATATTCCAATCGTTTTCCGTGGGCCTACAGCTTCTGCAGGCCAGTTGGGAGCAACACACTCCCAGGCATTTGAGAGCTGGTTCGCCAACTGTCCGGGTCTAAAAGTAGTGGTGCCTTCCAATCCTTATGATGCAAAAGGGCTATTAAAATCGGCCATTCGTGATAACGATCCGGTTATTTTTATGGAAAGTGAACAAATGTATGGAGATAAGGGAGAAGTTCCTGAAGAAGAATATACCATTCCAATAGGTGTTGGCGAGGTAAAAAGAGAAGGAAACGATGTTACTATAGTTTCCTTCGGAAAAATTATAAAAGAAGCTTATAAAGCTGCAGACGAATTGGAAAAAGAGGGTATCTCTTGTGAGATCATCGATTTACGTACAATTCGTCCAATGGACAGTGAAATGATACTTAAATCGGTTAAAAAAACAAACCGTCTTGTGATTTTGGAAGAGGCATGGCCTTTTGGAAATATCTCTACAGAAATTACCTACCAGGTACAAATGCATGCCTTCGATTATTTGGATGCTCCAATAATCAAGATAAATACCGCCGATACTCCGGCGCCATATTCTCCGGTTCTTTTAAAAGAATGGATACCAAATAGCACCGATGTTGTAAAAGCGGTTAAAAAAGTGCTTTACAAATAGGTTTATAGACTAATATTTGAAACTTCATCTTTTACAGGTGAAGTTTTTTTTTGCCCTTTTATGAAAAAGATCTTCCCTTTTATAGTTGTTTTTGCTGCTTTTTTCAGCTCTTATGCCCAAACCCGACTTAGTGGAATTGTGCAGGATAAGACGGGAACTTCAATAGCTTTTGCCAATGTTGTTTTTCTGAATTCTTCTGAAGGAACCACAACGAATCAAGAGGGAAAGTTTTATCTAACCTCCGGAAAAGATCAGGATTCAGCAGAATTCTCTTATGTAGGTTATAAAACTTTGATAATTCCTCTAAAGAAAGGTGATAATCTAAATATGAAGGTGGTTTTAACCGAAGCCTCAGAGCAATTATCGGAAGTGAAGATCTATCAGGGAAAAACTTCCAAAACCAATAATCCGGCACTGGATATTCTCCGGAAGATATGGGAGAACAAACGGGAGAACGGAATAAATAAATTTGCACAGTACCAGTTCCGGAAATACGAAAAGATAGAATTTAAACTTAATTCCATCGACAGCTCCGTGATCAAAAATCCCATCTTCAATGGGATGGAATTCATTTTCGATAATCTCGATACCAATAAAGTCACCGGAAAAGCCTATTTGCCCATCTTCATAAATGAATCGGCTCTTAAGGTATATGGGGATAACAAGACCGGAAAAAAACGCGTGGATCTTTTGGGAAACAAAAATTCCGGTTTCAGTGAAAATCAGAACCTGATCGCCATGGTAAAGGATATTTATGACGAATATGACATCTATAAAAACTATTTGCAGTTTTTCGATAAAAATTTTGTCAGTCCGCTTTCCACAACAGGAATCAACAATTACAACTATGTCCTGAAAGACAGTGCTTATATAGGAGATACTTGGTGTTACAACATACAATATTATCCCCGCAGGAAAAACGAGCTCACCTTTAAAGGGGATTTTTGGGTAAATGATACCACCTGGGCCATTCGAAAAATTAATCTCGAAATGACCGAAAGTGCCAATTTAAATTGGATTACCGGGGTTTATATAGAGCAGGAATTTGAAGTCCTGAACGATTCTGTTTTTCTTATTACAAAGGATATTTTTCAGGCAGATTTTGCTTTTCAGGAGAAGGCCGATGCCCGTGGGATCTCCGGGAAAAAGACAATATTATATGATGATTATGAATTTAACATTAAAAACACTTCCGAATTTTTCCGCAGGGAAGTGATTGAATTTCAGAAAGAAGTGTACACCAGGGATGATGATTTTTGGGCTGAAAACAGGATGGAACCCTTAAGCGGTCAGGAGCGGGCAGTTTATAAAATGATAGATACCCTGCAAACAGTTAAGGCTTTTAAAAGGCTATATAATCTCGCAACAATTGCAGAATCTGGTTATATAGAATTTAATGGCTGGGATTTTGGTCCTGTTTATTCCATTTTTGGGTACAATGCAGTAGAAGGGTTTAGAGTGAGAGCGGGCGGAAGAACTTATTTTGGACAAAATGATCCCTGGAGAATTCAGGGCTATGGTGCCTATGGTTTCAGGGATCAGAAATTTAAATATGGAATTTTAGGAAGCTGGTTGTTGGATAAAAAATCCAGATTGATAGTTTCTGCCGGTACCCGTCGGGACGTGGAACAGTTGGGAACCAGTCTTACCAATTCTACAGATGTTATGGGAAGAAGTCTGGCTTCATCTTCTCTTATCAATGTTGGGGACAATGATAAATTAAGCTCGATAAATCTTTCGGTTGTTTCTGTTGAAATGGAACCCTTTCAAAATTTCACGGTCCGGGTTTCGGGGTCTTTCAGAAATTTAAAGCCGGCGTCACCAGGTTTCAGCCTTGATTATTATACAGATGAAGCCCGAACTGAAAGTGCTTCGGAGATCGATCAAACCGAAATATCCACGATTATAAATTATTCCCCAGGGCGAAAAACTTCAAGCTACGGCGTAGAAAGAACCGTGGTAAATGGAGGGGATTTTCCAACCATTTTTTTAAGTTACAGCCTGGGTGTAAAGGATATTTTGAACAGTGATTTTGATTATAAACGACTTCAGTTTTTTTACGATCAGCCAATTTTTATTGGAGGATTTGGTAAATCCAATGTAAGCTTGGAAGCTGGTATAACTTTTGGCGCTGTTCCCCTGGGTTTATTAAGTGTTGTGCCTGGAAACCAGACCTATTTTGCGCTGTATAATTCATTTTCACTATTGAATTTCTATGAATTTGTAACAGATACTTACCTGGCAGTGCATTTGGAACACAACTTTAACGGAAGATTATTTGCGAGAATTCCCGGTTTACGGAATTTAAATCTACGTGAAATTGTTGGAATAAAAGGGGTTTTGGGATCAATTTCTGAAGAAAACAAACGCCTGAATGCATCAGGAATTCGGTTGATAGCACCAAACGATGAGCCATACTGGCAATATAGTTTAGGGGTGGGAAATATCTTTAAGTTCCTGAGGCTCGATGCCCATTTTCGCGGGAATTATTTTGATATTCCCGATGCCCGAAAATTTGGGGTTACAGCCACTTTCGGTTTTCACTTTTAATTAATAGTAATAAGGTTGTAAATACCTATATTTGCCGCCTTGAAAAAGATTAAAAAATAAGAAAATGAACGATACTTTTGATGTGTTGATAGAGATCCCGAAGGGAAGTAGAAACAAGTATGAATATGATTTTGAATTGAAGAAAGTCCGGTATGACAGGATGATCTTTTCTTCTATGATGTATCCTGCAGATTATGGGTTTATTCCTAATACATTGGCTTTGGATAGCGATCCTCTGGATGTATTGGTATTGGTTGCAGAGCCTACCTTTCCGGGAATAGTGATGGAAGTGAAGCCAATTGGTGTTTTCCATATGGCCGATGAAAAAGGACCGGATGAAAAAATAATTTGTGTGCCCATTTCAGATCCTATCTGGAACCGCATTAACGATTTGGATGAACTCAATGGGCATTTATTGAAAGAGATCGAACATTTCTTTAGAGTTTATAAGGATCTTGAGAAAAAGAAGGTCGATGTTGGAGGATTTGGGGATGCTGCAGAAGCAAAAAAGATCATTAAGCAGTGCATAGAGCGATATGAAAATTATGATGGGGATAAAAGCAGATTTGGAATATAATCCCATAATTTTTTAAAAGCAAAGAATTTAAATCAAAGACCTCGGGGTATTAATCCCTCAATGAGGGATTAAAGCAATAACCTAATAGTTATTGCTTTTTTAATTATCCCTGTTTTACTACTTTAGCCGTATTAACTAACAATTAACAACTAATATGGATTCAGTGATTATTTATTTGCCGGTGGTACTGGCAATATTAGGTCTTCTTTTTATGTGGATAAAAAGATCTTGGGTAATGAAGCAAGATGCCGGAGACGGAAAAATGAAGGATATTGCATCTCACATTTATGAAGGAGCCCTTGCATTTTTAAATGCAGAATATAAATTGTTAACCTTTTTTGTAATAGGCGCCAGTATTGTTTTGGCTGGAGTTTCTGTTATTGTTCCTACCACACACTGGCTAATTGTAATCGCCTTTATATTTGGCGCATTTTTTTCGGCGCTTGCCGGAAATATGGGGATGAAGATTGCCACCCAAACCAATGTTAGAACTACGCAGGCCGCCCGTACCAGTTTGCCCCAGGCACTTAAAGTTTCTTTTGGTGGTGGTACCGTAATGGGATTGGGTGTTGCAGGTCTTGCAGTTCTTGGACTTACCGCCTTTTTTATATTTTTCTTTCACTATTTTATGGGAGGAGAATGGACCAGTACTGCTCAAATGACTATTGTGCTGGAAACCCTGGCTGGTTTTTCTCTGGGAGCCGAATCCATTGCGCTTTTTGCAAGAGTGGGTGGTGGTATTTATACCAAAGCAGCCGATGTAGGTGCCGATCTTGTTGGAAAGGTGGAAGCTGGAATTCCCGAAGATGATCCACGTAACCCTGCAACTATTGCAGATAATGTTGGGGATAATGTTGGCGATGTTGCCGGAATGGGTGCCGATCTCTTCGGAAGTTATGTAGCTACGGTTTTAGCGGCTATGGTTCTGGGTAATTATGTTATTCAGGATATGGGTGGAAATATCGTAAATGAAGGTTTTGGTGGAATTGGGCCTATATTACTTCCAATGTCTATAGCCGGGGTAGGGATTATTATTTCTATCATTGGGACTTTACTGGTTAAGATTTCCAATAACAACGCTAAAGAGGCTGAAGTACAACGTGCCCTCAATATTGGAAACTGGGTATCTATAGCTTTGGTGGCGGTTTCCTGCTTCTTTCTTGTGCGCTGGATGTTACCAACAAATACAATGACCATGGGCTTCTTCATTGGTGGCGAAGAAGGATTTGAATATAAAACCATCTCTTCCATGCGGGTATTCTATGCTACTTTGGTAGGACTTGGAGTTGGTGGATTTATCTCTGCCGTGACCGAATACTATACAGGTCTGGGTAAAAAACCGGTTTTATCGATCGTACAAAAATCCAGTACCGGTGCCGGAACAAATATTATTGCAGGACTTGCAACCGGTATGATCTCAACTTTCTCTTCTATTTTGCTTTTTGCCGCGGCGATATGGGCATCTTATGCACTTGCAGGATTCTATGGAGTTGCCCTGGCCGCATCGGCCATGATGGCGACCACCGCTATGCAACTTGCTATAGATGCCTTTGGTCCTATTTCTGATAATGCCGGCGGAATTGCTGAAATGAGTGAACTCCCCGCAGAAGTTAGGGAACGTACAGATATTCTTGATTCTGTAGGAAATACCACGGCCGCAACCGGAAAAGGATTTGCAATAGCTTCAGCTGCACTTACCTCTTTGGCTTTATTTGCAGCCTATGTAACCTTTACCGGGATAGATGGGATCAATATTTTTAAAGCTCCTGTACTCGCTATGTTGTTTGTAGGAGGAATGGTGCCAGTGGTATTTTCGGCATTGGCAATGAATTCTGTAGGAAAAGCAGCGATGCAAATGGTGAATGAAGTTCGAAGACAATTTAGGGAAATTCCCGGAATTATGGAAGGTACCGGCAAACCGGAATACGATAAATGTGTTGCAATTTCTACCAAGGCAGCCTTAAGGGAGATGTTATTACCAGGCGTTTTAACCATTGGGTTTCCAATTGCTATTGTAGTTATTCCAATGCTTTTTGGATTTGAAAATTTAATGATCGCAGAGATCTTAGGTGGATATATGGCCGGGGTAACTGTAAGTGGTGTGCTTTGGGCAATTTTTCAGAACAACGCAGGTGGAGCCTGGGACAATGCTAAGAAATCTTTTGAGGCAGGTGTATTGATCGATGGGGAAATGACCTACAAAGGCTCTGAAGCTCATAAGGCAGCCATTACCGGAGATACCGTGGGAGATCCTTTTAAAGATACCTCTGGGCCTTCTATGAACATACTTATCAAGCTTACCTGCTTGATAGGTTTGGTGATTGCTCCAATTTTAGGAGATCATTCTGTAGACGATATTCCAAATCTTCCAGAGGATTCCGGAATGGTTCAAACCAGTGAGTTCAATTCTCTTTCAAACGGAGAACAATCCATTTCTAAAGAAGTTCAGGTGAAAATGACTACCGAAGGTGAGCAAACTGTTGCCAGCGTAAGGATTACAACTATGGAAAATGGAAAATCTGATGTTCAGGTGAAAACTTTCAGAGGAACAGAAGCTGAAGTGAAAGCTCAAATTGAGAATCTGTAAAAGGGATATCCTTTACTATTAACTAAGAAAGAGCCCAAATTGGGCTCTTTTCCATTTAAAGAATCAGGTGATTATATCGCTTTTTTATTCAACCGATTTTCGGCCATCTTATTCAGTTTTTCATCGGCGCTGTGCTCTTCATCCAATGTTTTCTGAAGTTTCTTTGCAATGGCTGTATGCCCAAGTTCCTTTGCATATCTTACAACAGTACCATAGCCGGAAATTTCATAATGCTCCACACGTTGCGCTTCTGCGATAAGACCAGCATCTTTCACCGCTTTCTCGGCATCTTCCTCTATCATGGATTGAGCCTCTTTTATAAGCCCCTTCATTGCTTTACATTCTTCCCCGGTAGGCTTAATTCCCAGTTCATCACACACTTCTTCCAACCTTTTTTTATGGATTTTGGTTTCTTCCAAATGCCCTTTAAATGCTTCCTGAAGTTTCGAATCACTAGCGGCTTTGGTCATTTTTGGCAATGCTTCAATAAGCTGGTTTTCGGCACTGTAAAGGTCTTTCAATTGGTGCTCAAATAAATCTTCTAATTTTTTCATGATTTTTATATTAAAATGGTTTTGGTTAAAATTAGAATCTAAAGAGTTGTTATTGAGTTAAATGAATGATAAAAGTCTGTTGTTAACTTATTAAAATTTCAGCCGGAAATTTTATCCTGAAAATCAATTAAAAGTTCTTCGGAAGTGAAATTGATCTTTTTAAAAAGTTTTTAGTAGTCCGATACTAAGCTGAAATTATGAAAGGCAGGAATAACTCTCTTAATTCTTAAAATACCGCTAAATAACGAGGTGTTTTATGGGTTATCATTAGTTTAAAAGTATTTTAGGGGCTTGAACAAATCATAAGAGATGCGTAAACGCCTAAAAAAATCCCTGGGCTTCTATAAGGAAATAGACAATGTGCTAATTACTCCATACCGGAGTTACGGCACCCGGAATCACCTGTATTTATTAGGCAGGGCTTTGGATGACATTCCCTTGAAAATCGTGGAAGATCAGTCGTTTTTTAAAACCATTAAAAATACCATTCGCCAGTTTGATACCTTCGAAATAGCAAATGCTCAAATTGAACTTGAAATCCCGGATCTTCTAAAATTAAGCACTAAAGCAGATGATGAAGGATATTTTCTCTTTGATAAAACTGTACCCCAGGACCTTAGTTTGGCAGCAGATGCAGAGGGTTGGGTAAAAGTGGATATTCGATATACAGATGAACGAAATCCAGAATCTAAATTGGAAAAAGATCATTTCCAGGGAGAACTTTTAATTCCGGAAACGGAAGCGGAATATGGCGTGATAAGCGATATAGATGATACGATTTTACATACGGGAGTAACATCTTTTTTCAAGCTTAGGTTGCTTAAAAACTCATTGCTAACCAATGCATACGAAAGAATTCCTTTAAAAGGTGCTCCGGAGCTCTATCAAAAACTGCATTTGGGGAAAAGCGGAAGGAATAAAAATCCAATGTTTTACCTAAGCAATAGTCCCTGGAATTTGTACCAGTACTTAAAACTATTCCTGGATTTCAATAATTTTCCCAAAGGACCAATTTTACTTCGGAATTTCAGGACTCCGTTTGACAGAAGTCTTAAACCTGAAAAACCTCACAAGCAAAAAGAAATCATCAATATCCTGAAAACATATCCCGATTTAAATTTTATTCTGATAGGGGACAGCGGAGAGCATGATGCCAGCATTTATACCGATATAGCAGTGCAATATCCGGAAAGGATCCTCGCGATTTATTTACGAAGCGTTAATCATAAAAGACAAATGCAGCGTGTGCAAAGCATAGTAGATGATTTTGAGACCACGCCTGTTTTAATGACCGATTCTTCTAAAGAGGCAGAGGAACACGCCAGGGAAAGCGGGTTTATCCTATAATGCCTGAAAAGCTGGTTTTTGAAAATCCTGCGCGAGTCGTTGTGTTTTATTCAATTTTATTTGCCTGTTTCCTGTTGCTCCACCGGAGATTTTCTGGGCATAGTTCTAAAAATAAGATCCCATAAGGGAGATGAAACGCCAAAAGCACGATCGGGTTCTCTGTAGTGATGTATGCTGTGATGATGCCAGAGGATTTTCAGTAAATTCCGGGGAACCCTGAAGGCATGTACCGAGTAATGAACTCCCAGATAAGCCGTGTAACCCATCAAAAACCCGGATAAAAATCCGAAGGCATAATCTCCCATGATACTGCGATAGATTATAAAAAATATCGTGGCCAGAATAAGACTTAGCACCGGCGGCATGGCAAGTCTGGATTTATCTTTAGGATACTCATGATGTACCCCGTGAATGGTGTAAGCAAATTTTTCGCGCTTTGGATTGGTAACAGGTAAGTGGAATAAGTACCTGTGCATTAAATACTCAATAAATGTGAAAAATAAGAACCCGAAAATAAATAGCAGTACCATTCCAGGCACCTGAAATCCTTTTTCTACTAATCCATAATAGATTAGGAAGGCAGAGATCACTGAAAAAATTAGGAGGGGAATCAGGATGTGAGTCCTGGTTAATTTTTCTAAATAAGGATTCTTCATCAAAACCGCAGAACCCTTATGTTTTGGGCGGTTTTTTGCAGCATTCATGTTACATGGAGTTTAGAACAATCCGTGCAATTCAGCGTCAATTCTAGTGATTATTTCCCCTAAATGCTCCGGATTATCAACAAAATTAATATTATCAACGTCAATGATAAGTAAATTCCCTTTGTCATAAAGATGAACCCAGGCTTCATACCGTTCATTGAGTCTACTAAGATAATCTATAGAAATTGAATTTTCATATTCCCTGCCTCGTTTATGGATTTGTGAAACCAGGTTTGGGATGCTGCTGCGTAAATAAATTAAAAGGTCCGGACCCTTCACAACACTTTCCATAAGGTCGAAAAGTGATTTGTAATTTTCAAAATCGCGGTTAGGCATAAGCCCCATAGAATGCAGGTTAGGCGCGAAAATATGGGCGTCTTCATAAATAGTTCTGTCCTGAATGATCTTCTTTCCGCTCTCCCGAATTTCCAGAATCTGGCGAAATCTACTGTTTAAAAAATAGATTTGAAGGTTGAAAGACCAGCGTTCCATCTTGTTATAAAAATCCTCTAAATACGGGTTTTCCAGTACATCTTCATATTGGGGTTCCCATTTGTAATGTTTTGCTAATAATTTTGTGAGGGTGGTTTTTCCCGCCCCAATATTTCCTGCAATGGCTACATGCATATTAATGATTTTTCGGATGGTTAAGTTTGAAGAAATTAATTCAACGAGGGTAAAGATACAAGTTTTAAGCTAAAAAAAGCAGTTGGGATTAGGTTGAATAGCCTTGTTTTTCTGAAATAAAAATCAGCGGATTCTTATGATCCTGGGTTAAAGATTCATTAAAAAATTGCTGAAAGTTAAGGGAGGCCTTAACTTTCAGCTTTATAATTATATTTCTATGTATAAGATGATTTTGCTGCTGAGTTTTTTCTGGATCTTTTTAGCCTGCACAAATGATGAACCCGGAGACGTGGTCCTTCCGGCGGAAACCCTTGATATTCCAGGTACTTTATATTCTCCCAGCACCAATAATTTCGAAAACACCTACACTAATTTTATAGCAGCCCTGGAAGCAAATGAGGCGATAAGTATTATTGCAGAAGTAGATCATACTGCCAATTCAATTTCAGTAGGGCGGGTGCTTAAACCAACCAGAATTGTGTTTTTTGCAAATCCGGTATTGGGAACTCCGTTAATGCAGGAAAATCAACTTGTTGGTTTGGATCTGCCTCATAAGGTCTTGTTTTTTCAAAATGAAAAAGATGTGGTTTATGCCGTATATAACAGTGTTAAATTTCTGGAATCCAGGTATGAGTTGAGTGAAGTTAGTACATTAGGTCAAATATCCAATGCTCTTTCAAATTTGGTAAAGGCGGCAACCAATGCGAAGATTAAAAGCGCCACAAATCTCATTGCAGATCCGCAAGGAGGAATTATAACAAAAATAAGCAATGAGGATTTTGAATCGACCTATTCAAATTTACGCAATGCAATTGCAGGCAACGAAAATTTACAGCTTGTAGCCGAGCTTGATCACCGTGAAAATGCCGCGAGCGTGGACCTGGAACTAAGACCTACTAAAGTGATCATTTTTGGAAATCCAAATTTAGGAACGCCATTGATGCAATCTTCGCAATCTACAGGTTTGGATCTTCCTCAAAAAATGCTGGTTTGGGAAGATGAAGATGGAACGGTGAATATATCTTATAACGATCCGGAATATTTAAGGGAACGTCATTCTATTTCGGGAAATGAAGCTATAGTGTCCCAAATCACAGCGGTGCTAAATGCCCTTGCTGAAACTGCAGCAGGAAATTAAACCATTTATAAACTTCTGAAGAAGTATAACATTCTTTACAATAGGAAAATATCCATAGGCAATCGATAAAGTCTGTGAACATATGGAAAAGCAGTCCGATAAAGATTAGCCTTACAATGCTGTTTTTTATAAAGACGGTTCCAAGGAAATAAATAAGGATCGGGATTCCAGCATGCAAAGGGTGATATCCAATTCCGCAACGGTTTGCATCAAATAAAGGATCGGCAAAAACGTGATCTACATCTACCAACATGGTGGAAAGTAAGATAATCCAGTTACGTTTCCAGTTTTTTTTATCGTAGAAGTACGCGATGGCTCCAATTACTAGAAAATGAAGCGAATAATGAACAATTGTTTGGAGCACAGTATCTAAATTCTACCGTTGATTTTCCCCGGTTGGTTCCTTTTTTTCCTTTTTGTCCCTGCTTTTATCAGGCCGTAACAATTTTTTCATTTTACGGTTAAGGGAGATGTAGCGCCAAATTCCAATTGTAAGAAACAAGCCAGAGAAGATAAGGGCGAGGTATCCAATATACTTTAAATCCTCATATTTCTTTAATTGCAATAAAGCCAGTCCCCCCAGCAAAAAGTACAGCGAGGCCTGGGTATATGATAGCAAGGTACGCTCGTTTGCAAGTCGCGTACGTTCAAGTGCCAAATGTTCCCGGATAAGGGATTCATCTATTATTCTTTGGGAACCAAAAGGGTTTCTAATATTTACGCGTCTCATCATTGTAGAAACTAATTAGGTTCAAAGGTATAAATTAAAAAGCATTGATTGAAAGCATTCATTCTTTAGAACAAAAGGTTTCAATCAATGCTGATTTTTTTAATTATGCGTTGCCTGGCAGGTACACCCCGGAGCTGTAAAACTCTGGGTACTGTTGTACCATGGGAAGGCCTCATTGTATTTGTTGTTTTCCCAATAAAAATCTGTTCTTTCTTTGGGGTGATTTCCTATTTCGTTCATGGTTTTAGAATCATATAGCCTTCCATTGATCATGGTGTAAATAACACTTTCAGAATTCCTGATGTCTTCCAGCGGATTTTTATCCAGCACGATCAAATCGGCTAATTTCCCTTCGGCTAAAGAACCGATTTCCTTTTGCATTCCAAGATATTCTGCGCCATTGATGGTGGCAGCCTGAAGCGCCTCCATATTCGTCATTCCACCCATTTGAAGCAGCCATAATTCCCAATGCGCACCAAGGCCCTGAAGTTGTCCATGGGCACCAAGATTAACTTTTACACCGATATCGGAAAGTGCTTTTGCGGTTTCAGAAACCAAAATTGGACCATGTTGATACTCTTCTTCCGGAAGCATAGTACGGTGTCTGGAACGGGAATCTACTATATATCGCGGCGTGAAATTAAGCAGTTTTTCATTCTCCCAAACATTGCTTTTTTCGTAGAAATAATACTCTCCGTTAATTCCGCCATAGTTTACGATAAGGGTAGGAGTATAACCGGTTTTACTGTTCCCCCAAAGCGTATAAATATCTTTATAGACGGGAGCAACAGGAATATTATGTTCAATTCCGGTGTGTCCGTCCACGATCATACTCATATTATGAAAAAAAGTACTTCCACCTTCGGGAACCACATTCATGTTTAACTCTTTTGCAGCCTGCATTACCTGTTGACGCTGCTCGCGTCTTGGCTGATTGTAACTTTTCACTGAATTCGCGCCAAAGGCTTTTGTTCTTCTCAATGCCGATCTCGCATCTTCCAAACTGTTGATCTCCGCCTTAAAATCCCCTTCGGCTCCATAAAGTATGATTCCGGTTGAAAATAAACGAGGTCCAACCATTTCTCCGGTTTTGATCATTTCTGAAATTCCGAAGATGGTTTCCGATAAAGCAGAAGGATCATGCGCAGTTGTTACCCCGAAGGCCAGATTTGCATAAGCCGGCCAGTGTTTCTTTGGCGTAAGGCCTTCACGAAAAGCACCTACATGTGCATGCACATCCACGATTCCCGGCATAATGGTTTTGCCGGCCATATCGTACACTTTTGCATTGTTTGGAACTTGAACTTCCTGAGAAGTTCCCATAGCGGCGATCTTATTCTCAGTTATAATAATAGTTCCATTTTCCAGAACCTTATCGCCATCCATCGTAATGATCCTGGCATTTGTAAAAGCGATGGATCCTGAGGGAACATCGGTTTTGGTTTCCAGGCCGATTTTCAGGCCGGTTTCTGTGATTTCCGGAATAGAATCCGGTGAGTTTTCCAGATAGGTAAATCTATTGGCGACTTCATTCGTGAAATATTCCTCACCTAAAGTCCAGTGAATATTTTTGCTGTTTTTGGACCAGTGCAAATTCATCCCCGCATCTTTCGCAATTTGGGTAACCGGGAAAGTCTTGGTTTTAGCATCCAGATCCACCGGTTGTCCTGTTGATACAAAAGGAGCCACGTACGCCTTGTGCAAATTGGTAAAAACGATCCATTTATTATCCGGACTTGGCACCATTCTATTGGCATATTTCGAGTTGAAATGGGTGCGTTCATCATTCCCGCTTAAATCGATGCTTTTTAAACTCTTTACAAGGCTCCCAAAAAATGTTCCCCCGGTTTGAAAGATAATCCTGGAACCATCCTTATTAAAGACCGGGAAATCTCCCAGTTTGTTGATTTTCCGAAGATTTTTCCCATCTGAATTCATCACATAAATTCCGGGTTCTTTGGTAAATGTCTGGCCAAGATCTCCGTTTCCGGATTCCTTTGTAAATACGATCAAACTTCCGTTATTGGAGAAAGAAGGACTTCTGTAAATCCCTTTTTCAGTGATAAGATCTGTAGGATTCCCACCGGAAATCCCTGTCTTTTTGATGCTTCCTTTATTTTCGTCATCCCAGGTTACATATACAATCTCTTTTCCGTTAGCAGAAAAAGCAGGTTCATATTCAAAATCAATTCCTTTGGTAAGTCGCTGAGGTTTTCCGCTGGGAAGGTTCTTTTTCCACAGATACCCAATCGTGTGGAAAACAAGTATTTTTCCATCAGGTGAAGTTACCGCCTGACGAATTACTTTTGGATTGAAAGTTTCGGTAAACACCTCTTGCTCTGCATGATGTGCTTCAGCAATTTTGATAGTATTGCTAACGCTAAAAGGAATTTCAGTTACTTTAAGATCCTCAATATTGATCTTTTTGATCTTACCCTCACTCCATATAACGAGTTCTTTATTTCCGGGCATCCAGGAAAATCCGGGATATACACCAAAGATCGCCCAGGCTTCCTGCTGGTCTTTACTAAGCTTATCGTATACCGGCCATTCTTCCCCGGTAGCTAGATCGTGAATGTACAGCACCGTTTTGGTACGTACCCTTTTTATAAATGCCAGTTTTTTACCATCCCCGGAAACCTGTGGTCTTGCAGCTCCACCAGGTCCACCGGTAATCGTAGTGGTTTCACCGGTTTCAAAATCGTATTGTTTAATTACATAGATCTGTTTGTTGGGATCTTTATTATACTGAAAATTCCCGCCGGGATACATATCCTCACTGTAATACAGGTATTTTCCATCAGGCGAAACAGATGGTTCATTCACATCCTGCTGATCGTTTTTGCGTTCTGTAAGTTGAATTCCTGCACTTCCGGCAAGATGATACTGCCATAGTTCCCCCGCGCCTAAAGACCGGCCGGAGGTAAAGTGTTTCCGGGCGATGATGGAATTTCCATCGGCTGTCCAAACTGCATTGTTCAACAATCTAAAATCTTCCTTGGTGATTTGTTGTGCTTCAGAGCCATCAGGATTCATCGCCCAAATATTGTCTCCTCCACCGGCATCGCTGGTAAAGGAGATTTTTGAGCCGTCCGGACTAAACCGGGGCTGGACTTCATAAGGCATTCCGCTTCTAAGCGCAGTGGCTTTCCCTCCGGAAACCGGCATAGCGTAAATATCGCCTAAAAGGTCGAAGACGATTGTTTTTCCATCGGGACTCACATCCAGGTTCATCCAGGTTCCTTCATCGGTATTTAAGGGAACTTCGTTTATTTTCCAGTCATCGGTGTACGGATTGGAAACATCCCACTTTTTATCTTTTTTTAAGCTGTCTGTTTGCGTAGTGTTTTCCTGAGCGAGCAAGGTTGCGGAGGACATTACGAGTAGCAATGTCATCAAAATTTTGTGGAGCATATAATAATTATTTTTAAGAAGGCTAAAGATAGGGAATGTTTTGAAGAATTTGTGAGAGCCGTTTTTCCTGGCGCAGAAAATAGATTTAAAAATACGCAAGGTAACTTTGCACGTAACAGAAAAAAGGGGTTAGGCAAGCAGCAATAATCTCGCAACATTGCCGTAAATAATAAAATTTTGTACATATATTTGTACAAAATTTTATATTATGGTGATTACAAGCATTTCTGATTTTAGAAAAGATATCAAATCATATTTAGACAAAGTCGCCAAAAACTTTGAAACCCTTATCATAAAACGGGGTAAAGATTCTGGAGTTGTTATAATGTCGCTTGACGAATATAACTCATTGATTGCAACAAATTATGAACTTTCATCACGTATAAATGAAAAACGCCTGGATTCTGCGCTCGAGAAATTGAAAAAAGGTAAATCATTCACTCAAGACTTAATTGAAGAATAATATGCGTTATGAGTTTGTGGATGAATCCTGGGAGGATTATTTGTATTGGCAAAAAACTGACAAAAAGAAAGTCAAAAAAATTAATGACTTACTTAAAGACATTTCCCGTACACCTTTTGAAGGAATAGGAAAGCCCGAACCTTTAAAACATAAATATGCGGGTTTTTGGTCCCGTAGGATTGATGGCGAACATCGATTAATTTATCGATTTATTGACGAGGAAATACAAATAGTAAAATGTAGACATCACTACGATTAATTATCGCTGGGAACCTGCGCTAAAAGTCATTGCTGCATTTTGGTATCGGGAAGTTTTTTTACCATTTATATTTTTAACTTCCGAGGAATACTCAGATAACCAAGCCGCAACGAGCCGTTTGCCGTAGCCGTTAAAAATGCTTTTTTCAGAAGAATCCCTGGCGCTTTCATAAAGAAATCTTCTGTTTTACAAGCACTCCGTTTCTGACTTCAAATTTAGCGTTTTCCCACTTAGGGGGTCCAAATATTCCTTTTGCATTATTGGAAGCACCATAAGATTCCTTTGGTATTCCTAAAAAGTTGGTGGTGAGTTTTCCATTATCATCTTCATCGTGAAATACTGAAACTGCATAGGTTCCCTCTGGAATATCATTAAAAATTAAAACCGCTTTTTTGTTTTTAATCTCCACAACTTGCCCCTTGTATTCATTTTCCAAAAATGAATTTTCAGCGTTATAAAGCCCGATATAAGCTGCGCCTTTATTTGATTTAAAATTGGTGACCTCAACTTCGATCGTGTTTTGGGCATTCAGGACTAAAATTCCGTTGAGCAAAACAATTATTATCAGGATTGAATTTTTCATATGTTATATGTTTAAGGGTCTTAAATATATCAATCTTAATAGGTTGTGCAAATGATAAAATACCTGTTTATGAAAAAAAACGGGATTTCTGAAAAATAAAATTCTGTTATTTTGATTTGAACTTTCCGTAATTTAACCCTCAAAGACGGATTAAATTTTCAAACTCTAAATTTGTAATAAAACCGTTCTGAACTATTAAAACTATGATGAAACCAAATTCCCAATCCGAAGTCTGGCTTCGGGGAAAAATAGATGATATTCCAGATTTACTGCAGCCAGTAGCGCATGCGTTATTGCAAGCCAGTGAAGATATTCGAAAATACACACAATATTTTCCCGAAGAATTACTTTGGCACAAGCCTGCCGGCAGGGCTTCTGTGGGTTTTCATCTTCAACATATAACCGGGGTTATGGATAGAATGCTTACCTATTCCGAAGGGAAAAAGTTATCTGAAGCACAGTTTTCAGCCTTAAAAAACGAAGGAAATCCGGAAATTCAAACAAGTCTGTTAAATTTGGTTGATATCTCAGACGAGAAGATTGCATACGCAATCAACAAATTAAAATCTATTGATACATCGACGTTAACCCAGTCCAGAACAGTTGGCAGAAAGGCGTTGCCCTCTACGGTAATAGGGTTGCTTTTTCACGCTGCAGAGCATGTTCAGCGCCACGTAGGTCAGTTACTGGTAACGGTTAGTGTTTTAAAAGAGGATAAATAATTTCCGGGAATTCACTGAATTTTGATGATGGTATAAATCGATAAAAAAACCGGTTTAAAAAAAGGTGGGTTGCTACCTATATTAAAGTAATAACAGCAATGTCCGGTAAAGAGCCAGGATCCTTCCTCTTTTGGCGTAACGGCAAGAACCAATAAGCAAGACTAGACTTTAATTAACTGAGAAACATTCAGGTCTGATTTCTATTTTTTCAGAACACTTTAATTATAGATATAAATTAAAAATTTTCTAAACCTTCTTTTAAGCTTCACTTATAGGGATTGCCAAAAGGGGAATATTTCCCTTTTTTAAGAGTTCCAGCGAAACGCTCTCCTGCAGCAAATTGTGGAAAAAACTGTGTTTATGTGTTCCCACGATCAACAAATCTGCCTTTAATTTTTCGGCCTCCGCAATTACGGTTTCCACGGTAGAACCTTGTATTAACAGTGCTTCCGATTCTATATTGTTGTCTATAAAAGCCTCAGATAATTTTTGAAGGGTTCGATGTTCCTCTTTTAATTCATCTGCGCGAAAATCCCTGATGTATTGCGGACCCGGTTCGTACCCAACAAAATCAGGATCGGGGGCAGCTACATGGACAACCCAGATCTTGGCCCCAAATTTTGACGCGATACTTTCAGTAAAACCCATCAATTCACCAATGGCATCATTAAAATCAACCGCGACCAGAATATTCCTTAATTCTTTCATAGTTTATATTTTAAAATTCACAGTTTAATAGCCTTTTTCTCTTTTCACTATGTTTTTTACCGGTTTTCCTTCTGTCATCCGGATGTAATTTTCAACCAGTTGGGGAACTACCTTTTTAGGGTCGGTAACACTGGCGATATGCGGGGTGATACTTATCTTCGGATGCTGCCAAAACGGATGTTCCTCCGGCAGCGGTTCCTTTCGGAAAACATCCAGGCTTGCGCCGGAAAGATGTCCGGTATCTACCATTTCTAGTAAATCATGTTCCACCAGGTGCTGTCCTCGGGCTACGTTGATGATATATGCTCCCTTTGGCAATTTTTTAAACAATTCCTTGTTCAGGATATTCTCGGTTTGTTGGGTTAACGGAAGAAGACAAACCACTATCGTTGTTTGGCCTAAAAATTCATCCAACTGGTCTTTTCCAAATATTGTTACATCTGATTGTGGTTTTGGTTGGGTTGCCCATCCGGAAACCTTAAAGCCCACATTGGTAAGTGTTTTAACAACGGCACTTCCCAAAACCCCAACACCCATTACGCCGATATTCTGATCTTCAATTTTTAAATAATTTGTTGGTTCCCAGGATTTATGGTTATGATGAAAAGAAAGGTTTCTTAAATGATTCATCACCAAAGCAAGTACAAAAGCGCTCATATCCAGCGTAAGCTGATCGTCTATGATACGGGTAATGGTAACATTTTTAGGGATTTCAGGATCACTGGTAATGTGATCCACACCGGCGCCCATAGATGCGATTACTTTTAAGTTGGGATAATTTTTAAAAATACCCCGCGGATGTTTCCAGGCAATGGCATATTCTATGTCTTCCTTATTATGTTCTTCAGGATATGCGAATATTTGCATTCCGGGATGTTGATTTTTTAATTCCTGAACCCAGGCTTCCGGGTCTCTTCCCGGACTGATAACTAGTACTGACATTTTATTTTTTTGTAGGATTCGTATTAATTCACAAAAGCACTGTATCCGGTAATTGCCCGTCCAACAATGAGTGTGTTTATTTCTTTTGTTCCTTCGTAACTATAAATTGCTTCGGCATCTGCCACAAATCTGGCTACATCATATTCCAGCAGAATCCCGTTTCCTCCCAGCACCTCACGGGCACGGCCCACCACATCCCTGGTTCGCATACTGCAAAACACTTTGGCCAGTGAGGCGTGTTCATCTGTAAGAATTCCCTGATCCTGCATTTCAGATAAGCGGAAAACCATGGTTTGCATTGCGGTAAGATTGGAAAGCATTTCCACTAAATGATCCTGTATAAGCTGAAAAGAAGCGATTGGTCGCCCAAATTGTTCGCGTTTTAAAGTGTATCCCAAAGCACTTTCATAAGCCCCCCGGGCACATCCAACAGCCTGCCATGCCACTCCTGCACGTGTCATTCTTAGCACTTTTGCGGTATCTTTAAAGGAATTGGCGTGTTTTAATCGATCACTTTCGGGTATTTTACAATCGGTTAATGTAATAAGGGCGTTTTGAACGATACGAAGCGCCATCTTATCTTCCATTTTTTCGGCTTTAAAGCCTGGATTTTCTTTTCGAACAATAAATCCTTTTACCCGGTTTGTGTCTTCATCCCTTGCCCAAATAATGATCACATCGGCAAATGTGGCATTCCCTATCCATTTTTTCTGTCCGTTCAACACCCAGTTCTCTCCATCAAAACTACAGGTGGTTTCCATTCCGCCTGCCACTCCGGAACCTACATTAGGCTCGGTAAGACCAAAAGCACCAATTTTTTCCAATTTCTGCATGGCCGGAAGCCATTCCTGTTTTTGTGCTTCGCTTCCGCATATATAAATAGATCCCATCGCAAGCCCGCTGTGCACTCCAAAAAAGGTGGAAATTGAAACATCTATCCGCGCGATTTCCTGGGCGATAATACCTTCCATAAGGAACGAATAATTTGGGCAGCCGTAACCTTCATAAGCCACTCCGGCAACATTGAGCTTCGCAAATTTCTCTATGATCTCAAATGGAAATTTAGCCCTGTTCCAATGATCATTTACCAAAGGTTTCACCTCCTCTTCCATAAAGCTCCTCACTTTCAGCTGAATTTCCCGTTGCTCTGGTGTAAGCTTAAGATCCAGGTTATAAAAATCTCCATCGACAGGAGGAAGGTCCTTTTCTCCTTTTTTCTTTTTGGTTTTCAGCATTTTCATCAAACCCTTTAGCTGCCGCTCATCCAGGGCGCCAAGAGCATTCATGGCCTCCGGCAAATCAATGTGCTTGCTGATATTTGCCAGTTGATCCATATCAACCGATTTTAATAAACTGATCGTATTTTTTACTTTTCCGAATAGCGACATAGGGGGTTATTTAGATTTGCTTAAAAATAAGTATTTAAAGCGGGTACTTTTGTTAAAGCTTTCCGAAGAAAAAACCGAACAAATTTTGGGTTTTTAGTCAATTTTTCTCTCTTCTAAAATTGAACAGCAGGTTTTGCTAAGGATATTTCTTTTAATTTTTTAGGAAAACAGCCGAAACATTAATAAAAATTTATAATCAATTTGTAATTCATTAATTCTTAGAGTTTTAAATTTAAACTAATCAGATTTTCTAGATAGATGCACTTGCGAAAATCTATGTAATTGCCTCGGTAATTAAAAAAAAATAGAAGGATAAATTAAAAACAGAAACAATGGAAACACAAAATGAAAAGAGAGGATCTAAAGGATCCCGCGGAACAACGGGACAACATCATGAAGGAAACGGAGATTTTGATGTTAGCAAAAACAAATTTCTTACCGCTTTAGGAATTGTTGCAGGGGGAGCACTTCTTTATAAAGGAGCAAAGGCTCTCACCAATTCAGGAAAAAACGCCATAAATAAGAAAGAAATTGTAGAGATTAAGAGTACTTTAGTAATTAAAAAGCCAAAGGAAGAACTGTATGCATATTGGCGAAATCTTGAAAACCTGCCTAACTTTATGAGTCATATTAAGGAGGTTAATGAAATAAACGGTAAAAGATCTCATTGGGTTGCCGAAGTTCCGGGTGGAATGGGGGAAATTGAATGGGAAGCCGAAATTATATGGGAGCAGGACAACCAGGTGCTGGCCTGGAGATCACTGCCAGATTCTGAAATAGAGAATTCAGGGGAAGTGAGATTTCACGATGCAGGAAACAGGAAAAGCACTATCGTAGAAACCAGTATAACGTACCGGCCACCTTTAGGCACAGCGGGAAAAATGGCAGCGAAATTGCTTAATCCTGCCTTTAAAAAAGTCGTTGAGAACGACCTTAAGGAATTTAAAAAATTAATGGAAAGAGGCCGTATTTCCAAACGTAAAGGTTCTCCGGCAAGCAGGATGTAGTCTCTGGATTACAGGTGTATAACAATAAACCCCGCAGTTTTTAAAACTGTGGGGTTTATTGTTTATGTATGTT
This sequence comes from Gillisia xinjiangensis, assembly GCF_046298265.1. Taxonomy (NCBI): domain Bacteria; kingdom Pseudomonadati; phylum Bacteroidota; class Flavobacteriia; order Flavobacteriales; family Flavobacteriaceae; genus Gillisia; species Gillisia xinjiangensis. Next base: position 202,615 of record NZ_JBKAHK010000006.1, on the reverse strand, counting down.
TTTTTAAGCCGGATCTTAAGCTAAACCAAAAGCTTCTTTTACCTTATCTACATAATCCAGTTTCTCCCAGGTAAACAATTCTACCTCCCGGGTGATTTTTCCGTTATAAGGACTTTCAAAAATCTTGGTAATTATACGTGGTTCCTTTCCCATATGTCCGTAGGCAGAAGTTTCACGGTAAATAGGATTTCGTAGTTTAAGACGTTTTTCTATCGCTGCAGGACGCATGTCAAACAGTTCAGCAACCTTTCTGGAGATGTCTCCATTGGATATTTTCACATTGGATTTACCATAGGTGTCAACATAAATGGAAGTTGGTTGTACAACTCCTATCGCATAGGAAACCTGAACCAGGATTTCATCTGCCAGCCCTGCCGCAACAAGGTTTTTGGCGATATGTCGCGCCGCATAAGCTGCAGATCGGTCGACCTTACTGGGATCTTTTCCGGAAAATGCTCCGCCACCATGGGCGCCTTTTCCGCCGTAGGTATCCACGATTATCTTCCTTCCTGTAAGTCCGGCATCGCCGTGAGGACCTCCAATTACAAACTTTCCGGTAGGATTGATGTGGTACGTGATCTCATCGTTGAATAATTTTTGTACGTATTCCGGAAGTTGAGCCTTCACACGCGGAATAAGGATCTCGATAATATCTTTCTTGATTTTGGCCAGCATTCGCTCATCATTCTCATCAAATTCATCATGCTGAGTAGAAACGACGATGGCATCAATTCGCTGCGGTACATTTTCATCGCTGTATTCTATAGTCACCTGGCTTTTTGAATCCGGTCTAAGATAGGGGATATCCTTTTCTTCCCTTCTCAGTTTTGCGAGTTCAATCAGGATTTTATGAGAAATATCCAATGCCAAAGGCATGTAGTTTTCGGTTTCTTTGGTGGCATATCCAAACATCATTCCCTGGTCTCCTGCGCCTTGCTCTTCTTTGTTGGCGCGGTCTACTCCCTGATTGATGTCCTGGGATTGCTCGTGAATAAGGGAGATCACTCCACAGGAATCCCCGCTAAATTTATAGGCTCCCTTGGTGTAACCAATGTCATTAATAACTTCGCGTGCTATGTGCTGCACATCCAGGTAAGTATTGCTTTTAACTTCCCCGGCTAAAACTACCTGCCCGGTAGTAACAAGGGTTTCGCAAGCTACTTTTGAATCTTCATCAAAAGCCAGGAAATTATCTAAAAGGGCGTCGCTAATCTGGTCAGCAACTTTATCGGGGTGTCCTTCAGAAACACTTTCTGAAGTAAATAAATAGGCCATTTAATATTTTTAAATTAAAAGTAAAAGGCTATTTGACGTGAAAGGCTAGAGGAGATAACACTGCTTTAGCTTTTTTTAAGGGTTGCAATCAGTCAAATTACCCTGTAATCAATCAGGGGCAAATGTATAAAATTTGAATGAATAGCATACACCTTTAGCAACTTTTTAAAATGTGTTGGGCGCCCCGTTTCGCCAAAAGGCCTTCCCATCCGGTCAGGCCGGCTCACGGCGGGCTCTCGCGGGTCGCTTCCCGGTAAAAAAAACCGGGAGAGCTCCATCAACCGCTCCATCCCTGGCACAAAAATTCCCGTTTTATAAGAACTTATATAGTTCAAAAAATAGGAGCGAATTTTTTTTAAAATTTTAATGCCCGCTAAGCCCAGGTTTATAAGGAGTTTTGATTTTTATTTTAATTTTTCTGAAAAATAATTTGTTTTTTAAAAGTTTCTGTCGTTACATTTGTAAAATTCAAAACAAGAAAATGTACAAGTTTATTTGCAAAATGATGATGTGTATGATGGGGAGAAATTCCGCAGCGCGTTCAATTGCATAAAACTTAAATTATAAGAATTGCAAAAAAAACCGCTGCCACCGCAGCGGTTTTTTTTTTGAAGCCCCCCAAACCCCCGAAGGGGGAGAAAAGGAAAATAGAGAAAAGAGTAACGAAATAAGAAAAAGCGGGAAACCGAAAATAGAAACTGAAAAATGAAAATTAACTCCGCAATAGAAAAAATGATGTGTTGTATGATGCAAATGTGTATGATGTACGCACCAACCCGCTATTGCCAGAAATTCAGGATGTAATTAACTAAAGAGTTTAATTCTAAATCCCTTCGGCAATCCAGCTGAAGGGATTTTTTTTGAAGCCCCCCAACCCCCGAAGGGGGAGAAAAAAGAAAAAAATTAGTGCATTCGAGGCTAAATAAACAGAATCAACGAATACCGAATTAATAAACAACAAATCAAAAATCAATTAAACACAAACCTTTAAAACTAAAAATCATGAGCACACAAAAATTTGCAACAAATGCACTGCACGCAGGACACGATGTAACTGTAAACGGAGGAACCAGGGCAGTTCCAATTTATCAAACCAGCTCCTATGTATTTAAGGATTCCGATCATGCCGCTAATTTATTTTCACTGGCAGAACCCGGATTTATTTACACCCGACTCAACAATCCCACCAACGATATCCTGGAACAGCGGCTTGCTTCCCTGGAAGGTGGTATTGCAGCGGTAGTGACGGCATCTGGAACGGCAGCAATAAATACATCGCTGCTAACCTTGTTAAGATCTGGAGATCATATCGTAGCTTCCAACAGCCTTTATGGTGGGACTTATAACCTTTTAAGCGTTACTTTACCCAGATTTGGAATCACGACCACTTTTGTAGATCCTTCAAATCCGGAAAATTTTGAAAAGGCTGCCCAGGAAAATACACGGGTGTTCTTTATTGAATCCCTTGGGAACCCAAAACTGGATGTGCTGAATATAAAAGCGATCTCCAAACATGCCAAAGCGCACAAAGTTCCCCTTTTTGTTGATAATACCGTAGCTACTCCTTCCCTTCTTAATCCCATAGAGCACGGTGCCGATATCGTGATCCACTCCCTTACAAAATACATCAATGGAAATGGAACAAGCTTAGGCGGAGTGATCATTGATGCAGGGAAATTTGACTGGTCAAATGGAAAATTCCCGGAGTTTACAGAGCCTTCTGCCGGTTACCACGGCCTTGTATACCACGATGCTTTAAAGGAAGCTGCCTTTATTGCCAAGGTGCGTATCGAAGGATTGCGGGATCACGGAGCGGCTTTGAGTCCGTTTAATGCTTTTCAAATCATACAGGGACTGGAAACCCTGGAATTAAGGATCAAAAAACATAGTGAGAATGCTTTGGAATTGGCCCATTGGCTTAAGCAACAACCGGAGGTTAAATGGGTGAATTATCCAGGCCTGGAAGATAGTCCGTATTACGATCTTGCCAAAGAATATTTGCCAAAAGGACAAAGTGGCGTGGTAACCTTTGGAGTAGACGGCGGATTTGAATCGGCAAAAGTGGTGGCCGATGAAACCAAAATTTTCTCACTCCTTGCAAATATTGGTGACACTAAATCCCTCATTATTCACCCTGCCAGCACAACACATCAGCAGTTAGACGAAGCACAACAAAAAGCTGCCGGAGTTACAAAAGATCTTATTCGGCTTTCGGTGGGGTTGGAAGATATTGAAGACTTAAAAGCGGATTTAAAGGCAGCATTTAAAAATATTAAAAACCTTAAAACAATTTAAAAATGAACGTAGTAAATATAAAAGTGTCAGGAAATTCAAAACCAACCGAGCAGTTGGTTGTAAAGGCACAAAATTTTGAAATAAGGATAGGCGAAAACCAAAGTAATCCGGAATTAGAAGGGCCATGCCCGGTAGAGTATATTTTGGCTGGTTACGTCGGATGCCTAAATATAGTTGGTGGTATCGTTGCCAAAGAGCTGAACATTGAAATTAAATCACTGAAAATAGAAATTTCAGGAGCATTGGATGCCGATAAATACCTTGGTGCTTCCACAAAAGAACGTGCAGGCTTTAAAGCGATTGAAGTTACTGTAAAACCTATCTCAGATGCGTCCAGGGAAGAAATTAAAAAATGGATCGAGATTGTTGAAAGTCGTTGCCCGGTACAAGACAACCTATTTAATCCAACCCCAATTTCCCTAAATTTGGTACAGGAATTAAAAGAACCGGCAGCAGCTTAGGGAAGCGCAACAGGGATTTTAAACCGCCTTTCGGTAGGACTGGAAGATCTGAAATTGGAGTTGAAACAGGCTTTTGCATAGATCGATAAAAAGGTAGTATTGTAAGAAGGAGGTAAAGAGTACGAAAACCAATTCCAAGCTTGATTTTCGATGTACCTTGCCAGGAATAATTTCAGTAAAAAACATAAACATGCTTCAGGAAATAACAATATCAGAATTTGAGAATAGCAAAGGGACTGTCCAGAATATTCATTTAAGCTATCAGTTTTTCGGAAGGGAATTCGGAACAGCCCCTATCGTTCTGGTAAATCATTCCCTGAGTGGAAATTCTGAAATAACCGGGGAAAATGGATGGTGGAATGAGATCGTGGGGGATGGAAAAAGTATAGATCCGCGGGATTATACCATTTTAGCCCTGGATATGCCGGGGAATGGTTTTACCGGAAAGTCGGCACATTTGCTCCATAATTATAAGGAATTTACGCTGCGGGATATCGCTAAAATATTTGCAATAACAATTGAACAGCTTGAAATAACTGAAATATTTGCGGGAATTGGTGGGTCTATTGGCGGAGCATTATTATGGGAACTGGCGGTATTAAAGCCATCCTTGATTCGGCATCTTATTCCTATCGCCACAGATTATAAGGCGACGCATTGGGTAAAGGCACTTTGTAAAGTACAGGACCAGATTTTAAATAATTCGGCAGAACCAGTGAAAGATGCCAGGATGCATGCGATGACCTTTTACAGAAGTCCGCAGTCGTTTACAGCAAAATTTGGCAGTTTGTCTGGACAAAATGATGAAAGCTGGAATATAGAACGCTGGCTGGAGCATCACGGGAATAAGCTGGAAGAACGTTTTCTACTGGCGACTTATAAACTCATGAACCATTTGCTTACCACCATTGATATAAGCAACGGAAACGGAGACTATATAAGCGCTGCAGCTAAGGTTGAATCTGATATTCATATAGTTACCGTGAATTCCGATCGCTTTTTTCTGCCGGATGATAACTGGGAAACTTTTGTGAATCTTTCTTTACAGAAGAAAAACGTACACATTCACGAGATCAAATCGGTTCATGGACACGATGCCTTTTTAATCGAAAATGCCCAGTTGGCAGGGTTTTTAAACCCGATTTTTCACACAAATAAAACAACAAATGAAGACAATAAACATCGTGCTCTTTGGAGTAGGTAATGTTGGCAGCACGCTGATAAATCAAATACTAAATTTAAAGAAACAACTTGGGGAGAACGGGGAACTCGAATTGAATTTACCGGTGATTGTAAATTCCAATACCGCGTTTTTCGAGAAAAAGGGAGTTACGCCTTCCTGGGAAGCAAATTTTAAAAGCTTTGGAGTGCCATACAAACTCAGGGATATTATTGAGTATTTACAGCGGCATGAACTTGAAAACTTGGTAGCGGTGGATGCTACGGCAAGTGATGAATTGGTAGCGAATTATCCTCTTTTGATCAAGAATGGATTTAATATTGTGGCCGCAAATAAGGTGGCAAATACACTTTCTTCGGAATTCTATTTGAAACTAAGGCAGGATTTGAAAAAGTACAACAGGCAGTTTTTTTATGAAACCAATGTGGGTGCCGGATTGCCGGTAGTGGAAACCTTAAAAAATCTGTATGCTTCCGGAGAAAAAGTAACAAAGATCCGGGGAGTATTTTCAGGATCCCTCAGTTATATTTTCAATACTTTTTCTGAATCTGAAAAATCCTTTGATGCTGTTTTAACCGAAGCCGGGGAGAAGGGGTTTACAGAACCCGATCCAAGAATAGATCTTTCCGGAAAAGATGTAGCACGGAAATTATTGATCCTGGCGAGGGAACTTCAGCTGAAAAAGGAACTTTCAGAAATCAATATTCAGGACCTGGTGCCGGTACATTTGAATGGAGGCAGCAGTTTGGAGAATTTCAGAAAACATCAAGGGGATCTGAATAGCGGATTTCAGGATCTGAGATCAGCTTTGCAACAGGATGAGGTCATTCGGCATATTGGCGAACTGGATGTGGCAACCGGTTCCCTGGAGGTAAAACTGGTAAATGAAAAGAAAACGTCCCCTTTTGGGAGCCTGCAACACGCCGATGCTTCCTTTGAAATTTATACCGAATCTTATGGGGATCGTCCCATAGTGATCCAGGGAGCCGGAGCCGGGGCAGCAGTTACCGCACGTGGAGTGCTTTCAGATATTCTGAAGCTTTCCGGAATTATTGAAAACAGTAAAAACTAAAAATAATGGAGTTCAAAAACATTGAAACAGCTGCTATTCGTACCCAGATTGAAAGGACTCAGCATCTCGAACATTCTGCTCCCATGTACCTAACTTCCAGTTATGTATTTGAGGATGCAGAGGACATGAGGGCTTCATTTTCAGAAGAAAAAGAGCGGAATATCTACAGTCGGTTTTCCAATCCGAATACTTCAGAATTCGTGGATAAGATCGCGGCCATGGAAGGTGCGGAAACCGGATATGCCTTTGCAACAGGAATGTCGGCGATTTTTTCAACCCTGGCAGCATTGCTTAACAGCGGAGATCATGTGATTTCGGCAAGATCGGTTTTTGGATCTACACATACGCTGTTCACCAAATATTTTCCAAAGTGGAAGATAAGCCACAGTTATTTTAGTGTTGACGAAGTGGATAAAATTGAAAGTTTAATTAAACCTGAAACCAAAATATTGTTTGCAGAATCGCCTACCAATCCGGGTTTGGATATTCTGGATCTTGAGAAACTGGGAGCGATTGCTAAAAAACATAATCTTATACTCATCATTGACAATTGTTTTGCGACCCCTTATTTACAAAATCCAATAAAATTCGGGGCAGATCTGGTGGTGCATTCTGCCACAAAATTAATAGACGGGCAGGGAAGAGTTTTAGGAGGAGTTACAGTGGGAAGAGCAGATTTGATAAGGGAAATCTATTTGTTTTCAAGGAATACGGGACCGGCTTTATCGCCATTTAATGCATGGATACTTTCCAAAAGTTTGGAAACACTGGCGGTACGGTTGGACCGGCATTGTGAAAACGCATTAAAAGTTGCCGAATTTCTTGAAAAGGAACCAAGGATAGAAAGTGTAAAATATCCCTTTTTAAAGTCGCACCCAGACTATGAAATAGCCAAAAGGCAAATGAAACAAGGTGGAAATGTGGTTTCATTTATAATAAAGGGCGGAATTGAGGCCGGAAGGAATTTTATAGATGCTATTAAACTTTGCTCCTTATCTGCAAATTTAGGCGACACCCGAAGTATAGTAACCCATCCGGCATCTACCACCCACAGTAAACTGAGTGAAGAAGAGCGGCAGGAAACGGGGATTTATCCCGGTTTGGTGAGGGTTTCGGTGGGATTGGAACATGTGGATGATATTATTAGGGATTTGAAACAGGCCTTAAATTCCTGAAAAGAAAGAGGAAAGAGAGCGGCCCCGGAGATTTAAACCCTCAATGAGGGTTTAACTTAAAGAATAGAGTAATGGGAACTATAGAGCAGGCCATAAAACGATTAATTAATTATATTCGCTTTATGCTTTCAAAGAAAACAAAATACGGGATCAAAGCGCTGTCATATATTGCCAGGCAGCAAAACCTTAAACCGGTGCAAACTTCTGAAATCGCTCAAAATGAAAATATTTCTCTGAAATTTCTTGAAAGTATTTTGGTTATTTTGAGAAAATCGGGCTTTTTGGGCTCCAAAAAAGGAAAGGGCGGGGGATATTATCTTATCAAAGATCCTTCAGAGATCCGGATGACACAGGTTATTAGGGTGCTCGAAGGTCCAATTGCAATGCTGCCCTGCGTGAGCCTCAATTATTATGAAAAATGCGCAGATTGCCCGGACGAGGCCAGTTGTTCAGTACATTTTTTAATGATCCAGGTAAGGGATAGCACCCTGAAAATTTTGGGAGATAACACCCTGGCTGACCTGGCTTTTAAGAATAAAAACCTTCCATAAAATACTCTAATAGAAATGTTAAAATAAAAATGTTAGGCGATTAAGGAAGCTTTGCATTAGTATGGGAATTATATTTGCCAATAACATAGTAACCCTATAGGATAATAGATAATAGTATATGTTTTTAAATTATATCAGTTCAACCAAGAAATATAAAACAGATAGAACGTCTGAAAATCCTTTGCGAAGTATTACAAAGGCGATTAGTTGGAGAATTATAGGGACTTTGGACACTATAATAATATCCTGGGTTTTAACCGGGGAGATCGACACAGCCCTGGCAATAGGTTCTATAGAATTGATTACGAAGATGCTTCTGTATTTTGGGCACGAAAGGCTATGGAACAGGATAAATTTTGGAAAGGAGAAATCATGAAATGAGCATAACGGAAACCCGATGCAAAAACCGATGAAGATATGCGAATTACTCCCGATAGCTATCGGGAGACCAATAAATAAAAAACGCTTGTATTGAGCGAAGTCGAAATAATAAGTATCTACAGATGAAACTATTTAGCGAAAGAGAATTAAACTCACTTAATAAGCATTTGAAAGGGATTCTCCCTTCAGAATTGATTCCGTGGATTATAAATAACTGTTCAAAACCTGTTGTTACCACGAATTTTAGACCCTATGAAGCAGCCATTTTACATGCCTGCTCCAGTTTTGAACCTGGAATAAAAGTGATTTGGTGTGATACGGGTTATAATACTCCTCAAACCTATATTCACGCAAAAAAGGTGATTGACATATTGGATTTAAATGTGAAACTCTATATCCCAAAGGAAACAGCAGCTTACAGGGATGCATTGTTTGGAGGTATTCCCCGGGTGGATAATCCCCTGCACGAAGAATTTACAAAGCAGGTAAAACTGGAGCCTTTTCACAGAGCGATGAGTGAGCATAAACCAGATGTTTGGTTTACCAATTTAAGGAAAGGACAAACCGCTTTCAGGGATAGTATTGATATCCTGAGTTACAGCAACGACGGAATTTTAAAAGTAAGTCCTTTTTATCACTGGAGTGATGAAGCGCTGGATGAATACCTGAAAGCACATAAACTGCCTAACGAGTTTAAATATTTTGATCCCACGAAAGTAGAAGACAACAGAGAGTGTGGATTACACTCATAAAAAATAGTATTAGCGATAAGCATAATGAAAAACCCGATGCCAAAATCTATTTTACCAATGGCCATTAAAACAATAAATCACACCTATGAAAACCAATATCAAATTAAATCAAAATCTGCTGGAAAGCGAAGCCATCTATATTTTCAGGGAGGTAGTTGCTCAGTTTGAAAATCCGGTGCTTTTATTCTCGGGAGGAAAAGATTCAATAACCCTGGTACGATTGGCTCAAAAGGCATTTTATCCTTCCAGGATCCCTTTTCCGCTTATGCACATAGATACAGGTCATAATTTTCCTGAAACTATTGAATTCAGGGATAATCTGGTAAAGGAACTCGGCCTTACGCTTATTGTTAAACAGGTGCAGGCAGATATAGACAAAGGGGATTCCATTGAGGAAAAGGGAAAGTATTCCAGCAGAAACGGGCTTCAAACCGCTACCCTTCTAAACGCTATTGAAGAATATAAGTTTGATGCCTGTATTGGCGGTGCCAGAAGGGATGAAGAAAAGGCCAGGGCCAAAGAAAGAATCTTTTCCGTAAGAAATGATTTTGGGGAATGGGATGAGAAAAACCAGCGACCAGAAGTTTTTGATATACTTAACGGAAGGATTGGGATTGGACAAAACGTTCGGGTGTTTCCTATTTCCAACTGGACTGAACTGGATGTTTGGAATTATATAGCCCAGGAAAATATTGAAATTCCTTCCATCTATTTTTCACATGAACGTGAAATATTTGAACGGGACGGATTTCTTTGGACTGCTTCAGAGCATGTGTACAGGGAGGCCGATGAAGTTCCCAGAAAGCGAAAAGTGCGCTTCAGGACGGTGGGTGATATGACCTGTACCGCCGCAGTAGAATCGGATGCAGATACCATAGGCCGGGTTATTCAGGAAATAAGGGATTCTTCCATTTCAGAACGTGGAGCGCGAATAGACGATAAAAGATCGGAAGCGGCTATGGAAACCAGGAAACAGCAGGGGTATTTCTAAAAGCCCCCAAGCCCCCGAAGGGGGAATAAAAAAGTTCAAGGTTCAAAGTTCAAAAGTTAGAAAGTTAGAAAGTTAGAAAGTAAAAAATTCAAGGTTCAAAATTTAAAGTTAGATGAGCCAAGTGACAGGAGTAAATCAGCGAAAAAGCATTCGTGCATTGGTGGCAAACTTTTTCCGAAGAAAATCTGAAGTAAAGAATAATAAGCATTCGTGCATTCGTGGCTAATTTAAAAACATTCAAAAGCCAGGAAGTAATAAATATATAAAGAATAACCTAATGGAAGTATTAAAAATAGCAACAGCCGGGAGTGTAGATGATGGGAAAAGCACCTTAATAGGGAGATTGCTTTATGATACCCATTCCCTTACATCAGATAAAATTGAGGCTATAGAAAAAAGCAGTCGTAAAAATGGTCTGGATTATCTTGATTTTTCGCTCGCTACAGATGGCTTAGTGGCAGAGCGCGAGCAGGGTATTACCATAGATGTGGCACATATCTATTTTTCAACAAAAAATAAAAGCTACATCATTGCAGATACTCCGGGACATGTGGAATACACCAGGAATATGGTTACCGGTGCATCCACTTCACAAGCTTCGATTATTCTTATCGATGCCAGAAAAGGGGTTATTGAGCAAACCTACAGGCATTTTTTTATCAATAATCTGCTTCGGGTAAAAGAAGTGATCGTGGCGGTAAACAAGATGGATCTTGTGAATTATTCTGAAGGGGTTTTTAATGAAATAGTTTCAGATATAAAGGATCTCCAATCCAAAAGCGAATTTAAGGAGCAACAACTCACCTTTATTCCGGTAAGCGCGCTTTGGGGAGAGAATATAGCAGAAAAATCCAGGGAAATGCCCTGGTATCAAGGGGATACTATTTTGGAGCACCTGGAGCAGGTGAGTTCTGGAAATTTTGAAGAGCAGGCACAAACCAGATTTTCTATACAAACCGTAATTCGTCCGAAAACAGAGAAGCATCATGATTTTAGGGGTTATGCAGGGAAAATTACCGGCGGAAGTTTAAAAGTAGGAGATAAAGTGACCGTCCTGCCTTCCCTTACAAGTTCTGTTATCCGGAAAATTCATTTTTTTGATGAGCAGTTTGAAGAAGCACCGGCAGGAAGCTCAGTAACTATTACCCTGAAAGATGATATCAATGTGGCCCGGGGAGATATGTTGGTGAAATCAAATGAAATTCCGCAGCAGTCCAAAACCTTAAATGCAACAATTTGCTGGATGGATGGAAAAGCACTTTCGCCCGGAAATAAATACCTGCTTCAGCATAACACCAATGAAATATTGGCGAAAATCGACAAAATAGAAACCCACATCGCAACAGATTATGCCGGGGTGAATACTTCTTCCGTGCTAAAAATGAATGAAATAGGCAAGGTTTCAATCCTCCTGAGCAAAAGTATTTTTTCCGATTCCTATGCCTCCAATAAAGCAAACGGTCGGTTTATTTTAATAGATACTCAAACCAATACTACCGCAGGAGTAGGCTTTATAAATTAAAAGTAAGCCCACAGGTGGGATTAAAAAATTAAGATTATGCAAAGTTTCAGAACCGAAATTGAAAATCAAATTGTAGAAAAAGATATCATAGATCTGGAAAAAAAGATCCGTCTTTTTCGTGAAGGAAAGGCAAATGAAGAGAAATTCAGAAGTCTTCGTTTGGCGCGTGGGGTTTATGGACAGCGCCAGGCCGGGGTTCAAATGGTACGGATAAAACTACCATTTGGAAAAGTGACTTCAGAACAGTTACGCCGCATCGCGGATGTTTCTGATGAATATTCCACCGGAAGACTTCATATCACCACCAGGCAGGACATACAAATCCACCATGTAAGCCTGGACAGGACTCCGGAGCTATGGTCACAGCTGGAAAAAGACGATATAACCCTTCGTGAGGCCTGCGGAAATACCGTGCGTAATATTACCGCTTCTCCCACCGCCGGGATCGATGTGGAGGAAGCTTTTGATGTTTCTCCTTATGCTAATGCTGCGTTTCAGTTCTTTCTAAGAAACCCGGTTTGCCAGGAAATGGGAAGGAAATTCAAAATCTCTTTTTCTGCTTCTGAAGAGGATACCGCCCTTAGCTACATTCATGATCTTGGATTTATTGCCAAATTGAAGGATGGAAAACGCGGATTTAAAGTAATGCTGGGTGGCGGATTGGGTTCTCAGCCGAGACATGCCGATGAGTTATATGATTTTATTGAAGCTGAAAAAATAATTCCGCTTATTGAAGGGGTGTTAAGGGTTTTTGACCGGTTTGGTGAAAGGTCTAAACGACTGAAAGCGCGAATGAAATTTTTAATAAAAGACATCGGGAAAGATGCTTTTATGGATTTAGTGGCAGACCAGAAACAAGCACTTTCCAGGGAAAAAGTGGAATTTGATTTGGAATTTTTTGAGGCCGCACCTCCGCTTCAGGATGTGGAGATTCCTTCGGTAAAAATTATAGATACTAAAGCATACGAAACCTGGAAAAGCACCAATGTTTTTCCGCAGAAACAGGCGGGATTATTTGCTGTTGGGATTCGGGTTCCGTTGGGGGATTTTTACACCGGTGGAGCCAGAAAACTGGCAGATTTGATTAAAAAATATGCCGGGAATGAACTTAGGTTTAGCTTACGCCAGGATATTTTAGTGCGCCACGTTCGGGAAGAATTTTTGCCTTTCTTTTATTTAGAATTAAAGAAACTGGATTATGTGGAAGCCGGATATAATAAAACCGTAGATATTACCGCCTGTCCGGGGACGGATACCTGTAACCTGGGAATTTCCAGCAGCACAGGGATTGCAAGCGTTCTGGAAGATGTTTTAAAAGAGGAATATCCTCAATTTATAAACGGGAAGGATATCACTATTAAAATAAGCGGTTGCATGAATGCCTGCGGCCAGCATAATATGGCAGAGATTGGTTTCCAGGGAATGTCTGTAAAAGTGGGAAAATCTGTCGCTCCGGCACTTCAGGTCTTGCTGGGCGGAGGAACGCTGGGAAATGGGCTGGGCCGATTTTCAGATAAAGTTATTAAAGTTCCCAGCAAACGGGGACCTCAGGCACTTAGAATTTTACTGAATGATTTTGAAGCTGAATCCACTTCCGAAGAAAAATTCATAGCGTATTATGACCGCAAGGGAAAAAACTATTTCTACGATTTGTTGAAAGAACTCTCAGACACTTCAAACCTTACCGAGAACGAATTTGTGGACTGGGGTCATAAGGAGGATTATATAGTGGCAGTTGGAGTTGGGGAATGCGCCGGAGTGGTAATAGATCTTATTGCAACCCTGCTTTTTGAAAGTGAGGAGAAAATTGATAATGCAAAAAGTGCGCTGGAACGAAAGGCATGGGCAGATAGTATTTATCACTCATATACTTCCATTGTGAATTCTGCCAAGGCACTATTGCTTTCAGAAAATGTAAGTACAAATACCCAGGCCGGGATTATAGCACAGTTTGATGAGTTTTTTGTAGAAACAGGAAAGATAGAACTCTCCACTACTTTTAAAGAATTCGCATATCAGCTTAATGAAAATGAGCCATCGGAGGTTTTTGCAAATAAATATTTAAATGACGCGCATTTGTTTCTTAAAAGAGCAGATGCCTTTAGAACGAAGGAGGTACAAAATGTATAATACACCAAAATTAAGTGTGGTTGGAGCGGGTCCGGGAGATCCGGAATTGATAACCATAAAAGCAATAAATGCTTTGAAATCGGCGCAGGTTGTATTGTACGATGCGCTTATAAACAGGGAATTGCTGGAATATGCGCCACAGGCTGAGCATATTTTTGTGGGCAAGCGTAAGGGTAAACATAGCTATTCCCAGGAAGAGATAAATTCGCTCATCGTTAAATATGCACTGGAACGCGGCCATGTGGTACGATTAAAGGGAGGTGATCCCTTTATCTTCGGAAGAGGTTCTGAAGAGATCAACTTTGCCAGGAGTAAAGGTTTGGAAACGGCTATGGTTTCAGGGATTACCTCTTCTATCGCGGTTCCGGCCAGCGTCGGGATTCCGCTCACCCAGCGTGGAACTTCAGAAAGTTTTTGGGTGATAACAGGAACCACTTCCGGGCGTAAACTTTCAGAAGACGTTCAGCTTGCGGCACAATCTACCGCTACAGTGGTTATTTTAATGGGAATGGCAAAACTGCAGGAAATCGTTAAAATTTTCAGTCGGTTTGGCAAAGAGGATACTCCTGTGGGTGTGATCCAGAACGGAACCACTGCGAATGAAAAATCCGGTTTTGGAAGCATTAAAACCATTGAAAAAGTGGTGAAGGAAAAAGGACTCACAGCTCCTGCTATAATAGTGATAGGAGCAGTGGTGAAGGAAAGTCATCAAATTCGGTCGGTATTTAAGAATTTAAAATGCCTTCCAATAGTAAAAACCGTATCAGCATAATTATGGAAGAAAGAAATGAATTATACCCGGTTTTTCTAAAGGTTAACAAGCTGAATATTCTCATCGTGGGTGGTGGTGAGGTAGGCCATGAGAAACTTCATTTTTTACTGAAATCGAGTCCGAATGCGCAGGTGGAAATGATTGCAACCTGGTACCTCCCGAAAACCGCAGACCTAGCAAAGAAGCACGGTATAAAAATGACCAAAGGAAGGTATAAAAGAAAACATTTAAAGAAGCGGCATTTTGTGATTGCGGCAACCAACGATTCAAAACTCAATAAAAAGGTTTATGAGCATGCTAAAAAAAGATATTTGCTTGCCAATATTGCCGACACCCCGGAGCTGTGTGACTTTTATATGGGCGGCATCGTAAATAAAGGCCACGTGAAAATCGCGATTTCCACCAATGGAAAATCACCTACCACGGCCAAGCGCCTTCGGGAATTCTTTGAAGAGGTAATTCCTGAAAATGTGAATGAGATGGTAGAGAATTTAAATGAATACCGAAAATCCATCAAGGGTGATTTTGAAGAAAAAGTTAAGCAGATGAATACTATAACTGAAGCATTAAAAGTAAAAAAGAGTATAAAATGATTAAGACAGATATCCTGATTATAGGGGCCGGGCCAACCGGATTGTTCACCGTTTTTGAAGCGGGATTATTAAAATTAAAAACCCATTTAATAGATGCACTTCCCCAGCCGGGTGGGCAATGTTCAGAAATATATCCAAAGAAACCCATTTATGATATTCCAGGGTTCCCGGAGGTTTTGGCCGGAGACCTTGTAAATAACCTAATGGAACAAATAAAACCTTTCCAGCCCGGATTTACCCTGGGAGAGCGCGCAGAAACCCTTGAGAAACAGGAGGACGGCACTTTTATAGTAACCACTAATAAAGGCACCCGGCATCACGCCCCGGTAGTAGCAATAGCCGGCGGACTTGGTTCTTTTGAGCCACGAAAACCGCCTATCCCAAATATCACCGATTTTGAGGAGAAAGGAGTTTCCTATTTTATCAAGGATCCGGAAGTTTTTCGGGATAAAAAAGTGATCATTTCCGGAGGAGGAGATTCTGCTTTAGACTGGGCGATTTTTCTGGCAGATGTTGCTGCCGATGTGGTCCTGGTGCACCGAAGAAACGAATTCCGCGGGGCATTGGATTCTGTTGAACGGGTTTCAGAATTATCTAAAAAAGGCAAAATAGAGATCATAACCAATGCTGAAGTAGTTGGTTTGGAAGGAACCGACAGGTTGGAGCGGGTCGTGATTCGGCATAAAGATGTTGCACGTGGGGAAGAATTCAGGGAAATCAATGATTTTATTCCATTATTCGGACTTTCACCAAAACTGGGCCCTATGGGTGACTGGGGACTGAAAATTGAGAAAAATGCGATAAAAGTGGATAATTCCTATGATTATCAAACAAATATTCCCGGTGTTTATGCCATTGGTGATGTGAATACCTATAAAGGAAAACTAAAGCTGATCCTTTCCGGTTTTCATGAAGCAGCGATCATGTGCCAGAGCGCCTATCAAATTATCAATCCGGGTAAAAAATATGTATTGAAATATACCACTGTTGGAGGCGTAGAAGGATTTGATGGCAGCAAAAAAGAAGCAAAAAAAGAAGTAGTGCAAAGTATTGGGTAATCTTCAAAAACATCAAAACCACTTCGGGCCCTGGCCTGAAGTGGTTTTGCTTTCACAATTAGCTGTTTACCAGGTTTTTTGTTTCCTCCTGTTTCAAGCCTTTGGCGTGTAAAGTGATGTTGTGTTAAAGGTATGCTTTCAGGTTTGTAAGCTGCCGATTTAGGCGCAGAAGGCTTTGAATACTTTAAATGAATCGATTCATATTCAAAAATCTTAGTGAGGGGCTTGCTCCCTAAGGTTTTGTCGACGCCGTTTACCCAACTGAGTCAAACTTTTATTCGGCAAATCTTATTATTCCTTCGGTTTCAAGCCAAAGCTGTTTGTATTTAATAGGAATTACTTCTTCGCCATTTTTATTAATATATCCTGCTTCTCCATTTAATTCAACATAAGCCAAATCATTAAAGAAGGGAAGGGCTTTCTCGTAAACTGCAGGAATTTTAATCTTTCCTTTTCTGTTTATGAAACCATATTTCTCTTCTTTCTTGAACAGGGCTAATTTTTCTGTAAAGAATTGAAAACCAGTTCTCTCTAAATTAAAGGGAACTTTGATTATATTTTGTTTATTAATAACTCCATAAAATTCCCCTTTTTTAACAAATGCCCTCCCACCTTTAAAAGCATGGACCTTTTCATAAATAAATGGAATCTGTTCCTCATTTTTTCGGTTAACAAAACCCCATTTCCCGTTTTTTTGAGCTGTTATGAGATTTTCATTGATATTAAGTCCAACCTCATCATAAATAAACGGAATTACAGCTTCCCCCACTTTATTTATGAAACCAAATTTGTTGTCTTGTTTTGCTACATACAATTCACTGTCATTTATAAAGTAGATTTCTTGATATTTGGGTTTGCATAAAATTTCACCTTTTATATTAACAAGGCCTTTCATCTTATTGCCATCCATGATTTCCTGATAAACAAAAAGTGAATCGGAATCGAAATAGTGACTTCGTATATCATACTGCAAATCGCTATTAAAAATAACTTTCCCATTAGCATCTAAAATATGAGCTCTTTTAACCTCTGTTTGACCTCTGAAATGCTCAAACCCAAAATTACTTATGTTTGTGTATTGAAAGGGGGTTAAAGAATCACCTTTTCTATTAATTAAGCCATATTTTCCGTTTTTTATTGCATATCCAGTATCTCCATAATAGAAGAAAGTTTTTTCATACTTTTTAATGAAAACTTCACCTCCCTCTTTGTTGATATAACCGTAAACAGAATCCTTGATTATATTGGCATAATCACCATAAAAGTCGGTTCCAAAATTATATTTTGGTTCAATAACTATATCCCCTTTCAGATTTAAATATCCAATTTTCGGATAATTTTCAGGCTGAATATTATAGAATAATCTTGTTAAAATATTATCGGCTAAAGAATTCGATTCCGTTTTTTGTGGAACTCTTCCTAAAAACGTCATCACATCTAAATCCCCTTCAAACCTGTCCTGGGAAAATGAATACTGAGAGGATGTAAGTAATAAGATTATTAGTAAAAATTTATTTTTCATTTCAATTTATTAAATTGTTTGTTTTAACATTCATCTATACCTATCAAGCAGACACGTATTGTAAACCTATTAAAATTTTACCAATACTATTTACGGGAAACCATAGAATTAAAAATTGCGTGTAGTTATTAGATGTAATAACCTATTTTTTTTCTTTTTATCAGGTATAAATCAGCAATAATCCCAAAAATATCATAAAATAATCCTGATAAACGCCAAAATTTATAGCTGCACCGGTGCCGATGATGACCAAATAGTTGGAATTATAAGTAAATACTTTTCAAATACTTCAAAAAATTGTTCTGTTGTAAATGGCGTTTCCATAAGAGTTAAATTTAAACCCAAAAGGGAGGAAACAAATTTGGGGAACTAAGCTTCTAACTAAGTTAATTCTTTTTTTAAAAAATTGGATTTTAAGTAAACCGTAATTGAAATGAATACTTAATCTACATAGGTTTCTTTAAGCACCTCTTTACATTTCTTTATTTCAGCGTTGGATAAGGATTCGAAGACTTTTATAATTCTTTGTTTATCAACTGTTCTAATTTGATCAATCGCGATCATTCCCTTTTTACCGGAAGATTTAACAGGAACTCTAGTTGGATATTTTTTGGTATTTGTCTTCATTGGGGCAACGATAACTGTTCTCAAATACCTATTCATTTCATCAGGAGAAAGGATAACGCAGGGAAGGGTTTTTTTAATCTCACTTCCCACCGTGGGATCAAGATTAACCAGAATAATGGAATATTGGTTTAATTCCATTCCTCAAAATTTTCATCTTCAAAAACATCGTCCATAAGAAGTTGATCATCTTCATTTTCAGCCATTTTCCTGAATTTTTCCTCCCAGTTTTTTCTTGGGGAATCAATTGGCCTGAGGATTATTTGATATTTTTCCAGAATCGTTTTACTTAAACGAAGTCCTTTTGAATTTCCTATTCGAATAATTGGAGTAGTAATCATCAACTTTCCAATCCGCTCTTCTTCTTCCAGATTTGTTAAAGATTGAATGCTTGGGGTATTAAGGTTCCTTTATTGAACTAATGTTATTTCCAAATAACCGATTATCAATAAACATTTCATCAAGAGAGTTACATTCATTGCCGATTTTCGGAAAACTTCTCCTCCATATTTGCTGTCAGATAAATCAATGTAGTCAGTTTGAATTCCGACTAAACTTGGGCCAGTTGTTGGTTCAAGGTATTTAGGAAAAATAAAACCTCTGTTATTGTAATATGCTAATTCTAGAAATTTCGTCATAATAATTGGCAACTTGTTGGATCCCAGCTTTTCTTTCTTGGAATACGTCCAGTTTAAAATCAGCTTTTTTACATTTTAAGTAAATCTGTTAAAATTATGTTAATATCGCTTACAGAAAACCGTAAAATTAAATACGTCGGGGGTTTGTTACATAGCACATTTAAGCGCGATTTTTCCTAACTTTGCCCAAAATACAGTTAAATGAAGATCAGGTTAAAAAGATTAAACGAGCACTATCATTTTGAAACCAAAAATGAGCGCGGGGATGTAGTTTATTTAGACAATAAATCGGAGCCGAATCCGCAGGGGGCAAGCCCAATGGAACTGCTGTTGATGGGAATCGCGGGTTGCAGCGGGATCGATATTGTGATGATTCTAAAGAAACAACATATAGAGCCGGAAGACCTTCAAATGGAAGTGGAAGGTTTTAGGGTAGATGGCGCTGTTCCAAATGTTTTTACTGCCATTAAGCTTAATGTATTTTTAAAAGGCGATTTTTCTCCTGAAAAGGCAAAACGCGCGGTAGATCTTTCGATAGACAAATATTGTTCGGTGGCAAAGATGCTTGAAAAAACTGCGGAGATCAGTTATGATGTTTATTTAAACGGAGAAATCATTAAATAACATAATTTTCCTACAAAAAACTTGCATTCTAAAGTTCCAGCATTATATTTGCCAAACTAAGTTCATTTATATTTTATAATACTGTTATCAAGAAAGGTTGAGGGATTAGACCCTGTGAAACCTTGGCAACCCTCCCCTGGAGAAGGTGCTACATTCTACCGCACGCATTGTGCAGATAGATAACAAAAAGAATTCTTCCCGCTCTTCTTTTTTGATAATTTTTAATTTTTTTAAAATGTCAAAATTAGAAGAAATACTTTCAAAAAAAATACTTATTCTGGACGGTGCCATGGGCACGATGCTGCAGGACTATAAATTCTCTGAAGAAGATTTTCGCGGCAGTCGCTTTGCAGACTGGCCGGTTTCTTTAAAGGGAAATAACGACCTGTTATCCCTTACCCAGCCGGAGGCTATTGCCACAATTCACCGCAAGTATTTCCTTGCCGGTGCCGATATTGTGGAAACCAATACGTTTTCAGGAACCACCATTGCCATGGCCGATTATAAAATGGAGGAACTGGTGCACGAGCTCAATTACGAATCGGCCAGGATCGCGAAAAAGGTTGCGGAGGAACTTACTAAGGAAAATCCCCAAAAACCTCGTTTTGTGGCCGGAGCAATCGGGCCTACCAATAAAACAGCCAGCATGTCACCAAATGTGAATGATCCCGGTTTCAGGGCGATCTCCTTTGAAGAACTTAAAATCGCCTACAAGCAACAGGCAAGAGCGCTAATAGACGGCGGCGTAGATGTTCTTCTGGTAGAAACCGTATTCGATACCCTCAATGCCAAAGCGGCCTTGTTTGGAATAGATGAGCTCAAGGAAGAATTAAACAGTGCTATCCCTGTGATGATAAGCGGTACTATTACCGATGCCTCCGGGAGAACCTTGTCTGGCCAAACCGCCGAGGCATTTCTTATTTCAATTTCCCATATGGACTTATTGAGCGTAGGTTTTAATTGTGCCTTGGGCGCAAAACAACTTACCCCTCATCTTGAAGTCCTTTCTCAAAAATCCGGTTTTTATGTTTCTGCATATCCCAATGCAGGCTTGCCAAATGCTTTTGGGGAATATGATGAGTCTGCCCGGGAAATGGCGAATCAAATAAAAGAATACCTGGAAAAGGGATTGGTGAATATTCTGGGAGGCTGTTGCGGCACAACCCCCGAGCATATTAAGGCTATGGCAGATTTGGCAGAAGGCTACGAGCCACGGAAACTCTCAGGCCAGGAATCTTCAAAAATATTAGACTGAAATGGAACAAAAAAGCTATAGCAATCAACCGAAAAATTCATCAGATTTTTCTGAAGAAAAAAGGGCATTGCGTCCGTTGAAGTTGTCCGGTCTGGAGCCGCTTATTATCACTCCGGAAAGCAATTTCATCAATGTGGGCGAGCGCACCAATGTTGCAGGATCCAAAAAATTCCTCCGACTCATAAACGAAGGGAATTTTGAGGAAGCCCTGAATATTGCCAGAGATCAGGTGGATGGCGGAGCCCAGATCATCGATATAAATATGGACGACGGCCTCATCGATGGAAAAGAAGCGATGGTCAGGTTCTTAAACCTGATCATGGCCGAGCCTGATATTTCCCGCGTTCCCATCATGATAGATAGTTCGAAATGGGAAATTATAGAAGCCGGACTTCAGGTGGTCCAGGGGAAATGTATCGTGAATTCTATAAGTCTGAAAGAAGGAGAAGCGGAATTTTTAAGCCATGCCAAAAAGATAAAACGCTATGGTGCTGCAGTTGTGGTGATGGCTTTTGATGAAGTTGGCCAGGCTGATAATTTTGAGCGAAGAATTGAAATTGCAGAACGCTCGTACAGGGTTCTCACTCAAAAGCTGAATTTTCCGCCGGAGGACATCATCTTCGATCTTAATATTTTCCCCGTGGCAACGGGTATGGATGAGCATCGAAGAAATTCCATCGACTTTATTGAGGCTGTTCGCTGGGTAAAAGAAAATTTGCCCTATTGCAGTTTAAGCGGTGGTGTGAGTAATGTTTCGTTCTCCTTCCGCGGAAATAATCCGGTGCGGGAAGCTATGCATTCTGTCTTTTTGTATCACGCGATTAAAGCGGGAATGAATATCGGGATCGTGAACCCTGCCTTGCTGGATGTGTATGACAATATTCCAAAGGATTTGCTGGAGCGGGTGGAAGATGTGATTTTGGATCGCCGGGATGATGCCACCGAGCGGTTGTTGAGCTTTGCAGAGCAGGTGGTGGGAACTGCAAGGGAAAATAAGGTGGATCTTTCCTGGAGGGAAAGTCCATTGCAGGATCGAATAACACATGCACTGGTTAAAGGAATAGACGCCTATATCCTGGAAGATATTGAAACCGCCAGGCAGGAAGCCGCACAACCTATTGAAGTTATTGAAGGCAATTTAATGACAGGGATGAATGTGGTTGGAGATCTTTTTGGAAGCGGAAAAATGTTTTTACCACAGGTGGTGAAATCGGCCAGGGTGATGAAAAAGGCGGTGGCGTACCTACTTCCGTTTATTGAGGAAGCAAAAGATATTTTAAGAGCCGAAGGCTCTTATGATGAAGAAGTTTCAGGGCGAAGTTCAGGTTCGGCTGGCCGCATACTTCTTGCAACCGTAAAAGGCGATGTCCATGATATAGGAAAAAATATAGTGGGCGTGGTTTTGGCCTGCAATAATTATGAGATCATAGATCTTGGAGTGATGGTTCCACCGGAGAAGATCATTGAAACA
This sequence comes from Gillisia xinjiangensis, assembly GCF_046298265.1. Taxonomy (NCBI): domain Bacteria; kingdom Pseudomonadati; phylum Bacteroidota; class Flavobacteriia; order Flavobacteriales; family Flavobacteriaceae; genus Gillisia; species Gillisia xinjiangensis. The sequence continues at coordinate 180,273 of NZ_JBKAHK010000006.1, read as the reverse complement.
GCAAAAAGAGAACAGGTAGATGTTATTGGCCTTAGCGGATTGATCACTCCATCCCTGGATGAAATGGTTTTTTTGGCCAGGGAAATGCAGCGACAAAATTTCACGGTTCCTTTATTGATTGGCGGTGCAACAACCTCCAGGGCGCATACCGCGGTAAAAATAGATCCGCAGTACAAAAAAGCGGTAGTCCATGTAAACGATGCTTCCAGGGCGGTTACCGTTGTGGGGAATTTGCTGAAGGAAAACTCCCGGAAAAAATATATGGATGATCTCAAGATGGAGTATGATACTTTCAGAAATAACTTTCTGAAAAGGGGTAAAGTGAAGGAGTATCTTCCTTTAGCTGAAGCCCGAAAGAATAAATTTAAGATCGATTGGGAAACCACGAATATCAAAAATCCGAAAAAACCGGGGATCCAAATAATCGAAGATTTTAATTTAAAAAAACTTGAAGAATTCATCGACTGGACGCCCTTTTTCAGAAGCTGGGAATTGCACGGGAAATATCCTGCTATTTTAACAGATGAGGTAGTTGGCGAACAGGCAACTTCCTTGTTTAGCGATGCACAGTTTCTGCTGCAAAAAATCCTGAACGAGAAATTATTAAAAGCCAAAGCGGTGTACGGATTGTTTCCTGCAAATGCTGTCAATGATGATGATATTGAGATAACATATCAGGATAATTCCGAAGAAAAAAAGATGATTTTCAGGACACTCCGGCAGCAGTTGAAGAAATTTGAGGGCAAGCCAAATTTTGCCTTAGCCGATTTTGTAGCGCCAAAGGAAACCGGAATTCAGGATCATATTGGATGTTTTTGTGTTACTACCGGATTTGGAACCCAGGAACTGGCAGATGAATTTGAGAAGGAGCTCGATGATTACAATTCGATTATGATAAAAGCATTGTCCGACAGGCTGGCGGAAGCTTTTGCCGAATATCTTCATAAGCAAATAAGAATAAAGGATTGGGGGTATGATGCTAGTGAAAAGCTTAGCAATGAAGAGCTTATCAAGGAAAGTTATAAAGGGATTAGACCCGCACCAGGCTATCCTGCCTGTCCGGATCATCTTGAAAAGATCAGCATTTGGGAAGTGTTGAAAGTTGAGGAGAATACCGGCGTAAAATTAACCGAAAGCCTTGCCATGTGGCCGGCTTCAAGTGTTAGCGGATATTATTTTGCCAATCCCGAAGCCCGCTATTTTGGGTTGGGAAAGATAACTGCAGACCAGGTGAAGGATTTCGCCGAAAGAAAAGATTTGCCGTTAAAATTTGCCGAAAAATGGCTGAGTCCGAATATAGCAGATTAATATTTTAAGACCTCAAAGGTTTCAAAAACCTGTGAGGTCTGGTTTAGAAAAAAAAGAAAACTGATTAATGAAAATTACAGAACACATACAAGCTTCAAATGGAAAAGCTTTATTTTCCTTTGAAATACTACCGCCTTTAAAAGGACAGAATATTCAGTCGATTTTTGATGCGATTGATCCTCTTATGGAATACAAACCACCGTTTATAGATGTTACCTACCATAGGGAGGAATATGTTTATACCGAGCAGAAGAACGGTTTTCTTGAAAAGAAGATCGTAAGAAAACGTCCCGGTACGGTGGGAATTTGTGCAGCTATTCAAAACAAATATGAGGTGGATGCAGTTCCGCATATCTTATGTGGAGGTTTCAATAAGGAAGACACCGAGAATTTTTTGATCGATCTGGATTTCCTGGGAATTAAAAATGTGGTTGCATTACGGGGAGATGCGGTAAAGAGCGAAACCTATTTTAGTCCGGAGCCTGGAGGGAATATCTATGCCAGGGATCTTGTAGAACAAATAAGCGCGATGAACAGCGGGAAATATCTCGATCACGCGATGGAAAACGGAAATAAAACCGACTTCTGTATCGGGGTTGCCGGCTATCCTGAAAAACATATGGAAGCTCCTAATTTGGATAAGGATATTGAACGCCTTAGGGAAAAAGTGGAAGCCGGAGCAGAATATATAGTAACCCAGATGTTTTTTGATAACCGTAAATATTTTGAATTTGTTGAAAAATGCAGAAAAAGTGGAATAAATGTGCCAATTATACCAGGCTTAAAGCCAATTGCGACAAAAAACCAATTAACAGTGCTTCCTCATAGATTCCACGTAGATTTTCCCGATGATCTTATTTCAGAAATAGAAAAATGCAGGGATAACAAGGAGGTGCATAAAGTGGGAATTGAATGGTGTATCAATCAGAGCAGGGAATTAATAGCAAATGGGGTTCCTGTGCTGCACTATTATTCGATGGGAAGAAGCACTAATATTCAGAAAATAGCATCGGCTATATTTTAATCCCTCCAGTGGGTAGTATAATTTTTATCGGGCTATTGAGCTTGCTCCGGGGGAATTGATTTTTTTGGTAGGTTTAAACCAAAGGCATTATTTTGTCGTATTTATAGTAGATTTGCCCCGTATGAAAAAAATGACTCTCTGCTTATTTTTGCTTTCCTATGCTTTTTCCCATTCCCAGAATGAGATCAAAAAACACTATGCTTTTGATGCCAACTATTTTTACGGAACCATTATGGAGCATAGTCCGAATCTTGCGCATCTAATCACCGGGCATCCTACCGGGGTTATTTTGAGTTTGAACCAAAAAACCTATGGCCTGGAAGCCTGGGAGCGCAGATACAATTATCCCGATTTTGGATATTCCTTTACCTACCAGGATATGAAGAATCAGTTTCTTGGCGAGACTTACGCACTATATGCACATTTTAATTTTTATTTCCTCAAACGAAATTTAATGTTTCGCATTGGCCAGGGATTGGCGTACAATACCAATCCATATCATCCGGACGATAATTTTATCAACAATGCCTTTGGGTCTTCCGTGATGAGTTCTACCTATTTAATGGCAAATTATCACAGGCAAAATATCTATAAAGGTTTTGGATTGCAGGCCGGGGTTTCCCTTATACATTATTCTAATGCCGATATGACATCTCCAAATAACAGCGCTAATACATTCACCTTTAACCTGGGGTTAAACTATTTGTTGGAACACGAAAATATTCCCGAATTTATTCCGAAGGATCCAAAAGAAAAGAACTATACCGAACCTGTACATTATAACTTTGCCTTAAGAAGCGGGATCAATACTACCGGAATTATAGGATCCAAACAATATCCTTTCCTTACTTTAACCGCTTTTGCCGATAAAGTGATCAATAAGAAAAGTACGCTTCAGGCCGGGACAGAGTTTTTCTTATCCAAAGCCATGGAGGAATTTATTTACTATCAGTCTGTAGCTTTTCCATCCGGAAAGACCGGTGGGGATGAAGATGCAAAACGGGTTGGGGTTTTCGTGGGCCATCAACTCACCTTTAATAAATTGAGCCTGATTACCCAGGTAGGATTCTATGCCTATTATCCGTATGATGATTATGTGGAGCGGATTTATAACAGGCTGGGATTAAGACGGAAGATTTCAGAAAATTGGTGGGCTTCGGCAACAGTGAGGTCTCATGCAGCCAACGCAGAAGCCGTTGAATTTACTTTAGGATACAGATTATGAACAAGATATTTGGATATTTAATGCTGTCGCTACTACTTCTGGGATGTGATACAGAAGATGCTCCCGGCTGTTTCAAAAAGGCCGGAACCATTACTTCTGAAGTGATTGAGGTAGCTCCGTTTGAGGAAATAATTGTGTATGAAAGGGTGAAACTCTTTATTAAGCAGGGACCTGTTCAAAGTGTGGAGATAGAAACCGGGGAGAATTTACGAAAGAATGTTTCGGTAAGTGTTGAGAACAAGCGCTTGAGTATCCGGGATGAAAATTCCTGTAACCTGATAAGGGATTATGGGATTACAAAGGTAACTGTAACAGTTCCTAATTTAACATGGTTGCAAAACAGCAGTGGAAGCGCCATTGAAAGCATAGGTGTTTTAAAGCTTGAAGAACTCTGGTTGCGATCTGTAAATCAGGAAAGGGATTCTTCCATCCATACCGATGGGGATTTTATCCTGGAACTGGATGTTGAAAATCTCAGGATCACAAACGATAATATTTCCAATTATTTTCTCTCCGGAAAGGTTGAAAATTTCAACGCGTTTTTTGCGGCAGGAGATGCCAGGCTGGAAGCTGGAAATCTTATCGTACAACATTATGATATCTTTCACCGGGGCACCAATAAAATGATCATCAATCCGCAGCAGTCCCTTCAGGGTGAAATACGCAGTACCGGCGATGTGATCTCTAAAAACCGACCTCCAATAGTGCGGGTGAAGGAATTTTATACAGGGAAATTGATCTTTGAATAAAGCCCCCTAACCCCCGAGGGGGAATAAAATTCTCCTTTTCCCGAAGGTGAAAAACAAGTTCCCCCTTTGGGGGTTAGGGGGAAGGAGGGGCTGTTAATTCTGAAAACAGGTTTTCCAAATTTTTTGTCTTCCGGTTTAGCTGAAGGGTTTTGAGTCCCATATCATGGGCGAAGTCAAAAACCGCGGGGCGCATATCTTTTTTGGAATCAAATCTTAATTCGTAATGAAATCCGCCGGTATTCTTTGCAGAACTAAGATGCGGCATTTCCTGTAATGCGACTTCCTCAATTCTGTAATCAAATTCCACGTGGATAATCTGGATGCTGTCATCCCGAAGTTCGCTCATTTTCATATCGGCCACAATTTTTCCGTGGTTGATGATGATTACCCGGTCACAAATGGCTTCCACTTCCTGCATAATATGCGTGGAAAGAAAGATGGTTTTTCCTGCCCGCCCATCTGGCAGATCTTTTGCGATGTTTAGGATTAAACTCCTTATTTCTATAAGTTGATTTGGATCCAGTCCGGTGGTGGGTTCATCCAGGATTAAAACTTCCGGATCGTGCAGCAAAGCTGCGGCAAGACCCACCCGTTGCCGATAGCCTTTAGAAAGTTGATGGATTTTTTTATTTGCCTCAGGAGTTAGTCCGGTAAGTTGGATCACCTCTTCAATTCTGGCTTTATCGGTTTTAAAGACAGCCGCATTAAATTCCAGATATTCCCTTACATACATTTCGGTATATAACGGATTGTGTTCCGGGAGATAGCCTATGCTTTGCTGAACTTTTTCCAGCTCCTGCGGAATTTCAAATTTATTCACACTCGCAGTCCCTTCTGAAGGGGATAAAAATCCGGTAAGAATTTTCATCAAGGTAGATTTTCCTGCTCCGTTAGGACCTAAAAACCCAACAATTTCACCCTTCTGAATAGAAAAGGAAACCTTGTCGAGCGCTTTTTGATCCCCGTAAAATTTAGATAATTCCTTAACCGAAATTGACATTGCGAAAGCTTTTTTTCAAAAGTAATAATAAATCCGTCATTGAGGGTTTAATTCTCCATCCAAAAACTCATTCAGAATAACAAAAACAACCCTGAAATGTCATCTGAACGCAGGGAAGAAATCCCGGAAACTTTTCCAAAGTTTAAAACTTTGGAAAAGTTGTTCGAACCTAAAGCAGAAAACACTTCAATAAACCATCAAATTATTTTTTGATTACCCGGTGCACTCACTGCATGGATTCTTCCTCGCCCAAAAGCTCGTTCAGAATGAACTGTGGAAAAAAAACCAGTTCCAACGAAACCGGTTTCGCATAAAAAACAAATTTTTTTGCGATTTTTTAAAATTATATTCTACATTAGCGAAATACAAAACGAACAATGATCAATTTACTTACCTGGAACGCTTTCTATTACTTTTATTTCTATTACAGAGATAGAATCGGGAGCGGCATGTAATTAAATGAAAAATTATATTTCAAATCCCGATGGCAACATCGGGATTTTTTTTTATTAAAATGTTTAAAATGGAAAAAATTATAGGAATTCAGGGAGCACAAGGTTCATTTCATCATTTGGTGGCCCAGGAATTCTATGGGGAAAATGTGGAAGTTCTGGAGTTCATGTCTTTCAGGGAACTTGTAGACAGTCTTGTGAAAGGAGAATGCGAGGAGGCGGTGATGGCAATCGAAAATTCAATTGCGGGTTCCATTTTACCTAACTACGCATTAATTGATGAGAACAATTTAAAAATTGTGGGAGAACATTATATCCCCATCAATATGAATTTAATGGCATTGCCAGGTCAAAGTATTGCCACGATTAAGAAGGTTTTTTCGCATCCTATGGCATTGTTGCAGTGCAAGGAATTTTTTAAAGGACATCCGCATATAAAACTTATTGAAGATACCGATACTGCTGAAGTGGCAAAAAGAATATCCCAAAACAGCTTAAAACATGTTGCTGCTGTTGCAAGTACAGCTGCAGCCAAATTATTTGGATTGGAAATACTGGCTGAGGAAATCCATACCAAAAAAAGCAATGCCACCCGGTTTTTGATCATCAGTAAAAAAATGAAAGAACCGAATGGAGATAAACTCGATAAAGCTTCTTTGAAATTTGAACTTGAAAGCAAGCGGGGAAGTTTGGTTTCGGTATTGAACATCATCCGGGATTTTGATATGGATATGACCAAAATCCAGAGTATGCCAATTATTGAAGCGCCCTGGAAATATTCATTTTTTGTGGATGTAACCTTTGAAAACCATTCAGAATTTCTAAAAGCGATGAAAATTCTTGAGGTTATGACAGAACAATTACATGTGTTGGGAACTTATAAAAACAGCTTATGATCGAGCAGGCAAACAGATTAAATTTAGTACAGGAATACTATTTTTCCACAAAATTGCAGGAAGTACGTTCGCTTTCAGCCAGCGGAAAGGATATTATAAACCTTGGAATTGGCAGCCCAGATTTGCCGCCTCCACCTCAGGTAATAGAGGCTTTAAACCTGGCGCTTACCAATACAGGCGCACATCAATATCAGCCGTATAGGGGAACCCTGGATTTCAGGAACGCGATTAAGGAATTTTACAAGAATCATTACCGCGTAGACCTTAATCCAGAAACAGAGATCATTCCCTTAATGGGCAGCAAAGAAGGGATCACGCATATTTCAATGGCTTTTTTAAATGAAGGCGATGAGGTTTTAATTCCGAATCCCGGATATCCTACATATACTTCGGTTACCAATTTGGTTGGTGCGAAACCTGTTTATTATAATTTAAAAGAGGAAACCAACTGGAATCCGGATTTGGAAGAAATTGAAAGCAGAGATCTCAGCAAAGTAAAGCTTATGTGGGTGAATTATCCCCATATGCCTACCGGAGCTTCAGCAAATGAAACGATTTTTGAAAAATTGGTCGCTTTTGCGAAAAAGAACAAGATCCTAATAGTGAATGATAATCCGTACAGTTTTATTCTGAATGATTCTCCGAGAAGCATTTTAGAAACTGAAGGAGCCAAAGAGGTGGTTTTGGAACTGAATTCTTTAAGCAAGAGTTTTAATATGGCCGGATGGAGGGTTGGGATGGTTTGCGGAAATGAAAAAAACCTGAACACTATTTTAAAAGTGAAGACCAATCTGGATAGCGGAATGTTTTACCCGCTGCAAGCAGGAGCTTCAGCCGCATTGCGCTTACCCGCAAGCTGGTTTACTTCCCTGAACAAGGTTTACGCAGAAAGAAAACAAAAAATCCTGAAGCTTGCAAAAGCATTGGGCTGTACACCTGGCAAGGACCAATCTGGCATGTTCGTTTGGGCAAAAGTTCCGGAAGGGGAAACTTCAGAAGGTTTGGTGAATAATTTACTATATACCCACAGTATTTTCATCGCCCCGGGTTTCATTTTTGGGGATCAGGGAGAAGGATATGTACGATTTTCCCTTTGTGCAACCAGCGAGGTGATCGATCGTGCAATTGAAAGGATAGGTTTATGAAGAACATACATGTCATAGGAATAGGGTTAATAGGAGGCTCTTTTGCACTGGACCTTAAAGCATTTTACCCGCAGGCAAAAATTGTTGGGATAGATAATTGCGAAGCACATTTGGAAAAAGCCAGGGAATTGGGAATTATAGATAAGAGTGCAGAGCTGGAGGATGTTGCCGGTTCAGATTTAGTGATTATCGCGGTTCCGGTAGATGCAGGAATAGGTTTGTTGAAGAAAGTTTTAGATCAAATCGGTGATCATACCCTGGTGATTGATGCGGGATCTACAAAGGAAAAAATATGCACTGAGGTTGCAACCCATCCAAAAAGGCGGAATTTCCTTGCAGCCCATCCTATTTCCGGAACCGAGTTTTCAGGCCCGGAGGCAGCTGTTTCAGAATTGTACCGCAATAAAACGATGATTATTTGTGAGGTGGAAAAAACTGCTTTCAAATTACAGGAAAAAGCCCTCGAAATCTTCAGGCATTTGGGGATGCGCATTCGTTATATGGATGCAAAATCCCACGATAAACATATAGCCTATGTGTCGCATTTATCACACATAAGTTCCTTTATGCTGGGAAAAACGGTTTTGGAAAAGGAACGGAATGAGCGTGATATATTCGATATGGCGGGAAGCGGATTTGCGTCAACGGTACGACTGGCAAAAAGCTCTCCAGCTATGTGGTCTCCCATTTTTCAGCAAAACAGGGAGAATATACTTGAAACTTTAACCGAATATATAAGCAATCTAAATCAATTCAAGAGCCTGATGGAAGAAAATAATTTTGAAGAGGTTTACAGGGAAATGGAAAAAACCAATCATATAAAATCAATTTTAAACGGAATAAATTAACACTAAGATTAAATCGAAGAACATGGAAAACAAGAAAGAACTCAGAAACTGGTTAGATGAATTCAATTTGGATCATCCCTTGGTAATTGCAGGCCCTTGTAGTGCCGAAACCGAAGAACAGGTGGTGAAGATCGCAAAACAGCTAAAAGACAGCGATGTGAGCGTATTGCGTGCCGGAATCTGGAAACCAAGGACCCGTCCCGGAAATTTTGAAGGAGTGGGAGCACTTGGTTTAAAATGGTTAAAAACCGCCAAAGAGGAAACCGGATTGTTGACCACCACCGAAGTTGCCAACCCTAATCACGTGGAGCTTGCTTTGGAAAATGATATTGATATATTGTGGATTGGAGCACGAACTACGGTTTCTCCATTTATAATCCAGGAAATTGCAGATGCGCTTAAAGGAACTGATAAAACCGTATTGGTAAAAAACCCCGTGAATCCCGATCTTTCCCTTTGGTTAGGTGCTGTAGAGCGCTTTTATACGGCCGATATTAAAAACCTTGGGGTGATTCACCGCGGATTTTCAGCCTACGAAAAAACCAAATACAGGAACAATCCGGAATGGCAAATTCCCATAGACCTGCAGAACCGTTTTCCGGATCTTCCTTTAATCCTGGATCCATCCCACATTGCCGGAAGGCGCGATACTATTTTTGATCTCTGCCAAACCGCATTAGATCTCAATTACGACGGATTGATGGTGGAAACCCATCACGATCCCGATAATGCCTGGAGCGATGCAGCACAGCAAATCACCCCTGCAACCTTAATTCAGTTTATGAAAGATCTTAAAATAAGAAAAGAAATTTCAGAAAGTGCCGAATTTCAGAACAAGCTGAATAATTTAAGAGCGCAAATAGACGTAGCAGATAATCATCTAATAGAACTTTTATCTAAAAGGATGAAAATTTCAGATGATATAGGAAAGGTGAAAAAAGATCAGAATGTTTCGGTGTTACAAACCAAACGATGGAATGAGATCCTGGGTAAAATGGTGCTTGAGGGAGAACAGGTTGGGTTAAGTGAAGAATTTATCCTTCGACTTTTTAAAGCGGTTCACCAGGAATCTATCAATCGTCAGGAAAAGGTGATGAAAGCCAAATAGAAATAAACCCCGCACTATATTTAGATACCAGTGCGGGTTTTTTTCCGTTTAGGATAAAAGTGAAAACCAATAATTTAAATGTAAATTTGCTTGTAATGGTTGAGGTTTTTGAGAAATTACAACTAAATACAGAGCATAATAAATTAAGTTTTTTAACTTTTTAAAAATTTTGATGAGAGGAATCGTTTATAAATCTACAGGGAGCTGGTACCAGGTAAAGGCTGAAGACGGGGAGATTTACAATTGCCGGATAAAAGGGAAATTCAGGCTTAAAGGGATTAAAAGCACCAATCCGGTAGCGGTGGGAGACCGTGTGAAATTTGATTTGGAGGAAGGACTGGAAGATGTGAAAGGGGTTATAAAGGAGATAGAAGACCGGGATAATTACATCATTCGCAAATCTGTAAACCTTTCCAAACAAACACACATAATAGCCTCAAATATAGACCAGGCATTTTTACTGGTCACGCTAAATAATCCGCCAACCTTCACCACTTTTATAGACCGGTTTCTGGTTACTGCTGAAGCATATCATATTAAAACAGTACTGCTTTTCAATAAAATTGATATTTATAATGAAGATGAGCTGGCAGAGATCAAATACCTGGCAGCGCTATATCGCGAGATCGGGTATGAATGCCTGGGAATTTCGGCGATGACCGGAAAAAATATTGATAAGGTTAAGAAGATGATGACCGGGAAAACCTCCATGATCTCCGGCCATAGCGGTACAGGGAAATCTACCCTGATAAACGCGCTGGAACCTACACTGGACCTGAAGACCTCCAAGATAAGCGTACAATCCAAACAGGGGCAACATACCACGACCTTTGCAGAGATGTACGATTTGAGTTTTGATGCCAGAATAATTGACACTCCGGGAATAAAAGGATTTGGTGTAGTTGAGATAGAAAAGGAAGAACTCGCGAATTATTTCCCTGAATTTTTTGCTTTAAAGGATCAATGTAAATATTATAATTGTTTGCATCTGGAAGAGCCAAAATGTGCAGTAAAAGATGCTTTGGAAGACGGTAGCGTTGCCTGGTCCAGGTACAAAAGTTATTTACAAATCATCAAGGGAGAGGACGAGCAGCAATACAGAATAGATAATTACGAAGAAGACCAATGAGAATAGTTTTACAGAGGGTATCCGAAGCTTCTGTTAGCATAGAAGGAACTATAAACGGTGCAATTCAGTCCGGGCTTTTGGTATTGCTGGGTATTGAAGAGGCAGATACAGCCGAAGATATAGACTGGCTGTGCAATAAGATCCTGAAAATGCGGATTTTTAATGATGAAAACGGAGTGATGAATCTTTCTTTGCAGGATATAGACGGAGAGATTTTAGTAATAAGTCAGTTCACGCTTCACGCCAGCACAAAAAAAGGTAACAGGCCGGGTTATATAAAAGCAGCAAAGCCAGAGATTGCCATTCCTTTGTATGAGGAATTCAATAAAAAGCTTGAGAATCTGCTTGGGAAACCCATAAAAACCGGAATTTTTGGGGCAGATATGAAGGTTTCTCTCGTAAATGACGGCCCGGTCACAATTTTAATCGATTCAAAAAACAGGGAATAATGGATATTCAAAATTCACAGTTAGCCGTAGATGAATGGATAAAATCGCACGGAGTGCGGTATTTTAACGAGCTCACCAATATGGCGCAACTCACAGAAGAGGTAGGAGAAGTAGCGCGAATAATTGCCCGCCGTTATGGGGAACAAAGTGAAAAAGAAAGCGATAAGAACAAGGATCTGGGAGAAGAATTGGCCGATGTAATGTTTGTGGTACTTTGCCTCGCCAATCAAACCGGGATTGATCTTCAGGAAGCTTTTGACAAAAAACTCGACCTGAAAACCAAACGCGATCATGATCGGCATCAAAATAATGATAAACTTAAATAAATGGCTTTTAAACGAATAGTTAAGGATAAAGCATTTTGGAAATCGGTAGCAGGAATGGGGATTGCATTTGCAATTATTTATCATTTTATTTCCATGTTATTTGATTACGGCGGATTTGAATTTTCAAAGTTTTTTGAAGCTAAACTCGGCGACGGAAATTGGGTTCAATTTACATTAGGGACTATTCTTGGCTCGCTGGTGTACGGATTTATTATTTCTTACGGTCAGTTTAGTTCCAGGATCAAAAAGGAAGAAAGAGACCGCTAAAATTTTTTAATTTAAAATCAGTACCGTCCGGTATATTGAATAAAGATCGTTCCGCCTTTGGCAGAACTGAAAGAATCAAGAACCAAGACTTGATTTTAATTAAATGATAAACATCTTGTTATAATATCTATATTTTTCAGAATACCCTAATTATTAGAATAATTTTAAAATTCCTAAATGCAAGGTGTATACTTTACAAATATCCCTGGATTGTTCATTTAATGTGTGATTTCAGCGATTACATAAATTTTCACCGGACAACAATGCTAAAAAAAAATTAATCCGAAATTTATAAAATGAAGATTCAACTATCCCATTCTCAAAAAAACCTGAAAGGAGACTTGCAAATCACTGGTTCAAAAAGCGAATCCAACAGGGTTTTGATCCTGCAGGCACTTTATCCCGGCATTCGCCTGGAAAATCTTTCCAATAGTGATGATTCCAGGGTGATGCAGGAAGCTTTGCAAAGGGATTCGGGAACCGTAGACATTCACCATGCGGGAACGGCTATGAGGTTTCTAACCGCATATTTTGCAGCGAAAAAGGGCTGTGAGGTAGTCCTTACCGGCAGCAAACGAATGAAGGAGCGACCGGTAAAATTATTGGTTGACGCCTTAAAGGATCTGGGAGCGGAAATTTCTTACTTAGAACAGAAAGGATTTCCGCCATTAAAAATTAGCGGGAAGGAACTTAAGAAGAGTTTTGTTTCGGTTAAAGCCAATATTAGCAGCCAGTATATTTCTGCTTTAATGTTGATCGCACCATCCTTACCGGAAGGTTTGGAGATACTGCTGGAAGGTACGGTAACTTCCACCCCATACATAGAAATGACCCTGGAATTATTGCATTTTTTAGGGATTGAAGGCGATTTTAAAGGAAATAAAATAAACATACAACCTAAGAAAAGTCTGGGGCAAAAAAAGGTAAAAATCGAATCGGACTGGAGCTCGGCATCTTATTTTTATAGTCTTGCAGCAATCAGCGAAACCGCAGATCTTAAGCTTTCGAATTACCGAAGAACAAGCTTGCAGGGAGATTCCTGTATCGCTGAAATTTATAAACATTTTGGAATCGTGACCCGATTTGAAGGAAATTCCATAATACTGGAAAAGCGACCTTGTAAAAAACCACGGCGTATCATTGAAAACCTTCAGAATGCTCCGGATATCGCTCAAACCATCGCCGTTACCTGCCTGGCTTTGGGCATTGAATGCGAACTAAGCGGGTTACATACCTTAAAAATCAAAGAGACCGACCGACTGGTTGCCCTAAAAACCGAAATGGAAAAACTGGGAGCCAGGGTACAAATCACAGAGGATTGCCTTAAGCTTTTCCCGGCAAAAATGCTGAACAAAAATATTTCTATTGCCACATATAACGATCATAGAATGGCGATGGCTTTTGCACCACTTTCATTAAAAGTACCGCTGGAAATAGAGGACGCAGGAGTGGTTTCAAAATCATATCCCGGCTTTTGGGAAGATTTGCAACAAATAGGTTTTAGTCTCGTAAAGCCTTCTAAATAAAGCTTTTCTTTAAATAAACCTCTATTTGCTTGACAACGCCTATTGGCAGGTTGTATATTTGCGCACTTAAAAAAATGTAACTATGGGAATGAAACTTTCACAATTCGGTTTTGAACTTCCGGAAGAACTTCTGGCAGAATATCCTTCAGAAAACAGGGATGAAGCAAGATTGATGGTGTTGAACAGAAAAGAGCAAACAATTGAGCACAAACAATTCAAAGACATTATAGATTATTTTGAACCTGAAGATGTTCTGGTGCTTAATAATACAAAAGTTTTTCCCGCAAGATTATATGGGAATAAAGAAAAAACAGGCGCCAGAATTGAAGTATTTTTATTGAGGGAATTAAATCCTGAGACTAAGTTATGGGATGTTTTAGTGGATCCTGCAAGAAAGATCAGGATTGGGAATAAGTTATATTTTGGGGAAGATGAAAGTCTGGTAGCAGAAGTGATTGATAATACTACTTCCAGGGGTAGGACCCTTCGGTTTTTATATGATGGCTCCTATGAGGAATTCAGAAAAAAATTGGATGAATTAGGGGAAACTCCGTTGCCAAAATATATCAAAAGAGATGTTCAGCCTGAAGATCAGGAAAGATATCAAACCATTTACGCTAAAACCGAAGGTGCAGTTGCTGCTCCTACGGCCGGTTTGCACTTTTCCAAACAACTGCTTAAACGCCTTGAGATTAAGGGAATTGACTTTGCTGAAGTAACCTTACATGTTGGTTTGGGTACTTTTAATCCGGTTGAAGTAGAAGATCTTTCAAAGCATAAAATGGATAGTGAAGAAGCTTTCATCGATACGAATGCAACCAGGATTATCAACAAGGCTATTAAGGAGCGAAGAAGAGTATGTGCAGTGGGAACAACCTCGATGAGAGTTCTTGAAAGTGCGGTTTCTTCAAATCATACCTTGAATGAATTCAGCGGATGGACAAATAAGTTTATATTTCCTCCGTATGATTTTAGCATAGCAAATTGTATGATCACAAATTTCCATACTCCAAAATCTACGCTAATGATGATGGTTTCTGCTTTTGCAGGACATGATTTTATGAAAAAGGCTTATGCTGAAGCGATCAAGGAAAAATATAAATTCTACACCTATGGGGATGCCATGTTGATTATTTAATCCCTCATTAAGGGTTTAATTTTCATTATACCTATTTTTTAAAGCCACGAATGCACGAATATTTAAATTTGTGTTTTGTGGCTTTTTTGTTTTTTTTCGATAATGTTTTTTTCCACTCTGCCGATTTATTACGGCCACGAATGCACGAATATTATATTTGTGCATTCGTGGTTTTTTTATAGAATATTTAGAAAATTAAATTTTAGGTTTTATTAATACATATCAGTAATGTCCGGTAAAGAGAAAAGATCGTTCCGCCTTCGGCATAACTGCAAGAATCAAGAAAAGACTTGATTTTAATTAACTGATAAGCATTTAGTTATAATTTCCATTTTTTCAGAACATTTAAATTATCGATATGATTGAATAATTCAGAAAAGTAAGGTTTGTTTATTAAAAATCCCATTGGAATTCCCAATCGATATGCGCTTTAAGCTTTCACAAAAATGTTTACCGGACAACAATGAATACATATAAATTCTTTACAACTATTACCGGAAAAATATTTCTGTATTCGTGGCTTTCAGCCTGAAGCATTCAGAATGTTGAATAAGAATTAGTTACCCAATCATCGACTAAAAAATCGGTATAAAATCCTTACTTTTGCAGCGTGAAAAATGATAAGAAAGATATACGGGCCTTAACCAAACAGCAACTTCAGGAATTTTTTGTCGCTCAGGGTGATAAATCCTTCCGGGGATCGCAGGTATATGAATGGCTTTGGAATAAAGGTGCGCATAGTTTTGAAGATATGACCAATGTCTCAAAGGAAACCCGCAAAATGTTGCAGGATAATTTTGTGATCAATCATATCCGGGTAGATTTAATGCAACGCAGTAGTGACGGCACTATTAAGAATGCCGTGAAACTGCATGACAATCTTACCGTGGAATCTGTTCTTATTCCAACTCCCAAAAGAACTACTGCCTGCGTTTCTTCTCAGGTGGGTTGCAGTTTGGATTGCAAATTTTGTGCTACCGCAACCCTGAAACGCATGAGAAACCTGAATCCAGATGAGATCTATGATCAGGTGGTTGCTATCGATAATGAAAGTCGGTTGTATTTTGATAAACCGCTTTCCAACATTGTTTTTATGGGAATGGGGGAGCCGCTTATGAATTACAACAATGTGATGAAAGCTGTGGAAAAGATCACTTCCAAAGACGGCCTTGGAATGTCTCCCAAACGTATTACCATTTCCACTTCCGGAGTGCCGAAGATGATAAAAAAACTTGCAGATGATGAGGCAAAAATCAAACTTGCCGTTTCCCTGCATTCGGCTATAGATGAGATACGTACTCAAATTATGCCTTTTAATGCTACTTTCCCGTTGCAGGATTTAAAAGAAGCGCTGGAATATTGGTATGCAAAAACCAAAAGCAGGATAACCTATGAATATATTGTTTGGGAAGGGATCAATGATCAACCGAAAGATGCAGAAGCTTTGGTGAGATTTTGTAAGTATGTTCCCTGTAAGGTGAATTTGATAGAATATAATCCAATAGATGATGGGCAGTTTCAGCAGGCTTCTTCACAGGCTACACATATGTATGAGAAGATGCTCGAACAAAACGGAATTACGGTAACCGTTCGACGATCCAGGGGAAAAGATATCGATGCTGCCTGCGGACAATTAGCGAACAAATCTTCTTAAATACAATAGTCAAGACAAAAATCAAGAATCAAGAAAAAAGAGAATAGAAAAAAGACAAAAAGCCTAAAAAATATTCGTGCATATGTGGCTAAAAGATAGTGAAGTGCCAATTACTGCCTGATTTCAGATATTTTTTTAGATTTCTATAGGTCAACGATGCTTTATAATAATTGAAATTCTTTCATTTTAAAAGCGCTCCTTCTGTCGGGATAGGTATCCGGATGAAAACCTTTAAAGGCCTTGTATTTTAACGGAATTCTTTAACTATCTTTGGAATCCTTATGAAGGTTATCTCCCAAATAAAACTTCCGGTTGAGAAAGAGATGGAACTTTTTGAAAAAAAGTTCTTCGAGTCCATGTCTTCAAAAGTGGCCTTGTTAAACCGGATCACTCATTATGTAGTCAACAGGAAAGGCAAGCAAATGCGGCCTATGTTCGTGTTTCTGGTCTCCAAAATGGTTTCAAACGGAAATGTGAATGAACGTACCTATCGTGGCGCAGCGGTCATTGAATTGATCCATACGGCCACCCTGGTGCATGATGATGTGGTGGATGATTCCAACCGCCGACGCGGATTTTTCAGTATCAATGCACTCTGGAAAAACAAGATTGCTGTTTTGGTTGGGGATTATTTGCTTTCAAAAGGATTATTGCTGTCAATAGACAACAACGATTTTGATCTTTTAAAGATTATTTCAGTAGCGGTAAGGGAGATGAGTGAAGGTGAATTGCTGCAAATTGAAAAAGCACGCCGACTTGATATTACAGAAGACGTTTATTATGATATAATTCGCCAGAAAACCGCCACGCTTATTGCAGCCTGTTGTAGTCTTGGGGCTGCATCTGTAAAACCGGAATCGGAGGAGGTAGAAAAAATGAGAAAATTTGGGGAGCTGATAGGGATGGCTTTTCAAATAAAAGATGATCTTTTTGATTACGGGGATGAGCAAATTGGGAAGCCAACCGGAATAGATATCAAGGAACAAAAAATGACCCTTCCGCTCATACATGCCTTGAATAACTCAACTCCAAAGGAGAAAAAGTGGTTGATCAATTCCGTTAAAAACCATAATAAAAATAAAAAGCGTGTTAAGGAGGTAATAGCCTTTGTGAAGTCTCAGGGAGGACTTACGTATGCTGAAAATAAAATGAAGGAATACCAAAGGGAAGCCCTGGAAATTCTCTACGTTTACCCTCAATCTTCATATAAAGATTCTCTCGAGCTAATGGTAAATTACGTGATCGAACGTAAAAAGTAAATTCCCATTTCGAATTATGAGTTCCTAATTCCGGATTCCAAATTCGCGTAATTCATTATAATTCGTGAAATCCGTATTTCAAACTTTCCAACTTTCCAACTTTCAACTTTTTCCACTTTCCAACCTTGAATTTTTAAATTTTAAATTTTTTAAATTTTTCCAGGCAACCTTTTGTAAATTTCATGCGTCTTTATAAATAGAAGCCTTATTATAAATCTGTGAAAGTAATTCAACTTTTTAAAAACGAAACCAAACTTATCACCCGTGCCGCAAAAAATAACCGCGATGCACAGGAGGAATTGTACAGGAAATATTCAGGGAAAATGCTGAGTGTTTGCAGGATGTATATCAAGGATTTGCACCACGCCGAAGAAGTTATGCTCAACGGATTTTTTAAGGTTTTCAAGCATATTTCCAGCTTTAAGAATGATGGAAGTTTTGAGGGCTGGGTGAGAAAAATAATGATTAGGGAAGCAATTTCTTTTTTAAGATCGAAAAAGGTAATGGATTTTGCTGAAGAGGTTTTTGAAGATACCAACCAGAGTTTTAACAATATCAAATCCGGAATTGAGGTGGAGCATATTCAGAAACTGATCGACAGTCTGCCGGAAGGTTATAAGGTGGTTTTTGTGATGTATGCCATTGAAGGTTACAAGCATCAGGAAATTTCAAAAATGCTGAATATTACAGAGGGAACTTCAAAATCCCAGTTGTTTAAGGCGAGGAAAATGTTACAGGAAAAATTAAAAACGCAAAGCACATCAGATTATGGGACAGTTAAAATTTGAAAGGAAATTCAGCGAAAAGCTGAATGAGCGGGAGATAGAACCAAAATCTGGCAGTTGGGAAGCACTCAGTGCACGGTTGGATTCTGAAGAAAAGAGGAGAAATCCCATATTCTGGTGGGTTGGAATAGCAGCAACGATTATAGGCGGGATCCTGATCTTCGGTTCTTTCTTTAACGAACCGGTAGGTAATAACCCGGAAATTGTGAATGTTCCGATAGAAAAACCTGAACAGAAGGAAAATAAAATTCAGCAAAAAATCTTAGAAGAAGCAAATTCACAAGAAATAGCTTTTGAAGAAAACAAAGAAATAATTGAAACGCCGGCCAGGAAAAAAACTTTAACAACTTCCGAAGAACAAAAACCTTTGATAAGCGATATTCAAGCTGTTGCCACAGTAAATAAAAATATAAGACAGCAGGAGCCAATTCTGGAGCCAGAAATAATAAATGCAGAAGTGCCGGAATTCCCTCAAAAAATCCGGAATGCCATTGGAGAAATAATGTTGCAGGAGAGCAGCGGAAATATTACAGATGCAGAAGTAGATGCCTTGTTGGCTGAAGCGAGCTCTAAATTGAAAAGAAGTGGTGAACAAACGGCTTTTTCAGAAAAAATAACTGCCAATGCCCTGCTTTGGAATGTGGAGATGGAGCTGGAGGAATCTTTTCGGGAAAAGGTTTTTGAGGTGGTTAAGGATGGCTTTTTAAAAGCCCGAATCGCTGTGGAAAACCGTAATAATTAAAACAATTTCATCACTAAATAAGTTCATTCATCAATCAAAATTTTTTCTTAGTCCTTCCGGGTTAGGAAGGCTGGGAAAGGGCTAAAACCAATTATCATGAAAACAATTATCAGTTATTTTAGTTTACTTCTTATGGGCTTAATGCTTCAGGTTACAAATGCTCAAAACGATTCAATTTCCCTTGCGAAGAAGGATTCCGTTAACACAAGTATGGAATTTTTTCAGAAGGAACGGGATAAAATAATCGCCAGGGAAAAGAAATCACTAAAGCAAACTTTGGAAGGTATTAATTACCGACTGGAAAAAGAAATGATCACTCCGGAACAGGCAAAGCAACAGAGAGAAAATGCGGCAAAAAAACATGCGTTAAATATTGAAAACAGAATTACCATTCTTGAAAATGAGCTGGAACTTGCAGATCGCAATAAAGAGCATATAAATAGTTTGTCATTATTTGATGAAGGAAAAGTAGTTCATATCAATATGAGTAGAGATAAAAAAGTTCCTTACGATCGCAGGACTACCAGTGATATTGTGCTTGCTTTTGGTTTAAACAATGCAATATCTGATGAAAATTCTATCGATGATTCAGATTTTAAAATAGGAGGGAGCCGCTTTTTTGAGATTGGATGGGCCTGGAAGACGCGTGTTCTCAATAATTCGAATGCTTTCCGTTTAAAATATGGGGTTTCCTTCCAGTTTAATGGTTTAAAACCTACAGACAACCGGTATTTTGTTGATAAAGATGAACTCACTGTTCTGGAGGAGTTTCCATTGGACCTGGACAAATCCAAATTTAGAATGGATAACCTGGTATTTCCTGTACATTTTGAATTTGGTCCCTCAAAAAGAACAGAAACCGAAAAATATTTCAGGTATTCCACCCATGGAATGTTTAAGATTGGACTTGGTGGATATGCCGGATTTAATATTGGGGAACGGCAAAAACTAAAGTATGATGAAGGTAATGATAAGGTAAAGGAAAAATTGAAAGCTGATTATAATACCAATGATTTTATTTATGGTTTGAGTGGGTATTTGAGTTTGGGTGGAACAGCCCTTTATGTGAAATACGATTTAAATCCAATCTTCAAAGACCCGAATGTAGAACTGAATAATATTTCGGTAGGTTTAAGATTTGATATCGATTAATATTAAAAGCTGCCACTGTGTTAAAATTTTAAAAATCAATGACTTAAGATGTGTTTTTTAAATAAACGGCTTGGGTTTTGATATAAATAAAGTAACATTCTGCTAAGATGTTGAAAGAGGATGGTTTTCATTTATTTGAAAATTGTTCTCTTTTTTTATTGTTACATTTGACACTTACAAAACTTATTTCCACTAAAATTTGATTTCAAAAAACACCATAGACCAAGTATTTGAAACCGCCAGGGTCGAGGAGGTTTTGGGTGACTTTGTTCAGCTAAAAAAATCGGGCAGCAATTATAAAGGATTGAGCCCTTTTACCGAGGAGCGCAGTCCCAGTTTTATGGTTTCTCCGGTGAAACAGATCTGGAAGGATTTCTCCAGCGGAAAAGGAGGGAACGTGGTTGCATTCTTAATGGAACACGAACATTTCACCTATCCCGAGGCCATTAAATATCTGGCAAAAAAATACAATATTGAAATTGAAGAAACCGAACAATCTGATGAGCAAAAACAACAGGCAGATGAGCGGGAA
The DNA here is from genome assembly GCF_046298265.1 of Gillisia xinjiangensis. Lineage (NCBI taxonomy): Bacteria > Pseudomonadati > Bacteroidota > Flavobacteriia > Flavobacteriales > Flavobacteriaceae > Gillisia > Gillisia xinjiangensis. The sequence continues at coordinate 159,559 of NZ_JBKAHK010000006.1, read as the reverse complement.
AGCATGTACCTGGTTTCAGAATTCGCAAATCAGTATTTTCAGAATATACTTTTAAAATCGGAGCAAGGGAAAGCTATCGGACTTAGTTATTTCAAAGAACGTGGCTTTACCGACGAAACCATCAAAAAATTTCAGCTGGGATATTGTCTGGATGAATGGGATGCTTTTACTTCAGAAGCGATTCGGAAAGGATATAAGCTGGATTATCTGGAAAAAACAGGGCTCAGTATTGTAAAAGGTGAAAAGCAATTTGACCGGTTTAAGGGAAGGGTGATGTTCCCAATACATTCCATGTCCGGAAGGGTTTTAGGTTTTGGCGGAAGGATACTTACCAATGATAAAAAAGCCGCGAAATATCTGAATTCCCCGGAAAGTGAGCTTTACCATAAAAGCAAGGTTTTATACGGGATATATTACGCAAAACAGGCCATTGCCAAAGAGGATAATTGTTATTTGGTGGAAGGTTATACCGATGTGATACAGCTGCATCAAAGCGGAATTGAAAACGTGGTGTCCTCATCCGGTACGTCGCTTACTTCAGAACAAATTAGGTTAATCAGCAGGTTAACCACAAATATCACGGTGCTGTATGATGGAGATGCAGCCGGGATCCGGGCTTCCATACGTGGAATAGATCTTATTTTGGAGCAGGGAATGAATGTGAAAGTGTGTGTTTTTCCAGATGGAGAAGATCCAGACAGTTTTGCACGAAAAAATTCCCAGGCCGATCTAAAGGACTATTTAAATGAAAATGCCAAGGATTTTATAGAGTTCAAGGCTTCCTTATTATATGAAGACGCCAAAAATGATCCGGTAAAAAGGGCAAATCTTATCCAGGATATGGTTTCCAGTATTTCAAAGATCCCGAACCAGATCCAGCAGGAAGTTTATATTCAGGAATGCTCCAGGATCATGGATATTTCTGAAAATGTGCTTTTTTCCACTTTATCGCAAATGCTCGCAAAGGCCGGGAAACCGATGTCCAAACCCCAGGCCACAAAACCACTTGAAGTAGTTCGCGATTCCGAAACCATCAAAGTGAAGGTGGATGAATTGTTTGAGCTTGAACGCAAGATCATCAGCTTACTCCTGCTCTACGGAACAGTAGAAGAAGAATTTGAAGATATGGTTTGGAAGGAAAACAAAAATGGAGACCTTGTTCTGGAACCCGAGATCCAGAAAGCCAAAGTTTTTGAGAAGATATACCTTGACCTTCAGGAGGATGAAATAGCCTTTACCAATGACGATTTCAGAAAGCTTTATCTTTTATTGGTTGCAAAATTGAACGAGAAGGGAAGTTTAGAACTTGATGTGATCTTGAATGAACTTGAGCCCGAATTATCCTCGCTTGTAACCACTATTTTAATGGAAGAGGAGCAATATGTCCTTCACGATTGGGAGCGCATGGAAATCATGGTTAAAACCAAAGAAAAGTCTGTTGCGAGGTTGGTAAATGAAACGATCCTGGCATTACGGAGGTTCCTTATAAACCAAAAGATAGATGAACTTTCTAAAAAAATAAACGATTCTGAGGAAGAAGATCCACGAAAAAGACTTGAAGATATTATGGATTATCAGTCCCTGAAACGGGTTTTATCAAACAGATTGAACAGGGTTATGTAGTTCTTAGCTGCAGCAACCGTGTTTGATGGATGAGATCGGCAATATTGTCCACTTTAAGTTTTTTCAACAACCGGGTTTTATAGGTACTAACCGTTTTTTCGTTAATGTCCAAAGCTTCAGCAATGTCCTTGTTGCGTTTCCCGTTGGAGATTAAATTCAGTACTTCCGCTTCCCGGGTAGAAAGCTTTTTAAATTTTGAAATAAGGCTGTTGCTTTGTGAGATTCCGGAATTGATTCTTTCTGTAATATTTCGGTTCAAATAAATACCTCCACGTGCGACCTGTGTAATGGCCATTTGTAAATTTTCTATAGCTACCGTTTTCGAGATATAACCTGAAGCTCCGGCTTTTATGGCGCTTAGTGCGTACATTTCTTCGGGATGGCAGCTAAATACAAGCATTTTTGTCCCCGGAAAAAGGTTTTTAATGTTTCTTAGAGCTGTAATTCCGTTGATTTGTGGAAGGTCAATTTCCATCACCAAAACATCGGGAATTTGATTTTTAAGGAATTTAAAAAGTTCATTTCCACTGGTAACATGTCCAATTACCTCTAATTGCTCATTTTTGCTGAGTAAAGAGGTAATTCCCTCCCATGTGATTGGATGATGATCTGCGATTAAAACTGTGCTCATAGAAAACCGGTTTTCACTAAAATTCACTGCGGTAGGGGTGGATGTATTTTAGTCGATTATTAAAAGGTCAAACTAAAATAATCCAATAATTTATGAATTAACCGCTAAAGAAATTTTATTCGATAAAGGGTTTAATTTTTCAGATGAACGGGTATTTTACAAACAGGAATGGCTTTCATTTTATGCTGATTGATGGAATTTAACCTGGTATAAATTTTATAAACTTCAAATTCTCTGCCTTTAAAATCGGATGGTTTTTTGCCGTTTTTTTGCATTTTCATCGCCCATTCAAGTTCGTCATAGCTTGCACCTATTTGATCTTCATCGCTTAAGCTGTCTTCAAACAAGCCATCGGTTGGTTCTGCTTTCTGAATTTCCCTGTTGATATTTAAGAACCTTGCCAGCTCAAAAACCTCACTTTTTAATAGATCTGCAATGGGACTTAAATCCACTCCGCCATCGCCATATTTGGTGAAAAATCCTACACCAAAATCTTCTATTTTATTTCCGGTTCCTGCTACCAGATAAGAGTGTAAACCGGCAAAATAATATAAGGTGCTCATCCTTAAACGCGCGCGGGTGTTGGCAAGAGTGAGGTTTAAAAATTCACTTTCCTGCACAAGGGGAACTGCTTTTTTAAACTCTTCAAAAACCGGGGTAAGGTTTACTTCCAGGCTGCTTACATTGGCAAAATGATTTTGCAAAGAAGTGATATGGTTTTTAGCCAAATCAACCTGGATTCTATGTTGATGAATGGGAAGTTCCAAACATAAAGTACGCAATCCGGTGCGGGCACAAAGGGCTGAAACCACAGCAGAGTCTACGCCGCCGCTTATTCCAAGCACAAAGCCTTTAATGTTTGCGGCCGTGGCATAATCTTTTAGCCAATTTACAATGTGATCGACCACTTTTTCCGTTTGCATAATTTTGGGTGTTTAAGTTTGTAAATAATATCTTTGCAAACAAAAATAGCATGATTCCCCAATTAATAAAAACCGGCAGCGTTAAAGGCCCCACAAAAAATATATATGTTTAAAAAACTTCTGTTGCTAACTGGAATGATTGCAATGTGGTCCTGCCAGGAGCAATCAGGAATAAGTAAGGAAATTGAAAAATTCCCTGTTGATTTTAAAGTAGAGCGGTTTGACGATAAATTTGCCAGGATCACTCCGGAAGAACTTCCGCAGCTTAAAGCAGAATATCCTTTTCTTTTTCCTGAAAGATTTCCTGATAGCGTTTGGATCGATAAGATAAATGATACCATTCAGCAGGAAATAAACATGGAAGTTTCAAAAATTTATTCCGATTTTACTTCTGAAGAGGAGCAGCTTCATTCACTTTTTCAGCATATAAAATACTATTTTCCTCCGTTTGAGGCGCCAACAGTGGTCACAATTACTTCTGAAGTGGATTATAAAAACAAGGTTCTTTTAACTCCGGATTATCTTTTTATCGCTTTGGATACCTATCTAGGTAAGGATCATCAATTTTACATGGGAATCCAGGAATATCTGAAGAAGAATTTTGAGAAAAATCAGATCGTTCAGGATGTAGCGACTGAATTTGCCAAAGAAAAGTTGCCTCAGCCCAAGTCAAAAACCTTTCTTGCGAATATGATCTATTATGGAAAAATTCTGTACCTGAAAGATCGCTGGCTCCCGAAAACTCCAGATCATCAGAAAATAGGATATACCTCGGAAGAACTGGAATGGGCAAAAAACAATGAAGCGCAGATATGGAGGTATTTTGTAGAGCGCCAACTAATTTTTGATTCCGATACCCAATTATATTCCAGGTTCCTATATCCTGCGCCTTTTTCGAAATTTTATCTGGAACTCGATAACGAAGCTCCGGCAATGCTGGGACAGTATATAGGCTGGGAAATAGTACGGGCATATATGGATGAATACGAGGTGAGTCTGCCGGAAATGCTGGATACAGATGCCGAAACAATTTTTAATAAAGCAAAATATAAACCAAAGAAATAATGGCAGAATTTAAAAAATCTGAGATCAATATAGAAGTTATTCTCGATGAAAACAAGGTGCCCGAAGAACTATACTGGAGCGCTGAAGATGGAGATATTTATAAGGAAGAAGCAAAAGCAATGATGCTTTCCATGTGGGATGCAAAACAACAGGAAACCTTACGTATAGATTTATGGACCAAGGACATGCCGGTGGATGAGATGAAAAAATTTTTCCATCAAACATTGGTTGCAATGAGCGACACTTTTAATCGTGCAACCCAGGATGAAAAAATGACAGCAACCATGAAAGATTTCTGCGATTATTTTGCAGAGAAAATGGAGTTAAAGCAGGAGTAGATTTGCTCTATAAAGGACTCTTTAAAGGGTCTATTTGGCATTACCGTTTCCTTATTAGATTTTTTTAAAAAAATCCGGCTATCTTTTGATAACCGGATTTTGTATTAGGAATAAAGTGAATTTTACCCGTTCATAGAGATCAAAAACTCTTCGTTGTTTTTGGTTTGTTTAAATCGCTCATTGATAAATTCCATCGCCTCTACAGGGTTCATATCTGCAAGATATTTTCGCATCACCCACATACGCTGTAAGGTGTTTTCATCCAGTAAAAGATCATCACGACGTGTGCTGGAAGAAGTAAGGTCAATAGCAGGGAAGATCCTTCTGTTGGCGATTTTTCTATCCAGTTGAAGTTCCATGTTCCCGGTTCCTTTAAATTCTTCAAAGATCACTTCATCCATTTTAGAACCTGTATCGGTTAGGGCAGTAGCAATGATTGACAGGGATCCTCCATTTTCAATATTTCTGGCAGCTCCAAAGAAACGTTTAGGTTTGTGCAGGGCGTTCGCATCTACACCACCACTCAATACTTTACCACTGGCAGGTTGTACGGTGTTGTAAGCTCTGGCAAGACGTGTTATGGAATCCAGAAGGATTACCACGTCATGTCCACATTCCACCATTCTTTTGGCTTTTTCCAGTACGATATTTGCCACTCTTACGTGTTCGTGTGCTTCGCGGTCAAAAGTGGAAGCAACAACTTCTCCTTTTACATTTCGCTGCATATCGGTAACCTCCTCTGGACGTTCATCGATCAATAGGATGATCTGATACACCTCGGGATGGTTGGCCGCAATCGCGTTTGCAATATCCTTAAGCAACATTGTTTTCCCGGTTTTAGGCTGGGAAACGATCATTCCACGTTGTCCTTTTCCAATTGGAGAGAACAAGTCCATAATCCTTGTGGAAATTGTGCTTTGTCTTTCGGCAAGTTTGAATTTTTCCTTTGGAAAAAGCGGAGTCAGATGTTCAAATGAAATCCGGTCCCGAACTACCTGGGGATCCAATCCGTTTATTTTTATAACCTTGATAAGCGGGAAATATTTCTCTCCCTCTTTCGGCGGACGAATCTGGCCTAAAACAGTATCTCCTGTTTTTAAACCAAACAGCCTTATTTGCGATTGAGAAACATAAATATCATCTGGAGAAGACAGGTAATTATAATCTGAAGATCTTAAAAATCCGTAGTTATCCTGCATGATATCCAATACTCCTTCACTTTCTATAAGGGCATCAAATTCATAATCCGGCTCGCGGTACCTGTTTCGGTTATCGCGGTTTCCGTTGTTTTTAATGGTGCTGTCACCTTTATTGCTGCTTCTTGGCTCTTTTCTGGTATCACGGGTATTTTTTTGGTTGTCCCGAGAAGAATTTCCTGAATCCCTGGATGAGTTTCCTGAATCTCTGGAAGAATTCCCGGAATCCCTGGAAGAGTTTCCGTTGTCCCTTGGGTGATCTTCTTTTTTGGAGGTGGTTTCCATAGTGTCCTCTTTTCTGGATGGCTGAGATTTTCCAGAAGTTCCCTTTGAACGATCGGAAGATCTTTCGTGAGGTTTTTTATCTGTACTTTTCACAGGCTGGTTCTTTTTTTGCTCACTGTCCGGAGTGCTTTTATTTTCCGGTCTCGGCTTATTCTGACGAGGGTTGGGTTTCCGTTGCGGACTGCTTTCCGATCCAATTTTGGATTTTTCAGCCTTATCCTGAGTTTCCTTAGGGGCTGAAGGAGTCTTTTCATCGCTTAGGACTTCCTTGACTTTTGCAGGGTTCGCGGCCTGATAGTCTAAAATTTGATAAACCAAATCCAGTTTTTTCTGGGTGCGGTATTTGGGAACATTTAAAGACTTAGCTATATCTTGAAGCTCAGGCAGCTTCTTAGCTTTTAATTCTGAAATTTCAAACATGTATTATTATGAATAAGATTGTGATGGTTTTATTGTAAACTTCTCGAGGAAGATTCGAAAAAAAAATTGGGGTTATAAGTAACCTATTTTGAACAGGTTACAGAACATTGATGCAATAATACAACTTTATTTTAAATCTTGGGATATGGATTCTAAAAAGAAACACTTATTTTTGACCTAAATTTTGAGAATTTAGCATGATTCAACGTATCCAAAGTATCTATTTATTTATTGCCGCTCTCATAAGCGGGGTCTTGATTTTTTTTGTTTCTTTGTGGAGTAATGAGGCGGGGGAAGCGGTGTATGTGGAGGATGTAATTCTTGCACTTGCAATGTTTTTAGGATCGGCCGTTTTATCGTTGGTAACAATATTTTTATTTAAAAACAGAAAGCTTCAATTTGTGTTGGGGCGCGTCAATATAATATTAAACTTTTTTTTGCTAGGAGTTTTCGTGTATTGGACACTAACTGTACCTGGAGAGATGCAAATCTCAGAGAAGGGTATTGGGATGTTTATTCCTGTTCTTTCTATCGTTTTTTTAGTGCTGGCCAATAAGGCCATTAAAAAGGATGAAGATCTCGTAAAATCTGTGGACCGGTTTCGATAAACCTAATTTATCTTAGTGTTATTAGTGCGAGAAAAACCCGAAGTGAAAGCTTCGGGTTTTTTGTTTCAAGCTAATTAAATGGTCCTGTTCTTAACCTAACGGCACAGTTATTATTCGCGAATACCTTTTTTTTACCAATAGATAGTCCTATGGGGCAAAACAAAATTGAAGGTTCATTTTGGATCAAGCCTAATTGTTTTGTTTAAGCAAAAATTTTAGTCAATCTATACAGGAAGAATTATGCATTTTTCACTCCTCTGACTTCCACCTTTATCCCGACCCCTAAATAGTGGTGGTCTCGAAGGGTTTGGAGTGCAAAGAGTTAGGGTTTATTGAATTTTCAATCCGGAATCTTGAACCGGGTTATTTGTTCCAATGCTTCGGGGTGGGATTCACCAGCTTTTATCCCTTGATTGGGAATAAAATTTGCATATAAAAATACTATCTTTGTTAGGATTAAACCCGGGATCATGAATATAGAAACTACAAAATTAGAGTTGATGCAGCTTTTGTTACAGACACAAAAAAAGAGCTTGTTGGCAAAAATAAAAAAAGTTTTTGAAGATGAACAAGGGGATTGGTATGGAGAAATGTCGAAGGAAGAACAGAAGGAAATTGAAACTGGCTTGGCACAAGCAGATAAAAATGATTATATAGCACACGAAACTGTAATGAACCGCTTTGACGAATGGCATTAGAAATAGTTTGGACGCCACAAGCAGAAAAAGGTTTAAAAAAAGTTCTTGAATATTTAGAAGAAGCATGGACGGAAATGGAAATTCTCCAGTTAGAAAATAACCTACGGAATTTTTTGGCACATATAATAAAGTACCCTGAAATGTATCCAGAAACAGAAATGCATAAGAATTTGCGAAAAGGCCAGGTAGACAAAAACAACTACATAATCTACAGGTGAATTCCGGAAAAGGGATTATAGAATTAATTAATTTTAGAGGAACAAAACAAAAGCCAGAAAAACGGATTAAAATACGAATTCCACGGATTGCTAAAAACGTGAATTACACAGATTTAAAACGGATCACTTTCCCGCCTTTACTCCAATACTTCGGGGGCCAAAATAAAATTCAGCTTCTTTCTTTAGGGAAGATATATATAAACGTTATGGTCATATTCTAACTAAGGGCACAGGTGTTATTCGACAAAGTTTTTATTTACAATAGATAGTCCTATGGGACAAACTCCCCTCCTTCGCAGGGACCGGGGGAGACTTTTGGGGAGGCCTCCAATTCAATCACAACCAAATCCTTAATATTTGCACCATCTATATTAAACCGAAGCATCGTCCTTTTTTTGTGAAATCCATATTTTCCTGCTGCTCCTGGATTCATATGGAGAAGATCGAGTTTCTTATCAGGCATTACCTTAAGGATATGGGAATGGCCACATATGAATAATTTTGGTGGATTTTTCTGAATTTCTTCTCTAATGGCGGGAGAATATCTGCCGGGATATCCTCCAATGTGCGTGATCCAAACATCTACATCTTCACATAAAAACCTTTGATTTAACGGAAATTCCTTCCTTATTTCGTGATCGTCAATGTTGCCAAATACCGCCCGAAGCGGTTTTAGTTCTTTGATCTTATCGGTTACTTTTAGATCGCCGATATCCCCTGCGTGCCAAATTTCATCAGCTTCAGCGACATAATGCAGAATTCTTTCATCTATATGACTGTGGGTATCACTCAGCAATAATATTTTTTTCATTTTTTACTGTTCCGGGTTCAAAATTCAAAATTAAAATTCAAAATTAACCGATTAAATAAGCTTGTCCAGGTATAATAAAATTAAATTCAGAAAAGAAATTTTCAAACCATCACATCATCCTATAATCAAAACATCATTTCATACCATCACATCATACCATCAAATAATCATACCATCATATAATCAAACCATCATATTGCTGTATCTTTGCACAAAAATCACGTAAAAGTATCAATTTAGATTGAGATATTTTATAGAACTGGCGTATAATGGAAAGGCATATCATGGTTGGCAAAATCAGCCGGATGCAGTTTCAGTACAGGAAACTCTGGAAACCGCACTTTTTACCTTATTGCAGGTTTCAACCCCGGTTGTGGGAGCTGGAAGGACAGATGCGGGAGTTCATGCAAGTCAGTATTTCGCTCATTTTGATGCTGAAATTTTACCAGACCCCCAAAAGCTTATCTTTAGGCTGAATTCACTTTTGGCTTCAGATATAGCTGTATATAATTTATTTGAAGTTCACCCCGAGGCGCATGCCCGTTTTGATGCGATAAGCAGAAGTTATGAATATCATATCATTCAGCAAAAAGATCCGTTTTTTTATGAAACAGCTCATCTTGTAAAAAATGAACTGGATCTCGATAAAATGAATCTGGCAGCTTTTCGTTTAAAAAAACACACCGATTTTAAATGTTTTTCAAAATCTAAAACCGATGTGAAAACCTATAATTGTGTTATAAAATCGGCGATTTGGGAACAACAGGAAAATAAACTGGTTTTTAAAATAACTGCAGACAGGTTTCTTCGCAATATGGTTCGGGCCATAGTGGGAACTTTGCTGGAGATTGGGCTTGGAAAAATTCCGGTGGAGAAGCTGGAGGAAATTATAAAAAGCAGGGACAGGCAAAATGCAGGAACTTCGGTGCCGGCAAAGGCCTTGTTTTTAACAGGAATTGAATATCCAACATCTATTGTAGAAAAATAAATGGCGACAGGAACAGGAAAAGCTTTTGATGTAAATCTTTTTAAAAGATTGCTTAGGTATACAAACCCGTATAAATGGACCTTCTATTTTGTGGCCGTTTCGGCTATATTATTGTCTGTTTTCGCGGTTCTAAGACCTTATTTGCTTAAAATCACGATAGACGACTCTATTCTTCCACAGGATAGTGAAAACCTGGTTTACTATATAAGTTTAATGTTGATAGCATTAACCCTGGAAGTGATCTTTCAGTTTTTGTTCATCTATTTTGCCAACTGGTTAGGGCAGGAAGTAATACGGGATTTGCGGGTGAATTTATTTGAGCATATGCTTCGGTTTAAAATGAAGTATTTTGATAAATCGGCTGTAGGGAGATTGGTAACCCGTGCGGTAAGCGACATTGAGACCATAGCGAGTATTTTTAGTGAAGGTTTGTTTGTAATTGCCAGTGATCTACTTAAAATGCTGGTGGTTTTGGGCTTTATGTTCTATAATAGCTGGCAGCTTACGTTGCTGGTTCTTCTTGTGCTTCCTTTTATTCTGTATGCCACAAGGGTTTTTCAGAAGAAAATGAAAATAGCTTTTGAAGATGTGAGAAATCAGGTTGCCAATTTAAATACCTTCGTCCAGGAGCGAATAACAGGAATGAAGATCGTCCAGTTATTCACCAGGGAAAAGGTAGAATATGACAATTTTAAGGAGATCAATCAAAAGCACAAAAAGGGCTGGGTAAAAACCGTTTGGTACAACTCCATCTTTTTCCCTATTGCAGAGATGTCCACCTCGATCACCATAGGTTTAATTGTGTGGTATGGGGGTTTAAGAGTGGTGGATAATGATGCGTTAAGTTTGGGTATCATTATCATGTTTATTGAACTGGCCCAGATGCTGTTTCGTCCGCTGCGTCAAATAGCCGATAAATTCAATACGCTTCAAATGGGAATGGTTGCTGCAAACCGTGTTTTTGCGATTCTGGATACGGAAGCATCCATAAAAGATGAAGGAAAAATTGAAATCGATAATTTAACCGGAGCGATAGAATTTCAGGATGTTCGCTTTGGATATGATGAAGCCGAAGAGGTTTTAAAAGGGGTTTCTTTCAAGGCGAATGCAGGAGAAACTATCGCGATCGTTGGTTCTACCGGTGCCGGGAAAACCACCGTAATCAATTTGCTCAACCGTTTTTATGAGATCAACAGCGGAAAGATCCTGGTAGATGGAATAGATATCAGGGATATTACCCTGAAAACGCTTCGGAAAGAAATCGCAGTGGTTTTACAAAACGTTTTTCTTTTTGCCGATACCATTTTAAATAATATCACCCTTCATAACCCGAATGTTACCGAAGAGGACGTGATACGTGCAGCAAGAGAAATAGGGATCCACGAGTTCATCACTTCTTTGCCAAACGGATACCATTACAATGTAAAGGAACGCGGGGTGATGCTTTCCTCCGGGCAGCGGCAGCTAATATCTTTTTTACGTGCTTATGTGAGCAATCCAAGCATTCTTATTCTGGACGAAGCAACTTCCTCTGTAGATTCTTACAGCGAACAACTTATACAGGATGCTACCGATAAAATAACCGAAGGCAGAACTTCCATTGTAATTGCCCACCGACTTGCAACCATTAAAAAAGCGAATAAAATTATGGTGATGGACGCAGGAAAGATCGTAGAAATGGGAACCCACAAAGAATTGCTGAAAGTGAAAGGCGGTTTCTACAAAAATCTTTACGAAGTTCAGTTTATGGCTGAAGAATCGGTTTGATCCCTCATTGAGTTCTCATTCAGGCGGGCCTGCCTCTAATTTTAAAGATATTTTTCACTTCAACCATTTAGCCCTGAAAGGGCCAGATCTATCAGCGATGGGCAGCGCCCATCGAATTAAAGATGTTAGTTTAAGATAGCCCTGAAAGGGCGAAATAAAAAGGGGTACGGGGAAGAGCGCACCTTAATTATCAATTATCTCACCCTTTCAGGGCTTTTGTGGTTTTTGATTTAAGTAAGATCATCCCTTAATTTATTGATCAAATCTACCGAATCTTCAAAGATCACCAACTCACCATCTTTTAAATAGGAGATTTGTCCGGTTTCTTCGCTGACAACAAGTGCAATAGCATCGGTTTTTTCGGTAATACCAACAGCAGCACGATGCCTGAGTCCAAACCTTAACGGAATTGTCCTGTCGTTTGAAACTGGCAGTATCACCCTGGTAGCAGTGATCTTATTGTCTTCAACGATCATCGCGCCATCATGAAGCGGGGAATTTTTATAAAATATGGATTCAATTATTGGCTGATTGAGTTCGATATTCATCTTGTCCCCCGTATTTTTCACAAAATCCAGGCTGGTAGATTTCTGGATCACAATCAAGGCTCCTGTGAGTGTTCGGCTCATTGCCTCGCATGCATTTATAATAGCGTTGATATTGGTACTTATTTGAGTATCATCCTTTACAAACCTGAATTGTCTCAGGAATTTCCTGCGTTGCGTGAAATTGGTAGATCCTATCATTAGAAGGAATTTCCTGATTTCCTGCTGAAATACCACAATCAGGGCAAAGATCCCGGCACCGATAAACTCCCCAAAAACACTGGAAAGCAATTCCATTTGCAACAACTGCGTAAGCTTCCAGAAAAGCCAGACAATGACAATTCCCACAAAAATATTTACGGCTACGGTACCTTTTACGAGTTTATAAATGTAAAACAGAAGTATAGCCAAAAACACTATATCTACTATATCAAGAATGCGGAGGTTTAGAAAATCCAAATTTTTAAGGCTTTGTGTAAAAATAGAAAATATACGGTTAGTTTTTCAGTTGTGCGGTTAATTTCACGGTTTCCATCGCCTCTTTTACGTCATGCACCCTCAGGATATCGGCGCCTTTGGTGAGTGCGAGGGTATTTAGGACTGTGGTTCCATTCAATGCGTCGTTTGGTGTGCAATTAAGGATTTTATAAATAGTCGACTTTCTTGAAAGTCCTGCCAATAATGGTAATTCCAGAATTTCAAACAACTCAAGATTGGAAAGCAGTTCAAAATTCTGAGCTATATTTTTTGAAAATCCGAAGCCGGGATCAATGATAAGGTCGTTGATTCCTAGTGTCCTGGCGGCTTTAATTTTTTCTGAAAAATAAAAAAGCACTTCCTGGGTTACATCCTCATAGCTGTTGAGGTCTTTCATTGTTTGGGGAGTTCCGCGCATATGCATCATGATATAAGGTACCTGATACCGGGCAATAACCTGCATCATTTCCACATCCAGGTTTCCTGCAGAAATGTCGTTTATAAGTGCTGCCCCGGCCTGAATACTTCTTTCGGCTACTTTGCTTCTGAAAGTATCTACTGAAATTAAAACTTCGGGGAAATTTTTCAGCAGAATTTCTATCGCCGGGAGTACGCGTTTCAGTTCTTCATCCTGGCTGATGTCTTCTGCGCCCGGCCGCGAGCTGTAACCGCCAGCATCCAGGAAAGTAGCACCTTCCTCAAGCATTACTTCGGCTTTTTTCAGCAAAACATCAGGAGAGGAATTCCGACTCTCATCATAAAAGGAATCCGGGGTTATGTTCAGGATTCCCATCACTTTTGGAGTTTCAAAATTTATAAGCTTGCCTTTGCATGTTATGGTCATTCCAGTATAATTGTGTTTATACTCGGCTTTTTCCGCCGAAAAAATTAACTTTGACTATCTAAATATTTTGACCGAAATTTACGCAAATTAGAATGTTTTTATGAAGGATACTTCAAAACAATATGATTCCGTGGTGAAAACCTGCAGGGATCTCTTTTTAAATAAAATGAGAGACTACGGATGTGCCTGGCGAATATTGAGGCTTCCGTCCTTAACCGATCAAATTTTTATCAAGGCGCAGCGCATTCGCAGCCTTCAGCAAAATGCAACCCGCAAAGTGGAGGAAGATGAAATACCCGAATTTATTGGGATCATCAACTATTCGGTAATGGCCTTAATTCAGTTGGAACTGGGCGTTGTTAATCAACCGGATTTAAACCCGGAAAAAGCGATCGAACATTATGATCAAAAAATTGCTGAAACCAAAAGCCTGATGGAGAATAAAAATCATGATTATGGAGAAGCCTGGCGGGATATGCGCGTGAGTTCTCTTACAGATCTGATCATTCAGAAGCTTTTACGGGTAAAACAAATCGAAGATAATAAAGGAACAACCCTGGTAAGTGAAGGAATAGATGCCAATTATCAGGATATAATCAATTATGCGGTTTTTGCACTTATTTTGATGGAAGAAGCAGCAGTATAGTTTTGATTTTTCAGAAGAAAAAATACATAAAACGGGCATTGGTAGCTCACCTAAAACAGTAGTATACGATGAAAATATTTGTAGGAATTGCCAGGATATTTGTAGGGATATTATTTATAATCTCCGGTTTTGTAAAATTGAATGACCCAATTGGTTTTTCCTTCAAACTTCAGGAATACTTTAGCACGGGTGTACTGGGAATAGAATTTCTAATTCCATTTGCATTGGTGATCGCCATTATCCTGGTGATCTTCGAGCTGGTACTTGGGATAATGCTCATCATTGGATATTTACCCAAATTCACCATGTGGAGCCTGTTATTGATGATTCTTTTCTTCACTTTCCTCACCTTTTATTCTGCTTATTTTGATAAAGTGAAGGACTGCGGTTGCTTTGGAGATGCCATGCCTTTAACGCCGTGGCAATCTTTTTATAAGGATGTGGGTTTGCTTATTTTGATCCTTGTGCTTTTCTTTAACAGGAAATACATTACGCCTATTCTTGTTCCGGCATCGCACAGGTGGATCATATTTCTCTCTTTTATGCTCTGTTTTATCTTTGCATATTATGTGTTGATGCATCTTCCGCTAATAGATTTCAGAGTATATAAAGTAGGCAACAACATCCTCGAAAAAATGGAAATGCCTAAAGATGCTGAAAAAGCTACCTATGAATATACCTGGATCTTTGAGGATAATGGAAAGGAAATAATCATCAAGAACCAGGGAGAATATCCGCAGGTACAGGGAAAATATCTTGGAGTAGATACAAAACTGATAAGAGAAGGCGATAAGCCGGCGATTTCCGATTTTTTCATTGAAAAGAACGGGGAAGATGTTACCAAAGAGATTTTGAGCAGCGACAAACTCTTGCTGATTGTTGCCTATAACTTAAGAAGTACAGAAAAAGATGGTTTTAATGCCGTAAAGGGTTTGAGTGAACGCGCCCTGGAAAAGGGATATACCGTGGTGGGACTCACCTCCTCCAATGCGGAAAGGCAGGAAGCAATTATAAGAGAATTCAGTTTGAATTTTGAATTTTATCAAAGTGATGAGACTGTTTTAAAAACCATTGTGCGCGCAAATCCCGGAATTCTAACGCTTGAGAAGGGAACCATAACCCAAAAAGTTCATTGGTATGATTCTGCAGATATAGATTTATAAAATTTTAAAGCCAGGCTTTTTATAGCAGAATAGTCGGGTATGTTTAAACGAACCTTTATATTTGTAAAAGCTTGTTTTTTAAGAAACTCGTGAAAATCCCGTGGTTTTGATTTGCTTATTTCAGAAGTGATCTTAGTATAAAACAGCCCTAATAATAAAAAATAAACATAGTATTATGAGAAAGAATATAGTAGCAGGAAACTGGAAAATGAACAATGATCTGTCTGAAACGCAGGAACTGATAGCACATTTAAAATTGCAAATGGTAAAAGAACCTACTGCCGAGGTTTATGTAGCACCTTCATTTATAAGTTTGTACAGCGCCTTTCAGTCCCTGAAAGATACCCCTGTTAAAGTTGTGGCCCAAAACATGCATTTTGCTGAAAAAGGCGCATTTACAGGAGAGGTTTCTGCAAAAATGCTGAAGAGTATCGGGGTGAACTCCGTGATCCTTGGTCATAGCGAAAGAAGAGCTCAATTTGATGAAACCGATGAGATCCTGTCCAAAAAAGTTTCTGCAGCGATTGCAAATGAAATGGAAATTATTTTTTGTTTCGGAGAAGAACTGAAGGAACGTAAAGCAGACAAACATTTTGAGGTGGTAAAGTCTCAGTTGGAAAATGCCATTTTTCATCTTCCCAAGGATGCATGGAAAAACGTGATCCTGGCTTATGAGCCTGTTTGGGCAATAGGTACGGGCGAAACCGCTTCCCCGGAACAAGCTCAGGAAGTGCATGCCTATGTTCGGAAAATTGTGGCTGAAAATTATGATCAGGCAACTGCCGATGAGGTTTCCATTTTATACGGTGGAAGCGTAAAGCCCGATAATGCCCGCGAGATCTTCGCAAATGAAGATGTGGATGGTGGATTGATTGGCGGTGCCAGTCTCAATGCGATCGACTTTCTTGCCATTGTAAATGCCTTTGAATAATGCCGCTGAATTATATAGAGTTCAAATTTAAGATCGCTCCGTTGCAACCGGCTTCAGAAATTCTTATAGCAGAACTTGGCTATGCCGGTTTTGAAAGTTTTGTGGAAGATGAAGACGGGGTTACCGCATATATTCCTTCAGAAGAATATGATCCGGAGATGCTTGCCGGGATTCATATTTTGCAATCGGAAGAATTTGAGATCACCTATACCTCGTTGGAAATTGAACAAATAAACTGGAACAGTGAGTGGGAGAAGAATTTTGATCCGCTTATTGTAGATGATATTTGTTCTATTCGTGCTCCATTTCACGAGCAACCGGATACCGAGTTTGATATCATCATCGAGCCAAAAATGTCATTTGGAACGGGTCATCACGCAACAACGCATATGATGGTGCAA
The DNA here is from genome assembly GCF_046298265.1 of Gillisia xinjiangensis. NCBI lineage: Bacteria > Pseudomonadati > Bacteroidota > Flavobacteriia > Flavobacteriales > Flavobacteriaceae > Gillisia > Gillisia xinjiangensis. Next base: position 142,981 of record NZ_JBKAHK010000006.1, on the reverse strand, counting down.
TTTATTCTGAAAAATGACTGGCAGGATAAATCTGTGCTGGATATGGGAAGCGGCACCGGAGTGCTGGCTATTCTAACAGAGATGAAGGGCGCAAAGGAGATCGATGCGATAGACATCGACAACTGGTGTTATCAGAATGCCATTGAAAATGCAGAACGCAATAATTGCGAATTGATCTCTGTTTATGAGGGAGGTGCTGAATTGCTGGAAGGACGAAAATATGACCGTATTATCGCCAATATCAACCGGAACATACTTCTGGAAGACATAAATGCCTATGCGGCCAGTTTAAATCCTGGTGGAAAACTATTTTTAAGCGGATTTTATACCGAAGATATCCAAGCGATAGAGGAGGAGTGTAACAGGCACGGATTAAAACTCGAGGAACAGCTGGAACGTGATAATTGGGCAGCCTTAAGTTTTACCCACATTGATGGTTAAACCCGCGTGACTTACTGGGCAGGTTCCTCAAGTCCTGCCTGAACTATTCAGAGGTGCTTGCATCAAGGTTGTTCCTTTATGATTTTAATTCCTCATAGAGGGTTGAACCCAACTAACGGTCGTTCAGGTTTGCTGAGATCGGCCCAAATCATGCAGGCGGGTTTGCTTTGAGTTTTTAACATTGTTGTCCGGTAAACACTTTTGTTAAAGTTGAAACCATTTGTCCATTGGGCATTCCAAAGAGATTTTTAAAACAAACCTTGCAATAATAAATTTTTTAAATCACACTGGTAGTTAAAGTGTGCTGAAAAAATAGGGATTATAACTAAATGTTTATCAGTTAATTAAAATAGGTCTTGGTTCTTGATTCTTACAGTTACGCCAAAGGCGGAGCGATCTTGATTCTTTACCGGATATTACTGAATTTTTAAAATCAATCCCGGACCTATCAATTGGAACTGGAAACCGAATTCTAAAAACATAGAACTTTTCTTATCTTTGCAGAGAAGTTTCAATAAAATATAGGAAGATGAGCACGAAGGAAGAAGTATTGGAAGAGGTAAAGACCAAGACCAAAAAACAGAAGAATTACGAGATAGTATTATTTAACGACGATCACAATACGTTCGACCACGTTATTGAAATGCTTATTATAGCTTGTGACCATACTCCCGAACAAGCAGAGCAATGTTCGATCCTGGTACATTATAAGGGGAAATGCACCGTAAAAACCGGTGATTATCCCGATTTGAAACCAAGGTGTTCCAAGTTGCTGGAGGCAGGATTAAGTGCAGAGATAACAGGATAGAAAATTAAATAGAACAGAAGAGCCTGAAAATTTAAAAAAACCGGATTGTTTATTTAGGTTTTTTTAAAATTAAACCTATATTTGCACCCGCAAAAAGGCCTCGTGGCGCAACTGAATAGCGCACTTGATTACGGCTCAAGAGGTTGCTGGTTTGAATCCAGCCGAGGTCACCAAAGCTGTTAATAAATAACATCAAAACCGCGCAAATCTTAGGACTAGCGCGGTTTTTTAGGTTTTTGGGTATTCCTTTTATTTTATGTAAATTTAATTAAAATGTAACCTAAAAGGATACCTAATTTTTAAAATGTAACCTTAGGTTACATTTATGGGTAATTTGATATTTGAATTTGTATTGTTGATTTGACTTCATCTAACTATTAATTGTTTAATTTAAAGATGACAGCAATGCGAACTACAAACACATTTTCAGTACATTTTTGGGTAAAGCCAAAAAATGAAAAAATTAATGACGGGATTATTTATGCAAGAATTACGGTCAACCAAAGGAGGGTTCTTGTTAGTTTAAAACGTGAAATTTCACTTGAATTATGGGATTCCCAAAAAAGAAGAGCCAAGGGCAACTCTGCTAAAGCAAAACAATTAAATCTACATCTGGATTCTGCAAAATCCCGACTTTTTCAATGTTATCAGGAATTAACTTCTCAGGGTAAGAAAGTTACTGCCCAGTTAATTAAGGCTACTTTCCTTGGAGAAGATGAGAATTCTAAATCTCTTCAAAACCTCATTGATTACCATTCCAAGAAGATAGAGAGTACGCTCGCTGTGGGTTCTATTAGAAATTATGGAATTACAGAAAATTATATCTTTAAATTCATTAATAAGGAACGTAAAACTCCAGATTTATATCTTAAAGAACTGGATTATAAGTTTCTATGTGATTTCGAGAATTTTCTTAATTCGTATTATCCAAAAGGCCATCCGAAGGCGATGAAACATAATACCGTTATGAAGCATATTCAGCGGTTGCGAAAAATGGTTACGCTGGCTTACCATATGGAGTGGATAGATAAAGATCCTTTCAGGCGCTGGAAAAACACTTTTGAGAAAACCGATCGCGAATTTTTATCAGATAATGAATTATCAAATTTGGAAACATTTGTATTTCCGGCTGAAAGGTTGGACCGGGTACGGGATCTTTTCGTCTTTAGCTGTTATACCGGGATAAGTTATGTTGATATAATGAAGCTGACAGGAAACAATATTTCTGTTGGAAATGATGGCAACAAATGGATTGTCACAAAAAGGCAGAAAACCAATACACCTATAAGAGTTCCATTACTTGACCCAGCTTTAGAGCTAATAAGGAAATATGAGCATCATCCTGTGACAATGGTCACCGGTTCACTATTACCCGTAATTACCAATGAGAAATTAAATGTCTATCTAAAAGAAGTTGCAATGTACTGTGGTATAAAAAAGAACCTAACTTTCCATATGGCAAGGCATACATTTGCAACCACTGTAACTTTAAGTAATGGAGTGCCTATTGAGACGGTTTCTAAGCTTTTAGGACATACAAAAATTTCAACTACTCAAGTCTATGCCAGGGTTTTAGAAAACAAGGTGAGTCAGGACATCAACGCTTTACGGGAGATTCTGAACCAAGGGAAACAAGTTATGCCTAAACCAAATTCACCTATTTAGGCTAAGGGACTATTTTAATATATGGGAGAACTTTTTATTATTGGGTCAAAATGGTTATTCATTTTGATCCATTTTTTTTAAATTTCTCGTTCAGATTAAAAATTTATTAAAAACATTTAATTTTTTTTCTTAAATTTCTGTAGCCCAATCGATTGAAAGATTAAACATTAATCCGCGATTAAACAAATCTTACATTTTACATTATTGAAGGAAAAGATCTTCCCCTATTTCTATTCCAAAAGAACGTGATTTATAAATCAGCGCTAATTTGAGATTGAACCTATTCAATTCCAAATTAAATTTAAGTGTAATTAGTTTCATTTGTTATGTTTAGGACTATCGATTTTCCCGTGTATCGTCAACTGGATCAGATGGATTGTGGCCCCTCTTGTATTAAGATGCTCACTGAATTCTTCGGAAAAAAATATGATCTGGAATATTTAAGACAAATCTCTTTTCTGCAAAGGGATGGGGCTTCATTGGATGGTCTTGCCAAAGCATTAAGCAAATTGGGAATAGAATCCGTCGGAATTAAAGCAGATTTTCAGGAATTAATTTCAGAAGTACCCCTTCCTGCCATTGCCCATTGGGAGGGGAATCATTTTATAATAATTTATAAGATTAGCTCAAAGTTCATCTATGTTTCTGACCCAGCCTATGGCAGGGTGAAATACAAGCATCATGAATTTATCGAGAAGTGGGCAGAGGCAGAGAAAGATCAGGGTATTCTTCTTCTGGTTGAACCCACAGATTATTTCTTTGACGAGGAACCTCCTGAAATGGAGAAGAAAGATGGTTTGGGATTTCTACTTGAGTATCTCAAACCTTATAAGAAATATATAAACCAGTTGTTTCTCGGTTTATTAATTGCGGCCACAATTCAATTAATGCTTCCTTTCCTTACCCAGAGTCTCGTGGACTATGGAATAAACTATGAAGATTTTGGTTTCATCAATCTTATACTATTATCACAGTTCTTTTTGTTTTTAACACGTTCAGTATCAGAAGTCATCAGGGACTGGATCCTGTTGTATATAAGTACTCGTGTAAATATTCAAATGCTTTCAGATTTCTTGGGAAAATTGCTGAAACTTCCTTTAAAATATTTCGAATCAAAAACCACGGGAGATTTTATGCAAAGAATCTATGATCATCAAAGGATAGACGATTTTCTAACCGGACGTGGATTGAATATCCCTTTTGATATCCTTTCTATAGTAATATTTGGAATAGTATTATTCTACTTCCATCCCTCTATAGCACTCATATTTTTCACCGGAACATCTCTATTTTTCGGGTGGTCCCTGTTATTTATGAAGAAAAAGGAACTCCTGGATAACCAGCTTTTCGATCTAAACAGGAAAGACCAATCGTTATTTCTTCAGATAATTCTGGCTGTTTCAGAAATAAAATTAAACAATTCAGAGAACAGAAGAAAGGGGGAGTGGGAAATCAACCAAAATAGTCTTTTCAGGATAAAGTCAAAGATTTTAGGTGTAGGGCAGGCTCAAATTAAAGGTGGACTATTCCTAAATGAATTAACTAATATTTTGATAATTTTCTGGTCTGCAAAGGCCGTAATCACAGGGCAAATAACTTTAGGGGCAATGTTGGCAATTCAATTTATTATAGGTAATCTATCCTTGCCTATTTCCAATATTATCAATTTTCTTACAGATTACCAGAGTGCCAGACTCTCTTTTAACAGATTGGCTGAAGTACATAATCAAATACCTGAAGATGGTAAGAGAAGGTATGACAATATCAAACCCGAAGGCGATCTTCACTTTAGGAATCTTAGTTTTGGTTATGGAAACCCTTCCTTGTCTCCCTTGCTAAATGATCTTAGTATAACAATTCCCCAAGGAAAGATTACAGCAATTGTGGGTTCGAGCGGTTCAGGAAAGACAACTTTGTTAAAACTGCTTCTGAAATTTTATAAACCCTGGAAAGGCTCCCTGAGAGTCGGAGATGAATATCTGGGAGATATCAATACAGCCCTGTGGCGGAGTAGGTGTGGAGTTGTAATGCAGGATGGATGTCTTTTTAACGATACAATTGAGAGGAATATTACGGAATCAAAGCCGGATATTCCCGTAGACCGTACGTCGTTGCGCAAAGCTGCGGAAATGGTTAACCTAAATGAATTCATCGAGAATCTGCCGCTTGGTTATCAGACAAGGATTGGTGAAAATGGCCAGCTTCTAAGTGGCGGAGAAAGACAAAGAATTTTACTGGCAAGGGCAATCTATAAAAATCCGGATTACTTATTCCTGGACGAAGCCACCAGCTCATTAGATTCGGAAAACGAAAAATTTATTACTGACAACCTTGATTCTTTTTATAAAAACAGAACGGTTGTAATCATAGCCCATAGGCTATCCACAGTAATGAATGCTGATCAAATACTGGTTATGAATAAGGGGGAAATTGTGGAAAGAGGTAATCACCATGATTTAATTTTAAATAAAGGAGTTTACCATAACCTGATCAAAAACCAACTAAAAATTTGAGATGAGGGAGCATAGAGAATATCATAAGAACGGGAATAATCCTTTGGATATTGAGCCTGGTTATTTATTGCGCCGCGGTACTGTCTATATATTTATATTCTTCCTTCTGGTTCTACTTCTGGCTGCATTAGTTTCTTTCAATCAGGTAGTAAAAGGAACTGTAACTGTTACTTCAAAGAATCCACCTGTTGAAATTAAGGCAAAAAGGGACGGAAAGCTTTCTGCAATCTTTTATAAACCGGGAGATTCCATAGCAGTAGGAGATATTGTAGCAGTTCTTGATAATCCAGCAAATCAAAGAGACGTTGCTTTCTTAAAAGAAGTATTAATGAAGGATTTGTCACAAATATTATCTCTGGATGCATTGATAACAGAATTTCCGGTAACCTTAAATTTAGGAATTTCCTTGCAGGCAGCTTACAATAGATTTTTAGAAGACTATCACACCGTTATCTTAGAAAGTACACTCGGCCAGAACAAAGCCATGGAGCAACAGTTGCTTCAAAATAGTTTGAACCAGGGTTCAATTCTAAATTCCAAAGAGGAGGAGTTTTACTTAATGGAAAATAGTCTTTCTATTTCAACAGCGAACATAAATCGCCATCGTCAATTATATGAAAAAGGAGTGATCTCTAAATTTGATTTGGAAAAGATTGAGTTGCAACATACCGAGAAGAACCGGGAAATTTTTTTACTCAAACAACAGATAATCCAACTCCAAGCTGACAAGAGCAGGACTAAAGGTGATCTTGAACTCTTAAGGACTTCGGAAGAAAGAAAATTAAGCATTCAGGAAGCGGCATTGGTTTTTTCTCGGCAGAATCTTTTCAACAGCATTACCGAATGGGAAGATGAAAATATTATAAAAAGTCCTATTGCAGGTAGGCTTTCTATTAACCAAGTTTGGGGTGAACATCAAAATATTATAGAAGGCGAGGTTGTATTCACTATTGTTCCATTTGCCAGGAATGATCTATTGGGCAAATGTATCGTTCCTGCTCAAAATTCCGGACAGATTAGTAGAGGCCAATTGGTTTATTTAAGACTAGACAATTATCCTTATAGGGAATGGGGAATTATAAAGGCAAGCGTTAATTCGATATCAGAGGTGCCAAGCCGGGAGTCAGTTCCATCTTACGTTGTGTATTTGGATGTGGATGGTTTGGTTACTTCTTATGGAAAAGAACTAATCCTTCATCAAGAATTAATAGGGACAGCAGAAATAGTGCTTGAGGAAGTGACTTTACTTGAGCGGGTTTTTTATCAGTTCCGACAGCTTTGGACAACCTAAAATAAAATTAGTATGGCAGTAAACCCGAAAACATATAAATCAATCTTTATCTACTTAATGTTAGCATCAAGTGGAGCCATCTCTTTTTATGGGTATTCGCAGGATATTCCGGGCAAGAGTTATGAAAACGTGACGACAAAATTATCTTATGAAGAAATCCATGATCTGGAATATGAGGCTTTGGAAGAAGAAGATAGCGCAGCTTTGGGAAAGCTTATCAAAATACATTTGAGAAAAGCTACTTTAGAAAATAATAATCTTGAAAAAGCCAGAGCCTATTATTATAAAACAACTTTAGAAGAAACTCTTCCTGCATTGGCATATGCAGATTCAGTCATTTTGCTTACCGAAGAGAGTATTCATTCAAATTATCCTGCGATTGGATACGCGCTGAAAGGACATCTTTATTATGAATCTGGAAATTTTCAGCTAGCTCTTACCGAATATCTTACTGCATATAATTACGCTATAAGGAAAAATAATGTGGAACAACAAAAGGAATTTGCACTTGCTATTGCTTCCATTCGAAATATTTACGGACAGCATTATGCTGCAGCGGAAATTTTCAATAAATCCTTAAAATTACTGAAGAAAGATAAAAATTTTGAGACACAACATTACGAAGATTACATAGAACTGTTGTTTAATCTCTCCCTCACTCATTTAAGGTTACAGTCAATTGATTCAGCAAGGTTCTATGCCAACCCCGGTATAGATTTAACTTCAGCATTGAAGGACAAGGTTAATTTTCAAGATTTTATTCTTTTAGACGCACAAATTAATTTTTATGAAGGCGCTTTGGGTAAGGCCAGAGATACACTTTTAAAATACAGTGGTTCTCTTGATGGGACCAGTAAAGCTATAAAGCTATATTACCTGGGTAAAATAGAGGGCAGGTTGAATAATAAAGATCTTTCTATTAAGTATTTTAAAGAGATTGATTCCATAGTAACATCAACGGGTGACCCTTTTTTAGAGGTAAAAGATGTCTATCATCAACTAATTCTCCATTCCATGGATCAGAATGATAAAAAGAGTCAGATAGAATACATCGGGAAGTTAATTACTTATGATAGTCTACATTCCACAAAACAGGAAAATATTATAAATGCAGCTATGGCTTCTTATGATATTCCTTATTTAAAGCGTCAAAAAAGAGAAGCTGAAGCACAGCTGGAAAATAAAAAAACAATAATTACCGCTGTTGGATTTCTGGCAGGTTTAGCAAGCTTCACTGGAATATTTTTCTTTGTGAGATCGACCCGGATGCAAAAAAAATTAAAAGTTTTATTGGAAGAAGGTTCAGTAAGAAAAAAAATAATAAATGAGCCCGTCAATAACCCTCCAAGTTCTGTACCGGAGGATGTCAGAAATGATATTTTAAATAAACTGGAAGGGTTCGAAAACTCTGAAAGATTTTTAGATAAAGATTTAGATATGTCCACTCTTTCCAAGGAATTGGAGACTAATACTTCCTACCTTTCAATAATTATCAATACATATAAAGGGAAAACGTTTCCTGACTATCTAAAAGGTCTTCGTGTAGCGGAAGCTATCCGTAAGTTAAATAATGATCCTTCTCTATTGAAATTTAGTAATCCGGGTTTGGCTGAGATATTTGGATTTAAGACAAGTGAGTCTTTTTCTAAAGCCTTTTATAGAAACACCGGTGTATACCCGTCTAAATTTATAAAGGAGCTGAATTCAAGAAAAGTTGACCGTCATTTATAAATGGAGGGTATGTATGTATTGCTATTTGTTTTCCGATGTAGTTATTTAGTAGCACGCAAATAATTATTAACATTTAAAATTTTCAATCATGAAAAAAACATTGCAAGATTACCAGGGAAGAGCTTTGAAAAATCTGGAAAAAATTAAAGGCGGCGGAAGTACTGCTGGAATTGACCGCGACAAGGTTAGACGGCCTAAACCGGGTAAGGATTAATCAGCTTAAAGCAAAAAAGCCCGGACTATTCCGGGCTTTTTAAAATTTAAAACAATGAAAATGAAAGATCAATTTCTATTCCTTTATATGAGCTTAGTATCTTTAACCATTTCTTTTGGTCAGGAAAACTTTGTTCAATCACAATACCCATCTCTTCCCAAGCAAGTGCTGACCTCGCATAATTTTGGTATAACACTTATAGATGATTATGCTAACCTGAATAACCTTGAAGATCCAATGATTGTCCAATGGTTAAAATCCCAGGATTCATTGGCTGAGGCTTATTTTTCGAATAATAATCTGCTACAAGATTATTTAGTGAAATTTGAAAAATTCCAGAATCGTCAGAACGGATCAATGAGCATGGTTGAAGTGAATGAAGAAGGAAATTATTTTTATTTAAAATACGATGACTCCTCGGGTACCCAAAAGCTATATTTTAAAGAAAATCTTTCGGCAGAAGAGGTGGAAATCTTTGACCCAGCAAATCATAATGAAATAAAAGCGATCACCTATTTAAAACCCTCGTTTGATGGAAAAAAAATCGCCATTGGATATCGACCCGATCAAAATTTTTCATCTACTGTTAGAGTTTTGGATGTAAAAAACAAGAAGTTCTACAGAGAAGAAATTACCAATATTAATCCTTCATTTGGTGGCATTGAGTGGTTACCTGATAGTTCGGGTTTTATTTATCTCTATTTTCCGATCGTAGATCAAAAAGAACCGGGGTATAAGAGAAATTCCTTTTCGGTTCTTCACAAATTAGGAGACAGCCTGGATCTTAATAATAAAGTTTTCGGTGATAGTAATACAGTAAATATTTCTCCTGATTTTTATCCGAAGGTTAAAATTGGCTCCAGTCAGGATAAATACATAATTGGTTATTCTGCAAGTTCCAGTGATCACTATGATGGATATATTGCAAAAGTTTCAGATATAATATCAGGAAACCTAAATTGGATTCCTTTTTTTACAGATGAGCAGAAAGTATATTTAACTGAGGGTGAAGTGCGAGGGGAGGAGTTTATTTTCCGGCAGGGAAATGACACCGGGAATCAAATAAGCCGCGTCCAGATCCAGAATCCAAATTTCAATAATCCTGAAGTATTGGTCGAAGGAACAATGGAAAACCCGATTACACAATTTGATGTGACCAGGGATAAAGTATATTACTCGCGGTCTAAGTACGGAGTTGAAGTTAGCCTATGGGAAATCGATAAGAAAAAAAATATCACTAACCTTAAAACACCCATTACCCCGGGATATGTTACTTTCTTTGGAGGGTCGGTGAAGAATAATTCTATCGGGGTAGAATTAGATGGTTGGACCTCCAATTACACCAGATTCCTCATATCTGAAGAAGAAGGATTACAGAAAGAAGGTTTACAATTAGAAATATTATATTCTGAATTTGAAGATCTAATTTCAGAGCAGATTATGGTCAAAAGTCACGATGGTGTGGAGGTACCATTATCGCTTCTTTATAATCCCAGCCTACTTAATTCAAATAATGAAGTTTTTATTTATGTATACGGAGCCTATGGGGAAAGTCTGAGTCCCTTTTTTTATCCAATTTTTTTAGACTGGGCGGCCCGGGGTGGAATTCTTGCATTTCCTCATGTAAGAGGAGGTGGAGAAAAGGGAAAAGAGTGGCATTTACAGGGAATGAAAACATTAAAGCATAATTCCTGGAAAGATCTTATTTCCTGCACTGAAGCTTTAATCGAAAAAGGTTTTACCAAAAAGGGACTCATTTCTTTATATACGTCCAGTGCAGGTGGTGTTACGGCAGGTATGGCAGTGAATGAACGTCCGGACCTTTTTTCTTCATTTATTGCTGAAGTACCAAGACTAAATCCTCTTGGTTTGGAATCATCGGCTACGTCTAATAGCACAAGTTACCTTGAATATGGAACAGTAAAAGACAGCCTGGAATTCACAGGTCTTGTTAAAATGGATCCCTATTATAACCTGAATACAGAAAACGAATATCCGGCAACCTTGATAATGCCTGCATCCCAAGATGATCGCATTCCTTTGTGGGATAGTGGGAAGTATATAGCCAAACTACAGAGTTCATCAAACGCAGAAATGCCTGTTTTAATGGATATAGATTATTTAAATGGTCATGAAGGTTTGGGTAACTACGATGATACAGTTATGCTGTATGGCAAGATTTTCAGTTTTGCCATGAGCAACATGAAACGCAATCAATAGATAGCATACTACCTCCTCTCGATATTCTTCTTTTTATGGGATTTAGCAATGATTATTTCCTTTCATTTAGAAACGAGCTCTATATTTTTGGAACGAATCGATTATTGGGCTTTACAGATACTTATGTTTATCCTAAATTAATATCCATTGGTGCTTTTTATTAGTGTTTGTTTATAAATGATGTAGCTTGATTTATAAATTAGAATCCTTTCGTTTTATATGTTACGCACTTTTACCTGAAATTTAAGGTAGTGTTTAACAGATTTAAAGGTGAACTTTCTAATTACATCCAACCAACTTGCCCAGGAAATTCTAAAAATAGAGGAAACTTCTGCTACCCGATTTCTTGCGTATAGCAGAATTATAAAATACTGTCGGGAAATCCTGGAAATTTATAGGGTAAAAATTAAGCCCGTTAAGTTTAAATCTATTTCTGAGGAGATTCATTTTTTTAAGGAGCAAAAACAAATTCCTCTCAGTGAGCTTATCTTCTATATTAAATTACGTTCCATTGAACTGGAAACAACTACTCCAGGAAAATATAGTCGAAAGCTTCTGCATAAAGAAATAAAAAAAATCAATAAGTTTTTTCAGAAAAACAGGGAGTTTCAAAAGTATATTGAACTGGAATATACTTTTATGGATGAATTCTACTTTACCCGTGGATTTTTAAATAAGGTAGAATCTTATGATACTCCATTATACTGGGATCCTGAATTCAGTACTTCACATGATATTTTACTTGCCCGTTTAAAAGCATATCAAAAGTTACTCACCTTTTTTCATAAGCAGTTAGCCTTACTTGATAATCCTCAAGGAAATTTCGCATATAAACACGATTTACAGTGGACTTCTTCAAAGGTTGCACTTATTGAACTCATTTATGCTTTGCATCACTCAGGTGCCATTAATAATGGTTCCGCCGATATCATTTCGATTGTTAGCCTTTTTGAAGAAGTTTTCAGTCTAAAACTGGATAATTTTTATAAAAAGTTTTCGGAAATCAAGACTAGAAAAGGCAGAAGAACCAAATTTCTGGATGAGTTAACCTGGAATTTTGAGCAAAAATTAAATCGGGATGAGGGGCTGTAATTTTCGGTATGGTTACGGAACTCCGAAAATACGGTTTTTAACTTTTTAGCCCTTTTCTCAACAGAAAAATTCATTAGTTCTACTGCATTTTAAAGCCATTTAGGGCAATTTATAAGAGATGTTAAATTTTATCAGGGTTCTGTCGAACTAGTGAAATTTTTATCCCAAAGCGCATCAATTTTGTATCAGAAGTCAAATCAACAAGATCCCACCGTGTAAAAAAGTATAACCATCGGTGGGGTCTTTATTTAAACCTATTCAAAATGGCAAATAAAATTATTACCACCGATGATCTTATGGAGTTTAAGTTAGAACTCTTTGATGAACTTAAGCAACTTCTTTTAGAACACATAAATGGAAATCTGAAGAGATATATGAGATCTGCAGATGTGATGGAATTGCTGCAGATTAGTGCAGGTACTTTACAGAATATGCGAATAAATGGTACGCTCCCTTACATCAAGATAGCAGGCACAATCTACTATGATACAGATGATATCCAGCGAGTTATGCAGAAATATAGGGTAGACAATAGTTATTAGGTATGAATTACATACGGCACCTTACTGGAGTTTTTGAGCGGTTTAAGGATGATCACCGGCTTAATCCCTCCCATCTAAGTATATATTATGCCCTATTTCAGTATTGGAATGTATTTAGATTTTGTAAACAGTTTTATGTCCAAAGGGAAGAAATTATGCAGGCTTCTAAAGTGGGTTCGCTTTCTACGTATCATAAATGTATACGAGAGCTTAGCGATTGGAATTACATTATGTATATGCCATCTAAAAACCCTTTAAAAGGAAGCCAGGTTAAGATGTCCATTTTTTGGACATGTGATGAACAAGTATTGGACAAGCAGGCAACTAGCACTGGACAAGAAATGGATAAGTTGGAAACATTTCTCGAACAAGTAGCAGAAGAGTATGATAAGAGTGGTGTAAGAGCTCTGGTATATGAAACAAACAATATTAAACATATTAAACATGATAAAACTTATTGGCCAAAAAGTGAATTTGAAGTTTTAAATTTTTTTAAAAAGAAAAATTGGACTGATACAGAAGCTTCTAAATTTTATCACCATTACGAAGCTGTTGGGTGGAAAATTAACCAAAATACCAGCGTGGTAAACTGGCAAGCATTAGCGCATCGTTGGATGAAGAAAGCCGAAGAATTTCAACCGGGCTTAAGATCAAAAAATCCGGATCATTTAAAAATTAAAAAAAATAAAAATTATGGAGAACCCTTGTGAAATAATTGAAGGCGGGGTGGTATACAGGATTGGGAAATTTAAGGGAAAGGAAGTTCTATACGATTTTCCTCTAATGCTCGAATACTTGCAAGCAAAAGGTAACCTGCTCTTTGGTAAGGAGTTTCGCTTATTTAAACAAGATGAACCCCTTCTTTTCAAGCTCTGCAATTATATAATTGCAGATAAAGAAAAATGTAAAAAATTCGAACTTGATCCTGCAAAAGGGATTTTACTAACCGGACCAGTGGGTTGTGGAAAAACAAGTTTTCTAAAACTGTTACGTTACCTGGTGCCACACCAAAAGGAATATCAGGTTATACCCTGTAGAAATATAGCCTTTGCTTTTCATCATCTTGGTTATAAAACCATTGAGGATTATGGAAACAGCAGTTATCTTTGCTTTGATGACCTTGGAGTTGAGCCGGTAGGAAGGTTTTACGGACAGGATTGTAATGTGCTGGGAGAAATTCTTCTTTCCCGCTATGAATTATTTCTGAATCACAAAGTAAGAACCCATGCGACTACAAATCTAAATGCAGGTGAGTTGGAAGAGCGCTATGGAACAAGGGTAAGGAGCAGAATGCGCCAGCTTTTTAACTTAATTTCCTTTGATGAAGAAACTACTGATAAAAGGAAATAGCAAGAATCTTAAATTAAATTCTGGTTGTATAAGCATAACCCAAAACCATTCTAAAAAAATGCAATTTTATAACTTCAAAATCACAAATCTGTCGTTTTTACCCTCCAATTTTTCAGCTGGCTTTATAGTTATTAACAAGCTCATTCGAGAATTCTCTGAATTTTGATCTCATTTGAGATCAAAATAAATCAAGGAAGCACAAATTTTATTTTATCCACAAAATGCTGTCCTACTGGAAAATGTAAATGATTTTGTAATAATTTTCAGAGGAACAAAATCTTGACGGTCGGTAGATCTTAAGATTTAAATCATAGGAGATAGATGAAAATAGCCACTTTTAATATTCAGAATTTATTCCATCGGGACAGAAGTTTTATGGAAAAGCCTTTCAGTAAATGTAGTAAGGATTGGCATACTGAGTTAGACCAGTTAATGGGAAAACCTAAAAAGAACAATCAAGATACCGAACGATTGAGGGAATTGTCACTTTTAGTGGGTGTGGATAATAGCCATCAGTTGCCCTACGCTGTTTTAAGGAGAAAAGCCGGCTTTCTTTTTTTGAAAGGCAAGAATTATTCAAAAGAATTAAAAGCCTGTGAACTGACCGATTGGAACGGGTGGATCGCACTACAGAATTATCCATTAGATCCAAAAGCAGTAGAAAATAAAGCACGGGTGATCGCTGATGTGAACCCTGATATTTTGATTCTTCAGGAGATTGAAGACCGCGCCTCGCTTGCAGAATTTAATGAGGAGTTTCTTCCCAGGTATTGCAAACCTTTTCAACAAACATTTGTGGTGCAAGGAAATGATAAACGAGGCCAGGAAATAGGTGTTCTTACCAGAAATGGTTTTCAGATAAAGTCTGTAAGGAGCCATATTTATGATTTAAATTCCCCGGGAGATAGTGTTTTCGATAAAGATCTTGTGGAATATGAAATACGAACCGCTAAAGGGAATTTTATTTGGATCCTGGCTACACACTTACAGGCGCAAACGGAAGATAAAAATTTTTCAGATGATACAAGAATAGGACAAACCGAAAAAATTGCTGAAGTCTATAATCATTTATATTCTGAAGGTAAAAAGCATATTGCTATTGTCGGTACGCTCAATGCCGTTTCCTATTGTTATTCCCTTTCACCTTTACTGCTTAAAACCAATTTAAAAGATGTAGCAAAACACCCATCCTTTAATGTGGATTTCGACAAAGGAAAGGATGCAGGCTATTACAGTCTTGGAGCCTACCGTATGGGAGTAAATATCAAGCAAAAAGATTATCTCTTATTATCCCCGGAACTTTTTACCAAAGTTAGAAGCAGCGGATTAAACCGGAAAGGCATCTGGCCAGATAAACGGCCTATGTTTTCGGTATATCCAAATATAACTCATAAAAATCTTGCTGCCAGTGAGCATCCTGCAGTTTGGGTGGATTTGAGTTTGTAATAGTTATCGTCCTTTATAAATCAGGCGTTGCAGCGAATAGGAAGTTTGGATGTGAGACCTGTTTAAGTATTATTTTTATTTTTATATGATTTTCATTTTAGTTTCTCAGTCTTTGTAATGAAGGCTAAAATCATCAAAAAAAAGTGTTTCTGATGTACTCCAAGTCATCTTTAATATTTTTTAAGTTATTGTCTATTATGCTCAGTAATAAATAGGATTGTAGGTTTAAATTTTGAATGTATATCTCACCGATACTTTTACTTTTATTTTCCTCAATGTTAATAGGCATTTCTTTTATTATCTCAACTGGTAAATTACGGTTTCTCCATATATTTGAGCGATTGTCCCGCATAGTAAGCCAATGCTTCTTTAAGTGAGCGGTTGGTAATAATTTTACTGACTTTATGGATGCTGATGGAAAGATTTCTGAAAAAATGAACTAGGCTAATATTATATGTCATATTCTGTAGTTTGCACTATCTCTTTTAGCACAAAGTAACTTTCCAATACTCCAATATTTTCAATTTTTGAAAGCTTTAGTCGTATAAATTCGTGATAAGCATCAAGGCTTTCTAAATTTATTTTTAAAAAGAAATCCACTTTTCCTGCCATATGGTAGCATTCTTGAACTTCCTTTAATGCTTTAATTTGACGATCAAATTTATCAATAAATCCTTCGTTATGAAATCTCAATGACACTATGCAAATGGCTGTAATATGTTGATCAGGTTTTTATTAATTAAAGCAACATATTTTTTTATATATCCTTTTCTTTCCAGTTGTTTAATACGTTCGTATACGGGCGAAGTAGTTAGATTAAGTAATTCGGCAATTAGAACAGATATCGGTCAAAACTTCTTATAATATTTCAGGAATGACCTTTACACCAGAACAGCTGCATGAATCTATTCAAAAAATATACCCCGAATTTGAAATTGTATATAAGTCAGATTTTAGACAAAACATTGCTAATTCATGGGCAAATAGTATTGATGACTCCCCAGCGAGAAATGATTGGAATTGGAAGCCTAAATATGACATTAGTTCCATGACATTAGACATGATTAAAAATTTAGAAGATAAATATCGTAAAATTCAAAATACTTAGGATATATGTACGGATTAATCAAAAACGAATTGTTAAATGAGATAGCGGCTGTTAAAATTGATGGTTTATTCAAAAAAGGAAAGAGTAATAACCTCTAAGCAAAGGTGCTTCTTTTATGACAACTACAGGAAAAAAAGTTTTAAATTTTTGTGCTAATAATTACTTAGGAATATCTGCAAATGAAGCATTTATTGACGCAGCTATGGCGACTTTGAAAAGTCATGAATTTGGGCTCTCTTCTGTTCGGTTTATTTGTGGAACTCAAGATATTCATAAAGAATTGGAACAGTAAACAGCTAGTTTTTTTAGTAATGGAAGATGCTATTTTATATACTGCAGCTTTTGATGCAAATGGAAATATTCACACCATGATAGAACAAAAGCAAAAGGCATTGAGCTAATATACTTTCCTACTATGTGAAATGGAGACAATATTTATCAAGGCCTTTTTGTCATGCTTTTAAAACAACTATATTAGCTACTGATTAGCAACTATTTAACATCCTAATTATTTATTAATCAAGATGTTAATTAAATATTTTTTTAATTTTACGTCTTAAACTTACTAATATTAAACTAATGATTGATTTATTAGAGTTTGAAAATGGAAATGGAGTCAAGGGACGCAAAGTTGATAATTTACGAAAAATTATACGCTATCTTTCGCGACATAAAGAACCATTAACAATTCCCGAAATAGCGAGTTTTATTGATGTCAGTATACCTATTTGTACCTCCTTAATAAAAGAATTGGTAAATCAAAAACAGGTAATCAAACAAGGGAAAAAGTCTTCTGAAAATGGGCGAAAACCTTTTACTTATTGCCTAATTAAAAATAACTTTAATGTTGTAGGTGTTGAAATCCTTTCTAAATTTATTCAGTTAAGCATTTTTAATATAGAATTAGATGTTATATATACCTCTATAGATAGAAATTTTACGTTGTCAAATGATAAAGAAGGCTTAAACAATATTTCAAGTTTTATAGAAAAATCCTTACTAGATTCTGGTATTAATAAAAATAATATTATCGGCATTGGTATTGGTATTCAAGAAGTTGTAAAGAATTTCGATCGTACATTGTCTAGCTATTTTCTTGAAGATGTTATTTTACTTAAAGATCATTTAGAGTCCAATTTAAACCTTGCTGTAATTGTGGATATGGATACTAGAACCATTGGAGTAGCTGAGCAAATACTTGGTAAAGCAAAGGGTGTTGACAATGTTCTAGTGGTTAAAGTAAGTAGGGCTTTAGGTTTAAGTATTATTTCTGATAGACATATAATTAAAGGTAGTCATGGAGTTGCTGGGAGGATCAATCATATTCATTTCAAAAAAGGAAAGAGACTTTGTGATTGCGGTAAAACAGGTTGCTTAGGTACTGAGATCGGTGGGAATGCATTATTGAATGATCTTAAATCTGCTGTTATTGATGGACAAGTTTCTATTTATTTTAACAAGCCAAATTTATCTGATTATAAATATCATGATATACTTGATGCTGTTTTAAAAGGGGATGAACTTTCGGTAAAATTAATTCAAGAGCAAGGGCTTAAGTTAGGGAAAGCCTTAGGTAATATTATTAATCTTTTAGATCCAGAATTAGTAATAATTGGTGGAGAATATGTTATGGTAAAAGATTTCTTTATAGACCCTATTAAAATGGGCATAATTAAAACGCGCCAAGTTAATAAAACAGAGCGGTGCGAAGTTATTTCTTCAACACTAGGTCGATACTTGGGCGCTAAAGCAGGAGCATGCATGTTGCTCAAAGCCTGTGAGATGATCGATTTCTAATCCTTATAATTCCGTAAAGCTCTTCTCCAGGAGCTCTTTCTCTATGACATTGCAGTTTAATTCTTGATTTTTTTTTTGCATATATGTCTTGTTTCATAATTTTTAGTTAATAAATTATTTTATAAACTATTAGGTATATTATAAAATAATTTATATGTTTGATTTTTATTGTAAGTTTAGTGTGTTGATTTATACGTACATAAGACTTAAAAATAATTAAGTAACAAATCTATTTTATAATTATGAGTAACATTAAAAAAGCAAAGAAGTGGAAGTACTCCTTATACGGAAAGTATGTATTAAGCACGGGCATTCTTTTGTTATTTCTATTAAGTTCGGGATTGTATGCTGAATCAAAATTAATAGAAAAACCAATAACAGGAACTGTGGTAGATGATATTACAAATCAACCAATAGCCGGAGCCCTTGTAATTGTAAAAGGAACTCAAAAAGGAGCTGTTACGGATTTTGATGGTAAATTTACTCTTTCAGCTCCAGTTGGTGCTACTACATTAATTGTAAGTTATTTGGGTTACAGCAGCAAAGAAGTGGATGTTGGGGACGGTACGAATTTAATTATTAGATTAAGTGAAGATGCATCTACATTAGATCAGGTTATAATTACTGCTTTGGGTGTCACAAAATCTAAAGAAAAAGTATCTTATGCTGCTCAAACATTGAAAGCTGAAACAATAAACCAATCCAGAATTGGTGATATTTCGCAGCAGTTATCTGGTCAAGTATCTGGTTTGTCTGTAAGAACCAACAATGGGTCGGCTGTCTCTTCTTCAAGGATTGTACTAAGAGGGGAAACTTCTTTAAATCCAAATAAAAATCAACCTTTAATTGTTATTGATGGAGTTTTAATTTCTAACACCTATATAGGTATTGGCAGTAACCCTGTATCAAGCGATTTACCAGTTGATTATGGAAACAGTTTAAATGATCTTAATCCTGATGATTATGCTACTATTACCGTTTTAAAAGGACCAAAAGCAGCTGCATTGTATGGGGAGAGAGGTACAAATGGTGCCTTAATAATTACTACAAAATCTGGAAAAAATACAGAAGGTGTAGGTGTAAGCTATACCACAGGGGTTAGTATAGATAAAGTTAATAGATTTTGGGATGAGCAATACGAGTATGGTGGTGGTGGCCCTTTGGGTGCTGATTTTAACCAATACAGAAGCAACTGGGGAGGAAACTTTGGCCCGCGCACAGATGGGCAATTAATCGCCCAAGGAACCCCAAATAATCCTAATCCGGAACCTACCCCATTTTTACAAAGAGCAGATAGAGAGGGTTTTTTTGAAACAGGTGTTTCATATAATAATAATTTGTCATTTTCATTTGCTGATGATAAATCATATGGACGAGTTTCTTTAGGAAGAATTTCCAAAGAAGGTATTGTACCAAACACAGATTATAATAAAACCAATGTTGGAATAAGACTAGGTTCTAATTTAACTGAAAAGCTCACAATTGATTTGTCTGCAAATTATGTTAACAGCAATTCGGGCAATGTTCCAGATATAGGATACAATAGTGGAGGTCTTATGTATAGTATGCTTTGGGTAATGAAAAATTTTAGTCTTGATGATTATAGAGATTATTGGTTGCCAAATCAGGAAAACCAGGAACAAAATTATTTTTTAAACTGGGGAACAAACCCTTATCTTATTGTAAATGAAAATTTAAACGGATTTAAGCATAACAGAATATTTGGTAATTTTAAAACAAACTACGAGTTCAATGATAATCTTTCTGCTTTCGTTAGAATTGGTTTAGATACTTATGAAGATAGAAGGCAATCTAGAAGAGCATCGGGGCAGCCTGCTTTTAGAGATGGAATGTACAGAGAGCAAGATGTGCGTTTACAAGAGTTGAATTTGGACATGTTAGCAACTTACACTAAAGATATAACTGATAAATTTAACTTAGAGGTAAATGCAGGAGCAAGCATCTATGAACAAATTATTTCAAATAAAATAGCGCAAACAAATAGTTTAGCAATACCGGGTATTTATAGTCTCGGTAATGCCGCAGATAAACCTGCACTTACGCAGGTTGATACCAAGAAAAAACTAAATAGTGTATATGGCACGGTTGAATTGGGTTATGATCAAAAAATATTTTTTGATGTTACTGGGAGAAATGATTGGTCTTCAACTTTGCCTAGGGGAAATCAAAGTTTTTTCTATCCATCGGTTGGCCTTAGTGGAGTAATTTCAAAAATGGCCAAGTTACCAGACTTTATTTCGTATTTAAAATTGAGAACAAGCTATGCACAAACAGGTAATAGTACAGATCCAGGTGTCATAAATAATTCCTATAATCTAGGAATAATACCAGGTTCTGTTACAAACCCTATTGTAGTTACGGACCAAAGTCTTAAGAGTGAAAAAACAGACGCTTTAGAATTTGGTGTTGAATTGAGACTACTTCATAATAGATTAAATTTCGAAATAGATTTTTATGACTACTCCACTACAAATCAAATACTTACTGCGCCAATTAGTCAAAGTTCAGGGGTGAGTTTTAGAAGATTCAACGCTGGTGAGATTAATAGTAAAGGGATTGAAGTTTTGTTAACCGCAAAACCAATAGTTTCAAAAGCCTTTAACTGGGTATCCACTTTTAACTTTGCTAAAAGTAAATCTGAAGTGGTTAGCCTTGCTGATGGAATTGAAACATTAATTATTGCATCAGGTCCAAATGGGGCAACAATTGAGGCGAGGCCAGGTGGGAGAATGGGTGATATTTATGGAAGGGGATACGAGAGAGATCCCCAAGGAAATATTATTTTACAAAATATAGGAGGTCTTATGAGACCTAAAATTGGTAAAGATATAAAGAAAGTTGGAAACTATAATCCAGATTGGACCTTGGGTATGACTAACAATTTTCAATACAAGAATCTTAATTTAAATATATTTTTAGATTACAGAAATGGTGGAGATTTTTACTCGTTAACGGGGTCTCAGCTCTACAGATCAGGTTCTATCACCGAAACACTTCCATATAGAACAGAAAACTTTGTGCCTAATGGGGTTGTTGATAATGGGAACGGTTCGTTTACACAAAACACACAGACTACTTCTGGATATGATTGGTATAGATCCAATTGGGATGCATCAAACATTGAAGCTAATACCTATGATTCTACATTTTTAAAATTAAGAGAAATCTCATTAGGAATAGACTTAAAACCATACTTTGAAAATTCACTTTTTGAAAAAATAAGTTTTTCTCTTTTTGGTAGAAACTTGGCTACGTGGACAAAAGATGATTTTGTAAGGCACTTTGATCCAGAGGTATTAAGTTTTACCGGAAGTTCTTTTGTGCCTGGCTTTGAAATTGGTCAACTACCTGGAGCAGCAACTTATGGTTTTAACCTTAACGTGTCATTTTAATCTAAAAAAAAATCATGATGAAAAATATATATAAAATCAAATTAATAATATTGAGTTTGCTTTTTTTTACCTCTTGTACAGACGGTTTTGAAGATATGAATGTTGATTCAAATTTACCAACAGAAGCCAATTCTGGAACACTATTACCAAGTTCAATTTTTGGGCCTTTAAATCCCCATTTAAATGTTCAAATGAAGTTAACAGATCAAATAATGCAGTATAAAGTCTATAGAAATGAAAATGAATTAGATGCTTACGACTTTGCTTCTGGCATAGATTTATTTAGCAAATTTTGGTCTGCTGCATATAAAGGAATGAGAGATAGTAATGAATCTATTGCTTATGGACAAGCCAACGGGCTAAATGCATATGTTGGTGCTGGAAAAACTTTAAATGCTTTTTATTTGGCTTCACTAACCGAGTTGTGGATCGATGTTCCTTATTCTCAAGCTTTAAAAGGGTTGGATAATGTGCAGCCAGTATATGATAAACAGCAAGATATTTACCCGCAGGTATTAAACCTATTAGAAGAAGCAAATACCGCTTTTGATAGTGATACAGAAGGTTTTGTTTTAGGTGGAGATATACTTTTTGAGGGCGATGTATTGAAATGGAGAAAAATGGCAAACTCGTTACGATTACGCTATTTATTAAGGCTTTCAAACAATGGATCCATTGATGCAGCCAATCAAATAAAAACAATTGTTTCTGATCCTTCAACATATCCAATTATTGCAAGTAATGCAGAAGCTGCTATTTATGACTTTACTGGTGTTGCACCAAATACTTCTGATTTCTCACTACTTTCCGCTTTAGGAGGATTAAGTCCTTCGGAAAGATTTGTTAGTATGTTAGATGGCGTAAATCCAACAGATGATGCAGATGACGATCCGCGATTGGCATTTTTTGCGGACAAACCAATTGATCCGAGTGTGTCTTCCGGTCCATTTGTAGGAGTTGAAAGCGGTACAACTAGAGAAGTAGCACAAGGGACAGGTGGAAATGCAGAGTTATTCGCTTCTCAGTTCACCACAAAGTTCCAAGACAATAAAGGGTTATTAGATTTCGTATTCATAAGCTATGCAGAAGTACAATTTATTTTAGCTGAGGCAAGATTAAATAACTGGATCTCTACTTCTACAGCTAAAAGTTATTATGATAATGGAATTGCCGCTAATCTAGCATATTGGAATTTAGCGATGCCAGAAAATTTTTTAACAAGACCAGATGTGGCATGGGATGGTACTTTACCTAATTTAATAAATCAAAAATGGAAAGCCATGTTCTTTAACAACACACTATCAATGTGGGGTACTCATAAAAGAACAGGGCTTCCAAACCTAGTTCCAGGATCTTTAGCAACTACATTTACGGATGGTTTAGTGCCGACAAGGGTGTTTTACCCAACTTTAGAGCAATCTGTGAATTCTTCTAATTACCAAGCAGCAGCATCAAACATTGGCGGTGATATAATTACTGCTAAGCATTGGTATCAGAATTAATACATTTTTGAATTAGTTTGTGTTGAAATTAACCAGAAACATAGAAAATGTTTTTGGTTAATCAACCCTTAGATAATTTGTAAATCCTAAAATTATTATCTCTTCTTGTGGCTGAAAAATTAATAATGATACCAGGAACTCTTTGTGATGATTCTCTTTTTAAATATCAAAAAAAAGACTTAACAGATGTAGCAGATTGCTATGTCGCAAGTACTTGCAGTTCCAATAGTTTAAAACAGGTCGCTAAAAATATATTAAATACGTATTCGGGCGATTTATCCATAATGGGGCTATCGTACGGAGGTATTATTGCTTTTGAATTACTTAGGCAAGCACCTGATAGAATTAAAAAGTTAATCCTGTTAGATACAAATTACAAAAAACCATCGGAACAAACCAAGATTAATCTACAACGTTTTGTAGGGATGGCTTATTTAGGAGAATTTAAAGAGGTTACCTCTAATATTTTAATAGATGCTATGTTACATCCAAAAAATGCTCAAAAAAAAGAATTGAGAGACACTATTTTAGACATGGCGATTAATGTAGGTATTGATGGTTTTTTTAATCAAGTTAAAGCGCAATTAGGAAGACCAGATAGTACAAAGGATTTACAAAACATAAAATGTCCTACGTTAATAATAACAGGCAGAGAAGATACTATCTGTCCAGTACAATTACACGAAGAAATGGCAGATGCCATCCCTATTTCAGCGTTGAAAATTATCGAAGAATGTGGGCATTTAAGTACACTAGAACAACCTCGTTCAGTTAATAAAGCAATAATTGATTGGTGGAATAAAAATTAAATATTATGCGTCAAAATAAACTAAAAAAATTATTAAAATCCAATAATACAGTAGCGTGTGGTTGGTTGCATATACCAAACTCCTGGAGTGCTGAAGTTATGGCAAATGCTGGCTGGGATTGTGTAGCTGTAGATATGCAGCACGGGTTGCAAAGCATAGAAACGGCTATACAAATGATGCAGGGCATATCAACAACAGAAACTGTGCCTCTTGCTAGAGCAAATTGGAATAGTCCTGGAGAAATCATGAGACTATTAGACGGGGGTGCTTATGGCATTATTTGCCCGATGATCAACAACAAAGAAGAATGTGAATCTTTTGTAGGGGCTTGTAAATACCCTCCATTAGGCTATAGAAGTTTTGGGCCAACAAGAGCAAGAGTTTATGCAGGAATGGATTATGGTGATTATGCGAATGATGAAATTCTCACCTTCGCAATGGTAGAAACCGTTCAAGCCTTAGAAAATATTAATGAGATATGCTCAGTTGAAGGATTATACGGCATTTTTATTGGCTCAGGAGATTTAAAATTGTCGATAAAAGCAACTACCAAAAATGACACTACAGGCTTTTTTGACCAAGCAATAGATACTGTATTAAAAGAATGCCAGCAACGTAATTTAGTAGCAGGAATTTGGTGCGCAACCATAGAAGATGCTAAAAAAATGATTGAAAAAGGGTTTAAGTTTATAGCTCTTAAATCTGATAGCATGATGCTAACCGAGTATGCGAAAGAGCAAACCGTTGCTTTAAAAAATATTTTTACAAACTAAAAACTGAAGATTTGACGACACAAATGATATATATAGAAACTGAACAATTGAAAAGAGATGGCTTACAACAAAATCTACCAGGGTTTGAAAGTAAGTATCATAATATTGTTGATTATATATTAAAGATAACGGAAGATATCTGGGAAAAAAAAGACGTAGAAGTAATTAATGAAACCTATGAAAAAGACATATTAATTCATACAGGAGCAAGAAAAATAAACGGTGTAGAAAAAGTAATTGGGGGCACAAATGATACACTTTCCTCTTTCCCAGATAGAAAGATGCAAGGAGAAGCTGTGATTTGGTCAACAGATAATAATGGAGACTTCTATTCCTCACACCGTATTTTATCTACCGCTACAAACCAAGGTAGTACTGTTTATGGAATGTCTACAGGTAAAAAAATCAGCTTTAGAACCATTGCAGATTGTAAAATTGCCAACAATAAAATATATGAAGAATGGCTCGTAAGAGATAATCTATACATTTTGCTACAACTCGGTTTTGACCCTGTAGAAATGGCCAAAAAAGATGTGACTTATAAAGAGAATCCCATGTCAATATCCGTTAACTCACCTATAGAAATGGAAGCACAAAATATATCATTTCCAGAAGGTTTAGTGTATTCTTTAATTACTAATGTTTGGAAAAATAAAGCATTAGCTGAGATAGAAAACTATTTTTCAGAAAACAGCACACTTCATGCAATATGTAATCAGGATGTTCGTGGTGTTAATAATATAGAAGAATATATACAATCTATTTTAAATTCTTTTAAAGAAGTAACTATAAATGTTGATCGCATTACATCAAATAGAAAAGGCAATTCAACTGAAATTGCAGCACGTTGGTACATTAGAGGAAGATCAACAAAATCTGGGATTTTTGGGATAGATTCAGCGGATGAGGTTTTCGTTCCAATAATAAGTCATTATAATATTGAAAACGGGAAAATTACAGATGAATGGATGGTTTATGATGGCTTTGATGCACTATGTCAACTTTATAATTAAAACAAAACGAAGAAAACTTATCTACAAACTTTGTAAATATATCAGAAGGAAATCATGCATGTCATTTTTGATACCTTATAAAGGACTTCAAACATATGGGTGATGGTTGGCTTGGATTAAAACTATCTCATAAATCGTTTACTATAAGGGTTATGGATTTTTGGAGAAGAGAAGATAATAATTCAAAGAGAATTGGGTAATGATAGATCCACTTGAACAATTTAACATTGATGTATTTCAATTACTAAAAAGAGAAATAAATAAAAATTAATGACTGCAGATTTAGAACATAAGAAAACGGCAAATAAAATCCTAATCACCTCCTTTTTTAAGGAAATGAATAAAACAAAAATCGCTGACGTTAATAATGTTTTAGAAACATATTTTGACGAAAACGTTATTGTAAATATTACAAGTCCTTTTGAAGAATTAACTGGTATTAAAGAATTCAACAATAGTTTTTGGACTCCTTTATTAAATTCATTTACAGCTATAGAAAATCACCCTTATATTCTTCTTGGTGGAGATTATGAAGAACGAAGTTATGTCAGTTGTACAGGAAATTTTATAGGCACTTTTACAAAAGATTGGTTAGGTATTCCGGCCAATCAACAACCAACATGGTTGCGTTATGCTGTTCATTTTATGATGGAAGATAAAAAGATTATAAAAGCCTGGTTTTTCTTTGATATGCTTGATGTTATAAGGCAAGCTGGATTTAATCTTTTCCCTAACAAGGGTGTGGAATTGATTCCTCCTGCACCAATGACAGGAGATGGTATCATAAATTATAATACGGACCCAATTGAAGACAAAAAAACAATTGATTTAACCAATGCAATGTTAAATGGATTAGGAAGCTATGATGGAAAAACATTAAATTCTATGGGGCAAGAACGATTTTGGGATGTGGAAAATATGATGTGGTACGGTCCATCTGGGATTGGTACAACAAGAGGCTTAAAGGGCTTTCAAAAAAATCACCAAATCCCTTTTATAACCGCTTTTCCAGACAGAGGGATTACCATAAAGAAAGAGGAGGATTATTTTACACAAATTGCAGAAGGTAACTATTCCTGTGATTTTGGATTTCCTGCAATGTATGGATCGCATAATGGCGATGGTTGGTTAGGTTTAAAAGCAACTGGGAAGAAAATAACATTACGAGTAGTAGATTATTGGAGGCGAGAAGATGACAGATTAAGGGAAAATTGGGTTTTCATTGATATGCCTCATGTTTTAAAGCAGTTAGGGATTGATGTTTTTGAACTATTAAATAAAGAAAAACAAAACAATAATTAAATTTTAAAAGAGATGCTCAAAGAAAGATTAATTCGATATGAAGATTTAATACCTTGTAAAGCGGCATTCATAGATGCCAAAACACCAGGTAGTAATCTAAAAGATAATTACAGTATTATTGGTGGAGGTGTGTCAGAAAGCACTCATCAAAAAGTGAATCTCTCAGAAAAACATGGCTTTTGTATTGGTGCAGCTGGACAACCGCCACGAGTTAAAAACTCGCCACATTCTCATTTTACAGCAGAAGTTTTTATGGTATATAGCAGTCACTGGCGCTTCTATTGGAATAATGATGAAAAAAGCGAGATTATCTTGCATCCAGGAGATATTATTTCATTACCAACAAATATGTTTAGAGGCTTTGAAAACGTGGGGGATGAGTATGGAATGATATTTTCGATTCTAGGTCATGATGATGCTGGTGGCGGTGTTGTTTGGTTGCCAAGAGTTATTGAAGAAGCTAAAGACTATGGTTTGGTACTTTTAGAAAATGGAAAATTAGTTGATACCACTATTGGAGAGAAAGTTCCAGAAGGATTAGAACGTATGCCAGCTTTATCAGAAAACGAATTAAAAACTTTTGACCAATATACCATAGAGCAAATGAAAGAGCATGTAGGTTTTGTTGGCACTTACAAAGAGTCTACCTATAAGCATTTTGCAAATCAAACTCCAAATACGTTAAGATGGATAGATGTTTTAGGACCGCAAGATAGTCGTGACCATCAATTTTCAGCTAATCCAGGAGATCCTAATGGAGATGGATTTAATGTCTATGGATTACAAAGTGATAGTTCTGGAAGAACAGGTAAATACAGTCGTAATGAGGTTGAAGTCATGTTGGTCCACCGTGGTGAATTCGAAATATCCTGTTCGCATAATGGGGAAGAAATAAGTGCCACCCTAAAAAATGGTGATATTTTTACTTTCCCAAAAGGAGCAATAAGGAGTATTAAGGCTAAAACCTATGGATTTGCATATTTTGTTGTAGGTGAAGATTACCCTAAAGCACCAAAATTGGTTTCATGAAAAAACACACTACATACAGTTGTAATATAAGCAAACAATCACTATTGATGTGTTTGCTTATATTCTCTTGTTGTGTTTTTGCTTGTAAAAAAGAAGCAAAGGTTAAGATAGAGAAAGAGATAATTAACAAAGTAGCACCTATTTCAATAAAAGGATTGCAAGAGCGCTCATACATTTCAGAAATGAGCTTTGAGAAAAACCTAGAAGATTCTGATAACTATAAATCTAAACTTATATCTTATTTGTCCGATAACCTTAAAGTATATGCTTTGGTTACAATTCCAAAATCAGAAAAACCTAAAAAAGGGTTTCCCATATTAATTTTTGGGCATGGATTTCATCCTGAACCTGAAAAATATGGTTTAAGCACAAAAACAGGTAAAGATTGGCGACCAGGAGACTATTATCGAGGGATTCCAGAAACCTATGCTGAAAATGGGTTTTTGGTGATTACACCAGATTATAGAGGACACAATATTTCTGAAGGTTTTGAATACACCCAGACAAGTTACTTGGCAAGCACTTTTTATGCAATAGATGTATTAAACCTTATTTCTGCATTAAACCAGTTAGAAGAAGGTAATACAGACCATGTATTTTATTTAGGTCATTCTATGGGAGGAGATGTAGGATTAAAAACACTACTAGTCTCAAAGCAAATTAAAGCAGCTAGTATTTGGGCAGGAGTTTCAGCATCTACAATAGAGCAGGCATTGTACTATGGCAAATATTATGATAAAAATAATAGTAAAATAACCAATGAATCCATTCAAAATTATAAAAGCAAATTAAATGAAGTTATAAGTAATTTAGATTTTGAATATGATATAAACTCTGGAGATGCCATTAATTATATAGAAGATATAGAAGCCCCTTTAATTTTACATCATGCACAATGGGAAACATCGGTTCCTTACCAATGGTCAGTAGCATTAGCATCAAAATTATTTACACATAATAAAAAGTTTGAGTTCTATACTTATAATAGTAAAAACCATCTTTTTAAAGATGAAAATAGAGTTATGGCAATTCAAAGAGATTTAGATTTTTTTAATAAAATAATAACAACAAAAATCAATAAAAATGGCAGTTAAATATATTAAAAAGGGAATGGCAGCAGATGAATCTGCAGCAAACCAATTAAAAACAAGACAGATAGTAGAAAGTATTCTATCTGATGTAGAACAAAGAGGCGATGAAGCTATACGTGAGTTATCATCTAAATTTGATAAATGGAGCCCAAAATCGTTTCGACTTTCGGAAAATGAGATTGATGAAATAATTTCAACTATTCCTAAAGAAATAATTGAAGATATTAAATGGGCTCAAGCGCAGGTTCGTCGCTTTGCTCAAATACAAAAATCTGCTTTAAGAGATGTGGAAATTGAGACTCTGCCGGGAGTAATTTTAGGGCACAAGAATGTTCCTGTAAATAGCGTTGGTTGTTATGTTCCAGGAGGAAAATATGCTATGGTAGCATCTGCGCATATGAGTGTACTTACAGCCAAAGTTGCTGGAGTAAAAAGGATTATTGCCTGCACACCACCTGATCCAAAAACAGGTTTTCCACCGGCTGAAACAGTGGCAGCTATGCATTTAGGAGGAGCAGATGACATTTATATTCTAGGAGGAGTACAAGCATTGGGAGCTATGGCTTATGGTCTTGTAGGTATGCAGCAAGTTGATATGATTGTAGGTCCTGGGAATCAATATGTAGCTGAAGCAAAAAAACAATTGTTTGGTCGTGTTGGTATTGATCTATTAGCAGGTCCTACAGAAACTTTAGTTATTGCCGATGATACTACCGATGCAGAAATGGTAGTTACCGATCTTTTAGGGCAAGCAGAGCACGGCCCAAATTCTCCTGCTATCTTATTAACGAATAGTGAAGCATTGGCAATGCAAATTGAAGATGAAGTCAAGAAACAACTAGCAGTATTGCCAACAGCTGATTTGGCAAGTAAATCATGGGATGATTACGGCGAAATCATTTTAGTGGATAGCTATGAAGAAATGGTTCAAGTGGCAGATGATATTGCTAGTGAGCATGTTCAAGTCAACACAAAAGACCCTGAGTATTTTAAAGATAACATGACAAATTATGGGGCCCTATTTTTGGGAAATAGAACCAATGTTGCTTATGGAGACAAAGCTATTGGCACCAATCACACATTACCCACTCAAAAGTCAGCACGTTTTACAGGAGGATTATGGGTAGGTAAGTTTATTAAAACTTGCACCTATCAAAAAATAACAACAGATGAAGCAAGTGTTTTAGTAGGGGGTTACTGTTCTCGTCTATGTGAAATTGAAGGTTTTGCAGGCCATAAAAAACAAGCAGATATCCGAATTGAAAGATATAGTAAGTAAATTACTAGCTATCATTTAAAAATTAAAGCTGATTATATCAATTTAAAATACTGTGTATGGACAAGCTAGGAGGCTTGAACTGGTCAATTATTATTATCTATCTTTTAGCAAATTTATTACTAGGATTTGTTTTATTGAAAAAAGTTACTTCAGCTAACGATTTTTATATTGGACAAAAAACTACACCTTGGTGGGCTATAGGTATTTCTGTTTTAGCAACATACGTGAGCGCTATGACTTTTTTAGGTGCTCCTGCCTGGTCTTATAAATCAGGATTATCCGTTATTGCAATTCATCTTAATTATCCACTAGTTATTATTATAGTGATGTCTCTCTTTGTTCCGTTTTTTATGCAAACGGGTGTTGTTTCTATTTATGAATATCAAGAGAAGCGTTTTGGTAATGCCTCAAGAGTAGTAATTTCAGTAATATTTATGCTTACTCAATTACTATCTTCTGCGGCTGTTTTATACGGGGGCGCACTTGTTATTGGGTATATAACGGGTATAGATGTTATTGTAAGTATAATTATAGTATCTATTGTTACGTTGATTTACACGTCCTTAGGCGGTATAACTGCTGTTATTTGGACAGATGTGTTGCAATCGGGAATTTTCCTTGCTGGAGGGATTATCGTACTTGTTATACTCATAAATCAACTCCCGGAATCTTTAATTGATACCCTTTCTATTCTAAAAGAAAAAGGTAAAGTTAACCCCATAAATTTAAGTACAGATCCTACGGTAGATACAACTATTTGGGCCGGTATTATAGCCATGACGGTATATCACGTAACGATTTATGGCGCTAACCAAATGATGATGCAAAGAACTTTGGGTGCGAAGAATATTGGTGATGCAAAGAAATCTTTGGCTTTAATGGGTTTTGGAGCATTTTTCATTTACTTTTTATTCATATTTATAGGTGTTCTTTTTTACCAATACTATCAAGGAAGAGTATTTGATAATGATAATACAATTATGCTAGAATTCGCTGAAAAACAAGGGTTTCCTGGTTTTATAGGAATTATAGCTGCGGCAGTACTATCAGCAACTATGTCTAGTTTGTCATCTGCGTTAAATTCTTTCTCAACAATTTCAACAAATGGATTTTACGAGAAGTATTATAGGCCTAACGAAACACCACAACATTATCTAAAGGTAGCACGAATTTCAACTGTTTTTTGGGCTATTATAATCATTATACCTGCTATTGCTTTCTCTAGTACTACGGGTTCAATATTAGAACTCTTAACTAAGATTGGTTCTTATTTTGTAGGAGCTAAATTAAGCATGTATGTCTTAGGGTTTTATTCTAAACAAACCACCGAAAAAGGACTTTTGGTTGGTGTTGGTGTTGGTTTTATTGTACTGTTATTTGTACAACAATTCACAGATATAGCATGGACATGGTATGCAGTTATTGGTGCTTTAGTTAATGTTTTTGTTTCAATCATTGCGAGTATTATCATCGATGGCAAACAAAAAGAATGGTCGCTATATTCAATACCTGGACAAAGAGCCCAGGCTAAATTAGAAAACAAACCAGCAAAAGAAAATGGTTGGTATGTTATTCCTGGTAAGCTAGACAAGGTAAGTTACTATTTGTTAGGATTCTTTGTTTTTACCATAGCATTTTTACTATTAATGGAAAATCTTATTAATTAAAAGTTTAAAATGAAATCAAAAAAAACAGCATTAGTAACAGGAGGAAGTGGGGGAATAGGCTCAGAAATTTGCTATCAATTAGCTGAGCACGGCTATCAAGTTATTGTTAATTATAATTCTAATAGTACCAAAGCGCACCAGATTTTAGCACGTTTAAAACCCGCTAATCATACTACTTTTAAAGCCTCTATCACCAATAGTCAGGAGCTGCAAGAAATGGTAAATTTTGTAACCACACAGTACGGGAAATTAGACGTTTTAGTTAATAATTCTGGCATAACAAAGCCAGTTCCACATGGCGATTTAGAGGGCTTAACAGATGAATGGATTGACCGTATTTTTCAAGTCAATGTGCGAGGTGCTTTTGCCTGTATTCGAGCCTTTTACCCACTTTTACAAAAAGGAGAAAATGCAATAATAGTTAATATTTCTTCTATTGCAGCACGAACTGGTGTGGGCAGCAATGTCGCTTATTGCGCCTCGAAAGCCGCCATGGATTCTATGACGCGTTCGCTTGGTCGTTCCTTAGCACCAGATGTGCGAGTTGTTTCACTAGCACCGGGCTGGGTAATGGGCGAATATGCTAAAACATTTTCAGAAGATTATATTCAAGAACAAAAAGACAAAACCCCCTTGGCACGCATCGCCGAAGCAGAAGATATCGCCAAAGCTTTAATTAGTATTATAGAAACGTTTACTTTTTCTACTGGCTGTGTTTTTCCAGTAGATGGCGGTCGACCGCTTTCATGATTACAAAAAAAAACAGCATTATGAGCAAATGTATTCATCATAAAAATAAGCAACTTATCCAACGTTTTAGAGATGCCTTATACGATTGTGACATTGCAACTTTAGAGGCACAGCTACAAACTGTTTTTGCAAAAGAGGCAATCATCCGTTTATCCTTTCCCTTTGAAACATTACAAGATGCCAAAGCACTTTTTCAAACCGCCTATTTACCTCTATTAACGGCTATTCCAGACCTAGAACGAAGAGATTTTATTTTTATAGCAGGGTCTTCTGAAAAGTGTGGTAACTGGGTAGGTTGTGGTGGTCATTATGTAGGTACTTTTCAGCAACCGTGGTTGGATATTCCTCCCACTCGGCACTTAGTTTTTATGCGTTATCACGAGTATTTTAAAATCGAAGATGAAAAAGTGGTAGAAATGCAGGCAATTTGGGATATCCCGCAAGTGATGATGCAAGCAAAGGTTTGGCCCATGACACCTAGTCTAGGACTTGAATGTGTTGTTCCTGCTCCAGCCACTCAAGACGGTTTGTCATACGAATTTAAAACAGCGGAACATGCTAAGACCAGCCTGAAGTTGGTTTTAGACATGCTGAACGGGATTAGTCGTAACAAAGAAGGTGAAGAAGCTATGGCATTAGATCAATATTGGCATCCAAAATTCAATTGGTACGGGCCTGCTGGTATTGGCGCTATGCGCGGAATTAGTGGATTTCGGAATTGGCATCAAATACCATTTTTGAAAGCAATGCCAAACCGAAATACTATAAAAGAAAATACATGCTTTTTTGCGGAGGGTGATTATGTCGCGGTAACGGGTTGGCCCAATATGCAAATGGTGATAGAGCAAGACGGCTGGCTGGGTATTGCTCCTTCGAATCAAAAAATAACCTTACGAAGTCTTGATTTTTGGCGTTGTGAAAATGGCGTGATTCGAGAAAACTGGGTCTTGATAGATATTTTATCTGTTTATCATCAAATAGGGGTTGATGTATTTTCTAGGATGAAGGAGTTGATTTAGCTGATACCTTTATTAATAGGTTCACATTTTATAATTATTCTAAAATATATTAATAATGGCAGATTTTCAAGAAATAAAACAGATTGTTAGAGATTATATAGCAGATTTTGACCGTGCAGCAGATGCAGAAATGGAAGCGGTACTACAGAAATATACTACCGAAAATTACCAATGGCGCGGTATGCATCCTTTTTATGAACAATACGGGGCTGAAGCTGTAGTAGAAACCTTTTGGAAACCTTTAAGGGAATCGTTTTCTCCTATACAAAGGAGAGAAGATATGTTTTTTGCAGGTGCCAATGATTGTGATAAAGGAGAAACACAATGGGTAGTAAGTGTGGGCAATCTATTAGGGTTGTTTGATAAAGATTGGTTAGGAATACCTCATACAGGGAAAATGATTTTTTTGCGTTATGCCGAATTTCATCGTGTTGAAGGAAATAAAATTGCTGAGACGGCCCTCTTTTGTGATGTATTAAGTGTCATGGATCAAGCTGGACATTATCCGCTTCCACAAATGACAGGAACTGCTTTTATTTATCCAGGTCCTCGTACTCATGATGGTATCCTTTTAGATCAACAAGATCCAAAAGAAGCTAAAAAGACTATAGAAGTACTCAATAAAATGATTGCTGATTTAGACAAAATTAACAAATCTAAAAATGATAAGTGCCCGCCAGAATTATTAGCAAGAACATGGAATGAAGATATGATATGGTATGGACCTACAGGGATAGGAGCCTCCTATACTATAGAGCGGTATCAAAAACAGCATCAGTATCCTTTTAGAGAGAATCTATCAGATAAAGTGTTTAATGGGCACATAGCTAGATTTGCAGAAGG
Source organism: Gillisia xinjiangensis (assembly GCF_046298265.1). NCBI lineage: Bacteria > Pseudomonadati > Bacteroidota > Flavobacteriia > Flavobacteriales > Flavobacteriaceae > Gillisia > Gillisia xinjiangensis. The sequence continues at coordinate 108,273 of NZ_JBKAHK010000006.1, read as the reverse complement.
CAATTATTGCGGTTTTTTTGGCTGGCCAAATTTAAATAATAAAAACAAAGGAGGATTTTTAGGACTCCCGAAAAGTGACGTTATAGCCGAAATGAGAATCGTTGATATTTATCGAAGAGAAAATGATAAACTGGCAGAAAACTGGGTATATATTGATATTTTGTACTACTTATATCAGCAAGGGCTTGATGTATTGGGAAGAATGAAAGAAATGAAAAGCAAATAACACCAAAATATTGGATTGAATGTTACCGGAAAACAAATATGTATGGTTTTCGGCAATTAAGGATGTAGTAAAAATGGAAAATAAGGATGTACGATTTTGAGTCCAATTTAGGTTAATTTTCTTTATTAGCAAATATGGTTTTGCGGTGTTCCCGATAGCTCTTACCGTTTAATTTTATGATCTCACAGCGGTGTAATATACGATCCGACAATGCTGTTAGGACATCATCCTTAAGCATATCGGCCCATTGTTGGGGGGATTTATTACTGGTAATAATCAGTGAGGTTCTATCGTGGAGTTCATTGATGAGATTGAAAAATGCTACCCCATCCTGCTGTGTCACAGGGAACATCGTAATATCATCAATGACCAGCAGGTGTGTGTGCGAGAATACGTTCGTATTGCGCTGCAGCAGTTCTTGTAACGTCCTTGAGCTTCAATGTTTTTTGTCAGCTTCTCCATGCTCTTGAAATAGACTCTGTAGCCTTTATCCACCGCATCAAAGCACATTCCGGCCGCGAGATACGTTTTTCCTACCCCGGATGGACCAAGTAAGATGATATTAATATTTTGCTCCAGCCATTGAAGTTCCCTTAGCTGGTTGAGATGTTGTTTCTCCAGACTATTGGAAACACTGAAGTCATACAAGTCCAGGTTGGAGCTCATTGGCAAGGGGGCTTGTACAATGCATCTATCCAGATTCTTTTTTCCTCGAGGAGCCACTTCCTTTTTCATAAGCCTGTTGATCAGTTCTAAATAGTTGGTGCTTTCCTTTTTAGCTTCTGCTATGGTAGTCTCCAGATGGGATGCCAGGGCAGTTAATTTCAACTGTTTACAATGTTGCTTGATTTGTGGATACACTGGAGCATGCTGACCCCCCTGAAGCCCACCTTATAGGCAGCTGCCGTTCTGGCGGATGCTGCCCCCCCTTAGAAAAAAGAAGATAGCTAAATTTTAGATTATTCCGGAGCATGTTGACCCCTCTGGATGATTTATTTGGGAGCATGTTGACCCCCCCCTTGGCTATTTTCTTTCTGGTTTTGGTTTATTTGGTGAATACCATCAAAAAGATAACTAATGGCTGGAAAACCAAAACCAATGAGTCAAGTAAAACAAATACTTCGCCTGCACCAACAGGGAAAAGGAAAGAAAACCATTGCCAAGGTCCTGTCGATCAGTAAAAATACCGTGAAAGATTATATTCAAAAAGCTACAGAAAGCAATCTCGTAATAGATGTTTTGTTGGCTTTGGAGGATCCTGTATTAGAGGGAAAATTATGTTCTGGAAACCCTGCCTACAAAGACGATCGCTACGATCAGCTCAAAGCTCAGTTGGATTATTTTAGCAAAGAACTTAAGAAAGTAGGTGTTAACCGCCAGGTGCTGTGGGAAGAATATAAAGCTGGCAACCCCAGTCCTTACAGCTACGGCCAGTTCTGTTACCATATTCAGCAATACCTGCGCAGTAGCAAACCATCCATGGTATTGGATCATAAACCGGGCGATAAACTGTATGTGGATTTTGCTGGGAAACTTTTATCCTATGTTGACAGGCAGACTGGAGAAGAGATTAAAGTTCAGGTTTTTGTGGCCTGCCTGCCGTATTCCGACTATTGCTTCGCGATGGCTGTACCCAGCCAAAAGATGGAAGATTTTATCTATGCCCTGGGTTGTTGCTTAAAGGAACTTGGCGGAGTACCTCAAACCCTGGTCCCGGATAATCTTAAAGCTGCCGTGATTAAAGCCGATCCCTATGAACCGGATATTAACCAGGCACTGGAGGATTTTGCCAATCATTTTGGGACTTCGGTGACCCCTGCACGCCCGAGAAAACCTCAGGATAAATCGTTGGTGGAAAACCAGGTGAAGCTTATCTATAGCCGGGTATACGCTAAACTTCGCAACCTTACTTTTTTTGATCTTCCTTCACTGAACCAGGCTATTGCCCAGAAAGTTAAAGATCATAACCAAACCCGTATGCAACAGAAAGAATACTGCAGGGAAGAAAAATTCCTGGCTGATGAGAAACATACCCTACAGCCTTTGCCTGCGGAGCCCTTCGAGATCAAGTACTATAGAGAGCATAAGGTGGCCAAGAACAATCATATCTATCTGGGTATGGATAAGCATTATTACAGTGTACCCTTCACCTATATCGGGATGAGAGTTAAGGTGATCTACACCCGATCCCTGGTAAAGATATACCACAAAGCAAATCTGATTGCCACACATCCCAGGAACCACCGGAAAGGCGGGTATACCACCCGCAAGGAACACCTGTGTTCTCATCATCAGTACTACAAAGAACGAAGTCCTACGTATTATCTGCAACGCGGCTATAATCATTCAGAGACCCTGTATCAGTATATGGAGGCCTTATTTAAACAAGATAAATATCCCGAGCAACTTTATAAAACCTGTGAAGGAGTCCTGAACCTGGCTCGAAAAACAAACCTCGAACCTTTTACCAAAGCCTGCGCCATAGCGCTGGAACATCAGAATTACTCTTACAAGTTCTTACAACAAGTCCTGGAAAACAGGATGACTGAATACCCCGAGGAGCCTGTAGTGAAATCCCTGCCACCCCATGGGAATATCCGGGGAGCATCATCTTATAAATAAGTAACCTAATAAATTAATACACCTATGAGTACCATTGAAAATCAATTAACACAGCTACGGCTTAATGGCATGCACAGCAGCTGGAAAGCCATGGTAGAAACCCGGCAGCACCACGAACTCTCCTTTGGGGAAGGCCTGGAAGTTTTATTGCAAGCGGAAGCAGAAGACCGAACCCACCGCCGGTTTGAACGCCTGAAAAAAAGTGCACAGTTCAGGTACCAGGCTAGCGTGGAGGAGCTGAGTCTGGATGCCTCTAGAGGGATCAATAAAACACAAATCACAGAACTCACCAGTGGTTCCTATCTTGAAAAAGGAGAATCCATCCTATTGACCGGCGCTACTGGTTGCGGAAAAAGTTTTTTAGCATCAGCCTTAGGACATCAAGCTTGTAGTCAGGGGCATAAAGTGCTATACTATAATACCCAAAAGTTAATGATGAAGACCAAAATGACCCGTATTGACGGAAGCTTCCTGAAATTCTTTGATAAGCTGGCAAAGGCAAACCTGTTGATCCTGGATGATTTTGGCCTGGCACACCTGGACAGAAAACAGCAAATGGATCTGATGGAAATTATTGAGGACCGCCATGGAAGATCATCCACTATTATTGCCAGCCAGCTCCCAGTGGCAAGCTGGTATGAAATAATTGGGGAAGCAAGCATCGCTGATGCAATTTTAGATCGATTAGTACATACCTCACATCGAATAGAATTGAAGGGAGAAAGTCTAAGAAAAAAACTGTAATATTGTCATTATCTTATCTTTTTGACCAAAATCCTTAGGGGGGTCAGTATGGCCTGAACGGGGGGGTCAGCATCACCGGAATATCCAATTTGTTCTGTTTAAGTCATAGTTGCATTATTGGTTAATGATATTTTCATAGTTCCGTATCACTTTTCTCCGGAATCTGGTGGGCTTTTTCTAAATTGTTTTTATCTAGGAGCCGGATTCCCTTTTGTAAAAAAGGGATCTGGGGATCCTCAACAAAGAGTACCTGTTCAAACTCATACCCACTTAGAATTTCATTTTCTAAACAAAAAATCCAGGGCACTGTCGGCTGAACGCCTTTAAAATAACCTGCGGATGGTCCCTGAGGTATCTTGGTAGCTTATGGTTGCTTATTTATCAGTAAAATAAGAGGTTGCCAGGAGCATCATTTGATCCAGGCTTTTGGGAGTATCCCTTTTGTAGTTGGTATTGGCGATGAGCTGTCCTTTTTTGGAAGAGATTTTATGGGTGCAGATCAGTTCCTGATCAGCAGTGTAGATTTCCAGGATATCAGCTGCTTCTTTGAGAATCACCTTGGGTGTGGGTGCCCTTGTGAGTACCCATCGGAACACTGTAAAAATTGTTTTTATAGGCAATGGCATTGGTCTTTCTTACATGATAAGTCTTGGTTTGTTTGATCTCAATAATCAGTGGGGGATAAGGGTTCAGGTATTCTCTTTCCCGGTCATACTCTTGTTGTGGTATCTTTTTAGTGAAGTTATGGGCAAGGGCGTTAGCCAGTCCGGCTAACAACACAAATAATGCTCTCATAAGTTCCAAGATTTAATTAAGCTGTTCAGGATTGAGTATGCCAGCGCTTTTAGGTTGGAATTTTCACTTAAATATTGGGCTTCATCCTTATTGGATATAAAACAGAACTCTACGAGGATTGAAGGAACAAAGTGTATCGTTTCCCGAAGTACCTGAAAATTCGCGAACTTGACTCCCCTGGATTTGAACCCAAGGGTTGAGGTAAGTGAGGTATGTATCTCGTTTGCAATAATTATTGATTCCTTTAGATTTTCGGTCAATTGTGTTCTTGCTACAAATACCTCCGTTCCTGTTGCAGATGCATTTAGGGAATGATTTAAGTGCAAGGAAATAAAGAGGTCAGGTTTTAAAGCTTTAGCAAGCTTGCCTCTGTCGTGAAGCGAAATGAGGGTGTCTGTAGTTCTGGTAAGGTAAATGTCCAGAAGATTTTGTTTTGAGTTTAGGTTAAGGATTTCAAGGCCTAATTTCAAGGTGATATCTTTTTCTTTTAATTCATAATATCTTGTTGCACCACTGTCCTTTCCACCATGGCCGGGATCAATAACAATTGTTATTTTTTTATTTGGAGCCATTTGCGCCAGAGCAGGATAAGCCACTAAGAGAATAACAACTAGAAACAGGTTTCGGGATATGATTTTAGACTCCATTTTAGAATTTTATTCAAAAATGAATCACACCTTTTAATTTCTGTTCCGGGATGGAAAAATTAACGTGAGTATCTGGTGATTTTTATATTTCTGATAAAGTTTCTTTCAAGAATCTATTAAATCTGCCATTAACATCCGCGCGGAGGGTTCTTTATCTGCGGCTCCTTTGTAGAATTATTTTAGCAAATTATATTACTGAATAAATTATTAATATGCCAATTAATATTGATAATGGAGATATCAATTGAAAATAAAATGGCTTAAGAATATCAGCGGAAGAGGTTGAAAATTTATGATGTAACTTTCTTGGGATAATCATCAGGATCAAAGAGGGAATTAGAATGAACCATCCAATTATCTGAAAAGCAATTGAAAATTTTGAACTTTCAGCATAGACTAGAAAGGCTAATCCGGGAATGATTCTAATTGCTAATTCAGTATAGTGAATGAAAGTTGTACTTCCTGCTTTTTGCAAAATTGACCTTACTTTCTGAGGTTGAAATAACATAAGCAATCCTGTAAAAGTAAAAAAAATACCAAAACCTATAATCGTAAATTTTGCGAGTATTTCAAGCATGGATTTCTATTTTCGGATAGATAATTTCAGATCGAGGGTTGCCGCTAACGTTCTTGGTCAAGGCAAGTGGCGTGGATTAGGGACGCGAACTTATCGGCTTTGTTGTTTTTTACTTGGTCCCGCTAATTGCTCTTAACCGACTTAGCCTTCGTTATTTCCAAAACCTTTCTTTTCTTTAAAAGACTTATTATAGCCTAATTTTATTTTACTGCTTGAAGATACACCCAGTATCCTTTTTTGAATAGAATTTGAGTATTTTTAAATCCAGCAATTTTTATCCATTCTATTTGGTTCATATAATCTGTTGGTTTGTCAAATGCTTCGTAGTGCTCGATGATCCATTTCCATTTTTCACCGTCCGGAAAGCTGATATTCACAAATTTATTCCATTGCTCCAAAAACATTGGATGGTCAGGATTAGTTTTACTTATCATTAAATCGCTGTACGAAAATATACCGCCTTGTTTTAAGGAAGAGTTTATATCCTTAAAAATCGATTGTTTCTCTTTATCATCTATATGATGGAGACTAAAACCCGCAACTATTAAGTCATAACCTTCTTCATTGAAAATAAAGTCTTTGAAATATTTATTGTGATAAATAAAATTATAACCGTTGAACTTGTGTCGACATAGATTAATCATTTCCTTAGATGCATCTATAAGTGTAAAAGTTGCATTTGGAAAATAAGGAATAAGTTGCCCTGTAATATTTCCATTACCGCAGCCAAGATCGAGAATAGAAGTTGGATTAAAATTGTCAGGAAGATATTTTACAAAGCTTGCAACTAGTTGTAAATAATGAGGTACACAGCCATTCATATCATTGGTATAATTTTTAGAAAATTCATTAAATTCCAAGGCTATGTTCTCTCTTTTTTTCATTATTGAAATTAAGTTGATTCCTATAAATGTAGGATAATTATATTATTATTCTTAAAGAGCTTTAATATTAAAGTTAGGAACGCTGCATTCCAAATAATGAAGGCTAACCTGTTATATTCCGAATAATATACACTTTTATCCTAAAATTTTCCTGGGATAAACACAGTGTTTCTAATCACTTCATCTAAGTTTCAAATTTACCCAGAGAAATATAAATAAACAGTACCAGCTAATTCTCAACAAGTTTTTTCTCCATCTAATAGTATTTTTTACCTGTGGGAATATGCCAGGTTGTTTGTTATAAGATTCCAATTACCGAGTTCCTAAGCTTCTTAAATTCTTCTTCCTTTAAATAAAATTCAAAGATTCATTCGGTTTAATAAGAATTTTATCGTCTTGAGCATCAACTCACGTTAAATATTGAGCAGTTTGTTCCAACCTTTCCTTTTCATAATAAATTTCTCAAAAATTAACCATCAAAGGGTCCTCATCAGGCCATTCTGCTTTAGCAGATCAAAAAACGAACGTTATGAAAAAATCAATCTACCCAACAATTCTTTTATCGCTGTTTTCATATCCGCTTTTCGCACAGATTGGCGGGATTGAAAATTCAGTAGCCGAGATTTCGGATACCATCCGGATTATTTTCCCCATTCTACTCGGGGTTATTTTTCTGGTCGGGTTCCTATTCAATGCAGGTCATTTCTTTGGGGAAAATGCCGATTTGAAAAAAGGCATCACCCGTGTTTTGGTCTTTGTGCTCATTGCCGGCGCAGTAGTGGGAATTTTCACGTACCTCATAAGTATTGTAGTCTGATGAAGCGCTTTGAGATCTATAGAAATATTAGAAAAAAAGCGCTAATCTGGGGGCTCTCCATTTCCCTTTTCGCCCTGATGATGATTTCGGTAATCGCATCGCTGCTTGTCATTATTTTTTCTTTCAGCTTTTCAATTGTAATCGGTGTATTTGTTTTCAATACAGGCCTCTATATAGGCCTTACCAGGATTTCAAACTTTTCACGATACTTTGAATTCAGAAGTGTTTTTCCGAAGAATATCACCAACAAAAAATCAAGCCTTTTCAATTATGACCAAAATTAATCTCGCATATTTTAGGCCCATAGTGGATATTCAGGGAAATATCATTTTCGCGAATAATGGCAATGTGGTAATTGGATACCAGGCAAATCTCCCCGAGATCTATTCCTTGTCTGAGAATGATTTTGAGGAAATCCACAATTCCTGGTTTCAGGCAATTAAATCGTTGCCAACGGGCTGCGTGGTGCATAAGCAGGATATTTATGTAAAGCGGGCATATTCATCTGAAAATTTGCCCAATAGCAGCTTTTTGGAAAAGGCAACGCATCGGTATTTCAAAGATCGGGAATATATAGAACACCGAAGCTATCTGTTTTTTATACTCCCTGACAACAAGAGCCTGAATAATCCAAAATATGTCAATCCTTTCAGGAAAATCAACAAGGGCATTCCCGGGCAATTTGAGGAAAACATGAAGGTTTTTCTCAATGCGGTTAATGATTCTGTTTCCTTTATCAATAACAGCAGGAAGCTAGAACTGCTTCCCCTTTCAGAAAATGAGATCCATAGCCTTGCCAATGAATATTTCAACGGATTCAATGAAGGTTTTGATACGAACATTGTTTTGGATAAGGGGCCTATCAATATTGGCGAAAATTACTTTGATGTCCTGGCGGTAAACAGTGAATTGTGTTTTGGCGAAAGTGTTCAAACCAGTAAAAACAATGAGCGTTTTACTTCCGATGATTTTGTTTTTCACCAGGGATTTATCGATGGTTTAGGGCTTTCACTAAATGAAAACCACATTGTAAATCAGGTTATTTACCTGGATGACAAACAGAAATGGCGCAAGCTGCTGGACAAGAAAATTGAAGAGCTCAATAAGAGCTCCAATTTTGGGTCACAGAACAAGGTCGTCCTTAAAAAGATACAGCATACCCTGGATCAGATTAATGCAGATGATACTTCAAGGATTATTCGCGGGCATCTCAATGTGATCTATTGGGACAGGGATACTAAAAACCTAAGCAGAATTGGTTCCAGGATTAAAACCGAATTTAAGGAATTGGATATATCCCCCTATTTCCCCCAGGGAGAGGAGCGCAAAAATTACTTCCTCAACAGTTTTTTCTGTTTCTCTTCCAATTTTTGCAATGAAGATCTGTACGTCACAGATCTAAAACATAGTTTGTGCCTTTTTATCAATAACACCAATTATAAATCGGATGAAACCGGGATTATCTTTAATGACCGGGAACATAATATCCCGGTTTTGAAAGATGTCTGGGACGATAAAAAGAAGCGTATCAAAGCCAGGAATTTTGCCATCTTCGCCCCTACAGGAGAAGGCAAATCCTTTCTGGCCAATAGCATCCTCCGGCAGTATTTTGAAAGCGGGGTTCGCCTTGTGATTATCGATCTTGGAGGATCCTACACGAAATTCGCGAAGCTTTACCCTGAAGAGTATACCATCCTGCGCTATGAGAGCGGAAAGAGCTTAGGGATCAACCCTTTTTACATCAGTAATGAAAATGATCTAACTGCAGAACGCCTTGAGGACCTTTCGGAGTTTCTGTTCGAGTTATTTGCTTCAGATCTCAAGATAACAAAAGCGCAGTCTGTTTCCATAAAAAAAATCCTGCGTGATTATTACCTAAATGTAAGTGGTAACTATTCGCTACAAAGCTTCTACCGCTATGTTGAGAGACACAGGGTAGATCTCCTGGAGGATCTTAAGATCCATCCGGATTACTTCAACATCAATAATTTCCTCCACATTATGTCTGAATATGTTGGGGATGGGATTTACAGTTTCCTATTTGAAGCAGGGGAGGATCAAACCTATAAAATAGAGGATAAGCGGCTCATTGTTTTTGAATTGGATGAAGTAAAGGACAACAAGGAGATCCTATCGGTGATGCTGAAGCTGATAAAATCGGCCATTCAACGTACTATCTGGAAAAACAAGGCTGAAAAGGGGATCATCCTTTTTGATGAATTTGCCAAGCAACTGAAGTTTGAGAATGTACTGGAAAGCGTGGAGTTTTACTATCAGGCGATCCGGAAGCAAAACGGGGCAATCGGGATTATCCTCCAATCCATCAATCAGCTTCCCGGCAATTCAACATCGGCCAGTATCCTTGAAAACACCCAGGTTATCTACAGCCTTCAGAATGAAAAAGGCTACGATGAACTCCGGAAACGATTAAACCTTTCCAACCACGATTTAAATCAGCTGAAATCCATCAGGAACAACTTCACCGGAACCAGAAAGTATGCTGAGATGTTCATCAAAATAGGGAAGGAGAGCAATGTTTTTCGGCTGGAAGTCCCCAAAGAAGTGTATGCCGCTTACCTGACCGACGGTGCTGAAAATGATGCCATCATGAAAATGTACGAGGAACATGGGGATATGGAGAAGGCCATATTACAATTCACGAAACAAACCAAATAACAACTAAATACATAACTCATGAAAACAAAAATTTTAATCCTCGCTATGGCCATCTTGCTAAGCGGAAAAGCGGTAGGCCAGGGAATGCCGGTTTATGACAACACAAATTTTATAAGCCTTGCAAAATCACTGATTGAATCGGCAAAGCAAACTTCGCAACTGCTAAAAACAGTGAATTTTCTCAAAGATCAAAAAGAGAATATCGAGAAGGTAAATGATGTGGTGAAACAGTTAAAGGCTGTACAGGAACTTGCCCGGAATAACCAGATCCTTTTCGAGGTGATCCGGGATGACTTGCGGGGGATCTTAAATTCTCCGTATATCAAACCCGAAGAGGTGACCCGCATTTCAGATTCATTCAATACCATAATTGAAAATTCCCTGGAAGATCTGGATTTCATTGATCAGATTCTTACCAGCAATTATTTGAAAATGACCGATGCCGAGCGAGCAATGGTGCTCAAGGAAAAAGAACTTCAATCCAGGGAAATGGTCGCGGAGATTGAACAGAAAACCAGGCGATACCGGGATATTATTTCGTTCCGGGAAATGCAGGATAAGGTCAATAACAGGGAAATCGGGTATTGATGGTGGCCGGGGGAATATTTTTAGGAATAGGTCTGGAATACGTGGATGCTGTTTTCCAAACCATCAAAAACAGCGATTTCTCGCAGTACACCATTACCGGGATGAAAACCCTCGCGGTGCTGTTTTTCCTTGTCAATATCCTGAAAAAATACAATGAAGGTATTGCAGATAAGGATGGATATACCTGGGGTTTGAGCCCGGGAGAACTTGCCAAAAACTTCGCTGTTGTATTGCTGGTTATTTTTTCGACCCAGATACTTGGCATTTTTGATGGAATTTTAGTTGCCATTGAAACACAATACACCGATACGGCCCCTGCGTTAATCCCTCTTCAATTACAGGATATCGATATTGAGCAGGATGTAGGAGCCTGGGATGCCGCAGCCAAAGCAATGGCATTGCTTTATGATGCATTGGTCACTCCTTTATATCCTGTCAAGGTAATTTCCTTTGTGATGGGGCTGTTCTTGTGGGTTTTGGACCTGTTTATCTATCCGCTTTTTTTGGCGGAGCGTTATTTCCTCCTCGGAATTATGCAGGCGTTTTTCCCATTGGTAATAAGTCTGGCGGTATTTGAAAAGTTCAGGACCATGGCCTACAATTTTTTCAGGTTGTATGCCGCGGTTTATATGCTGGTTCCGGCCTTTTTCCTGGTCAATGTATTTGTCAATAACCTGTATGCCGAGATCAACACTAATTTCTGGTCGAACCTTTTGGGAACCACGAGCGATAATAACATTATCCAGATTATAGTCGAGGCAGGCTCCATCGCTTTTATCGTATTCCTGAAATTCAAATTATACACCAGAGCTACTTCGTTCACTTTAAAACTATTTACTGCCTAAGGCAGCTTAAACAAAGAAAAATAACATGAAAACACCCTACAAAAATATTTACAGTGTTCTGCAGACCAACCGGTTTGTGGTAATAACCGTTGTATCGGGAGCATTGATTTCGAGCCTATTTTTTGGCTGGCTTATGTATGATATGCACCGCATGGCTTTAAATAACTCCTTCGCAATAAATACCGACGGCAGTGTAATCCCCCTGAAATGGGTCAGCCAAAAAGAAAATCTGGAAGTCGAGGCCCTGGCGCATTTGGAATTGTTCCATACCTACTTCTATAATATAGATACCAGTAATTATCTGCGGAACCTCGAAAAAGCACTTTGGCTTGGCAACAGCTCCGTTGATAATCTATACCGACAGAAAAAGGCCGATGGGGTTTATAACCGGTTGCTCCAGTATTCCCTGGTGCAGAAAGTTTTGAGTATAGAATCACAACTGGACCTGCAGGCCGAGCCTTATCAATTCAAAACAACAACCATTTTTGAGATCAACAGAGGAACCGTTGTGGACAGGTATGAGCTGGTATCCTCCGGAAATCTCATTGTTGTGGACCGGAATTACCCAACAAACACCCACGGGCTGCTGATCACCAATTATTTTGAAAACACCTTAAAAAAGATAAACAATGAAAATTGAAAAGAATAAAATCGTATTTGGTTCTGTGCTGGCAGTAGTGATAATTTTTATCGTTTCGTATTCCGCTTTAGTTTTGGGAGGCAATGGCGATGAAAATAAAGTACTCAAAGAAACCCTGGTTCCCGAACTGGGAGAAGAACAGCAGGAATACAAATCCAAGCTCGATGCTGTGAACGCATTGAAGGAAGTGCGTGAGACCAACGCTCCCAGTATCTACGATGAAAAACTGCTGGATTCCCTGGGATTTTATGATCCGGATCTAAGGGAGAAGCAAAAAATGAAAATTGTGGACAGCATCTACAATTCGGGTCGGATTAACTATACCCAAAATAGCTATCGGAGTAATTCGGAGAAGCCAGAAGTTGAAAAGCCACAATCTAAAGAAAATATTCTTAAAGAAGAACTGCAAGAACCTGCTTCAGCAAAGGAATTGGGACTTGAACATCAGCTTTTTTACAGTACCAATCCTGTGCTTACCAATGAGGTTGAAAGTTCATCAAGATCTGAAAATGAAATCCTTGTGGAAGTTGACGGGAACCAGACCGTTAAAAATGGGTTTCGGTTGAAGATGCGGCTCACTGAACCGGCAATTATAAAAAATAGAACCATTGCTAAAAATACTTCTGTATATGGTTTTATCAGCTTTCAAACCAACCGCGCCCTGATTGAAATCGAAAATATAGACCATCAACCGGTCAGGCTAAAGGCGTATGATCTTCAGGACGGAAGCGAAGGCATCTATGTGGAAAACAGCTTTCGGGCCGATGCCAGCAGGGAGGTAATTGATGATGTTATTCAGGATATCAATATTGCCGGGCTACCACAAGTGGGGGGGATCAAAAAAGTTTTCCAAAGGAATAATAAGAACGTAACAGTAACCATAACTAATAATTATAAACTCATTTTAAAATCCCCGCAAGGGAATTAAATACTCATTATTATGAAAAAACATTTATTTATATCAGGCCTTCTAATTATTGTGGGATTTGCAAATCTTGCAGCACAGGAGATAAAAGTACAAAACCCTGTTTTGGATACCATCTATGCCAACGAACATAAAAACGTCGCCTTGTTTTTTCCTGAACCTATCCGGCAGGGAATTACGGGGGCTGAGGATTTTGTTTTTACCTATAACCGCGAGCAATACCAGCATTTGGGATTGCTTCAGGCTACTCCGGGAAAAGAAAGTAATTTACTGGTAATCGGTACAAATGGTTCAATTTTTTCGTATATTTTAATGTATTCCGAACGACTGGATCAGCTGAATTATTTTATTTCAGACTCCGGAAAGATCGGGAATGAGAATCCTGAATTCAATGAGGAACACAAAGATGTTGCATTAATTTCAGCCACTAAAACTGAAGAGGTATTAGCTGATAAAGAACCCTATTATCAGAATTTCAGTTCCTATATATTAAGAAGTAAACGCAAGATTGGCAACATTCAAGCCGCCCAGGAAAATGTGTTTCTAAAAGTGGAGAATATTGTCTTCCATAGGGATGAGCTGTATTTTGTGCTGAAAATCAATAACCGATCATCCATTGATTATGATCTGAGCTTGCTGGATATTTCAGTAGAGACCAGGAAAAAAGGAAAGAAAAAATCAATGCAGAAACTGATTCAGGAGCCGGTTTTTAGATATCAGGTGCCAGAGAAAGTTGCTAAAGGTAAAATCAGCCGATTTGTATATGTCCTGCCGAAGTTTTCTATTGCTGAAGATAAAGTAGTGGTGATTGATCTCAAGGAACAAAACGGGGAGCGGGATATAAAGTTGAAGGTCAAAAGGAAATTTATTAATAACCCAAATTGATGAAATTATGAAGAAGATGTTGTTCCTTTTGTTAATGGTGATTTGCTTCGCCTGTACAGAAGCTGAAAGGTTCCATACTGCGACCGCCCAAATTGTGGTTGAGAGTTTTTATCAAAAGGATTTTCCCGTTCTTGAAAAGCACACCACAAAAGATAGCTATTATTCCTTTATGTACATTCAGGATATAGTTCCTAAGGTAGATAACCGGGATTCTCATTTTAAAGTGATTCAGGAAACCGAAAATGAGGATACCGCCCGGGTTCAGTTTTCAACTATTTATGAAGAGCAGCCCGAAACTTTTAAGTTGAAAAAAGAGGAAGGTAGCTGGAAGGTGACGGAAATTGAAATGGGGGAGAAGGTGCCGTTTTGATGGTTAAAGGGTTTTACCAAAAAAATAATGGGGTCTGGCTTATTGTGTTGATAAACCTGGATTACTTACTAAGACTTTTAATTTCTATGGGATATTTAATCATGTTTTCAAGACTATGAATAACTGACTGGAAATTGTTTTGCAATCAAGTACTTTTCCTGGATAAAAGGTTAACAACAAATTTCCGACCTGTAATTAATATATCAAAATCTTTTCTTTTTCGAGCTTCAACTTCAGCTTTTAACTTATCCCCAAAAATTAAATGACTCAATTCCACTTCATCATTGATAAGAACGGAATTGCAAATCTTTAGAATTTAAACCGTGCTAACTTTTCTGGTTTCAACTGCTCTAAACACAAATCCTCATATGGCCAGGAAATCTTTTTAATTAGGTAAGTTATTTAAACGACACATATTGGCGCTATTAGGTATTAATTTAGCACTTGTATTAAGCTAACAGATAGCCTGTTGGGCGAAAACCTTCAAAGAGTTCAATTATGCCAATGCCCGATAATGGTTTCCAATGGAGGCCCAACGACAATTCTGCCCGAACCAATCTGCGCTATACCCTGGAAGCGGAAAAGTGGGTCAATGCAGTTTCTTCAGTACAAAGGAAAGCGCAGCCAAGATCCATATCCGGTGATCTTGCATTTATCAGTATGGTTTTTCAGCTGGTATTTAGCGTATCACTGCTTATCCTGCTGGGCATTTTACAGCTTGTTACAGGTTTGGTTAGGCTTGTGGAAAGCGGTTTGCAAAATAATTCAGGTGGAACCATAAATGAAGCAAGAAATCCGGGGATTGAAAATGGAGAAGGAAAAGAACCCGATGCAATCTGGGATATCACCAATGAGAAACAATATCCCAAAGGATGGCAGTTGATATTTTATACAGATTGGGGACGTTTAAGGCATATCTGGCAATTCCTGTACCTGCTGGTGTTTATTTTTATCATCCTGCTTGTGGTTTTATGGTTGCTGAGCCTTTGGATCCCGGACTATGTACATATCAATAAAGAGGTGCTCATCTTTGCGGGTGGAATAAGTTTGTGGAATGCTTTTTTAGGAGTTGATGACTGATAATTCCCCGGCAGTTTCCGTCTTGTTGATCAACTATCACAAAGTTATTTTGTAGATCAAGATGACGACGCCCATTGGCGCACCAAAGTAATATGTTTGTCTAAGAAAGAAAAATGAGAAGTTTTTGGATCATACTAATTGTATTTAGATCTGAAAGCAGGTAGGGAAAAAGTAATATTTTCTAAACAATAAGATCAAAATAACCGCTTTGGCAGAAAGTTATATTTTCTTGGTAGTAGGGTATTAAGGAGAGAAGACAATTATGCTGAGGCGGTTTATTATTTTGAAGGTATCCCAAGCCGTTGGACGATGGCAGCAATTCTGGAGAAGAAAATTATTTGGAGCCTTAATAGTAGTTAAAAAGCATCACCAGGGAAGGGTGTGAGGAATTAAACTTAAATAAAAAACATTTATGAAATTTAAAAGACTGATTACAATAGTTTTATTTCTTTTTTTAATTCTTAGCCTAACATCCTGTGTTCCTGCAGGTGTTACGGAATATGAATATGGATTTTTTGGAGGGTGTTGGCATGGCTTTATTGCTACTTTTTCCTTTATAGGACAATTGTTTGGTGCTGATATTGGCATAATGGCAGAAACACACAATGGAGTTCCATATTATATAGGGTGGGTTATTGGGATTTTACTTATAGGTGTTCTCTCTCTTGGACGGCTATAGCTTAGATATGAAATGAGCATAACGGCAACACGACACAAACACCGATTAAGATATGCGAATTACCTATAACAAATAAAAAACAATAAATATCTTCATTTGAAATCGTTTACGGGGATAGGGGATTAATCTGGTTTCGTGATGAAGATTATCTGGTGGTACAATTTGGTAGTAGATAATCATATAAAGCAGGATTTACTCATTCCAGAAAAAATTAAAAAAGTTAAAAATAATTTTTGCCAGGTAAGCTGGTGGAAAGGAGAAAGGATACCTTTTTGTTAAAAATGTATTCTTCTGATGTTCGGGGGTTTAAGAGTGGAATGTGAGCTTATCTAAAAAGGTACTAGGACGGAATAGGCATTACGACTGGCTTAATCAATAAAAAATAAAAGGGTAAATGTGGTTTCCCGTAAACACCATAAAATTTAATTATTTACATTTAAGAAAATTTTAAGACATGTTCTTAAAATTTAGAACTTAACATAAACAATAATGGCACCTACTTCCATCTTTTCAGAAATTTCTGAAGAAGCTCTCTTTTTGCATAAACAGATCTTGATAGCTACGGAAGGGAATGCGGAGATTAAGTCTCTGTATAAGGGATGTCAATTGCTTTTTAGTCCGTTGATCCATAAACCTGAAATTCTACTTATAGGCTTTAATCCGGGAGGGGGATATTCTAAACACCACGGTTTTATTGCTGAAAATTTCGAGCCAATGCAGGCTTTAGAATATTACCTGAACAAACATTCCCTGGGCGAACAAACCAAAGATCTTTTCCGGCAGGCGGGCAGGGAAGAAGACCTTAAAAACCATACGGTAAAAACAAATTTTTATTGCTGGGCAACAGATAATGTAGCCGACTTTAACAGGCTATTGAAATTGCTTCCTGATGAACTCAGCCAAAAGATTTTTCACCAGGCAAGAGTTTGGACAAGGCAAATGATTGATGGTTTACAGCCGGAAATGATAGTAGCGGAAGGGTTTAAGGCTTATGATGAAATTGCTGTTCTATTCCTGAAGAAACTGCAGGTGGAGAGTTCGGAATCTGTTAGATCATTTATGACTCCAGAAGGGATGAAGGTACTGGGATATAAGAGGAATCAGGGGAGTATTATTGGAAAAGAGGAGATAATAAGTGCTTTTAATACGATGGTATCAACTGCAAAAAGTTAATAATAATATTAAACAGGTAGCTGAATAATATGGCAACATTTGAAATTAAAATTAAGCATTCCATAAATGTTAAAGGAGAATATATAGATAGAGGACTTTCTGTACAAATAAGTTCAATGTTTGCCAATCCACTGGATGAAAAAGAGAAAGTTCACAATGCCTTTATGAGGGTACATGGTTTGGATTTGAAAACAGAAGGATATTTGAATACGGGATTTTTGGAGTATAGAACAATTTGATGTGGGTGAGCGAACATGGATTTACTCCAAAAGCGGAAGGACGGGATGGACCAAATCTTTTTTGTTCTTATGGTTTTAAAATGAACTTAAATTTGAGGCTACAAGAGGCATGAGTGGAGTTTAGAGTGGAAAGAAATATTACAAGAAAGAATCACTAATTATTAATTAAATAAAAACAAAGAAAATGATAACAGCAGACAGCCAAGAGCAAATTTCCTCCAAGTTTGAAGAAGAATTTAAAAAAATTGAGGCCGAAGTTAAAAGGCCCAATATTTTAATCGTAGGTGGTACAGGGGTAGGTAAGAGTACCATTGTTAATCAAATATTTGGAGAAGGAACAGTAGCGGTAGGAGAAGGAATGCCGGTTACAAAAGAAATCGAAAAAATCGATTTGCCTGGCAGAGATGTCACTTTATTTGATACTGTAGGTTTTGAAATAGGTAAAGATCAAAAATTTCAGTCTGAAATTTTTGATTTTATAGGAAAGAGGAATGAGAAACCAGTTGAAGAACAAATACACCTGATTTGGCATGTGATATCTGCTAGTTCCGCCAGAATTACCACTTATGACAAGGAGCTTAATCAAAAACTTCAGGAATCTAGGATACCTGTTGCTCTAATTTTTAGCAAATGTGATGAAGTAAATGAGGACGATCTTGAAGCAATGGTAAAGGTGATAAACCCTAATTCAAATTTTAACGATGCATTTGTTTCTAACAATTCTCCATTTTTTACCACCGATCATAAAGAACAATTGGAAGCGGAAGAAAACCTGAGTCTTTCGAAAGTAGTTGAATGGTCTATCAAAAATTTACCGGCTTCATTAGAATTAGCTTTTATCAGTGCTCAGATGATAAATATAGAGGCTAAAAGGCAAAAAGCTAATTCAATAATTAATCAGCATACTGCAGGAAATGCTTTAATTGGCGGTAGTCCTATCCCTTTTTCCGATGCACCAGTACTTATTGCCAGCCAAGCAGGAATGATTGCCAGAATACTTTATGTATATGATTTTGAAAATTACAAGCAAATAGCCACAGGTTTTATGGCAAGTTCAGGAGCTTCCTTGGTGATTTCAAATATTGGTCGTAGCATAGCCGGTAATTTATTAAAGTTGATTCCAGGAGTGGGGACTGTTATTGGAGGATTAATCAATGCGGTTATAGCTTCTGCAATTACATACGCAATGGGAAAGGCAACATCTGAGGTTATGTTTAAATTAAATACCCAAATCTTAAATGGGGAAATAGAAAAAGCAAATGATATAATTGAAAATTTTGAATCTCTCTTCGCTGAACTCTTTAGTCAATTTTTCAAATTAAAAGCAAAAAACAATGGAGGGATATAATATTTCGGTTATTGGGAAATCTGGAGTTGGGAAGAGTTCTCTACTTAATTATCTTTTCGGAGAAATTAAAGCTGATGTTGGAGTGGGGAAACCTGTTACTTTGGAAGGTTTTCATTTGAAAAAAGGTTCAATTTCTGGTAATGAAGTTAATATTTATGATTCCTGGGGGCTCGAGGCCGGAAAAGAAGAAACCTGGCGGCAAAAGTTTAAAAAGTTTCAAAAGGAAAAGCAGCAGGAAGAGGATGTAAAAAAATGGCTTCATACAGTGATCTATTGTATCTCAGGAGAAGGAAAGAGAATTGAAGATTTTGAGATTAGGACAATTAAGGCGATTCAACAGGAAAAGTTGAAACCTGTTATTGTGATTACAAAGGGTGATTCAAGAGGTGCCAAAAAATTTTCTGAGGATGTTGACTTGATACTTGGGGTGGAAACCATACTGATAAATAATGTTGAGAAAACGAAAGGATTCGGAGCATTCAAAACCGTCTCGGAACCCTTTGGGAAGAAGGAACTGGTGAAGAAAATTAAATTTTCTACATCTGAATCATTAGCAGACAGAATAAAACACTTATTTGATACAAAAATTGCTTCAAAGAAAAAAGCTCTAAAGAAAAGGCTCTGTAAAACATTGGAATATGAGCTTGAAAAATGTTCGTTTTTAGGTTTTGCATCTAAAGAGAATCTAGATAAAATTCAAAGATCCTTAAATAAAACTGTGAAAAGTGAAAATAGAGTTTTTTCCAACGAGCTTTTGAAGATAGCGACAGAAGCAAAACAGTTCTATAAAGATACAATAGTCAATTCTGTTGAAGTTGACCTGGGAAGTGACCTCAAGTATTCTCTTGGACTGGAAGAGCAAAAAAAAGATAATCCAGAAGTCATCTTAGCGAATATAGTTGCCAATGCGGGGTTGATCGCATTAATACCTGTCACCCTGATACCGAGTGTTATCTTTTTTATTCTTGATAAAATTGCACCTACCGTTATGAATAAGATTCCGATGTATTCATCCAAAGAAGTTTTACGAGTATTTAAAGATCAATTATTACCAGAAAAAAGGACTGGAAAAATCTTAATCTAAGTTTGCTACATATAAAATAATAATTAAAATCATTTCCATGATTATTTCCTCCCACCACCACTTCGCCAACTTCTTCAAAAAGGAAGAGGAAAAAGCCATCCAACCCTACGCCTACGCCGTTTCCCGTAACCTGTCCCATGGCAGTGTCTGTGTCGATTTACAGGACAAGCAAGGGACGGCAGGGATATTTGAAGGGTATAAAAAGAAAATTATAGAGGGGGATAATTTCTCTTCTACAGTTGATCTACTGCAAACCGGCCTGGTGGCCAAAGGAGGAGAGATTGAGGAAAAAGATAAACCATTTGTACTTAAAGGCGATAACTTCTACATCACCCGCTATTTCAACTACGAAACTCAGATCATTGAAGGCATCAAAGGTTTGATTACTGAAGGAGAAGGAGAGAAGGCACAAAGGCTGGAAAGGTTAAAGGGTTCTCGAGAATTCACAAAGCTGGTTGAAAGTCGAGATCAAAAGAATGGAACCGACTGGCAGCTGGTGGCTTCTGCTATGGCATACCTGAACAATTTTACCATTATCACCGGCGGACCGGGAACAGGAAAAACTACTACGGTTGCCAAAATTCTGAGTCTACTGTATGAAGAAAACCCGGATCTTAATGTGAAGCTGGCTGCTCCCACAGGGAAAGCAGCTATGCGGATGAAGGAAGCTTTGGCTGCCAATAAGCAGGTGCCGGAGGACTTCAGGGAACAAATAGGGGCATTGAAACCTTATACCTTGCACCGGTTGCTTGAGGTTAAGCACCAGTCACCTTACTTCAAACGCGACCTGGAAAACAAACTGGATGCAGATGTGATTATTGTTGATGAAGCTTCTATGATAGATGTGGCGCTTTTTGCCAAATTCATCAATGCTGTAGATCCGCGTACCCGACTCATCCTGTTAGGCGACCAAAACCAGCTGGCCTCAGTAGAGGCGGGTAGTTTGTTGGGAGATTTGTGTAATACGGTTGGGGAGAAAAACAAATTTTCTTCTGCGACCATTTCTTCTCTAAAACAACTTTTCCCTGAACAAATTCTCAAGCAAAACACCGGAAAAGATGAATTGCTGCAGGATCAAATCGTTAAGCTACAGCATTCCTATCGCTTTAAAGGAGATTCTGATTTTGGGGTTCTAAGTGAGGCAGTGATCGATAATAAGCAGGAGAAAATAGAAAGCTTTTTTGAGGAAGGGAGACCTGAAGGGGAAATTGTTGTAGACAATCAATATAAGGAAAGTAAATTTGAAAGCTTTATTCAGGGATTTGAGGATTATATAGCCGAAGATGATATCGCAAAGGCCATTGAAAAATTCAATGCGCTGCGAATCCTTGCAGTGATCCGTAAGGGAAAAAATGGAGTGGAAGGACTCAATACCCGGGTGGAAAAATATTTGTCGAAAAAAAGAAAAATAAATCCAGGTCAGGTTTTCTATAAAAACCGTCCTGTAATGGTTACACGGAATCATCCGGACCTTAACCTTTTTAATGGTGATGTGGGTCTGGTGCGAAAGGATAAGGTTTCAGGTAAAATACGCATCTGGTTTCTGGATGAGGAAAAGCAATTGGAAGAAGAAAAGCAAGAAGGAGAAGTACAGGAAAGAAAAATCCGCAGTTTTTCTCCCGGTTTGCTAACCGATGTGGAAACAGTATTCGCGATGACCGTTCACAAAAGCCAGGGATCTGAATTTAACAAAGTCCTGCTTGTGATGCCGAAGTCTGAAGACCTGCCACTACTCACGCGGGAGTTGCTGTATACCGGGATCACCCGGGCTAAAGAAAGCCTGATCATCCAGGGAACAATGGAAGTCATTAAAAAATCGGCAGAGGCAAGGGTAAGAAGGGCTTCCGGAATAACCAACAGGATATAATTATGGAAACAGTTACAGACACACCTAAATCTGATGGAGATACGATAATCAATTTTTATTCCGGAGCTTCCAATATAGATCTGGCCTCCAAACTTGCAGATCATATTGAAACGACTTTTAAAGGTGAGGTATTCCAATCGGTTCATATCATCACTCCCAATAAAGCACAGCATAACTGGTTAAAGGAACAACTGGCCGAAAATCTTGGGTTTATTGGAAACCTTAAACAACACAGTTTTAATTCTTTTTTCAGGGAATTAATTGAAAACCTTGATCCTAATTTTAAAGAAAAACCATCGGGAGAAAAACTCATCTGGAAGCTTTTTACTGAGATGGGCAAAACTGAATTTCAGAATAAATTCGAAAATATTAAAAACTATTGCGGGGAAGATGAGGTCAAACGCCTTGCCCTGGCACAAAAAGTTGCCGGACTGTTTGATAGTTACCAGGAGTTCGATCCTGCAGAGGAATGGAAAAGCCAGGATCACCCCGATCTGGAGTGGCAAAAATACCTGTATGAACAATGCGGATATTCAACTAATCAAATGTCTCCCGAAAAGCTTGAAGAATTTATTCGCTTGAAACCTGAAATTCTTAAAAAATATCATTCCTTATATATTTGTGGAAATGTCAGCCTTAGCCCATTATACCTCCAATATTTAAAAATTCTAAAAGAACAAAAGGGGTTTAGCATTTATTTGTATCGCACCAACCTCAATCTAAAACGGAAAAATAATCCCCTCACCCAGAACTGGGGAGAACTGGCGGTGAAAACCAATGAGCAACTGGAAGAGATAGGGACAATACCTGAAATGGATTTTCCTTCCGAAGGCGGAAATCTGTTGAATCAAATTCAAAGGGATATATGCTCCGATTCAATTTCAGATAAATTGGTAGCAGATGATTCTGTGCTTATCTACAATTCCTTTACTCGTGTGAGGGAGATAGAAGCGCTTTATAATTACCTGGTGAAAACTGTAGATGAAAGTAAAGAGAAATTAGGCGCACGGGATATTATGGTGTGCATATCCAACCTTGACCCTTATATTTCAGCCATCAGGACTGTTTTTGATTCTGCTCCCTATGAATTTCCATACACACTGGTCACAAAGGGCTACGGCAGGGAAGAGAGTTTCTGGACGGCCCTGGAACAGGTGCTGGCTTTTGAGGAAGAGAATTTTACTGCCCCCGGGGTTTTTAATCTGCTGGAAATGCAGCCGGTGCAAAAAGCCTTTGGGTTTACAGATCTCGACCTCCTCAAAAAAGCATTTATCGATGCGAACATCCGCAGGGAATATGAAGGAGATAAAGATCTGGAAACCAATTTTTCCTCCTTCAGCAACGGACTCGAAAGGCTTATCTACGGTTTCTGCTTAGGAAGTGAAGAACCTGTAGTGATCAACGGGAAGAAAATATACCCTGTAGATATTGCTGAAGGACAACAGGCTCAGGATCTTTTTAGATTGCACCACCTTGTGCAACTGCTACAAGAGTTCCTCACCTTAAAAGAGACACCAAAAACTGCAGGAGCCTGGCACATAGAATTGATGAGAATCACCGAAGAGTTTTTACAGCCGGAAGACTGGCAGCAAAACCAGTTCAGCGAACTTATGGAAGAGCTGGGTTCTATGGAGGATTCAAGTGAAGAAGTAATCGGTTTCAACACCTTCTTTTTTAGGTTAAAAGATCAGCTTCAAAACAAAGATCTGCAACAAATAAAGGGCATAGGAGGGATTGTGTTTAGCGGACTCTATCCCGGGATGAGTATGCCCAAAAAAGTGATTGCATTCCTGGGCTTGAATTTTGGGGAATTTCCCCGAAAGTCTCAGGAGCTGAGTTTCGATCTTCTTCCGGAGGATAAGAAACTAAGCAGCCGTATTAAAGATCGCGGTGCCTTTTTGGAAACTTTTTTGAATGCAGGAAACCGGGTGCTCTTGAGTTATATAGGACAGGATGTAAAAAATAATTCTAAAATACCATCATCTGCTATTGTAAGTGAATTGGAGGAATATTCTAAAAAGGCTGGGGCGGTAATCAAACAAATTAAACATCCCTTGCACTCATTTAATTCGGGTTATTTTGATTCTGAAAAAAAGGATCTTTTTACGTTTACGGCAAATAAAAAGGAAAAGTTAACTCTCGATTATAATTCTGATAGAATAAAGGAAGTGCCAGATAATGTCCCCTTGCATATCCTGGAAATTTTTTTAAGAGACCCTTTCAAACATCACTATAATAAGGTACTTGAAATTTATTTTGAAAATCCTGAAATTTTACCTGAATGGGAGCTCTTTGAAATTGGAACCTTAGAGAATTGGGCTCTCAAGGATTTTTTCCTCAAGAAAAAATTGGATGGATTAGAACTAAATAACGATCTGATATCTGAGGCAAGAAAAGAAATGATAGTGAAGAGTGCATTGCCATTAAAAGTTCCGGGGGAGATGAAATTGGAGGAAGTCACAGAGGAAATTGAAACTTTATGGACAGAACTTAATAAGCATACGAATAATCAGGAACACCATAATTTGAATTTTGAGCTTGATTTTAATGTGGGGAATAAGGTTTTGAAACTTACAGGGGAATTGAACATGTTTGGTGAAGATTCTTATTATCTGTTTGTTTCAAAAGCCGAAAAGAAAAAATATGAACTTTCTGCCTATTTAAGGCTTTTAATAATGAAAGCGATGGGATTAGATGGAGGTGTGCATTACTGTTGTTTTGAAAAAGAAGGAGATGGAATTTTTTATACTAAATTAAACAAACCGGTTTCCAAAAATGAGGCAATTCAAGAGTTAAGGGAACTATTGCAATTGTATGTGCAGAACTACCGGGGAATAGTTTCTTTTTATCCTGAATTTAATTTTGAAGTTTCAGAAATTTTAGAACTTTCTGGAAAACCCGAAGAAGAAAAGGCGATCCTTATGAAAGAAATGATAGATGAAAAAGTTGATGCTTATCTAGGATTTTATCCATCTGATTATTTTATAAGAGAATACAGGCAAGGTTTCTTTGAAGGAGATAAAAGTGTTTCGAGGTTAAATGAACTTCAAAAATTATATAGCCGAATTTTTGGCGCAGTAGATATTGCCTTTGGTAGAAAAAATCAATCTAATGAATAAATTCGAACCTCTTACAGTAAAATTGGAAGGCGTAAATCTTGTAGAAGCAAGTGCTGGAACAGGCAAAACCTATTCTATAGGATTATTGGTTTTAAGACTGCTGGTAGAAAAAAAATATAAGATTAAGGAGATCCTAATGGTGACTTTTACCAATGAAGCTGTGGCTGAATTGGCATCCCGTATTCGTTCTTTTATTCAGCAGGGAATTAAGGTTGCAGAAGGGGATAATAATCAGGAGGAACCAATTGTGGCTATTATAAATAAATACAAGGATAATGAGACTTTAAATTTATTAAAAGTAGCCTTGTCTGAACTTGATGAGGCCTCAATTCAAACAATTCACAGTTTCTGTCAGGAATCTTTAAACAATTTTGCTTTAGTCTCAGGTCAACCTTTTGGATTGAGTCTTCAACCGAATATTCTTGATGATGTTGATTCATTTGTCAAGGAATATTGGAGGAACAATGTTACTAAAATTGAAAAAGAGAGTTTTGCTGAATTAACTGGCCTTTCACTAAAAAATCTAAATGCAGCAGCGAAAGAAGTTATCGCCGGTAAAGAATATGCTTATGAAGAAGAAAGTAAATTTGTAACCAATGAAATCAGCAAAAAAATTAAGGACTTCGAAAATGATTTTGAAGCCAGGCAGGAAACGATCATAGAAAAAATTAGAACTGCTGATTGGAAGAATATAGATGGAGTTGGTCAAAAGACATTAAACAAAGAAGCAGATAAAATTATCTCCTTTAAAGCATATTGGGATTTTCTTGTGAATAGCAGTATAACGCATAAAAAAATTGCAGAATCTTGTTTGTTACCTGAACGTAATAATGCTTTAGAGATAAATTCCTTCAAAGAAAATTGCTTTCACAGTATGATTACTGATTGTGTTAATTACGTCAAGGCGAAACTTGAAGAGAAACTTCAAAATAAGCATTTGATTACTTATGATGAAATTATTAATCGGATGCACAAAACAGTCCATGCTAAAGATAATGATGCATTCAGAAATACCCTTAGGAAAAAATACAAAGCGATTTTTATAGATGAGTTTCAGGACACCGATAAGCTTCAATATGAAATATATAATCGACTTTTTAATTCAGGAAATCTATTATTTTATATAGGCGATCCAAAACAGTCAATATATGCCTGGAGAAGAGCCGATCTATATACCTATGCCAAATGCCGAAAAGAGATATCAGAAGATAAAATTTACGAGATGCCGGTTAATTTTAGATCTACTTCTCATTATATAAGTGCAGTTGAAAGCTTTTATGATTTGGGCAAAGATCCTTTTCACACCGATGGTACTGATCTTGACATTAAGTATGTAAAAGTGGCATCAGCAGCACAAAACAAAATGGGATTACAGCGCCCAGATTTGAAAATAAACCCTCTTCAGATATTTGAGGGTGGCAACAAAAATACTATAAAGGTTAAAGTTGGGAAGTTAGTCGGTGAACTCCTCAATAAAGAAAAGCCTTATAAAATTGACAGTTCAGTTATAGAGCCTTCTGATATTGCAATATTAGTGCGTACGAATAAAGAGGGCAAAATGGTGAAGAGTGTTTTAGCTCAGCGGGGAATTCATGCAGTTACAATTGATGACACAAAAGTGTTTGAAGATTCCCAGGAAGCAAAATCAATTCGATACATCATGGAGGCCGTATTGAAAACTTCTGAAAAAAATATTAGCAAAGCTCTTTTAAATGATTTTACCGGATTTCAGTTTGATGAGGTTTTTAAATTAAAAAAAGACGAATTCACAGATTTGTTTAGAGAGTTTCGGGAGCAATGGACCCGATCTGGGTTTTATTCCATGATGAGAAAATATATGGATCATTTTGGGGTAATGGAGCATTTAATGAAAAATGCTTCTGCAAATGGTCTGCGAATTCTATCCAATCTTACCCAGCTCCTTGAACTATTGCAAGAGGCAGAATATAAGCAAGAATTGAAGCCCATAGGATTGTATAATTATTTAGGGCTTCAAATAGCTGGAAATGTTCAGGAAGGCGATGAATATATTCAGCGGATGGAAAGCGATGAAAAAGCCGTAAAAATTATGACTATTCACAAAGCAAAAGGTTTGGAATATTCGATAGTTATCGCACCATTTTTGGATCTGATTAACCACGAAAAATCTTATCATTCAGATATTTTTTCTTTTAGAGAATCAGGTGTTGACGAGAATTATAAATTTTATTGTAAACCTTATCGTAATACCGAGCAAACTTCGCTGTTTAAGAAACAGTTAGATCAGGAAAATTGTAGACTTTTATATGTAACCTTAACTCGTGCTAAGTACAATTGTTTCTTATTTAAAACATCAGGAGATAGGGTGCAAGCATCTTGCTTGACCCAGTTTATAGTTAAAGATTATCCTTTTGACTCCCAAAAATGGTTTGATCACCCGGAGGGTGCCCTTGAAAAAAATGTTGTGCCTTTACCAACCACCTGGGGCCAAGGTCTCGAACTTGATAAATTGGACTTGGCCGACAAACACCACGGCAAACTCAGCTTCTCTGCCCTTAGCGCTCACAGTTTACATGCTTTACCTGAGAAATTGGATAAGTATGAAACTGCTTACGATCAATTCATTTTCAAAGACATCCCGGGAGGTAAGAATATGGGGACTATGCTGCATTACCTCTTCGAAAACATAGATTTCACAAACCCAAAAGGTCACCAGGCAGAAGTTGATAAATTGGTGAACAGGTATTATCCTGCCAAAAAGGAATTACTTAGGGAACGACTTTTAGAAATGGTAGATCATGTGCTTCATTCACAGATTCAATTCCCTGATGGCATCAGCATCTTGTTAAAAGACCTGGATTCCGCTGATAAACTCAATGAAATGGAATTTGATTTCAATACTTCAGATATTAACCTGGAGGATCTGAAAGGCTTTGATTTAGGGGATGGTATTGATATCAACTGTAATATGGTGATCAATACAAAAAAAGGATTGCTCACCGGCTTGATAGATCTATTCTTCGTGCACGAAGGCAAATACTATATCCTGGACTGGAAATCTAATTTCCTGGGAGACAACCTGGAGCATTATGCCAAAGGTGATACGATGAAAAAAGCCTTGAATGAAGGTAATTATCACCTTCAGTATCTCATATATTCCATGGCGGTTAAAAATTATTTGGAAGCCCGTTTAGATAATTTCGATTACGATAGAGATTTCGGTGGAGCTATTTATGTATACCTGCGCGGAGCGAGAAAAGGAACAGAACACGGGATCTATACCAACAGGCCCACTCTTGAGCAGGTTGAAGCACTGGAAAGGATCTTTAAGAAACCTGTTTTAGCATGAAAATCTAAAATCTAAAATTATGATGTACCCCGAAAATTTCCCCAGTCACCATCCAAATCGTGCAGAGCGTAAAGTATTTGATGCTTTAAAGAAACTCGATTCTTATGATTTTGATATTTTCTGGAACAGGACATTTGCGGGGAATACAAAGGAGGAAAAAGATCTTTATGAGATTGACTATCTGGTATTTGATCTCCGGGAGGAGACCCTGAACCATATTTTCGTGATAGAGGTGAAGGGAGGGAATTTACAGTTTAAAGCTGAAGAAAATAAGTGGTACCAATCCGGAAGGGAAATGGATACAGATCCTGATCACCAGGCAATGTCCTGCGCCTCCAATGTTATTAAAAGGTATAGAGAGGCCATTGAATACAAGGTGCCGGTTACCTGGCTGTTGTGGTTTCCGGATGGGGTCCTGGATAGAACTGCCTTGCCGACTCAGCTATTACCCTGGATGGTTCTGGACCAGATAAATTTGGACGATCCACTTACCGCTATTGATGAAGCAAAACTGGAACAGGAAAGCAGCCACAATCATTATCAGGGAATTTCCCCGGATGAATATGAGGGAACTATAAAAAAAGATCTCACCCAAAACCTGGGAATTTCAACAAACCTCAGGACGTTGCTGGAGGAAATGAAGATAAGTATTGAGCTGGCAGAAACCCACCAAAAGGTGTTCTTTACCGGCTTATTCAACATCCCCCGACTTGCAGTAGAAGGTTGTGCAGGAAGCGGAAAAACCATTCTTGCAAAATGCGCTGCTGAAATGCTGCACGAGAAAGGCGATAAAGTCTTGTTCCTGTGTTACAACCTTTACTTGAAAGCCCGGGTAGAAAAGGAACTCAGCGACGAGATACAAACCAATGATGCACTTGGTTTTATGAAAGACTTTATTTTCTCAAGGGAGCCACAATGGTACAGCCAACAAAATTTACCTGAAAATGAAATGTATGCAAAGTTTCCGGGGAAGTTTAGGGAGGTATTGCAAAAGTATCCGGTTACCGAAGCCGAAAAATACGATGCACTCCTGGTAGACGAAGCCCAGGATATGGATATTTCGTGGCTCAATACGTTTTTAAAATTCATAAAACCGGGTGGGAAGTATATCCTTTTCTATGACAGGAAGCAAAATATTTTCAGGAGTAAATTTGACCTGCCCATTAGCGAGCAATGGACCAAAATTCCCCTGACCTATAATTACCGGAATACCAAAAAGATCAATGCCTTTATCAATGAAACCCTGGATACCAATTTCACCTCGGGCGAGGTGCCGGAAGGGGAGAAGGTAAGGAGAAGGGAATACAGGACTGAAGAAATTGGAAGCGCCTTGTTCCGCTCTCTTAGCGAGTTACACACTATGGGACATATTCCCCTGGAAAATATCAAGATCATTACAGATGGAGCTGCTGCGGGATGGGAATTAGAGCAATACAGCAACCCCACTTTTAGCTACGAATTGCTGGTTGAAGACCAAACAATAGATAAGAAGAAAGTGTATTACAGCTCCATTCACAAATTCAAAGGTTGTGAATCTGAAGTAGTGATCCTGATCCTTAAAAAGCCTCTGGTGGAAAATGAGGATCCTAATGTGCTTTATACCCAGCTTAGCCGTGCTAAGAGTTTGTTGTATGTATTGGAGCCAGAGAAATGATGGGGAAAAATAGCATGGGATAAAATCTTTAAATTCCTATGAAATAAAAGTAAAATTTATTTTACAAAACCTATTCCCACTTTTATTTTTTTAATTTTTTGGTTCTTATAGTTTTTCATTAATCTAATAAAGCATTCCTTAATTAGTTTATGAAATAAGATAGCTTTTTCGGTATCTATTAAATTTGGATGTGCGGATTGGTTTCTATAATCTCTAATTATATAATTTATTTCATCTAAGTATTCAATATTTAAAATTTCCTCCTGAAAGTTATGTAATACAAAGGACTTTAAATCTTTTAGAAGAGGGCTCTTTTCAACGGTTCTTCCTGTTAAATATCTTAAATTAACTTCCATTGAACCCAATTCAAAGAACCATTCTTCCTGATTTCTTTTTAGGCATTTTTGTAAATGAAGGCCGAGTTTCAATGTGTTGTCATTATTATATTTTCCTGAATCTTTTCGTTCAAAATCCCAGGCAAATTCGGTTTCAAGATTCAAATTTCTATCAAGCAATGATTGAACATATGATCTGAAAATTTTATTTAAAAGCTCATTTTCTAGAGCCCTACAATACTGAAGTATGAAGGGTGAATAATCTGGGTTTTCAAGTTTTGATATTTGATCAAATATATATTCAGCTTCCGGCAAATATTTTTGGCTTTTTAACTCCAAAATATCAAAATAATCAAACCAACGTTTGATTTCCTGGACATAAAATTCTATTTGGTTTTGGTCTTTTATCAGAATGATTAGTTTTTCATCTAAATTATTATTTAGTCTGATAATTTTTTCGTCAATATCCCGAGGCATTTTTTTAATCTCCCTGAATTCGTTAGATAATTCAATTAAGGTGTTTCTAATATCATCTAACTTTAAGGATATATCCTTTTGATTATTTAAAACTTGATTTAGAAGCGTTTGCATACCACTTAACTGTGCCTCGTGAGCAGAAATAGATGATTTAGACTTTAGTTTGTTATATTCCTTTTTTAGAGTGGAGTATTTATTCTTTATCTCAAGTAATTCTTCATACGTAAGTTTTTCAAGTTTATTTTTAGAAGCTAGTTCCAAATCAATAACTGGAAGAATTGGAATTTGAATGTTTTTAAGATCTGAAATTGATATAATAGGTGTTACATTTCCTCTTGAATGTCTCTTAATTTGCTGGTTAAATAGTCGCAAGCCACTTTTAGTATTTAGGTAGGTAGCTACGTATTCAGCGTTTTTTCCCCTTAAGATTATTAAATGTTGGTTTGCAATAAATTTATTTTCATTTAATGTATGTTTGTAAACCTGTATTTTGTTCCTTAGTAAACGAGGAAAAATTAAATCACCATCTCTTAGAACAGCCTCATTTTCCCATTTATTTAATTCTTTTTTTTGAATAAATTTATCGTTGCGAGATTCTTCAAAAAGACCTTCTGGAATATTTCTCGGTGATAATATCTGGAAATTGCCTGAATTACCGCTTTCATCAGATTTGAAAGGCACCCCAAGAACTACATCTACTAAATCTTTAATCGGCCTGGATTTACAATCGCTTAATTGCTGTTCATATTTTTGGTTTGTAGGATTATGAAAGTTATAATCCCATCTATTTGTTAACTTTATTTTTTCAACTGTAAAGTCCGGAACTGAAAAATTTATACTTGATTGATAGAAATTAATGTTTGGGAGTTCCCAATAGTAAGTACTGAAAGTCTGATTTTTTGTGAGAGTAATAATTGATAGTTCAGGGCCCACTCCTCTTAAAATTCTGTGAGGTAGAGATATAATTTTTTGGATTCCAAAATTTATTGATATATGTCTTCTTAAATTCTCAAAAGCTGGGGCAGTGAGATAATTTTGGGGTAATATGAAAATACCGGTTCCTTTTTCATTAATCAAATCTAGACATTTTAAAATATATAGATCCCCTGTGCCTCTTATTCTGCCATTAATATTAATTCTTTCGCCTACTGGGGGAAAACAAACAACCGCGTCAAACTTTTCGTAGGTTGTTAAGTCTAATGGGTTTGAATTTGAAAAATGTATATGTGGATATAAGTATTTAGCTAACTCCACATTATCATTATTCTTGTCTATTCCAAAGACCTTTTCTATACCCGAACATCTGGATAATATTTCACCTATATTAGAATTTAGATTTATTATACTTTTCGGGGTATTAGATAGTATTATTTCCGCAATTAATTCTGAAAGGTGGTCAGGAAGGAAATTTATTTCATTCTGATTAGAGTTCAGATAATCAATGACATTTTCTCGACTATTGATCCCCTTCTTTTTCAATTCTTCTATAATCATCAATTATTTTTCTGTTGGTAAAAGCTCAAAAATCTATTCATTGTCTCGCGAATATCAATTCTATTATTGATAGTTATCTACTCCTGTTTTTTTACCAGTATTGTGCTTCCTTTTTATCTAACTTTTTTCGGCATAAGTGATTTTAGACAACAATTCTCTTTCTATTCCTGTAAAGGAATAGGAACCTTAAGTTTGAAAATATTATGAAAACCTGGAATTGGTTCCTTTTTTAAATTATCAAATTTGAAATCCTCTATTTTGAGGTTAACATTCGGGAAAATGATTAGGCAATCGGGTACCTCTTCTTCTGTTTTCAATTCTAACTCTTTTCTTACTTTTTCTAACCTCGCATATCCACTTATTTGCCTAATGTCTTCAATATGATAACTGTTCTCATATTTAAGTTTATATTTCGCATCTATGACCATTTTATACTCTTCATTCTTCAGGATGTAATCAAGTTCATTGTATTTAGCTTGAAATTGAAACTGAACGACATTTCCATATTCTTTTCTAAGAAGTCCCAGTACATATAGCTCAAATAACTTGCTCATATCAATCCAGAATGGGGGAGTGGTCTTTAATTCCTTTTTACTGGAATTGGCGATATTATAACCGAAACGTCTTAGGATTTTTTCTGCTAAATCAATTGCAGTAATGTACTCCTTGTAGAATGGATTTTTCTTGACTTTCTTTAATTCAGAAAAATCAAAATTTGAGGAAACTAGTGAGAAAGCAGGATTAATGAAATTTAAAAGATCCTCGAAACCTTTATTTCCTTTCATTAAACCAGAATGGCTATGTAAATATGGTTTTACAAATTCGAGCGTTTTCTTGAGCAGCCGATTTTCGATACCGTTTACTCCAAATTCTTCATAGCTGCATACGTTACTGAGGAAATTTTGCCTGAAGTGGTTTCTTTTTATGGTTTGCCCCACCAGGACTTTACCTTTTATTCGATTATTTAGGTTTTGCTTTACCCGGTAATAAGATTTCTTAAGTCCCTTTTTGACTATGGATTTAAGAACTCCCAAAAACTGAACTATAAGAAAGGGTGTTAAGAAGTCATCTTTACTTTCCAGTTCGATTTCATTTTCATCCCATTTAACTATATATAGCTCCTCCAGATTTTCTGCCAATTCCGGGCTACGTATGCTTTCAAAGAGCATTTTCAGATAATCGACTTCAACCAATTCTTTCTTTTCTCCCCCAGTATTTTTATTGAGTTTTGGTTGCACGTAGATGCATTGATCTCTACCCGGGAATCGATCTACTCCAATAAAATATCCTGTTTGCAGAAAGCTGCTTTTACCGGATGTCTTCTTTATCACCGCACAAAAGCCATCCTCTCTTCTTTTCGGAAATTTTATCTCAGCATAAAAGCTGTCTTCTTCGTCAAAGAGATCTGTGGTGTCATTGAAATGTTCCCACACAGAGTATGGGTTTTCAATTAAGTTGCTCATCGAGTTTTTCTATTTTTTTTTGGGTATTTTTAGTGAGAATACCGTCTTTTCTATATTCTTGCAGAATTGGAAGAATTTCATATTTGAATCTGACTTTAAGATCGCCAATGTTCTCGGTGAGAAAATAACTATGACCAAGCTTTACATCTTTTGCTTCAAAATCACTAGCCATAGAATCATTGGAAAATAGTTTCTCCACTTCGTCATATAATTTTAGAGCGTGAGGTGCATTTTCTTCAATTACTTTACGTTGAGCTGGTATATCTATAAAAGCGAATCTTCTTCTAATAGCATAATCAATATGGCCAACGCTTCGGTCAGCTGTGTTCATGGTGCCTATGACATATAGATTATGTGGAAGAATAATCTCATGACTATTCTTGTATTTATAGATTGAATTCATAGACTTGCCACGATATTCTAAGGCATAAATAAGTTCACCTAAGACAGAGGGAAGATTTGCACGATTTATTTCATCAATAATTAAGATAAAAGCCTTCTGTTGATTTTCAGGTTTAGAAGCTTCTTCAGCAAATTCAGCAAGAAGTCTGTTTTTTACTTCGTATTTTAACTTATCGTTATCTGCATTGACAGCGATACCACGGACAAAGTCTTCGTAGGTGTAAGATGGGTGAAATTGAATTAGCTTTATTTGTTCGTTTCCTTCAATATCTGCTTCTTCTGTGAAAAATTGTTTTTCAACTACTTCGAATACAGTTTGTTCCTTTTCGCCCTCAGTTGATAGCCAATGTGCAATTTGCTTTGCTAATCTAGTTTTTCCGGTTCCCGGTGGTCCCTGAAGAATGAAATTCTTATGTTTTATTTTAGAAAAGTTGATCATCTTTTTTTGTCTCTCTTTGATTAGATTAAGAATTTTAAAAGTTTCCGGGTAAATTGTTTTAAATATATCCAGAGTTTTTGCCGAGGCTTTGCTGAATCCATCCCATTGTGCCAACGCATCAGGAGTATACCTATATTCTTTATTTAACCATATAATCTGTAGCATTTTATTTTCCTCAAACCCATTTGGCAGATATTGGTTATTCACAATAACCCCAATTCCACCCAAATTTTTTGTTCCTCTTCTTACCAAAACAATATCTCCTACTGTAAAATCGATAACTGGATAAGTTTTAAAACCACTGGTACTTTCTTCCCCACCTGTCCAAACACCATTTTGTTTTACAAATTCTTCAAAATAATCAGGTTTATTTTGTCCTTGAACATAGCTGCTTACCTGACAATATTTATCCTTTATTAGTAGTTGCCCGGTAGTATTTAAATTTACCAGGTAATTCAGTAGGTTAATTTCATATGGCAAACATTTTGGAAAGAATTTTTTAATTTTTTCCAAAGCTTTGAAATAAGCAATGATCCCTTCTGATTCGATTGTTTCTACTATTTCAATAATTTCACCTATTTCAGGTAAGGGCAAAGATTTCATTTGTGAATCTAAAGGGAAATAAACGGAAGGATTTATCAAGAAGAAAACCTGGCTTAACTTTGAAATGCCGACATACTTTAGAGATAGTGCTTTTTTGAATAAATTAGAATCTACTTGGTTACTATATTTAACCTGCTGAAATAAATTCCAAAGACAATTATTTCCCACTTCCTTACCCTGTATACTTTTATAAATCCCTTTTTTAAAAAAGCTAGAAGGAGTATTTGGTGTAGGAGTAGGGAAAAGGTTATCGGTTGGCAGGCTGCTGTCCAAACCAAAAGCAATCCTAGCCTTATCGAAGAATTCTTCTCTCTGATGAATTGTATTTCGTTGCGCTAAGGCATAAATAAACGAAAAAGGATCAATGGTCGCGTATAATAAAAGATTGTGTCCTGTGGGAAATATTTTTTCAGCAAAACCCAAAAGTTTTGATTCTCTATTCGCTTCGTCATCTGCAAATTCTTGAATCTTTTCGCAGATCTCTCCAAAAAAAGGTACCCAATCGTAATAATTTATATCCTTATTCATTAATTATAATTAAATATTTCTCGCGGAGATTTAATTGATTTCGGTTTCTTGAAATTCACCATATAAATAGGAACCTTCTTCCATGAATTGGAAAATTCATTAGCACTTACTGTACACATTTTCGTTGCTGGAGCGGGTATGGGATTGATTTTACATTGGGCAATTTGTGAGGCAAAAAGTTTATGGGCTTTTTCTGGCCCACCGAATTTTCTGCAGTGGTAATCCCTATATCCAGCAGGCATTCTTTTTAAATCAAATTCATAAAGCTTGCGGAAGATTGGCGCTTTTATTTTCGTATTGTGATAGACGTGTTTACTGTTTAAAACGGTTGCTTCTGCTAAAGCTTCTTCCAGCCAGTCTTCAGACTTACTACATGGCCCATTTACATTATCACCGTAGGCATTATAATTCACTTTATGGTTTAGAACTTCCTGTTTAGTGGAGAAACATTCTACCTGGTGATGAAATAACTCATGGCGGAATACTGCATAGGTAAAAGCCAATTCAACCTGCCTCAAAGAAAGTCCTAAACTTTTTCCTTTAACCTGGTATAGGTTTTTTGCCCATTGAAAAATCGCTTCGGGAAATAAATATACACCCCATGGGTTTTTCCTGCTTTGGAAATAATAATGCATAGGCAGATACATTCCAAAAGCCTCCCTTCCGAGATCTTCTGTAAGCGCCGACAAGGTTTCCATGGAAATGGAACCTTCACTTGAATTATACATTTCGAGTAAGGTTTCAAATAAACTTTCAAAGCTCACCTCATTGCTTTCCCATCGGGTAATTTCTGGCACGTGAATAGGTAACCTGTTTACTTCTATTAAATCATTAGCGAATTCCTGATTGTTTTGTAATTCCTGAATAATCGACTGAATAACATTTTCATAATTACCCTGTCCCGGGGTTTGAATTAAGGCTTCCGGTAGATGCCTCGAAAGCCAGTTAAATTCTTCTTTAAAGATGTTTTTCTTCATATTAAATTAAATTATTTCAATTATCTCATACTCCAACTCCCCAAACTCAAAACGTTCACCAACCCTTTTACCCAGCATAGATTTAGCTAAAGTAGTAGAAGGGTTTATTTGTTTAAATTCTCCTGTAAATTCATCTTTCACGGCTTTTGGAGTGACGTGATAGAGATATTCACGGGCAGTGCCGTTTTTAATCTGGACTTTGCAGTTCTCAGAAACCACTGTGCCGTTTTCAAAATCCATTTTATAATTAGACGAAGGTTCTTCTACTTTATTTGATTTGGGTGAGGACTTCTTTTTTGAAGGTTTATCTTTTCCCTCTGGGAATTGAACAGCTATCTCTTCAGGAATTTCTTCACCTTTTTCTTTAAAATACGCTTCTATATTTTTCCTTTTATGTAATCCTTGAGCTGCTTCTTCTTCAAAGCGTTTGTGATTTAAACTAAGAAGACGTTTTAAAACTTCCTTTCTAGCATCTGGATGAATGGTGTAGCGCACTCTATCATTATCTGGCAAATAGTCAAATTCATAAAAATCATGACATAATTGTATTTCTTTCCAACCGTAAGCTTCTAATACCACTTCATCTAATTTTTTGATCAATATTCTAAGCTCATCTACTTCCTGATAATTTGGATCATTTGTAAGATTGTACAGCTTTGTCAATCCTATTTGATTCTTAAGAAGAATTGAATCCCTTAATCCATAATATTCTTTACCCAGTTGTTCTAGGTTATTAGCAGTTTCATTTCGAATGATAGGAAAAGGAAAATTCTCATAACAACCAGATGGAGTATATCTTTGATCTGTTTTCATTCTTGAAGAATATTTATCCACCCAAAGTCGGTGAATACTGGATTGTAAAATTGCAAAGTCATATTCTTTCTCGCTTGGAATCACAACTGTCGCGTGAGAGAAAACTATGTTAGTGGGAAGAAATACGAAACCAACTGTTTTACTTGTTAATGCAACAGTGAGAGTTCTAGAAAATTTTTTCAGTTGTCCATATAAACCTGGTCTCTTTTCTCCATAAATCCACCATCTTTCAGGCATTGGATCCCTAACTGCATATTGTCCTATTAATTCATTCCCTTTTGAATCAAGTTTCCATCTTTGTCTTTCAGGCTTTACAAGTTCTTTGATTATATTATAACATAATGGGTAGTCAGTTGCTACTTTTCCTACATAATTCGGTGGTGCCTTAGGGATAAATTTGTGCTCTTTTATCTTATCTAATATTGATTTTTTATCAAACGGTTTTAATTCTTTCCACTCATTTGCACTATATCTAGTTTCTGGCCAATCAAAAAAATTGATTACAAATCTACTGGGTTGATATTTAGGGTCGTTATTTAAATCATATCCATTTAAAAATGGAAATATTATCTCTTTATTATTACTATCACTTCGTATTAGCTTTTCTGCTATTGATAAATCAAGTACAAAGCCACTACCTAAAACATATGATCCAATGAAACTTTTATTTTTATTACTGTTTAAAAAAACTGGACTATTTATTATTTCTGAATCATCCAAAAGGGCAGAAATAGTAGTAACTATTTTTCCATTTAAATAATATGATTTTTTCCAATCAATTTTTGTAACAGTCAATAAAGAAATTTCTACAGCTGCTTTTCCTGGCCATTTCATGCTTGATACCGCATGATTTATATGACCTGATTTTTTAAGTAAATATTCAAGGCCACCTTTCCTTGTATTTCCCTGAGAAATACTATTCGTAGTGATTATAGATAAGAAGGCTTGATTATTTATTAATTCATAAATTCTTCTTAAAAAATATCCAGACAAATCGACGGCGCCAATTGGTCGAAAATAAAATAATACTAAATTCAAAAAACTTTCTCCGTAATTACTCTTAAGTTTTTTATCACCTAAATATGGCGGATTTCCTAAAATACAATCAAATCCTCCTTTGCTAAATACCTGCGGGAACTCCAAAAACCAATGGAAAAATCGCTTTTCTGCAGATATTGCCATAGCCGCACCTCTATCCTGGATTTGAGCCCCGGAGTTTAAATAATTTTGATAGGTAGCTTCTGTGGTTAACTTCTCTCTGTTTTCAGCAGTTTTAGGAATGAAGAATTGGGCAACCTGTAAATCGGCCAGTTGTTTTATCCTAAACCATTTTTTTCCGGAGGTTAAACTCTCATAAGCTTTTGTTTTCGCTTCAATCTGTTGTGGGGTATGTTCTGGCATGGATAGAAAGGCAATAAAATCATTCTGTATTTCTTTTATATTGGCTTCTACTTTATCTAAATCGTGCAGGCTTAACTGGCCTTTCTTTTTTCGCTGGTCTTCGTTTGCCCTTCTAAAAGTAGCCGCCACTTCACTGTCATCACCGGGCAGGGTTTTGAATGCTTCCGTGGCAATACCGTTTTTCAATTCTTCAAAATGTGCCAAACCTACAATGGCATTCCCGCACTTAATGTGGTGGTCGAGGAAATTAAGTGGTTCTCCCGGTTGGTGGGCTTCAAGCCAGAGTGCAACTTTACATAATTCCACCGCCAAAGGGTTTAGATCTACCCCATAAATACAGTTTCTAATAACATCCCGCACAGCAATACGAAGGAGGGTAGGAGTAGGTTGGTCTTCTCCGCTTCTTACTTTTGCCAGTTCAAAACCTATTCTTCGCGCTGCGGAAAGTAAAATATGTCCACTCCCGCAGGCAACGTCACAAACCGTCAATGACAAAAGGCCTTTTTCAGGATCGCTTTCCTTTAATTTTTCTTCAATCTGGTACTGCAGAGAATGATCAATTAAAGGTTTAACAAGTTCTTCAGGTGTATAGTGGGATCCACTACTGGAACGCTCATCTCCTTGTACAAATGTAAATACAGGTAAACCCAAATTCTCTTCAAATATTGGTTCGTATTCCAAAAGACCTTCATAAACAGATCCAAATTCCTCCACATCAAGGTCGGCATAATTAACCCTCACCCGTTGGTAGTTTTCATTTTCAAAAGACACGAGGTAACGTAAAACACTAAGTAAATTTTCGTTATCTAATAATTGATTTCTTATTAATCCTAATGCATTGGGATGAAAAATCCCTGAACCTAAAGGAGCAATTCCAAGTTTTTCTCCATAGTCTTTGTATTCAAAAAGTGAAAAGGTGGTAAGTAATGAACTCCATAAATCAGTTTTTTTAGGATCTACATAAATAAGGTTTTCAGCCAAATTTGTGAGCCTTTGCAGACTGTAGAATTTATAGTAAAAATCTTTTTTCTTAGATAGTTCATCATTTGTCTTTTCGGGATATATCAGTTTACGATCTTCAATAACCAAAAGAAACAATAATCGGTAAATGATCCTTAGGTTGTATAAATAAAAATCCTTCGCAGAAATTTTTTGATCCAGAACAGCCTCCCGTAGATCCTTATTGGCAGGATGGGCTAATAGTCCATTGGCCAGATCCCGGATAGAAATTTCTACCGCCTTGCTTAATCGTTCCCTGATTCGTGATCCCGAGGCAAGGGCTTCCACATGATAAAATTCCAAAATACTTTCCGGCCCATTCTCAATTTTTTGAGGCATTCGGGAAGCATGTAACAACCTGAAAAGGAGAGCGAATTCCGCATAGAGATTCTCCTCCATAATTTGCTCCAGGTTAAACTCTACAAAACTTAACCTGCTTAAAAGAGTGGCATCCCTGAGAAGCCTTAGATATTTACCATTGGTTACTAAAGAATATAAATGCTCATGATTATTTAAATATTCTTGGGCTAAGGCATGAGGTGACAATCTCGCTCCACCAGATTCAGCTCGTTTATCTAATGATTGATTTACCCCTACAATATGTACTGGAAAACCTTCAAGGTTACTTGCCCTATGGCTTATTGCATATGATTTATTATTTATGATTTCTGCTGTGGCAACACTTATGTCATATCCCATTAAATTCAAAAGCGGCATCATCCAGAATCTTCTTGTTTCTGTGGTACCCGTATCAGAATCTCGAAAATTCTCCCTTTTTTGTTGAAAAGCTTTCCAGTTTGAAGTTGCCATAGACCAGGCTAAACTAATTTCGTCCCTAACCGTGGTATTGGGGTCAAGATTGAAATCCAAAGGTTTTTGATGCCTGATATCCTCTCTTCTTATTTTTTCAAGGATTTCACTTGTAAGAATATTCCCTTGGATGTTTATTGCTGAATATTTCATTATTAAAGCGCTTTAGGTTTTGGCAATAAAACATAGATTCCCATGAGGTCCGGAGGTAAAACAGGGGTAGCTTTTTCATATCGTTTTCCGCCCACCAGTTCCTTGAATCTACCGTGAGCACCCACAAGTTTATCTGCACGTTCATTTGCCATTTTCATAAATTCATCTTCCATTGTTATGAAGCGTTTCAGTTCTTCCCCAATATCTGCCGCCTGTCTTTCCACCGAAAGGTTTGATAAGCTTTCAGCATTAGCCAATAAGTTTTTTGAAGTTTCAAAGCTTAGGGTTTTCAATTTGTTGTCCTGGGCTTCATAACCCCAGAGATACATTTCCTCGGCAATAGATTCCTTGTTTGTAGCCAATTCCTTTATTACATTCCTCACCCTGAAAACTACCAGGGTTGTGCGGGTTTGAACAGCATTGGTTTGGATCTCACTTACCCTGGCTATCTTGCCATGTTTTTCTTTATGATCAAAGGCAAGGGCAATAAGATATTGACATAATAATTCCACGAAACGGTTATTACGGCCAATGTATCTATAACCTTTTGGTGTAGGTGAATTAAAACTTACTTTAATGGAAGGGATATTACCCAATGCCCTTTTTAAATGCGTAGGCATATTTTGTGGTTCAAGAATAAATCCGGATTTTCTATCTGGAATACAATTTCCACCCAATAGTTGAACTGCATTACGTACAAATTCAGCTACAGTTTTTATGTCACCAATCGCTTCGTCTACTTCTTCCAAATCCTTTTTAATAAGTTCAGGATCTATGGTTTCGTGGGCAAAAATACTTCGTAGATTTTCTCCTTTTCTCCTTGCATTTTCCAGTTCCTTGGAAATCGTTTCTTCTGCAAAAAGTTTTTGCTGTACTCCCTGGGTTTTATCCTCATCAAGAAACAACCTTCTTGTTGCCTCTTTCATTAAAGATGCATTGTTTTCCCCAATTGAAATTGAAACCCCTGTGGATTTTTTAATTTCCTGAACCTTTCTAATGAGCACTTCCAATATAAAGGTGTCCATTTGATTGTCCTCTCCATATAGCAGATAAGTTTTAACAATAGGAGCAACCTGCCCAAACCTGTCTACTCTCCCTTCTCTTTGTTCCAGCCTGTTAGGGTTCCAGGGAAGATCATAATGAAGTACTGCGGTAAAATGTTCCTGTAAATTTATTCCTTCACTTAGGCAATCTGTAGCAACCAAAATTCTTTTTTTGCTTTTGCCCATTACCTCAATTCGTTCCTTGCGCTGTTCGTCGTTCAGTTCAGAAGTTATAGCCTCAATGTGTATATTTTTTGAAAACTTTTCCTTTAATTTTTGAGCTACATAATTTGCTGTTGGGATATAATGACAAAAAACAATAGGATCATAACCTTCTTTGATCCAA
The DNA here is from genome assembly GCF_046298265.1 of Gillisia xinjiangensis. Classification (NCBI taxonomy): domain Bacteria; kingdom Pseudomonadati; phylum Bacteroidota; class Flavobacteriia; order Flavobacteriales; family Flavobacteriaceae; genus Gillisia; species Gillisia xinjiangensis. Next base: position 66,178 of record NZ_JBKAHK010000006.1, on the reverse strand, counting down.
TTCTCAAGAACCTTAACTGTTGCCGTTATTTTTTGATCCAGATTTTGCTTTGAAATACCCTGAATTTCTTTCTGCAGGGTTTGCAGTTCAATTAATTCCTCATTTTCGAAATCTATGCTTTCCATTAAATCCTGACGGGGAACATCATTGGTGTTTTCTATATTTTCAAACAAGGTTTCACTAAGATCTGAATTGGCAACATTTTCTTCTGAGATCAATTTGTTTTTACGGTTTTCAAGCATTTCAGCGGCCATAGCAGGACTGGACATTGCGCCTTTAATAAGTGCGATCGCAGCCCAGGAACGGATCAGTTTTGTTTGCTCGTTTTTTGTCTCCTTCTGGGATAAACCTTTTGCAAATCGAATAAGGTTTTGGTAAAAAAATTGGTACTCAGGAGATAATCCAAATCCAACTTCCAATGATTCTCTTTCTGGAAATTCAGTTTTTTCATTCAACCACCTGGTAATATTTTCCCTTTTTCTTTGCACAAAATGCTTGGAAAGTTTTCGCCTTCCGTTTTGGTCGATAGTTTCAAAATCTAATTTTCCGAATTCCGGTTTAAGTAAACCAAGGAGTGAGGTAAATTCACTGTCTTTACCACTATGTGGGGTAGCTGTTAACAATAATATATGACGGTTTTCATCTTGTGCCAGGTCACTTAATAAAGCATATCGTTGTTGCTGAGACTTAGATTTGGCGCCATCAGGTAACGTACAGGTATGGGCTTCGTCAACAATTATAAATTCTGGGCAATCATTAATGAAAATTCCTCTACGTCTTTCAGATTTAATATAATCTATGGATATCACCTGTGCTTTTACGTGATGGAAAAGACTATGATCATCGGGGATTTTTCTATCCAGTTTTGAAACTGTACTGGATCGTATTATTTCAGCATCAATATCCAGTTTATCTTTTAATTCCTTTTCCCACTGCTCGCATAAATGTGGAGGGCATATAACCGCAAATTTCCTGACTTCCCCTCGTTCCATCATTTCTTTAAGTATGATTAGGGCTTCAATGGTTTTACCAACCCCCACATCATCTGCTATGAGGAGGCGTATTACTTCCATTTTTAATGCCATAACTAAAGGCACTAGCTGATAGGAACGAGGCCTGAAAGACAATTTTCCCATACAACGAAAAGGTCCCGCTGCATTTCTAAATGATAAGCGAAAAGCATCATAAAGCAATCGTGCAGTTTGAAAAGAACCTATGTCTGTTGGATTTGGATAAGGAAAACTGGCTGAAGTAACTTCTTCTCCTGGAAGTTGAAGAGGTAAATAAACAGCGGTTTCTTCTTCCTCGGTACCTCCCAATGGTTTTATTCTTAACAAATCTTTATCGGCAGATGGAAGTACCATCCAGTCCCTGTTTCGGTAATTAACTAAGGTTCCCGGTTTATGTGTAGTTAGCATAGTTTATCTTATTTTTCTGAAAATATCTTTTCTTCTTTCAACAAGGTCCTCAACTCTTTCTGAATGGTGCCATGCAATAAAATCATAACCCGCATTAAGCAGGCATTTTCGTTTCTCATCATCGGAATCAGAAACCGTATCAATGTCGTGAATGTTCCCATCGCACATGATAAGGACGGGCCCATTATCAGTATTATAAACAAAATCTGCACTTACATAACAATCCTTTACATTTACCTGGGCCTTATCTGGTAAAGCCAGTTTGTTTTTATATAAGTGCCTTAAAAGTTTTAGTTCTGTATTGCTTTTTTTATCATAAGAATCCAGCATAAACTCGTACTGAGCCTCATAATCCTTACCCTGCTGGACTGGAGAAACTTCACAGTCCATTAACTGCTCCAGGGCCAATTTAATGCTATAACGATCTAAAATTTCATGATCCCTTTGGTTGTAGTAAGAAAGAAGATCTTCATAGGTTGCTTTTGGCAATGTTTTACCGTAGTCTGTTTCTTCCCTGGTTTCCGGATCAAAGTGCATAGACTCATAGGCGACTTTAAACAATTCATGAAGTTTTATAGGATCTTCCACCAATTGCGATAAAATACCCAAACTTCCTTCTGAAGATTCATATATTAATAAGTTAGGATCTTCTCTGTCCCCCATTACGCTCACACCAATTTCCTGTTCCTCAACCTGGAAAAGTTTTTCAATACCTCTTTTTAAAGCGTAACTAAGAGTGATTATCTCATCAGCAGAAAGATTAAGGTTTTCCAAAGGTTGTAAATAAATAGTATCAGCATTATCCCTTACAAAGAGCATTACATCTTGTTTGTTTTCAAGTGTTTCTTTGTTTTCTAAATCCTTTTTGGATAGCCATTTTCCATTTCTTAGGTCCAGTGGAAATCCATCGATATCTCCAGTGGCTCTGCGTGCTTTTTTGTTGATTTTAATAAGCTCAGTGGCTTGGTCAAAAATTAAATTAAGTAATGGCTCCCCAGCTTTTTTGATAATCACTTTTTTGGTATGTTCAATTCCTGAACTATACCTGAAATACTCCTGTATGTCGAAACCTACAGATCTTCTCTCTTCTTCAATACAGGAAATTCTTTCACGGGGAACACCTTCAGAATCCATAAGTTCCACCAGGTTTGTTTTGAAATCAAAATTGTCTCCTCTCAATTCAGCCTTTGTTATTGGATCATTATTAGCAGTTTCAGCTTCCTGATTAAGAAAAACATATCCTGTTTTTTTGGAAATTTTTATTTTTTGCTGAAGCTCCTGAGAATCAAGAATAGACATTCTGTTGATGGCATACTTACTTCCATTATGATAAATAATGTTTGTAGGGCCAAATTCTTTTAAGGCTACAGATCTGGGGCGGGAAATAAATTCACCCTCGTCTTGATGTTTATATCCAAGAAAAGCTCTTACAGGAAGACGGGTGAAATTATAACCCGGAAGAAATCCTTCGGAAGCCAGGTAGCGGAAAACATAAAATTCTGATTCCCCGCCAAATTCCCGGTTGTTTTGGTTACGCAGTAATTCAATTTGTTTTAAGGCGATATTATATTGTCTTCTTGCTTCTTTATATAAAGGGTTTCCCTGTGTCATATGCGGATCATTGAGCGTCAAATGAGCTTTATGGTTCATGCTTTTTGCCACTTTATAAAGCGTTCTCCATCTGGTAAAGGCTTTATCAAACCTTTCAGTGAAAGAATTAAGGCATTTCTCAAGCCAGGTATCTGAATACCACCAGACTTCAGATAAATCCTTCTCCATATACTTTATAACTTTTTTAAACTGTAGCAGCCATTCGTTCTTGTGCAAATTAAGCCCGTGATCTATATGATCAATAATTTGTTGTTTAAGTGCAAGTTCATGCTCATTAGTAATATCTAGTAAATCTGACACAGAAGTATTTAATTGACCTATAGATAACTCCATGAGTATATAGGCGTTAAAGTGAGATATTAAAAGTTCTTCATTTACCAAATCGATTCTTGGTGGAACAACCGAACCGGCTACCATAGTTTGTGCGGCCTTGAAATAATTCTGATCGTGCGGGGACCATCCAGAACAATAAGTAAAAACCAATGCTGTTTGACCACTTCTTCCGGCCCGGCCACTCCGTTGTGCATAATTTGCCGGGTTGGGAGGTACATTTCGCATATGGACGATATTAAGATTGGCGATATCAATTCCCAATTCCATAGTTGGGGAACAGAAAAGGGAAGAAACCTTGCCTAATCTGAAATCCTCTTCCCTCTCTATTCTGTCTCCACTGGATAATTGTCCTGTATGTTCTTTTCCAATTATCTCTTTATTAAACTTAGAAAAATCGGTCTTATAAAGATCCTGAAAATATTGATTAGGCTTTAAAGCTAAAGGTCTATAGGTACTGGTTCGGGTTTCATCTATGGGCACGGTGCTTTCATCACCTGGTAACCAAAGAAGATTATCTGCTCTTAAAAGATAACCGGTAACAGTGCCATTTTTTCCCCGTAAATTTTCTGTTTTAGTTAGAAATCCTGTTTCCTTCAAAAGATCACATAACTGCTCCATGAATAAAGTAAAATCATCCATTCCGGGTTTTTCCAGCTGTGCATCGGCAAATTTCTTTTTAAAGTATTTCCCAATACCAGAACGCAGTCCAATTGAAGAAAAGAAAATTCCTTGTTGAATTGCCTTTCCCGGAACCCGGGTAACCATAAAAGTAGGGCTTTCCATATTTTCATTATGATCCAGGGACCATAATTTTTTTTCATCTAACCGGTTTTTTAGCAAACTTTCTGTTTCCATCCTGTTGTCAGCAAGAATGCTATGGTATAAAGCAAAATTTGTTCTAAAGAAATTTAAAAATTGCTTAAGCATGCTTAACCTCTGTTCAGAAGTGGAAGTATTAAATAGGACTATGTTTGTAAATTTGTGTTCTAAAGATGCCAGTTTTTCTAATCTGAAATATTCAATTTTAAGAAGAGCAGTTTGTTCCAGGTTTGGTAACGTATATTTCCAACCCCTTTTTAAATCCTGAAAAAGTCTGTACAAAATGTATTGCTTGATAGCCTTAATATTTTGTAATTCCGGAAAATCGGGATCGCTGCTTAAAAAGTTGGGATTTGCGAAATCTGTCTCTTTTAAATTGAGGGTTTTAAAAACTTTTTCAGCAATATTTTCAATATTTAATTCGCTACCTGCATCTTTTATTGTTTTGTGCAGTGCAGCCCTAAGTTTAACGGTAGAAATGAAATCATTAAAATGACCAGCCTGAAGCGAAGCGTCCTGTCTATTGTCAGTAAAACTTAAAAGTTTTTGATCTGCTGTATTTTCATTTTGCTCGAAAAGGGAATTGATTATTGCATAACTGGTAATTGTGGTTGCAGTACTTCTACCTTCATTCCCAAGACGCATTAACTTGGTATTTTCATTAGTTTTAGCATCATCATAAATAATACCTGCAGTGGGATCGATTCTAAGTTTTACAGGTATAAAATATCCTTTTAAAGGATATACTGGGCTTTCGGAATAGTTGCCTTCTAAATCAAAATAGATCTCACTAGGCATATGCCAGTGGTAATACGGTTTTAGTGCGGTTCGATTTGGTTTTAACCAGGATTCCGGAACCATGTCGATAGGGTCATCTTGCCAAAAACCTTCACCCTCATCCAAAACAATATAACCTGATCTAAAATTATATTCATTTAAATTGTCACCTTTTCCTTCCTTTAGGGTTAGCGTTTCAACGTGTTCATCTGGATTACGGGGTAAAAGGGTGTTTTCTTGAACATCTTTTTCCACACAAATAAAATCCACTCCGGAATACCTGCTAAAAAGTACTGGAAACAATAGTTTTTCTGCCCCATCTTCCAAAGCATATCTTCCTGATTTTATTGTAATATGCCGACTTGATCGTGATTCCAGGGATACAGATACTGTACTGGTTTGAGAAATAAACTGGTGAAACTTAAAGGGAAGAAAAGTGCGGCGGGTATTTTTCAACCTATTCTCTTCATTTAATTTTTCGGTCCATTTTAAAAGTCGGGTAATTTTATCTACACATATTTCGAAAGGAATACCAGTGAAATCAACTAATTTTTCAGAAATTTCATTTATAGTTAGGGGAAGCCCTCTTTCCAGCGTAGTACCATTATGTTTTAAAGCTATTTGAGTTTCCAGCCAAATACTTAGAGGACTTGTAATAAAATCAGTTTCAGTCTCACCACGAAGTTCTTCTTCCAAATATTTAATTAGTTCTTCTTTAGTAGGTTTTTTTCCGCTTGTACAGGGTTCCAGATATTCACTAATGATTTGATCTTCAGTATAGGATTCACCAAAAATTGTTGATGCAACATTGGCAACAGCTCTTTTCTTTTCTTCTACACTTCCGTCGGAAGCCATAGTAGCAGAAGTACCAATACAGACCAATTTTTTATTACAAATACTTTTTATTCTTCTTATGAGCATACTCACATCTGAACCCTGCCGGCCACGATAGGTATGAAGCTCATCAAAAATTAAATATTTCAAGGAATCTTTAAGAGAATCCCTTAACCAACTCTCCCTTTGCCGGGTCATAATTAATTCCAGCATCATATAATTGGTTAATAAAATATCAGGTGGATCTGCCTGAATTTTCTCCCGATCTGCATTGCTGTTTTGCCCGGAATAAGTAGCAACAGAAACAGGAAATTCATCACCAAAGATCTCGGCATATTTTTTAATTTCGATTTCCTGCGAGTTGATTAAAGCATTCATTGGATAAACCAAAATCGCTTTTATTCCTTTTGTTTTTTTATCTCCCAGCTCAAAGATATGATTGAATATGGTAGCCATGAAAGTCAGGGATTTTCCTGATCCTGTTCCGGATGTCACTATAAACCCTTGATCCTGAATACCTTTTTTTATCGCTTCAATTTGATGTTTGTATAAATTAAAGTCTCCAAAGGCTTTTGGAAGATCCTTATGGATTTTTCCTTCAGTGACCAGATCTAATAATGATTGGTCTCTTTTATAAGAGGGATTAAATTGAATCAATGGTTGGGGAATAAACCCCTCGTCATTGAAAGCTTTTTGAACCTCTGTTTTTATTCTTTCATCACTTATGCTTAAAAAAGATTCTAGATAGCTTCGGTAGTTTTCAATTACCTTCTTATGAGTTTTAAATGCGTCCATTTTATTTGAGGTATTTTATTCTAAAATAAAGCTCTTAAATAATAAAAATTAGTTTTGTTGTACTTCATCCGGTTCTAAATTATCGCGATCCTCCAAGGATTCTATTTTATTTAGCTGAGGAAAAATTTTAGAAGTTCCTTTAGGGTCAAGAGATTCAACTGAGATTAATTTTCGTTGAATTGCTTTAGTTCTTTTACCTTGTACTTCCTCTAATTGATTAAGCCCAATTTGAATGTTTTTCTGTGCCTTATCCATAAGGCCTCCAAATTTCTTAAACTCAGTTTTCACTGCCCCTAGTACTTGCCAAACCTCACTGCTTCTTTTTTGAATTGCAAGAGTTTTAAACCCCATTTGCAAACTATTTAAAATTGCAGCAAGAGTGGTAGGGCCCGTTACAATTATTTTATAATCTCTCTGTAAAGTTTCTAGTAAACTTGCATTACGAACAACCTCTGCATAGATTCCTTCAAAAGGAAGAAACATTATTCCAAAGTCGGTAGTATTGGGTGGATCAAGATATTTCTCACTAATATCTTTCGCCATTTTTTTAATGGTACTTTCCAGGTTTTTATCCGCTAATTTAATTCTGGCTATATCTCCAATTTCGTGTGCGTTTTGTAGTTGCTCATAGATATCCTTTGGAAATTTAGCATCGACCGGAAGCCATACCTGCCCTCCATTTTCATCCTTACCGGGCAATTTGATGGCATATTCAACAGAATCACTGCTTCCAGATTTTGTTTTGACATTTGCCTCATATTGGTCTGGAGCCAAAATTTGTTCCAATAGCATTCCTAATTGAACTTCTCCAAATCCACCTCTCATTTTTACATTACTTAAAACCTTTTTTAAACCTCCTACATCTGTTGCTAGGTTTTTCATTTCACCCAGACCAAGTTGAACGGCTTCAAGTTGTTTACCAACCGTTTCAAACGATTGTCCAAGGCGTTCGTTAAGAGTTTTTTGAAGTTTTTCGTCAACAGTTTCCCTCATTTCTTCAAGTTTCTTTTCTGTACCTTCTATGAGTTTATCTTGTTTTTTATCTAAGTCTGCAAATTTCTCTCTTTGCAAATCGTTAAATGATTGAACGCTCTTATCAAAAGCCTCTTGAAATGCCTTTATTTCTTTTGTGAGATTGGTACGTTGAAGTTCTGAATCTTCCTTTGATTGGTCGTTAACTTCCTTTAATTTTTCTTCTAAAGTTTTTCGTATACTCTCCAATTTTGTTTCAGTGGTATCAACCAGTTCTTTTTGTTTTGTATTTATATCTTTAAATTTTTCTTTTTGAACATCATTAAATTCTTTTATTTTCTGAGCAAAACTTTCTTGAAATTCTTTAAAACTAGTTTTTGTTTCATCCCGGTTTTCTTTAGCATTTTCATCTGCTTTATTGGTTAAAGCGGTCAATTTTTCTTCAAGTTTTTCGGTAAGTTTATCAAAAGCTTTAACATTATCCTCAGAAATAGTTTTTAAATTTTCCTTTTGATCTTTTTGTATGTCTTTAAGCGTGTCATTTAATTCTTCCCTATCCTCTTTGGAAAGTTTTGCGCTTTCTTCCCGATTAATTCTAAAATCTTCTTTTAAACCACCCTGAAGTTTTTCCACAGTAAAAAACAAATCATCAAGTTTATCCTGTAATAGCTGGTAATTCTTTTCACCATTACTTTCTGTTTTGGGACGAAAAACAAATATAAGGATGATTGATATAAGGACTAAAACGGCAACTGTTATAAGCATATATATATCCATATGAAAATTGGTTTTGATTTTTAGTTACATTTTCTTCTGAGACAAGGTGAATTTCTGAAAGTATAAAGTGCAGTAATTTTCATTAATTAATTTTGAATAGATTTTTTATATTTGGTTTATCTTCATCCGGAATCGAATCTTCCAAATAATAAGGCTGCTCCTTCACCTCATTCTCGTCCACATATTCCATGTCAAAACACATACTTACAAATCCAAATGGAGGCCCACCATGGGTTATCCACCAATAATTTTCTTTATCGATAAATTCTTTCTCGGTTAAATGTAAGTATAGCTCCCCGTGTTTTAAATCGTCATTAAAAAGTTTTGAAAATTTGTCCTTTATATCCTTTCGTAGAAATTCAAAACTTCTTTCCGAATGCAAAAACAGGAATACCATGGCTGGAGATGGATTGAATTGCCCCGGATCCAATACGTGTTTGCCCGTAACGGGGCAGTAAAAATTTTCAAATTCAAGTTTAAATTCTGTTTCTTTCATGTTCGATTTGTATTAAATAAATTCATTACAATTTTGTCAACGGACCAAAAAAAACGGGTTTTAAAAATGGAAAATATCTATTCATTCGTAGGTTAATTTAAATAAAAGATATCCTTGAGGTTAGGGCAAAAGAACAGTATTTCAAACTTAGTTAATAATACTCAACAAATCTAAAATGTGTGTTAAAATATTTTTAGATCCATAATGCGCAGTTTTTTCTGATTTTCACTAAAACTGAGCATCTAAAGTAGGTATATGTATTTGCTTAGTTTTACGGGAAACCGTAAAACAGTTAAAAAAATTAAGATTTATTTTAATACTTGCTCCCGAAATTGTAAAATCCAGCTATTAATTCACCGGTAAGTAAGCAGCATATATTATTCAATTTTCCCATCAGTATTTCTTAAAAAGATCACCTGCTTTTTCCAAAAAAATCCTTCTTTTCCAATCTGTCAAAATTTGCCCTTGTACCCCAGGGGTTGTCATATTCCGGTTCTTCCCGTAGGAGCATAAACATGTTTTCGGGAAGGTTTTCCTTACCGTTGTAAAGCCAGTAGGTGAGCCCTTTGAGATGTTGCTGCAAGTAAAAATACCTGCGATAAAAATTGGTGTTCTGGAATTTAAAGTAGGTAAAGTTTTTTTTACTGCGGTAACAGTATTCCATAAAATGTTCCCGGGCCAGGGAATTGAGTTCCCGGTAGAGCTCAGGAATGGATTTACCCTGAGTGTTGATCTCCAGGAGATCAAAAGGCGTGGGGTGCTGCTGATAAAGAGTTTTGTCTTCAGGCTTTTCAGGTACTTCCATGAGAGGTTGAGTTATTTAATGTTGCATATTTAGCAAGAGATCACGCCATTTCGTGGCGTCATTGAAAAGTTGGGAAAGTCCCGGCTATTTCTTTTCATCAACCCATTTTTCCAGTTCCGGTAATTCCCCTTTCTTTTTACAATAACCACATCCCCGGGTACCGCTGTCTGCTGCAATCATTAATGGATGCCGGCCCCCGGGACAATTTGCAAACCACTGGTTTAGATCCAGTCCGGCGAGTCGGGGATTCATTTGTTCCCTTTCGCAATATTGGATGATTTCGGTATCCCGGTGCATCATTTTCGCTCGCTCCTCTTTTTCCTTTCTTGCTTTACGTGCAAGATTATTGATATCCTCCAGTTCTTCAGAAGAGAAAAAAACACTTTCCTGCCGTATGATCTGCTCAGAAAAAAAGCGGGTATATAATTTTTCATTGAGGAAGTTTCTCAGAATTTGTTTGTCTGAAAGTTTGGGATCCTGGATCTTAAAAGTATGCTCCTCAGTCGTATGCGGATGGCCAAAATCATATAGGTATTCTGTTTTTAAAAGGAGTTGCTCATTCTCTATTTTATAAAAGAGGTTAAAGGTTCCTGCTTCAGTGAAAATATGAAAGATGTCACCGGTTAACGCCAGGGTGTAATTCATTTTTTGATAGTTAGGTGATTGAACAAATATAAAAGGGTAGCGGAAGAATGCCTTTCGGATTTCCATAATATTAAAATCTCTCGTCACTGGTCGCTCGAACAAACTTCCACTTTACCTCACCCAATTCAATGTTTTCATTAACATTCATTTCCAGCGTACTTCCAAATACATCGGGAATTCCCACGAGCAGGCTCAGTTCGTATCCGCCAAAAACCCCTTCAGAAAGGTGAACCCGGTTGTGATATTTGATCTCTTCCTGAATATGTTGGTACTGTTCTTCGGTTAAAGTGATCTCGATTTTGGGCATACGATTTTGATTTGTTTTACAAATATATGTGGAGATAGCGACAGGGGGTGACGTGGTTTGATTATATAATGATTTGATGGTGTGATGCTGGCAGTTCTCAGTTCAAATTGAGCTTGCCGGAACCCGGTAAATTACGCAAGTGGAGAGAGCAGAGGGATTTAAATTTTAAATTAGCTACCGGGATATAACACTGAGAATTTTTTTTATAGATTGTAATCCCTACAGAAAAGATTTCAACTAAACTTTAAACATTAGTTATTTGGGAATTATTAAAAAGGTCTCGGTTATTTTACTTGTTCTATTGTTGGGGGCGGGTGGGTTTTATATCTATAGTAGGACCGGGTTGCATCCCACAAAAACGGCAGGCCAGGAAATTGATCAGTTTAATGGAGTTGCGGTATATTACAATGGGGAAGTGGGTAATGTCAAAGGGAGGAACTTAGCGCCTGACGGATACAATCTTGGTTTGAAATATCAATGTGTTGAATTTGTCAAGAGGTATTACTTTGAACATTTAAATCATAAAATGCCCAACTCTTATGGACATGCAAAAGACTTTTTTGATTCCCGTCTTGCAAATGGAAAAAATAACGTCGATAGGAACCTGATACAGTACACCAACGGGAGTAGTACAAAACCCAGAGTAAACGATCTCCTGATTTTTAAAGCAACGGAGTTTAATAGTTATGGGCACGTCGCAATAATTTCTGCAGTAAGTGATAATGAGATCGATATTATCCAGCAGAATCCAGGCGTGCTTGCTTCCAGTAGGGAAAACTTTAAACTCAAAAAGCATAGAGGGAAATGGAGAATTCAAAATAATCAGGTATTGGGGTGGTTGAGGAAGGAGTGATTCTCTGATTATTTGATGATGTGATGGTTTTAAAATAGTCTTCGGTTGCAAGTTCTCGGTTGTCGATTAAAAAAATTATTTTGCTGTGTAAAATCAGAATGGTTAAGACCAGTTTGTGCTAAAACCGCTTACATAGTTTTTGTGTAGGAATATTTATTCAATCTTATTTTTTGCATAATATAAAATCCTAATGACGAAATAATTAGGAAAGGATAGAGTATACAGAATACTATGAAGTTTATCTCATAGTAAGACAGATTGAGAGTATTGGCCAGGTTGATCACGAAATCTGTACAGTAGGAATATACATACATTCCAAATTTTACTATTTCATTCATTGTTTATTCTTTAGTTTATTGATTTGATGCTGCATACTCATAGATTTAATTATAAAATACCAAATCAAAGAGGGAATAAGAATGACCAGGAATACAATATTTGCCAACCAATAATTTCCTGTCATTTTTAACATACCAATAATTCCAAAGTATAGGATATTTGTATAATTAGAATATGGCTCCAGGTATTTCACATGATTCATCATACAATAATTGGTATCGTTATGGCAAATCCACGTGCATTTATCTGTAATTCTGGCAGCCGAGTTCATTGCAGTTATTCCGGAAGTTGAGTGTTTTGTTTCCTTAATTGTCGGTCTTACAATTTCATTAATAAGTATCATTGCCAGAAAGGGGAAAATTAAAATTGAAATATTTCTAAGGAATATCTTCATAATTTTTTGAATTACAGTGATTATTGATTTTTAAAGAATCACGAAACCCGATTTGAGTAGTTTATATTTTGCAGCAGATAGGTCTTGTCGGCAATTATTATGGCCAGTAATTTCATTTTTTTTTGGAACCATTGCCTGTGTTGATATCCTCGTTCAATTCCGAGCATGGATAATCAACTCACTGAAACCAGAATTGTGGTTAAGAGTAAAAGGCTAATTAAGGTTTTTATTAATTTTGTGGGGTTAATTAATAGGCTTTATGTATTAGGAAAATCAATTGTTTTAATCCTCGGGAGACATATAGGAATTTATAATATTAATGCTCTCCTTCCTGTAATATTTTTAATGTTCTTCTGCTTTTTCTGCCCTCAAAAAATTTAATTAGTACTTTTTCAAATACCGGGTTTGAACCTGGAACGGAAGAAAATAAAGTCATACTTGATTTTAATTTATGGTGGTCTGGGTTACCCATGATCAATAAAGCATCATTATCTATAATTTCAAGCAAAGCCTTAGAGATTTCTTCGAGTCTTTCACGCATCGTTTTATTTTCCAGGTAAGCTATAGCTTCAGAAAGATCAGCAATGCCATAATAGTCTGCATTATAACTGCATCCAAGTCCCTTTAATTGTGGGAAAATATACCACATCCAGTGTGACTGTTTTCTGCCATTTTTAATCTCTTGTAATGCGATAGAGTAATCATGTTTCTGGGCATCGAGGAAGCGTTGTAAATTGTATTGGTCTTTCATTTTAAAATCGTTTTTCAATCCGAATTGATATAGGTCTTTTTAAATATATACCGATGGTTTCCTGACCTTACTTTTTTCCATTTGTATGACATTCACATTTCTATATTTTAGCAGCAGTATGAGTTCAATTACATTACCTCTCTATGCTTCAAGAACTAAATCACTTTCTGAAATTGTGATCATTTTTTATGATAATTGATTCAAGCCTCCGTTTGCTAGATAAAGGCAAAACAAAATGTCGTTCGGAATAGAAAAATGTTTCTTGATTTTTTCTAAGCTCCTTCTTCACTGCGGTCTTCCCATACCATTTTTGGTTTCATAAAATAGACGGCAATCATTGCTATAATTGGAAATATGAATCCAAATATTCCCCAGCCTGTTTGACTTCTATTTAATTTTTCTGCCCTTTGAGTACAAACTACGGCGCCAATTATTCTTAGAGCTAACTGAATTAAGACTGTTGCTGCTTCTGTTTCCATACTTTAAAATGTAATATTTAATTCTTTTTCTGCTCTGATTTTAAGCTCTGATAACTTTGCATGATTTCTTTTATGCATAGAAATCTCCTGAAATATCTCATCGGCTTTTCTTTTTTCCTCCTCATCCTGGAATCTATCAGGATGGCATTTTCGACTCAAAATTTTATACTCATCCCTGGAATTATTAATATCATTCATCAAATCCGTCATATTAATTTCTGAGGTTTTCGCGCTTTTTAATTCACCAAATTCATCTGAGTTTACCTGAGCGAGCCTCAATTTCCTGTTTTTATATAATAGAAAAGTTATAATGATGAATTGAAATAACACTATTAATAACCACCAGCTAAAAGTGGTAGCTGTTTCTAAACCAGCATCTGCTTGCTGAGCTTGGCTTGCAATATTTAAAAATTTTTCCATATTTTATTTAATTTAGAAAGCCACCAATATTGGCGTGTTCTTTTAAAGGGAATTTCACCCCCTGGAATCCCTTATCGTCGTGTACTTCCAGGGTATCCCAACCCAAAGCAATTAACTTCCTTACAAGAGCTTCATTGTCTAAGACAATTTTGCCAATTTCAATAAGTTCACTTTTTGGTAATGATCTGCCGGATAATGCTTTAATGCGAAAACCGCCTGACATCCATTTGGAGAATGCATGTCTGTAATTACTATCGCCAATTGTTGTTTTAGCATTTAATAAAGTCAAAGCCTGACCGCTTATAAAAGCGAATTTTGCAGCCTTATTAAATTCTCTCATAACATTATAGCGTTCACCTAACTCACCAAACCATTCAGCTATATCTATAAATTTATACCACATATTATTTTACTTGGTTTTTAAATAGTTTATAAAAATGCATTTTCATTTAAAGATTTTGATCTTACATTCCATAATTAACTCTATAGATTTTCATCAATTTTAAGAGATTCAAATTGTGGGGTTTTGTAATTTTCAAAAAAATCATTTTGAAGGGAAATATAATATGAATCACTAATCACATCTTTTTCTAAATATTCTTCGAATTCAGGATAGGACTTTAAAACATTCTCATCTGAAATATCCAAATGTGTACGAATTATTTTAAAAAATTTAATTTCACTGTATTCTACCTCCTTATCGGCTTCTATAACATCTATAGCGACTTTAATCACCTTCAATTCTTCCTCTTCATTTAGATGCGCATCATCGAGTTCCTTTAGGTATTGCCTTAGGAAACCGTGACCGTGATCATTAATATTCTCAATTAATTTTTGTAATTCAGTACTGGTATCCAGATCTCCAAAAAAGTTTTTCTCCTTAGAAAGGGATTTTATTAATTCTACTTCTCTATCGTCGATGTGGCCGTCACAGGCCATACAAGAGAAACCTGTTTTAAGAAGTAATTGGTTAAAATTATGATTTTCCATAAGTGAAATTTTTATTTAAAGCCTATAGTAGGCCTCTCTGTTGTATTAGATTTAATTCCTTCGAGTTTTGCCCTTACTCCATCATATTTTTGTAGTTCTGACAGTGATATGGATGGCCTGTTTTCTTTAATAGTTTGCAGAACCAACTCCTTTGTAATTCTTTCTTTACTTCTCAGGGCTTTTCGGGAAGCTTCATCACTTAAAAATTTTATATCGCTTGATACATAATTTTCAGTAGCGGAAGCAAGTGCTTCATAATCCAATCCTATTTCCCGTGGCCGTTTTTCAAGATATAAACGGAACATTAATTTGCGGGCCTCCATATCTGGTGGTGGGAGATATATGATCTTATCAAGTCTACCTGCCCGTAAAACCGCAGGATCGATTGCGGTAGGTCTATTCGTTGCCCCTATTATAAAAACACCATCTTCTCCCGAGTTATTCATTTGCGCCAGGAATTCATTTACCGCGCTTGTGTTCATATGATTTATATTGGAATCATTCCTATTGGGAACAACAGCATCCAATTCATCAATGAAAATTATACTTGGGGCATTTTCCTTTGCTTCCTTAAAAAGTGCTGCAATGTTTTCCTGACTTTGGTTAACCCATTTGCTCTGAATATCGGAAGGTTTTATTTGGTAAAAATTAAAGCCAATTTCCTCAGCCAGCTTTTCAGCAAAAAAGGTTTTACCGCAACCTGGCGGGCCATATAAAAGCATTCCGTTGGGAATAGTTAGACCATATTCCGCATAACGCTCAGGTTCATTTAAAGCATCAATAACATCCAGTTGTAATAACTCTTTAAGCTCCTGCATACCTGCAATTGCCTTAAAACCTTCCCCTTTTCTCACCTCTTTTTTGGATGGTTTCGATACAGTGGCATTGGTGGTTGGTGTATTGTCTAATATTATTTTTCCATTTAAAGCCTTAAGAAATTCTGTGGTGGAGGTAAATCTGTTTTCTGAATGAATACTTAATGCCTTTGTAATTATGGCAAGGGTTTGTGGGGTTATTTGTGAATTCGTGTCAATTACCCGCAACGGCTTTCTTCTTTCATCTTCTATTAATTCAGAAACTCTATCTGCATTGTTTTTATACTTTGAAACTTCCACAAACCAGGGTGGCAAACCGAATAACAAATGATAATAAAGAGCACCCACAGAAAAAATATCAGTTTGAACAGAAAAAACCCGGTTAAAACTTTCGGGAGCCATATAAAATGGATTCAGGCCTTTCCGGTTAAAGGCGTTTTGGGATTGATCTAAATACCGGGCATACCCAAAGTCTATGATTTTAGCTACAGGATTCTCCCCTGAAAGATCTGTCATGATATTTAGATTTGTAATATCATTATGGATTACGGGAATACGCAGGCTGTGGAGATATTCCAATCCATTTAAAACATCACAGATAACATCTTTAGAATCATAAGGATTAAAAGTATGGTCTCTCCGCATCTTATCGGCAAGAGTTTCGCCACTAATAAAATTGAGAATACCGAAAGCAAATTTTTGACCTTTCAGGATTAATGTTCCGGAATCTATCAAGCTCACCACATTCGGGTGTTTTATTTCTTTCAGGATCTGGATTTCGAGGACTTCACCTTCAGCCGTAAACTGGGTTTTATCCAGTTTGGAAAAGGAGATTAGTTTTAGAAGCCTTGTATGGTTCTCTTTATCTTTGACCCTATAGGTTTCGGCGTAACTTCCTTTTTTTAAAAAAAAAGTGACTGTGTATTTTCCTTCGATGTTAAAACCTTTTTGCAGAAGGCCTTTAGGCGTTAGATTCATAATGCTTCCTGAGGATTACTTGCCTGGGTTGAAAAATTTCCATTTTGCTGTAAAATCAATTCATAACCAAGTATATCATTGTTAAGGTTTTGAGGTGAATCCTTCCCTACGTGCTCATCAGCAATAAATCCTCCTTTTAATGTGCCACAGGAGGTTTCCTTCATGACCTTATCCGTATCCCATCCTTTACCGTAATAAAAAAATGGCTGATAAGTGCCATTAGGAAGTTGAAAGGTATAACTGGATCCCGCCTTGATATATGCATGTCGGTAAACTTCATTATTTCTTTTTATTGTCACCAGAACATCTGAATTACTGGGAGTTTTTACCTTCAATTCAGAACATCCAGAGGAATTACACGAATTATCTTTACCATAGCAATATGCATAAGGGGTTGAACCTGTAGCCAAAGAATTTTGCAATAGCGCATCATAAATTTCTTTTTCCTGCTCATCCTGAATTCTTTTTTCTTCGAGTTCAATGCGCACATGTTGTTCTAAAGCAAGCCGTTTTTTCTTGTCAGATTCAGTTTCACAAGAGGAGAATAAACCAAGGGAACATAGCAAAATAAATAGTAAATATCTTTTCATAATCATTTCTTTAACCTTCTAATACATCAATATCAATTCCTCCTGCAGTATGGGATTTTTTATCAAAACCTCCATTTTCATATAGATCGTTTACTACTGGCTGTATACTATCTATGCTGGGAGTTTGGTAGATAATCTCCTTTCCTCGGTTTATGGCAGACCGTGCAGAAGCTGCATTTTTCCATTGGATTGAACTAAAATCTTTTTCAACAAAGAAGATAAAACCCATTAGATGTTCCAGTCTTTCAAGTTCAAAGGAAATGTGGCCAATATCTTCTATTAATTGAGATGCAATTTTTTCAGATTTTAATGATATGGCTTCCTCAACATCTTTCTTGATCCTGTTTATCAATTGGGTTGTTTGTTCATTACCTTTATTGGAATTAACGCTTTCGAGCTCATAAAAAGCTTCTTTAAGTTCTTTTTCCAATTCTGGCCAGGCTCTTTCATCCTTTAATTTGTCAATTACCTTAAGTGCCTTTCTTAGATTGGATAAAACCTGTTGTTTTGTATCCAAATCCTCTTTATTTGTTTCAAAAAGTTCCTTAGCATCATCAATTTGCTTTTCAGCTTTTTTGAATTCATTTGAGGTATTTCCTGAATTATTTAATTCCATAGCCGCAGTCCTTGCTTTCTTTAACTCATTAGAGAGCCATTTGGTTTCTACAGATTGAAGTGTATCTGTAGGAACTATGATTTCAGCGGTATGATCCAGGTGAGGAAAATATGCATTTACTGTGATATTTTGTGATTTGTCAACATTCACGGTTAGATCTACATCACTCTTCTCTGGTAAAAGATCAGGTAGGTCATCACCACTAATTATAATATCATAGATATGTTCATTATAAATAGCCCTTGTTTTGTCTGCACCGTATTCTCCCTGGTAAACGGGGATTTTAATAAAGTCTGAACTGTTTCCCGGTCTTATTTGTTTCTGGGTTTTCAACGCGTTTGCAGTCCCGGTCGCAGGAAGAGATTTGTTTTTCTCTAACCCATTAACTGTACGGAAAATGATTTTACTACTGGCTCTATCTTTAATCTCAATTCCAATATTATAGGGTAAGGTTGCGCTTCCAATTTTAGACCCCTGAATTATGCTAAAATTAGAGGGCTCACTTTCTAAGATGTTTCCACTTGGATCATATAAATGGATTTCAAAAACATTGGTTTTACCTTCATTTAAATACACATCAATTACTTCTCCTATTGCATTGATCTCAACTTTTCCGCTGGACCAGGATTTATCGGCACGCGTTATATTGACAAAAACATTTTCCGGGATTTCTCCTTCGGTTTTTTCTGTAAGAATTTTTACGGTTACAAATTCTTCAATTTCGACCGTAGAAGACTCATGGGTTACTTCAAGTTGAATTTTGGTTTTATCCCGGTTCTGTTCCTGAATATCTTCAGAAACATAAACTGTGGAAGCATATAAGGCTGCCCCTTTTGCAACCACCGTCATTGGGTCTGCTGAGGTATCGGGTTTACAAATTTGTTGCTCAAGCATTTTTCTTAAAACCGGAGAAAAAGTAGGGCCTCCCACGAGAATAAGAGAATCTATGGAGTCTCCCTTTAAATTGTTTCGTTTTAATAATTCCAAACTGAGATCTATAGCTTTTTGGAAAACCGGCCCTAAAGCTTGTTCAACATCATTTTGGGTAACTGTGATATCAAGTTCGAATTCTTCACCCTCGTCATCCTCTCCCGGAATATCTCCCAGATCTGAAAGTATATTGTGAGTTTCGTTAAAGGATAATTTTATTTTTGTTTCTTCTGCGTAAAATTTCATCCCATTTCTAAGAATCTGCTTTTTATTTTCATCCTCCAGTATTGAATCAATTACAAAATTATCCTCTATATAGGGAAGAATTATCTTGTCTATTATAGCATAATCTAAATTTTTACCACCGAGGTAGTTATCTCCCTCTGTATCGATTACGTTCATTATTCCATCTTCTACTTTTAATAGTGCCGCATCAAAGGTTCCTCCCCCAAAATCAAATACCATCCAAAATCCGTTTTTCTTTTTGCTGTCAAGACCATACGCCATTGCGGCTGCAACAGGTTCTTGTAGTACTTCTACGTGTTGAAATCCTGCCAATTGGCCAGCACGTCTTGTGGCGTCGATTTGATTATTTTTAAAAGCTGCTGGAACTGTAATAACTGCGGAGTTTACACTCTCATCCTTTATAAAGGATTTTAGAGTTTTTAAGATTTCTGCAGATAATTCCTCTGAAGTGAGCTCTTTACCAAGATTTGAACTGGAATACTTTTGATTCGACCCCATTGTTCTTTTAAATTCAATGAAGGAATTACTGGAATGGCTTTCAATCTCAGTCATTGACTTTAATTTATCTCTTTTGAGGGCATTATATGCACTATCCCCAACCTGGAAAGCCTTTTTTTTATTTATGTAAACACAGGAAGGCATTGTATCTTTTAGTGTATCAGTTTTTCTAATAACTGCTTCCCCGTTCTCCATTCTGGATATGGCTGAATTAGTTGTTCCTAAATCGATTCCATAATCTATTTTTGTTCTTGCCATAATTTCTTTTATTAAGCTTCAGTTACTTCGATTTGTGCAGTTTGAATCATTGTTCCATTGAAGTTTACCTGCGGTTTTATTATTCGTGTTATTATCTTCTTATCTTCATCAAAATCTTTATTTTGTATAAAATTCACAGAAGCTTTCATCCCTTCATGATATTCCTTACCAATCATCTCAACGAGTTCGTAACCATTCGCAGCAAAATTATCCTGAATCCTTTTTACTGATGCGCTTAATTGTTTGAGACCTTTGGTGTTTTCATCCATTCTTTCCAGATTTTTTTGTATCCGGATTATTTCATCGGCTACCTTCAATGCCAGTTTATGATCTGTTCCATTAGAAGAGGGCAGTGGGGCGGGAGCTGCAGACACTGGTACACTTTGTAGTTTTAACTGGGTGTTAAGAATCTCAAGAAGTTTTTCATCCAGCTTAATAGCTTCCTCTTCCAAAGAAGTGCGGGTTTGGATGATCTGACCTTCCATATCTATTTTGGAAGAATTGATTTTTTTGGATAGTAAAAAATAGATCAATCCGGCAATAATCAGAAAGCCTAATATTCCAATGATCCATAGTAACTTATTCTGGTCTAAAGTTTCATCTACTCTTGAAAAATTGGCTCTTACAGCGGTAGTTTCCTCTGTCAACAAATTGTTGAGATTTTTTGAACTTTCAACAATTGCCTCATTATTTTCCCTAATAGAAACTTCAAGAGAATCCAATTGATCCTTATAAAGTTTATTGGTTTCTTTTAGATCAGATATTTCAGTCTCCTGTTGAGAGTTTTTATTTCGAAAGACTTTTAATTCATTATTTTGAGTAGTATTGATTTTACTCAGTTCATTCATTCTAGAATTCAAGCTTTGTACCTCTGCAGAGAGGGATTTAATAGTAAGAGAAATTTCCTGAAAATTTCTTTCCAGTTTTTCAAAATTTTGCACAGGTATTGAATCTTGTTGAGCAATTGCACCTGTTGAGAACAGCAAGAATAGGAATAGTAGTTTTATTTTCATTTTTTTTATTTATGAGCAGGCATTAGCAAGAATTAAAAACAATATAATGACCCCAATTATGTATACAAAGGGAGGAATTCCTTCATTGGCAGAGAAGGTTTCAACTGTTTTTGTTGAATTGTTTGATCCAGTATTTTGTCTTCCGGTGGTTCTAACTGGGGGAGGAGTTGGTCGCGGAGTTGGACTGCCTGAATCACCAATTTGAGACGCAAGAGATTTTAAGGTTGAATGGTTACCGTTATACCTGGATCGTAATTCTGGATTCATATCTAATGAACCTATTGAATTAGAAACAGCTAGAGCCTCTTGCAGAATTTGTTTAAGTTTAAGAATAATTAATATTTTACTATCATAGCTGTTGGAACTTCCTAATTTTTCCTGCGCGGAATTTACGGCAGCGACTAACATACCTTGAGCATTATTAGCCACAGCACTACTTATATTTAAATAAAACTCATCTGTAGCTCCTAATTTATTTTTAATTGTAAGCAATTTTGGCTTACAATTATGGATTAACTGTTGGGCATTATTTGTAGTATCTGTCTTATTCTGGAACTCAGATAACTCTGTGGTAATAAATTTTATTTCTTCCTGGATTGCAGCTGTTTGAGCCCAATCTTCTATCGTTTTTTTGTTGTCATGGATTCTTTCTTTTATCTGGGAACCAACAGCCATAAACCCTGCATATTTTATTAATTCTAAACTTTTGGTACTGGGATCGGTAATTGCTTTATATTCTTGAAAGTAATCTATTCCACATTGCAGGATCTCTTTGCTTAAACTGTCGGCGGAACTTTTAAACCTTAAGTCATTGACACCAATTATCTTTTTAAGCTCAGTAATAGTGGTTTTTGTTGTTCGATATAGTAAAAGGCCATATTGGTAAGATTCTTTTTCATCCAACTTCCGCTTTCTTTTAGTGGTTTCAATCTTATTGTTGATAAAATGTAATGGTTCTTCTGCAAGTTTACCTGTAAGATATTTTTGAATGGAACCATTGCATAGGCTGAAAAGAGAAATAGCTTCAGAGCCGCTATATTTTTGCTGAAATTGAAGAAGAATTTCATCAATAAATTGTTTGGATTGTAATTTTTGGTCTATCAGGTAAGTATCATCAGTTACAAGCTGAGCAAACAATGGAAAATTTCCAGATTCTATAAGTTTAACTTTTGCCGCAATACCCACTTGTATTTCACTAAGGAAGGAACTGGCTAGGTTAAGAGTTCCTAAATTACTGAAATAGGAGAAATTTTTTGCGGTAACTTCCTTTCCATCAGTTACCTTTTTCCATATCTCAATTGCTTTTTCTTTATTGCCATTCTCAAGATATTCAAGTGCGGTTGAATCAAAGGAACCACTATTAATAAACCAGAACAGAGAGTGTTTAAGTTTATCCTGGTTTTGTTGAAGTTGGGCAAAAGCCTTATCTGCGGTTGGTGTGTCCCGTTTAAGGACTCTTAAAAAATTAAAGTCGGTGCCAAATCTGAGATCCTTCCCAATATTGGCATATGATGTGATTTTTGATTTATTTTTTTGAATTTCCTTGGTGGTAGCATTAGAATAAACGCCGGCAGTACGATATGGGTTATAATGAATTAAATCCATCAATGAGGGGGGGTTAATTTTGGTTAATTCTTATAGTTTCACTTATTAAAATAATTTGTAAGAGGTGAAACAATTTTATTCTTATAAAGTAAATCTAATACCATTGGATGGGAATATTTTACGGTTTTCCGTAAATGGAGCAAAAAAAATAGGATTTATTTAAGTTTTTTATCTTAAACATTGAATTTTAATTCATAATTGTGGAGTTTTCATAGAATTAAAGGTTTTCTTTTTCCCTTGTCAAAATTTTATGCCTTCCTCCCAAAAAACTCCATTTTTTCAAAGATGTTAAAATTGGCTATGCGCGGAATTACTGCTTCTCTCCAATTTGAGGTAAACCGAATACAGATTAAAGTCCTAAATTTTAAAAGTGTTATAAATCTATGGCCTTATCCGGCTCTTCCGCCTTTACTACCCGGTGCTCAACTCCATGTTTCGCCTCCTCTTTCATAGCAATGAACCAGGCTTCACAGTCATAAGTTAAGGATTTGCAAGTTATCTGTTCATCGAGTCCGGGGGTTAGTTTATAGATGCTGCGCAACAATGCATTTCCCTGTTTCAGGTTGAGCATTTCAAAAATATCGGCATCCAGCCAGAAATCGATATTGCTATTGCAGGAAATGTCGCTGTTGAGCTGTAGCACACAAAATTTAGTGCTGCATTGTTTTAGCAAGGACCAGTAGCCTTGTTCCGCTCCCCGTTCACTTTCAATTCTTTCCTGCAAATCCTCGCCTGCGACAAATTGAATGCTATTGATCATTTTCAGAAGGCTGTTGTACGCTTTTTGAATTTCAAGATTTTGTTCCTGTGCTTTCTTTGGAAGGAAGGCCGCTAATTTGCCATGATGGTAGGAGGGGAGAAAGCTTTGCACAAAGAATTCCTGATGGGGCCTGTGCGTTCTCTTAAGATAATCCTCCCATTCTTGAAGGATGAGAGGCTCTATCAGCGGATTCGCTCCCAGTTCCTCTATTTGGAATCTCAGCCATTGCTCATCATTTTCAACCCAAAAATCTTTAGATTGCTTTGCAAGGATGTTTCGCACCAGGGATTCAAAAAGTTCCTCCCTGGGCGGATGATTTTCTTTCTCGTCCAACATTAAGGCCTGAAAGATCTCATCTGTTCCCTCTCCACCTTCCTCAACGATTTCAAAACCATCGCATAGGTCGTCTAAATTTATATCTTCTTCCCCTAGCTTTATGAAAGCATCGGGCACTTCCTCGATATCTTCTGTGTGATAGGCATAAATATAAACCGTGCAGAAGGTTTTTCCGCAGTACTTAAACTCATACATATCAACAGGTTCATCAAATTTAGGGGAGCTGTCGCTGCCTTTTCTGGTATATTCAAGATCTTCATCTAGACTTTTCAACCTGTCACAAAAGTTGTATCCCGCTCTTATGCTGCTCGATAGAATAGGGTTGGATATGGAGATGCCGTAATCTTCTATTTGAATGTCCGGTTTAAAAGAGTCTTTTTTGCTCATCTTTGGATTTTTGATCTTTATTTAGTTCAAATGTTCAAGGTGCTGTTCACTTAATACAGGCATTTTAAAGCACAAGTATTCCCAGCTGTCATCAAATACTAATTTTTGATAATTTCAGAATTTCCCTGTACCACAAATTTCACCAGATCAACCACCTGCATTCTGCTATCATCATCTTCCGGGAACTCCATGTAGCCACAAGTAAAAATAGATGAGATCTCCATCATGCAAAGAATACTTTCCAGCAGGTGGCCACTAAAACCATCCTGCCCTATATCATCTTGGTAATGCGCTTTTTCTCTTACTGAAGCGTGCAGCTCCTCTTTTAGAAGTTCTTTTAAATAAATATTTAATTTATTTCCATCTTCATCCATCCTAAGATCTTTACGGGAAAGGTAGAGTTTGCTTACATCGATATCGAACTTTTTAATTCCATCCCTTTCTGCCTGCCCCTCCTTAAAGTACATAGACAGGATCGTGAGAATGTAAAGGTCTGCTTCATCTGTAATGAAGTTTGCGGGTAGTTCAAAGAATTTTTCTAAGTTTTGTTTGACCATATTTTTCATAGTTTGATCTTAATTTTTTTTTTATATGTTGGTCCTTATTGTTTTTCATTGGACATATTAAATTCGCATATCCCTGCCCGATGGCAGGCGGGTTCATCGGTTTTTGTATCGCATTTCTCTTATGCCCATTTCATAAAACACCTGTTTCATCATCAATTATTACTTTTTCAGTTCTTCCACTTCCTCCGGATCCAGAAACGAGTGGCACCAGCCAAAATCGGTAAGCCGGTCCTTCACGATCAAATAGTTCATCGCGAAATACCGCTCATAATTGATCCTGCTGTTTCCGGGGCCTTCAACCGAGTACCGAATGATGTAACCCATCACTGTTTTTCCGTAGACGCAGGCGATACATCGTGAGGAAAATGGAAGTACTCCCATGATCTGTACCGGTTTGATCTCTTTTTGGAATTCAAATTTTTCAGGAGCATCCTGAAGGAATTCCGGAATGTCTTCTAAATTTTCAAGATTAAATCTTTCTATGACTTCCTTCAGAATGTTTACATCCAGCAACCTGCAAGCCAGGTCCATTTGTTTTAGGAACATTTTTGTTTGATCGACAGTAAGTACGGGTGCAGTAGTTTTAAAGCTCATGGTTGTGATTTGGGTTTCAGAAATATTTTTGCTGTGCAAATTCCAAAATCGACTTGAAATTTGGATAAATAGTGATCAAATAGATCCCGCATAATGCCGCGAGGCCTCCAAGCACATACAGCGCTCTTTTTTTTCCCGCTTTATACCAGAGCAGCGGAACATATAATACCACTGGCACCAGCACGCAGAGGTAAACAGACATCGCTATGTAATTGGTATCGAATGTCTCTGCAGATCGGTTAAGGAAATCTACGCACAGATCGAAAAATTTTACTGACAACACTTCAAAATCTGGGATGATAAAAAACAGAAAAGATACAGGGATGAAAATAAATTTTTTCCATCCTCTTAAGAGCAGTGTGAAGGATAAGGGGAAAAGGACAAAATAAAAGTAAATATTAATCGCCTTATATGAAACCCCAAATAGCCAGGCGGAAGCGTACAAGCCGGCCATAACGAGCATAAAAATCTGGTGCAGGAAGGAATGGGAGTTTTGAATCCAGTAATCCATAATGGGAGGGTTATTAGAAAGGTTGGCAATTATTAACAAAGATAAAACTGGGGTGTGCAGTAGATATGCACACAAAGGGTCCGGATTGGTTATTCTTCAACTTCGTACCCCAGATCAAAGCACAATCTTGCCACACTCAGGTTTCCATATTTTATGATCAATTTATCCTTACTGAAAACCGGATCATATTTAAGCTTTTTCAAAAGCTTTTTTCCTTTTATAGTTTCGTTGTCCTCAAAATGCTCGGGATATTTGGCCATGAGCTCCGGCCTCATATATTGAAAACACTGAAACTCATCGAGGTAAATGAAATTTAGGGCGGGAGAGGGAAAATAATCATCGGGTTGCAATACCTGCTGCCCGGTGATGGGGCAATATAGGTTTTCGAATTCACGGTTTAAACAGATCTGCTTCATATGGTATTTGGTTTTGGTTAATTTTCAGCTAATCTGCATTCGACTTCATCTTCATATGCAGATCCGTTGGTGACGCTTCAATGTTGCCGCCAAAGCGCAACTGTGTGGTATAGCAATCCAGGGATTTGGAAACAAGCAATAAAGCTGCTGTGAGATAGATCAATAAGTCCATTAGGCCGTTTTAAATTTTTATAATGATTGCTTAAGGTTAGCCCAGGTAATTTTTCTTAATTATTCTCCTGCAAACAATCCACCCAGATCTCCTGCCATTCATCCCGGTAGGCCACTGCCGTTTCATAATCGGAGTAAGGGTGCTCTATAAAATCATTGATGAGCAATTTTTCATATTCCTTGGAGCCGGGGTTCCATAAATATTCATACCGGGATTTCAATTCCACTCTTAAAATGTGGCCTCTTTCCCGGGGGATATAACCATCTATATGAAAGGATTTAATCTGGGAAACATCTAATGTTAATCCTCCGTGAGTTACAACCTGTGATTTTTGCATCGGATTTATTTTGTTATTAGTTATAAGAAGTTAATTTATTAAGAAAGATGTTGGTTTTTAAAATGATTTAAGGTTTTTTCATCGCTCATGGTTTTGTTTTACAAATATATTGGGAGATGACGCCAAAAGATGACGTTTATAATTCTTTCACCTAAACTTAAATAACCGTTGAAATTTTTCATTATATCTATTTTCGGCTTTTTCTCTTTATCATTTCTCAATCCCGTTCTTATCACACCAATCAGAAATTAGAACAACTAAATCGGAGGCAGGAAAACAATTTCCTTCCCCATAAGCCTGCACCAATCTCCTTTCTTTTACTTCAATTGTAACAAGAGGCTTTTCAATGGTTTCTCCAATTGATAATGTTTCTTCCGTTAAGCTGAAAATATGGGTTTTTCCTGTCCGGCACATCCCCAGATAACTAAATACACAATGTTTCATCTCTTCACTCTCCTTAAGTAATCGCTTACCGGAGGTGATCTCGGTTATTCTTAAAATATTTTTGGGATTAGTTTTTTTATAATCGGGAATACCCAAAGAAATCCAGGTTGCCTCCAGGTCTTCCTCAGTATGATCAAAAGCCGCTTCAAAATGCCATTCGTCAACAACTCTTATGAGAGAATTTAATGTTCTTCCTTTTAAAGTATAATCCAGAATTTCATTCCCGCCGTATCGTTGATACTCCAGATAATCAATTAGTGCCCTGATATTGCTGTGATAGGTCAGACTTTCCTCTGGAGTTGAAATTAACCTTACCACATCTTTCCAAAAATCAATATCCTTCGCGAACCCCACGGGATCTTCCTCAAATTTATGGCTGGTTTCAAGAAGTGACTGGATTGTGAAGACCGCATGTGGAGCTTCTTTAAGCAACCTTGCTGCCAGAATATATCTGTCAATAACTTCTGTATGAAAGGCAGTAAGGTTCAATTGTAGATTATGAAGTAGTGCATTCTCCCTTTTAGATATCCTATATATAGGGTCCAGTAACTTCCGCGGTGAACCTCCTTCTAATAAAGCTATCAATAATATTATTTCATCAAAGGAACAGTCGATCAAATGTTCTTTGAAAAACAATGGCCGGGTATTATCATTAAAAAGGTGATCAAAAAACTGAACTCCTTTGGGTTCAAATACATTTTCAAGCAAAGGCAAAGCTTTGGTAAATGACGTGATTTGTAAATCTGGTCGTTCTGCCAGGATGCAAATGCATAAAAAAGCTTCCCTGCACTTTTGCAGATGCATGAAATTGACATCGGTTTTGAAAATAATATTCAAATAGTACTTGCAACTATCAAACTGATATTGAGTCTGCCGGAAAAGAAATAGTTTTTTTCTCACCGCCCAAATGACCGTGCTCAGAAACTCATTAAAGAGCTTTGACCTCAAAAAAGAATTGTCCAAGAGAAACTCCAACCATTTAAAAAAGCGCAGTTTCTGAAGAGGATCAATCATTTCAAGGGTTTTGTGAATTCCCTGCTGCAAATAAAATTTATCTGATGCCAGAGAGAGAACCCTTTCTATAATTTCAAATTCATTACGCGATAAACGGAATTCATCCTGCATTGATTTTTCAGGGCTTCTTCTGAAAGACGGTTGGAATTCAATATTATCTACGTTTACAAACATTCGGATCTTTAAGATTCTTTACAATGAAATTCATTAATTTGAACACCGAATGTATATATTAGATACGTCAATTACCGTCGTAGAAAATAATTTAATAGTAGTAATTCCCTTAAAAGATTATGTCATTATATATAACTCATGTCCAGGGCGGAATGCGCGAATTTGAAAGGACCGGGATTTATCCTGAATATCTGCTTTTCAAGCTCCCTGGCACCCATCAAAGCTGGAGAATAAAAATCAAGAAAAAACCGCAACAGGGTTTTTTAAAAAGTAAGGGTATTTCAGCCTTTGAATATAGCTTTGATGGCCAATGCTGTAAATTCAGAAAAGTGAAAATTGATGGTTCTTTTACAGCATGGATGGAACCTGAATACATGATTATCGAAATGAGGGATTAATACCTTAGTTGAAATGAATTTCCTGAATAAATGTAGAAGGAAGGTAATTGAAAGCATTTTGCACCTGTCGCTAAAAATTTATATAATTATTCAACAATCCTCTTATTTGTCCTGCTGCCAACGGATTGGCCGAATGAACTTTAAATTTGAAATTTATCAGATCCATTCCAGATTTAGTGAAAACACACTGTAACACTTAAAATTCACCTTGAAATAAAAAATTCGAAATTATCCCTATGCCTCCTCACCAAATCTCATTTTTGCTATGGAATTTTTTGCCTTGTTGGCGGAATGAAATTTTAAAATCCCTGGATAATCGGTCAATATAGAGGTGGTGCAAGTGAAATTGGAGAAAGGACCTTGAAAATAATTTTTTTATGGTAAACCTTGTCGGTTAATTTCCTTTAACCATGGTTCAAACAGATCCCAGTGTGAGACATTCCATTGTGCACTTAGGTAATATTTATCACCATAAATTTCTTTATAATACCTATTCCATCCTTTATGATCAGCCCGACCTTGAGATTTTATTCTTAAAACAGGATATCCTGCGTTTAAAACCCGCTTAGAATAATCAGGATTTAATAAATTTTGAATATCATTGGAATTTAATTTACCATGTGCAAATAAGTTTCTGAAGGTTTTCTGAACATACTCACCAATTTTAAGTCCTTCTTTAGTCCTTTTGGAATCTATATCATTAGAATTGATTCTCGGGATTCTTAATTTATTCGAAATATAAGTTTCAGATTCATGATTAATTGTTTTGGATTTGAGTTCGAAATCATAATCTTCCAAAACTCTATCTACCAAATCAGAATCATAAAACTCACTCAGTTTTTTCCTTACCAAATCGAAAATTTCATCACTAAACCCTTGCTGTATTATTCTGTTTTCAATATCCCTTAGCTTCTGTTTTTCGTTGTATTTTTTTAATCCGTTTTGAACGTAGAATTCAATTGAGGTGGTAGTACTTTCAGATTTCTTAAAAGATTCAACAAACTTCACTCCTTTTTCAGAGGATTTCCTTAAAGGAATTTCTTCTACAAGATGAATATCATTTGCTCTTGAATCGGACATTTCAGTAAAGACTTTAAATCTATCTCCAATTAGGATTCCCACCGGAGTTCTGAGCATCCTCATATAAGAAGAAAGTTGATTTACATGTCCGGAAAAATTTAAATCTTCAGTTGGTTTTTTGATTTCAATTACACAGACAGGTTCAGATTTTTCGTTACGAATTATGATATCGGGACACATACGGTTGGCCGCGCCAAATTGAATAGATTCTCGTACGGAAAGTTCCTTTTTATATTGACTCCATCCTAATTTTTCAAAAACTCTAATAACCTTGTTTTCGTAAATCTGTTCAGATACATTAGAAGGAATTGTCTCAGTTAGAATAAAACATATTTCTTCCCATAAGTCCTTATCCATAATTTTTACTATAATTAATTTTTGCTCGTAGGGATTCTAAAATGGTTTTTTTACCCAATATTTCATATAAATATACTAAAAATAGCATCAGTTACTTCACATCATATTAATCCGTATTTTTTATTCCCCAACTTCCCGAAAATATTCATAGATCATTACCCTCGCAAGGATATTAAAGTTCACAATAGCACAGCAGGTAATTAAACTAATGCAGTTCTAAATCCAACCACTTTTCTCTCCGGGCTCTTATATTGCTCTTCTTCACTAATATTGTAGATCTCCGCGAGGGTCATTTCTTTATCGGTAGAATAGTTCATATTTTGCTCAATAAGTAAACGATTTGCTTTATCTGGAACTAGTGCCCTGAATTCATATGCCGATTTTAACCGGCCTTTTCGTTTGAGGGCGGGATCTATATTTTGGACATCGGTATTGAAGGTGGCGATGATCTGTATGCCCAGGGATTCTCCCAGAATGCCGTCTGTAATATTTAGGATCATTGCAAGGTTTGAATTCCGCTGACTGTCCCGTGAAACGATGAGCTCTTCGGCATCTTCTATGACCAATACTGAGTTTGGGTTATCAATAAGATATTTGGTCATGGCGATATTATCAAGATTCTGGGCCATCTGTCCCGGAAGGAATACGATTTCCTTCTTTACAAGTCCGCACAGGTACCTGATATAGGTGCTTTTTCCAGTTCCGGGTTTTCCGTAGAGCAGATGGAGGCCACTTTTATTGTCCTGCTTTAAGATCTTAAGCATTTTATCATGAAATTCAGGAAAGTCATCATTATAACTGATAGAGAGGTCAAGATCTGGTTTGGTAAAACCTATCTTTTTATTATCGAGGCCATGTTGTTGCATTATGATAAGATTGATATGAGCTTTGTCTGGTTTTTCTATTTTAAATCCTTTTAAAAACTCCAGGAGCTGATGTAAATGCGCTGAATTCTCATCGTGAAAATACAAATGAACTTCATCTGGCTCCTGCTCTAAAATAATTTCATTTTTGAGAATATAGATAATTTCGGCTGCGTGATCTTTTTTTTCAATACAGTGTCTAAAATGCTTCCCCAGAATATTGGTTTCGAACTTTTCGGGAAATTTTCCATGGAACTTCTCGATGTCCCGATTGGAAAATGTATAGCTGCTGGGAACTTTCCCGAAATAGCCCAGGTACATTTTCTGTACCTGATAGAAATGTATCAGATGGTTTACATGCTGAAGATTGAAATCCGGTAAAAAATCGGGTTCTGTATTATTTCCGTAGTTCATTTGATCAATTTAAAAATTAGACAAAATTCCGTCCAGGACGGATTTAATTAAACTGCTTTATTGTTTATTTCTATAAAAGGAAGGACCTTTTTCTTAGTTAGCCCAAAGATGAAAATAGGTCGCGCCAAATAATGACACCCAAAAAAATTATTTATTTATTTATAGCCTTTTAAAGCCTTTTGTAATTGTGACTTAATGCTTTTTTTCAAGCCTTCCGGCTTCAATATCTTAACCTGATCTCCATAGGAAAGCAACTCCATTCTGAAATCATACGTAGGCCGGATAAAATAGCTAAACCTGATTTCCTCTTCATTTTTCAGGACCAATTCCTGGCTGTGATGTAGTGGGAGGGATTCCACATAGCGACCTTCCTGAGGAGTAAAAGAAAGCACGACTCTTTCAGCTTCTTCATTCGTACCGTTAATAATGCCGAAACTGTTTTCAAATTCCTGATGCACATTGTATTCAATAGGGGCAAATCGGAATTCAGAAATCACTAAATTTTTAATCCTGTCTAGTGCGAAATTTTTGACTTTATCTCCGTCCTGTGCAATCAAATACCAACGGTTGCGCGCTTCCTTTAAAGCAACGGGGTTTACAGTCCGATCACTAACGGACTCATCCCAATACTTATGGTATTCAAATTTGACGGATAAGCGGTTCTGTATAGCGTGAATAAGTCCTGCCATGTGTTCAGTGCCCAGAGATCTGCGCTCTTCAAAAATCAAGCTTTCACCAAAACCTTTGGACAGTCGGATTGCGTTTACAATTTCAGAATTCTCTCGCAGGCGGCGGGAATGTATTTCTTCAACATCATCTTTAATAAAATATTTGTTGGTGCTTTTGTCAGATCCTATTTCAATATCGTAGATCGTAGCTATATTTTTAATATCCCGTTGAAATGTTCGCTGGGAGGTTAGAAGGTCTTCTTCTATCGAGCTATGATCTAGGGCTATTTCCCTTTGAATTTCATCATAGCTCATGGGTCTCCTTCGAAGGATAGAAATGATCCTGGTATAACGTTTAATAGTTTGATGTACAGCCATAGTGATTAATAACATAGTTTAGAAAAGAAATGAGAGACCTGCTCTTCAAAAAGGTTAGGTGGGATCCGGTGACCGAGCCCGGGATAAATTTTCAGCTCGAGTTCATCTTCTTGCAAGTGATTACTTAAAAAAGCTAAAGTTTCCTTAGGATCCACCACTTCATCTTTTCCCCCTAAAATAATTTGTTTTGAGGAAGCTACCCTGGTGAACTTTTCTTTGGGAAGGTTTATATTTTCCGGATGTCTGGATAGGGGAGGGTTAAACAAAAGGGCAGGACGGCCAATCCAGTCGGAGATGATATACCCATTTAGAGCACCCATGCTGCTGCCAATGATCACATTAAATTCTATTTCGGGATAATTTTGAAGGATTTGCAGGGGCTGGATATGCTCCCTGGAGTAATCAATGTCGGGGGCGAATACATTTCCGTAGTTCTCCAGGATTGTGCTTTTCTCTTCGTTCAATTTGCTTTTTAAGCCGTGCAGGTAAAGTATGTTCATAATCGCTTCTCTTGGTTAGTGAAGTAAAGAAACGAAGAGAAGGCGACAAAATAGGTCGTGATAGAAAATAATTTTGATGTTGTATTGGTTAAGGGAATTAGAGAAAGAATAGTGCTATAAAAACACCTAGAACAAATGCAGATAGCATGCCAAGAACAAACCCGACTAAAAAATTATAGCGCATCTCTTTCTTTATAAAAGATTTCGGAATATAATATTTCAGTATTTCGTCTGTCATAATTATAAAAGTACGACAGGATATAGCGAAATAATTACGGGTTTCCGTAATGAAGCTATTTTTTTCTGAATTCTTTGCTCTTTCCCTTAATCTTTCACCATAAATTCAAAAATTATACTACTAATTATCACACCTTATCCGAATAATTTCATCAATCCTACTGGTATAGCGATTTGACAATCGTTCCTGTTTCATCTTCCAGGTACGGCCAAGATCCATTCCGGCAAATTTTACTTTTCCGTTTTCCGTTTTGTTCAGCCGGTCTATAGTTTTCATTAGGATATGATGCCGGGGATCCACTGCAGAAAATAAAGAAAGCTGAATTTCAGAAGCCGGGGTGATACCCATAATGATTACTCCCGCTTTTTTGTATTGGTAGCCGGGTTTGAATATCTTTCTAAGGCCATATAATGCGGCTTTAGTCAATACCATGGTAGAATTGGTAGGGTTGGATAGTTTCACCACCATACTGGCGCGGTATTGCTTAAGGTCTGTCCTAAAAGGATTAGTGATTAAAAACACATAGAGCAGGGTGCAATTTGAATCCTGTTTGCGAAGTTTTGCTGCGGCTTTTGCCGCATAGGTAGCTACCCGCTCCCGAAGATCATCGAACTCACCGTACATTTTATCAAAGCTTCGGGTCACCGCGATGTTTTTTTTATTCTTCACTTGCTCAAAATCCAGGGTGCTTTCACCAGAGAGATCCCGTTTCAGTCTTAAGCCTACAACGCTCATTTTTTTCAGGGTATAATCATTCGGTAACTGGATAAATTCCCAGGCGTTTTTTACGTTAATGTTTAATAATCGTTGTTCATGCTGGCGACCAATCCCCCATACATCGCCAATCTTGGTCCAGCGAAGTGCCTTTTCTTTCTTTTCTTCGGAATCAATGGCATAAACACTACCGGTGCGATCGGCGAATTTCTTCGCGATCTTATTTGCGATTTTTGCCAGAGCTTTTGTGGGAGCCAACCCAACACTTACAGGAATACCGGTGTGCCTGAATACGCGCTCTACGATCTCTTTCCCAATACGTTCCAGGTCGAACAATTCAAAGCCGTTAAACTTGAGAAAAGATTCGTCTATGGAATAAATTTCAATTTCAGGAGTGAATTGAGCAAGTATATTCATCACCCGGCCGCTCATATCTCCATAAAGGGAATAATTACTGGAAAAAACCGAAATTCCTTTTGCTTCAAAATCTTTTTCAAATTGAAAGGCCGGCGCACCCATGGGAATGCCCATTGCCTTCGCTTCATTACTGCGTGCTATTACACAACCGTCGTTATTGCTAAGAACAACAACCGGTTTATTCCGGAGGGAAGGATCAAAAACCCGTTCACAACTCGCATAAAAATTATTGCAATCTACCAGGGCAAACATATTACAGGTTTTTTATGCAGTGAGTAACGATTCCCCAGATCACAAAATCATTTTCGCGGCTGACTTTAATCGGCTGATATTTTTCATTTTCGGCTACCAGCCAGATCATCTCCTTTTCAATTCTAATGCGCTTAACGGTAAATTCTCCATCTAAAAAGCATACTGCGATATTTTGATGTTTTGGCCTTAAGCTCTTATCAATTACCAGCAGATCACCGTTCCCAATCCCGGCACCAATCATACTATCGCCTTCCGCCCGACCAAAAAAAGTTGCCTCTTTATTCTTTATCAGATGTTTGTTAAGGTCTATAATATCTTCCAGGTTGTCTTCGGCCGGGGAGGGGAAACCGGCGGAAATTCCATTAGTACAAAGAGGCATAATTAAATTATGTAAAGAATATTTTTTGTAAATTTTCATTAGCTAAGATTAAAAAACAAAATTAGGAAAAATTCCATATAAATGGATAGATTCCAATATAAATATTATGTGTTACGAAACAAGCCTTACTAAAAAACTGGCAGCTATTGAAAAACATACCGGTGCGGTTATGCGGTATCCGGAAGTTTACGAACCCTGGTATCATTTGTCGGGATTTTCACATCCTACTATGTTTTGCATTCCAATAGACGAACCGGCTGTTATTTTACCGATGGAGTGGGGACTGGTTGCACCCTGGGGAGAAGATGTACTGAAATTCCGGAAGAAATATAATACTCTTAACGCCAAAGCAGAAACGCTGCTAACGAGCAAAATGTACAGCGAACCTGTCCGGGAACGCCGCTGTTTAATTCTCGCAGATGGATTTTTTAAACCGCATTATGAGAAATTAAGCGGGCCATCTCAGCCTTATTATTGCTATTTGGAAGAAAGGAAACTTTTTAGTTTCGCAGGGATTTACAATACCAATGATCACGATTTCTGGACCTGCAGCATAATTACCAAGGAAGCCGACGATTTTTTTGCGGTGATCCACAACAAGAAAAAAAGAATGCCGCTTGTTTTAGATCCTGATTTTGAAGGGGAGTGGTTGAACCCGGATCTTAAGGATAAAGGGATTGAAGAAGTTCTGGCCAATAGCTTTATGAGAGAACCATTTATTGTGCACCCGGTAACCAGAGACTTATATAAACGTGGGATAGATACGAATACCCCGGAAATATTGGAAAAAGTAGGGGGGAACACTAATCTGTTTGAAGAGTGATTCATTTTAATTAAAAAAATATGATAATTTTATTCTAAAAATAAATGGGAGAAATTGCCACATCTAACAGACAAATAACTATATATTATAATCCGGAATCAGTTATTGCCGAAAAAACTTTG
The DNA here is from genome assembly GCF_046298265.1 of Gillisia xinjiangensis. Taxonomy (NCBI): domain Bacteria; kingdom Pseudomonadati; phylum Bacteroidota; class Flavobacteriia; order Flavobacteriales; family Flavobacteriaceae; genus Gillisia; species Gillisia xinjiangensis. The sequence continues at coordinate 30,500 of NZ_JBKAHK010000006.1, read as the reverse complement.
ATTTTTGCCAAGGCAGAGGGGTTTACAATTCTGGAAATAGACATTTTAAAAACCCCTTTGACCGGAACCCAAATAGCCGAGTTATCCAGCCGGTTGAATATGGAAGTCAAGGATCTTGTAGATCAGGAACATGATTCATATAAATTAAAATTTGAGCCACATAATTTTTCAACGGATGACTGGATAAAAATGATAAGGAGCAATCCTGAAATAATGCGGCAACCTATAGCACTTCGGGGAGATACTACTGTTCTTGTTCTTACCCCAACAGATATTCTCAAATTATAAATCCGTTTCAATTAAAAAGTTTCTGATTAATTACTTGTTTACAAGTACGATATATATTGTCCCACTCTTGTGAATTTTGGGATGTAAATAGCATAATAAGTTGATTTCAAAATGGCAATTTCAATCAGTGGAACGGTAATTCTGAATCATATAATCAAAGAACTTTTATAATGTTGAAATGGGTTTTTATTCTATTCATCAGGGAAATAATGTAATCGAAATCACTTTAAATTTTGGAACAGGTTATTCAGAAACTTCCGGGATTTGATTTCCATCTTTAAATTTCCAACTGTTTTCGAAGTCGTGAAACCAATTCTTCGTGTTTTTTAGGATTCGATGCTTTTAACGCTAAAAGGTTATCCAGTTTCCATTGTACAGCCGGGAATTTTTTTAAGTCCAGGTAATCCCAATTAGGTGTGGCATTTTTAAAGGCCAAAATAAATTCTTTATCCTCTTTGGTCAATGAATCGTGAAGGGAAGATAGCAATCGATTCCTGGTAAATTCAAAATCGCCGTAAGTAAAAGATTTCAGGGTCATTCCTTTGAATTGATTTTCGAAAGTAGCCCGTTGGTCAATTTTGTTCGGAAAAAGAATATCTTGCATTGATCTCCCACTACTGAATAAGGTAAACAGGAAACCTTCTTTTATGGGTTTTGTGATTCCTTCATTCTCCAGCATATAGTGAACGTCAAATAAATCCCTGGGATGTTGCCGATCTAAAGCGGCACAAATTTTTCCACCATATAGTTGGCCCAAAGGCACCCCTTGAATGCTACAGAAGGCATCAAAGTCTTTCTGTGCTCTTTCACACAATATGAGCTCATTCAGGTTATTTATCAAACCACGAATTCCCTGGTTAACTTCTATTTTTACAACAGCACCTCCTTTAGAAATCTGGATCTTTAGTTGCTCTTCCAGAAAATTAACCTTCACACCCGGGATATTCTGTTCAATATTCTTTTGAATAGTTGCCAGTCCTTTCCTGATGTTAAGCATCGCTGTTTCCCGGGCTTCTGTATTTATATAGGTAAGATCAATATCGACCGATAGTCTGGGCATATCCCTAATAAATAAATTAATCGCGGTCCCACCATGCAGTGCAAATACCGGAACTTTTTCTATTTCTGGAATGATCTGGATCAATAAAGCTACTTGGTCTCTATATCCTGCCATATTCTTCTAATTTTTTAGGTACCGTAATTTGATATTTTTGTAAATAAACCCCTGCAGAAACTATACTACGTTTACCACTTCCCAGATTTATATCATTTAAATTGAGAAACCTGAACCAGCTATGTCCGGCTTTTTCTGCCATATAAAGGAATAATCTCTTTACTTTGACAGAGGTGCATGCCTCGAGCAACTCCTGTATAACTTTGGGACGGAGATTGCTCAGACCTTCCATGAGTTCATAGCAGGCAATGAGATCCTGGTGTTTTGGTGCCAGGTACAGGCATTCCATCATAGCTCTGGCTGCTCCTGAGACCTGAAGACTAAAATTGGTTTCATCCTGAACGACCATGCCCAATCCTGATGGTAAAAATGAAGTTGTCGCATAATTAAAATCTATATCCCATTGATGTTTTATGAACCAGGCAGGTAATTTCTCCTGAGGTTTTCCCATAAGAAATACCTGCTTTTGCGCCAGATCGAGATAATGTGATTTTCCCAACATCATTAAAGCAGTTGGTCCGGCAGGATGTACCGTCATTTTGGTTTGTTGCTGTAACGCATGCAGGGCCCCGATGTAAGAGATCTTGTCATTTGGTCTTTTATACGCTCCGATCCCGAAAGGTATCAGCCAGTTACTTTTTTTATATTTATTAATTAACTGGTCACTATAACCAAGTTCTCGTAACCAGGCTGTCTGGGCAGGAGTCCCGGGTTGCCATTGCTGCAATAGGGAGTTTATTTTACTTTCATTATGTAAACCCATAGTATAGATATTTGGATAAGTATAAACATGCAGGAGTTTATTTATATTAAAACATATAAACCCATCGTAGTTTGAATATAATCAAATATATAAACTAATGGTATATAGATTGTAATTTTTTTAAACAACGGGTATTTTTGTTATCACCAGGATCCACAACTCAAATCCCCTCATCAATCTTTATTTGCTTTTTGACCTTGCAGATAGACAGAACCTCTCTGTCAATCTTTTTATAATTTTCATTGATTTCTTCCTCCGAAGTATTTTCTATTTCACTTTCGCTGCTCGGTAGTTTAAATAGTGATGTCGCTTCCTCATGAATCCGATCAAAATTAGTTTCTAAATCAGCCTTCGAATACTGCTTTCCTATATCCGGAAATTCCCGTTTAATGTTGGGTAATTTAAACTGTACTTTTTTGTCCACGCCATCAGCAAAGGTGATGAACTCGCCTTGTTTTAATCGAAAAAACACATCTGCTCTTATTTTAGGAATCTCTCTTTCTCCTGTGGTGATACGGGTGTCAAAATCCAAACTGTATCCACGATTAATACTGGTGGTTGGTTTTTTTACTATTTCGAAGAAGCGTTCATAGTATTTGGCAGTATCTGGATCATTTACCTTTCCGAAGAATTGGTAGGAAAGGTTACTTAAAATGGCCTTGCTTGCTTTGTCTCCATACATCATATCGTTCTGGATCTTATCCTGCATTACATATATCGTCGCTATATCATAACTTCTTAAAGTAGCCGGGATGCGTTGCATATTTAATAAGCGGATGGTTGGCGCTTCTTCCATCAATAGGAAAGAAGGTTCTGCTTTCCGCACACTCATTTGTTTAACAATGGTATGGATTATTGTTGCGATAACGGGAGAATAGGAGGTTTCGAACTTGGGATTGTTCACCACGCAAACAACAGCAGGATTTTCCGGGCTATTGATGTTTAAAGGCACATCATCTGCGGATAGGGTCATAAAAATGTTCTGAGTGCTTATGCGTTTCAGTGCATTGGCAAGGGTGCTTTTTACTCCGGCCGTTTGTCGTTCAGACTCTCTGCCACTGATAAAAGCGTCTGCCATCGCCCTGGAGGTTGTATTGGTCTCTAAAAAATTTATCAGGCTATCGGTGTCTAAATATTGGTAAATTGCGATTAGGTGCGGTAAGGTACAGAATTCGGGATAAGATGTTTTTAGTTTCCAGATTAGTCCTCCTATGAGTCCCTCAGCTGCATCATTAAAAAATTTGGAGGTTCCTGAAGCTCCAGATTCCCGTTGTTCCAGGAGATTTTCAAGAAGTACCCTGGAAATCTCATTCACACTTTCTTCATTTTCGAGATATCGGGGTGCAATTGGATTTACCCGGTGAATGATCTTATCGAAAGATATGATATAAAATGGATTTTGAGAATTTTTAAAAAGAGGGTATGCCATATCGGTAAGCTCAAAATCCTTATAATCATGAATGACCCCACAGAAATTATGCTTCCGAAAATGTTTCAAAAATCCATAGACCACGCTCTCGGTCTTACCACTTCCGGCAGATCCAATAATGGATGCGCCACGTTTTATATTATCAATTTTAAAATCCTGGGGATCTGATTTAAATGTTACCTGATACCTTTCTTCGGCAACTGGATGTGAAGTTTTCTTGTGTAGAAAGACATACATGATCGTATTGAGGAGGAGCAAGGGACATCCCAGATAAAGTACTGCTTTTACGAATCCTTCAGGATAAAATAAATAGAAGATCCCTACAGAAAGTAAAACCGTATTTAAAATAAATGCATACCTGGAAAGCCGGTACATTAGGTAGAAAAGTATAGAGGCCAGGATAAGTAAGAAAGCGATATGTTTGAGGTTATAAGCTTCCATTTTATTTAAATTCCAATTGCACTTGATTTTATAGCTATATCAACACCTTTCCTCAATCTATTGAACACTTTTATAGCCAGTTGTGCCTTGTTGGTAGGTATTCCCGGCGGTATAGGCATTCCGGTTTCCCGAAGAATTTTAAAAGCAATCGCTTTCTCGTTTGTGGGAAGCTTTATTAATGCGGAAAAATATAGCTTCGGATTTCTTATAAATTCCTTTCTCGATTGATAGGATTCAATAAAATTCCGCTGGTAACCGAAGGTTCTATCAAAGGTCTTCTCCGCATTTTTAAAAAACCTATCCCTATCAAATCCTCGTTTGATCGTTTTCCCATTCAGTGCCACTTCAGAAGATTTATATTTACTCCCTGGTGATAAACTATACCGATTGGAGGCATCTTTCCTGCTGACGATAATATGAATATGGCTTTGCGGTCCGTCTTTTGCCATTCCCTGAACAATACGCTGTCCGTTCTGCTGATGGGGAGCTTCTTTTTCCAGTTTAAGGATCTGTTTTTCCCGGGTTTTAATATTCCCTTCGATCTCGCCCCGTTCGATTTTCCGAATCTCATTTTTGAGTTCCAGGATTTTGGTCGCAAAAGGCTGGTTTTCCCGAACCTGCTTATCATTACCCTTAAAGCTCCGCTGGTGCTCAATCTTTGCGTAATACTTTATATCCCCCAGCTCAACCGGCCGGCCATTAATTTCCCTGTTAAATGAGGAAACGTAATCCTTCATCAATTCCCTGGTGTATGTCTTTAAGTCCTGGCTTTTATCCTGCAGCCTGTTGAGTTCATATTTGGAGGGACTAACGGTTATGGAGTAAAACCGGGGTTCAGTTTTCTCCAATTTCGCGGTATTCCCATCAATTTCCCTTATCACTTCTTCTGCAGAAATGTCATCTTCGGACTGATTGAAAAAGTGTTCCATCTTCTCTAATTCCAAACCCTGATTTTCTTTCCCGAGGTAATCGACAAAACCGGCTGAACTTTTGGAATAATTTTCCCCCAATTTTTGTGGTGTGATTGTTATATACATAAGCTGATATTTTATAGTTCTTTATCCCGAGCTTACTTCTCCCGAAAACCAACTTTTTGCTTTTCTTCAAGTACTCTTTTTTCCAGAATCAGTGGTTTCTTTTTAGGTTCGGCCTCTTCAAAAAGAGATTGCATCATGGCAACCGTTGGCTTGGTTTGGCATTTCTCGATATCTTTCAGAATCGCAATAACCCCATTGATCCTTTTTTTGATAAGGCTTTCCAATGTTTTCATTTTCGGGCCTATCACTTCGTTTGGAGAAATACCGTTCATTTCAAAAAATTCAATCATTGACAACAAAGCCATCGACTGGGATTTAGAAATAGATCGGCTGAACCGTCTAAATTTTTTAACTACAGAAGACTTAATCTTTAAGGTCTCGAATTTCTCATTTTTATACTCTTCATCCATTTTTTAGTAAAATTTTGCCGCTTTTTCAAGGGTTTCGGAAGGGTTTTAGTAAAAAAAAGATCTTCCGCTTAATTTATAATCTCAATACGATAGGCTAAAATGCTGTATTAGAGTGTTTTAAAACAAAAAAGGAAATCCATAACGTGGCTCTGCCCGTTACCCTCTTGCTATTCCTTTTTTGTCCCCCAAGGGACAAAAATTTCATACCATTCTTCCTTCAACCGATGCATGGTTTAAAAGGCAAGAACTCCCATAATGATTTTTAGATGTGTACTATTGTCAGCGAAGTCAAATAAAAAATTTGGACAATTAAGCACTTCAAAAACTACTTTAATATAGCTCTTTAAAAGTAGTTAATATTTTGATTTAAAGGTATTTAAGTGCTATATATTTATTTAAATTAAATTTGATGTTCAATGATATGAATTGGTGTATTTATTGCCGATTGGGTAGAAGGAGAATTACAAAAGGCACCAAAGAACATCAATCTGTATTTTAAAATTTTTCAAAAACTTTTTGCAGATTTACTTTTTATATCCGGAGCGTTTTCCATTTTTGATTTTCAGGATGAAAAATGGAACTATAGAATGAACTGAAAAAAGCTCTGCCGGGTTTTAATTTACTTCCCATAGAGCCGGCAGCTGTTACCATTTTTTGATCTGCTTTTATCCCGGAATTTAGAATTAGGATAGGCCGCAAGAGAATCCTGAACAGAAGATAATTTCCCTGTAAGGCCGGCTAATTTCTAAATTCTAGACCTTTGCTTTTTCAAAAAATGGTAAACAGTAAATGGCTCGAAAGGTGAATTAGTAAACAGGTGAAGTTCTAATTGGTTTGGTATAGTACAAAACAGGAAAGAAGTTCAGATCCAGCGGACTCTGGAAAAAAAGTGCTTCCTGGAGTGGAGCGGTTCCGCTCCCGAATTTTCTCGGGATTGCGGATTAGCGCAACGAAGGGATTCACTTTTTTGCCTGTGTCCAAGACCTTTTTTTACGAAGCGCTTTCCCCGGAATGGAGAGCAACGGAATGAAGGGGAATGTGCTGAGGGGTAGGTCCACCTGAGATTTTATGTTATAGTGTTGCTAATTTTAAATCGATGTGCCGGACTGGCATTGGTGACGTTATATTATTTCAGGTATTAGAAATGTACCCAAAAATTCAGTTGATTAAATCTTAGAAATACTATTAAACCAGTTATTGTATCCGCTCTTTTTTCAAAATTAGAAGCTCCTCCAATTTTGCTTTATTTTCTTTATTCAGAAAACTCTTTTTCAGAAGTTCACTCCATTTTTCAGAACCTTTATTTATTCTCCCCCATAAATTCTCCACTGCCTTATTAGGTATGCCGGAACTAAGCATAGCTGTATCGAAATCGCATTTTTTTAGTTTATTCTTTTTCCCATTTAAGGTTAGTGCAAGATCTTCATCATCCTCCGGCATTAGAAGTTGAACAGCTAGGATGTCATAGGCGGGTGCTAATTCGTAAGAGCTTTGTTTCTTTGCTATTAGAGAAAAGTTTTTCAAATGCATATCATTATTACCTATAAGATAGGACACGATTACCTGTTCATAGAAGCGTACTACATCTATTAACCGATTTCCATTATATTTCAATATTGCATTAGCAATCTTTTCATAAGAACCTCGATATTTATGTTCAGTTAGTTTTTCTGTAAATTGACAGGCATCTTCCATGGCGTATTTATTTCCTTTTCTATCCCGATCTATTCTTCGGGTTAGATATGCAAGTTCCCCGTCTTTCAAAGGAATTAATAGAAATGGAACTGTTGCAATTCCACAAGCCTGGGCCATAAGCATTGATAGAGATTCAATTTCCGGCATCTGGGGATATAGTGGGTACGGAGGTTTTAAAATATATCTGCCATCCAAAGCTCCTACTATTGTCAATCTATTATGTTCTTGTTGCCCGGTAAATCCTAAAGAGAGTTTGGGTTGTACCCCGGGGACAATAATTCGTTGGGCGATATTTTCTTTGGCGAGCTCTTCCAGGTCTGAAAGAGAATAGTCTAATTGGAGTACAGGTGTATCTTCCAGCCAAAATTCCGCAAGACATTTCGGATGATACTTAATCTCATCCTTCCCCAAGGCTTGTAAACAGGCAAGGCAATTTTTCATAGCGGTCTTACACTTATATTTCCAATACAATCTCTACAGGTGGCTAAGAGCAATCCCATGCGATCACGCGGATTAAGTTTCCAGTTCTTGTGTACAAGCTCCAATAACCAACCTTCAGGTATTAAACCGTCAAAAAACGGAAATAGATAATCTGATTTTATAGGTTCTTCTTGCAGAGGGATGGTTAAACTCACTGCTTTTTGAGGCTTGCTTTTCAAATAAGTTTTATCATATTCAAAAGAATAAGCATCTTCGGTCTCTGTAAGAATCCCTGCTAATTGTTGATCGATTAAAATTTCAGCTCGCCGCATTAGTCAATAGGTTGAGGTTTTAATGTAGATCCAAAGAATTTTAATATCTGATTCACTTTGTCTGTCATTAAGTTTGGCTTACCTTGTTCAAGATCCCTAACAAACCTAAGTCCCACGCCGGTGATATCAGAGAGTTCAGGTTGAGTCATTTTGCCTTCTTTCCGTTGCTTTCGGACATATTCAGCTATTGGATTATTCCGGTTCCAGTCTTCCATAAGATATACCTTTACGGGTGCAATATATAAAATTTTTGATACTCTATACCTGAAAAGGTATATTGATTTTTTTTTACAACATATTATACCTGAAAAGGTATATGAATAATTTACGGTTTGTCTAAAAATCATAGAGGCCATTAGCTGTTACCATTTTTTGATCTGCTTTTAACCGGGAATTTTGCTTTTTTAAAAAATAGTAACCGGTAAAATGGCTCGGAAGGTGAATCAGTAAACAGGTGAAGTTCTAATTGGTTTGGGGAAGTACAAAGCATGGAAGAAGTTCAAATAAGGCGGACTCAGGCACAAAAGAGCTTTCCGTAGTGTAGCGGTTCCGCTCCCGACTTTTTTGGGGTTTGCAGTTTAGCGCAACGAAGGGATTCGCTTTTTTGCCAGTGTCCAAGACTTTTTTTTTACGAAGCGCTTTCCCCGTAATCGAGAGCAACGGAATGAAGGGGAATGTGCTGAGGGGTGGGTAGTTCTATATATAATTTTACCCTGGGTGCAATTGGGAGTATATTTTAAGGGAATTATCTGTTTTAAAAATTAATTGTTAGGTGTTTTTTGAAGGCTTTTATAGTAAATTAAAAGTCTTATAAAGTTATTATGGAGCCAGATTGAGAATGAAACTGGAAGGAAGTACAGGTCAGGCGGACTCAGGCAAAATAGTACTTTTCAGAATGATGATGGAAATGGTCTTTATGTCATATCCTTGCTCTAGCCAGTGGAGGAGATCAGCAGTTGGAATGGGCAACTGAATAGCTATTGAAGCAAATAGGAGATGAACCAGAAGACATAGAAATCACAGCAATTTCTGCAGCGGCCAAAGGAACATAAAGGTTGCTATTAATTGAAATTGCAATAGACATAAAATAAATTGGGTTTAAGAGTTATATAAAAGCTGCTTAAAGACTATTCTTCTGCCTTCCTAAAAAATCAACGCAGTTCCGGAAAGGCATAAAAGTCCAAGCAGGACCTTCTTGAACAAGACTTCGTTAATCTTCAGAAAAAAATGATTTCCTAAAAACTGCGCCAGGAGAAAAATCGGAAAAATAATAAGGCTCATTTTAAGATGCCCAATATTCAGCACCCCGCCAAGGGCCAGGGAAGGTATTCTCACAATTGTTAAAAGAGCCAAAACGCCAATCATCGTTGCCCGGAAAATTTTGACTTCATCTACGGAATTTTTTACAGCAATCACATACAACGGACCTCCGGTTGAAAAGACTCCGGAAAAAAATCCTCCTACGACACCAAAGAACATAATACCCTTATTTCCCAGTTTGAGATTTATTTTTCCAATTACCACATAGCCTACATATAAAAGTATAAAAACGCCAAGAGCTTTTTTTAAGATTATGGGCTGACTGTAAGTGAGGACCAAAATTCCAACCAATACGCCGATGATCGAGGGAATGCTCAATTTTCCTATAACACTTTTGTCTATAATTTTCCACTCCTTGTACACAAGGGAAATACTGGAAAAAAGATAAAATATAGAGATATAGGCAATAGCATCCGGAAGGTTTAAACCTATCAAAAGAATAGGTAAAGCGATCAGGGATCCGGCAAATCCCACCACCGTTTGTACAAAAAATCCACAGAAGATTGCGGTTCCAAGAAGAATCAATAATTCGGCATCCATAAGGCAGCGGAGAAATTTAAAGTTGTTCAAAATTAATAGCAAGAGCATAAAATACATAACGGAAACAATGGTGAAATGATTGAATTTCCAAATAAAAAATGGTATTTTCACCTAAAACCAATGGTTTGATGATAGATAAGACAGATCGAAAAATAATAGAACTATTAAAAGTCAATTCCAAAGCCTCCTTTGCAGAAATAAGCAAAAAAGTTGCCCTTTCCCCTTCTTCTGTGCGGGAAAGAATTAATAAGCTGGAAGATTTAGGAGCAATAAAGGGTTATAGTCTGGAGATAGACCAGGCACTGCTGGGCAACAACCTGGAAGTATTTATACTTCTGAAGGTTTTCACAGGCAAATTACAATATGTAATTGTTGAATTGAATAAATATCCGGAAATCCTTAAAGCCCATCGAATAACCGGCCCACATAATTTTCATCTAAGAGTGGCACTTAGGGATCAGTTACATCTTCAGCAATTCATAGATAAATTAATCACTTTAGGAGAACCTACAACTCTTTTGATCCTATCTGAGTTAGAGAGTACTAACCAGTAGAAGTAAGAATAAGTTTCTAAATTTGATAATCTTCAATAGGAATAAAGCATTCGGATTAATTTCAAAACATGAAGTTAGTTATTAACTGGCGGACTCAGGCACAAAAGAGCTTTCCGTTGTAAAGCGGTTCCGCTCCCGACTTTTTTGGGGTTTGCGGATTAGCGAAACGAAGGGGATCAACTTTTTTGCCTGTGTCCAAGACTTTTTCGAAGAAGCGCTTTCCCCGGAATGGAGAGCAATGGAATGAAGGGGAATGTGCTGAGGGGTTGGGGCTTAAAAATAGGACATTTTCCTACCCCAGAAAAGTTGATTATACAATAAAATCCTTTAAATTTTAATAAAAATTGATAGAGTAGGTTTGTTTCTTAAATGTTTTGTTATTATTGGACATAATTAATTTAATATTTTATTAATGACATTCTTAGCCCTATGAAAGATCTAGCTACAAATGAAGCTTCTAATACTTTAAAAGATTACGGAATAACGGCCTCTAAGATTTATTACCAGTTATCGCCAGCAGAGCTTCATAGATTAAGTTTGCAAAAAGGAATGGGAGAAGAAACATCCTTGGGAGCATTAGTAGTAAATACAGGAGAATTTACAGGTCGGTCTCCTATGGACAGATTTATAGTTAGAGATGCCCTTACTGAAAACAAAGTGTCATGGGGTAATATAAATGTTGCTTTTGAATCTGAAAAATTTGATGCACTCTATGATAAGGTGGTTAATTATTTAGACGGAAAAGAATTATATGTGAGGGATTGTTTTGCCTGTGCACTAAAGGACTATCAATATGGTATCAAGGTTGTGAATGAATACCCTTGGTCAAATCTGTTTGCGTATAATATGTTTATCAGACCTACAGAAAAGGAGCTCGAAGATTTTCAAACCGACTGGACCGTAATAAATGCTCCGGGATTTCTTGCTAATCCAGAGGTAGACGGTACAAGGCAGCATAATTTTTCAATTTTGAATTTTTCGCGGAAAATTGTTTTGATTGGAGGGTCAGGGTATACAGGAGAAATCAAAAAGGGAATTTTTTCCGCACTTAACTTTGAGCTGCCGGTTACCAGGAACACACTTCCTATGCATTGTTCTGCAAATATAGGCGAGGATGGCGATACCGCGATATTTTTCGGACTTTCCGGAACCGGAAAAACAACCCTTTCGGCGGATGCACAAAGAAAACTTATTGGCGACGATGAACATGGATGGACAGAAAAGAATCAGATCTTTAATTTTGAGGGAGGATGTTATGCAAAGGTGATGAATCTTTCTGCAGAAAGCGAACCTGAAATTTATGATGCCATTAAAAAAGGAGCTCTTTTGGAAAATGTGGTAATAAAGAATGGTGAAGTAGATTTTGAGGATACCTCCATTACCCAGAATACCCGGGTGAGCTACCCCATTGAATATATAGAGAATGCGAAGCATCCTTCCGTTGGTAAAAATCCAAAAAACATTTTTTTTTTAACGGCTGATGCATTTGGGGTTTTACCGCCGCTTTCAAAATTAACCCCAGGGCAAGCTGCCTATCATTTTATGTCTGGATATACAGCTAAAGTGGCTGGTACAGAAGCAGGTGTAATAGAACCACAACCTTCTTTTTCCGCGTGTTTTGGAGCGCCTTTTATGCCTTTACACCCTGCTGAGTATGCACAGATGTTAAATGATAAGATTAAGGATTCCGGAGTGAATGTTTGGTTGGTGAACACCGGGTGGATTGGAGGAGCCTATGGAATTGGAACGCGTATTAAACTACAATATACACGAGCAATGATTAATGCGGTCTTGAATGGTGACATTGACCCGGCTTATTCTTATGAAAAATACCATATTCATTCTGTATTTGGTGTGGTTCAACCCAGAAAATGTCCGGGAGTTCCAGATTCAGTTTTAAGCCCAAGATCTACCTGGGATAATGATCAGGCATATTATTCAGCAGCATTTAAACTTGCGAATGCTTTTAGAGAGAATTTTAAAAAATTTGAATCAAATGCAAGTGACGAGATTCGTCGTGGAGGACCTCAAAGATTTGTATTTTAATAGAAATTACCGGCAGTAGTTGTTGATGTACTGGTCTTCCAGAACAAAAACCTTATTATAGTCAACAAGAAACCTTCCTGTTGTAAATTGACAGCCAAAGTTTAACTCATCTCCTTCATCTATGAGGTGAAAATCAAGTTTTGGAACTGTTGTAGGTTCACATGCAACAGGCTTTGAAAAATCTTCCAGCCTGTTCTTGGCTATAGAATTGACTTCATTTTGTAATTCAGCTATTAATTTGGAAGAATCTATTTTTTCCTGAAGAATTTCATCAGACAAAAATTCAATGTCCCTACCAATTACTTTCCCCGATCTGTAAATTAAAGTACTATCAAGGTTGAATTCATTTTTGAAGAATGTGTGTACATAGGCGAGCTTTATGAAATTGGGATCATTCTCGAGGTTTAATGAATTATAGTCTTCTCTCACTTTGGTTTTCTGGCCTCCGGTAAGAAAGGAATCTATGGGCATTTCTCTTTTATCATACCAGATCTCATGTTTTTGATATTCATAACCTTCAAATAAAGTTCCTGAATTATCCCGTTCATCTATACAACGCACATACATTACAGCATCTTTAGCAACGTAATGAAAACCATTTCTCTCCCTGAAAAAAGGAATTTTATACTCACTTTTAAGGACCCATTTGCCTTGGTATTTATAACAGGGGTAATTACAATCTGCTGGTAACTCTTTTAATTTTACATAGGGCTTGATATATTTATTTTCAAAACTCCACTGCAACATTTCGTACCTGGAATTGGAATTCTCTTTGTTTTCAACCTCCTTAAAATTGCTCTTACCTAAATAAAAACCTAGAAATCCCAACGCCAACATAAAAAGGATTACGATAGAAATCAGTATGAGTTTGTTTGATTTTGTCTCTATAGGAGGGTTGGTTTGATTTTCTTCAAGCCTTGCTTCGTTGAGTAAACGGTTAACGTTTCTCAAAGCTCTTATAAATTCTCCTTCGGAAGCAGTATTATTTATTAAGCGGGAAAACTGAGAGTCACTATAGCAAAGATCTCTGGCAATTTTGGAGTTGCTTGTCGCTTCAAAGCTATTTTTATCTGGAGTAAAACCCCCATATTTTTTTTCTAAAAGGGATATAAAAGAACTATGGTAATTTTCCGCTTTGTTTTCTTCATTCATAAATTAAAAAATAGATAAAATACAAGGTTGAATTCAATAAAAATTGATAAAAATCACTAAAACGATAATAATTCATCTATTTTATTATATAATTGCTGCAATTAATACACAAAATTTAAGGTTGTCGTATTTCTCTATCAAATGTACAACTAATTATAATAATTTAAAAAGTCAACCAAATGAAATGTCTTTCGCAGAAACTTTTTTTGTTTATAGCCTTCCTGGCCGGTCCTTTTGTGTTTTCACAACAAATTATCACCGGTACTATACAGGATGAATTCGGGCAACCTTTGGCTGGGGTTACAGTATTGGAAACTGGAACTTTTAATGGTGTTGTGAGTTCCTTTGAAGGAGATTATACCATTACCGTAACGACACCTACTCCATCACTTACTTTTAGTTATGTCGGATTCAAAACCAAAATCTTAAAGGTAGCAGGAAGGAGTGTTATTAATGTTGCCATGGAAGAGGATGTTGAATCACTTAATGATGTAGTGATCACTGCCCTTGGATTTAAAGAGAACAAAGATGAACTTGGTTATGCCAGTTCAACGGTAAAGGGTGAAGAAGTTGTTGAATCTGGAGAGAGTACTTTGCTTAATGGCCTTTCTGGTAAATCTTCAGGAGTACGAATCTCCCGAAATTCCGGAGATCCTGGAGCAGGGGCTTATATTCAAATAAGGGGTTTATCTTCCATTACAAGAAACAGCCAGCCTTTAATTGTCGTGGACGGGGTTCCCATCAGTAATGATGTGAGAGGTAACAGTGACAGGAGTGGAGTGAGCCAGGAATCAAGATTAAATGACATCAACCCCAACGACATTGAAAGCATGTCGATTTTAAAAGGTGCATCTGCGGCTGCTTTATGGGGTACCCAGGCTCTTGGTGGAGTGATAATTATTACAACTAAAAGCGGTAATTATAATAGACCACTTTCGGTTTCTTACTCTTCAACATATTCTTATGATCAAATTAGTCAGAAATATCCTCTTCAAACAAAATATGGACAAGGAGATAATGGTGTTTATAATCAAAGAGCAAGGGATTCCTATGGAGACCTGATTGCCGATCGAAGTGGTGGTGAAGATGATTTCAATACCTCGGGCCAGTTTTATGAAGATCAGGACGGGCGTATCTATTACCCCATTATCAACAAAAATTCTCAGGAGATTTATAACGACTCTAATTTTGACCAGATCTTTGACAATGGACATTTTTTTGAAAATAACTTAAGCTTAAGCGGTGGAAATGAAAAAAGCACAGCCTTTTTTAGCATGAGCAATCTTGATCAACAAGGGATTATTAGAAACAATTCAGATTATCAAAGAACTACTGCAAGGTTTAACGCTCAGCATAAATTTAATGATTTTATAGATCTTAAATTAAGTTCCACCTATGTACAAACAAATTCAAACAGGATACGTAAAGGTGCCAGTTCTTCAGGTTTATATCTGGGTCTTTTAAGGACTCCTGCCGATTTTGATATTTCAGGATACCGCGGGGACTATTATTCTTCAGGGGATTCATCTCCCATTCCCAACAGACACCGATCTTACAGAGAACCTCTGGGGGCCGATGATACCCCAACTTATAACAATCCGTTGTGGACAATCAATGAGCAGGAAAATGATTCCAAAGTCGATCGTTTTATTTCCAATTTTGAATTGACGGCAACTCCTGCTTCCTGGCTGGATCTTGTCGCCAGGGTTGGAATAGATCATTACAGTGAAAAAAGAAATGAATTCCTTACTCCGGGTTCTGCTGCCGGTGCATATAGATCGGGTTATTTGGACAGGTCATTGGCTACAAATACCATTTTAAACATGGATTATATTGCTAAATCTCAATTTGATCTAACAGATTTTTTGGGAGGTTCATTTTTAGTAGGATTTAATTACAATTCTAAATTAAGAGTAGTCGAAGGCGTCGAAGCAACAAATTTTATTCAGTTTATAGATGTTGCGAGTGGTATTAGGGATGTAAGTAATTCTCTTCCCGAAAATAGATCAGTCACAAGTTCGGAGGGCCGCGAGAGAACAGCTGGTGTTTATTCTGCATTAAACCTTTCAGCCTTTGATATGTTATTTCTTAATGGAACTGTAAGGGTGGAATCTGCTTCTACTTTTGGAAACACCTCCGATAATACTTTTGCTTTTCCCTCAGTTTCACTGGCGTGGCAATTTAGCGAATTGCTTAATCTAGAGGATAGCTTCTTTTCATTTGGAAAATTGAGAACTTCCTATGGAGAAGTAGGTGTGCAACCGGGAAGATATAATACATCCAATACCTTTGTTTCACCTTCCTTTGGTGATTCTTTTGGAGGTGATCTTGATATTAGTCTATATGGCAATGGTGGTTTTGTTCCCAGTGCCAGCAGAGGAAATTCTTCCCTAAGGCCGGAAAGAAAAAAGGAAATGGAAGTTGGTACAGACCTTAGGTTTTTCAACAATCGTTTGCGTTTTAGTGCTACCTATTTTGACAATGTAACTGAAGATGTACTTCTTGATTTCCCTGTTCCAAACTCTACAGGTTATAGATCCATTTATGCCAATGGTGCTGAAATACAAAATCATGGAATAGAACTGGATCTTGGCTACCAGATCTTACTTACCGAAAATTTCTCGTGGAGTGTCAATACCAATTTTACCAGCCTGAAAAATGAAGTTACCAACCTTGCCGGGATTGAGTCTTTTAATCTTGGAGGTTTATCGGCGGTAAGTTCCCGTGCGGTAGAAGGATATCCTTTAGGAGTTTTATGGGGTTCAAGGATCCTGAGAAATGAAGATAAATCTATAGTATTGGACGAAAATGGATTTCCCGTTCAGGATCAGGTAGAAGGAGTAATAGGGGATCCTAATCCAGACTGGCAGGGCGCTTTGTCGAGTAACTTCAGGTATAAAAATTTCAGTGTTTCCGTTCTTTTCGAAACTTACCAGGGAGCTGATATTTATGCGGGTACAAAGTCTGTACTTCGTGACCTTGGGGTTTGGGAGGACACCGGTAACCAAACAACTGCGGAAAGAAATTATCTGACCTCGGAAGGAAATGTAATTTTTATTGGAGAAACTTTTCGGGGAAATGTTCAGGATTTTGGAGCAGGGCCGGTTGCTTTGACTGAAAGCTGGTACAATGGCCTCGGTGGATTCTTTGGCGGCGGAATTGATGAAATATACGTTGAAGACGGTTCCTGGTCAAGAATAAGAGAGCTCAGTCTTGGATATTTATGGAACAATGAGTGGCTTAGGAATAAGACCAAATTACAATCTGCAGAATTCACTGTTACCGGAAGAAATCTCTTTTTATGGACGGAATTTGAAGGGAATGATCCTGACACCAATCTTTCAGGAGTTAGTGCGGCCAGGGGAATTGATTATTTTAATAACCCCAGCACCAAATCTTTTGTTTTTAATCTGACTCTTAAACTTTAAAAAATAATATTTTATTATGAAATGAGCATAACGGAAATTCGATACAAACACCGATGAAGATATGCGAATTACATATGACCAATAAAAAACAATAAATAACTACATATGAAAAAATATATCTATTTATTCGCCATAGTTGTGATTTTCCATTCCTGCAGCAAAGCAGTGGAAGGAATCAACGAAAATCCAAATAGTATTACCCAAAGCTCTTATGGAAACATCCTTACGGGGGCTGAAGTAGGCAATGTGGTTTTGCAAACAGGGGAATCAGCAAGACGGGCTGCTATTTTTGCTGGCCAATACACGGGGATTGACAGACAACATTTGGGATTTTCGCAATACAATGTAACTACAAGTGACTTTGATGGTCTATGGTACGATGGCTACGTTAACGCCTTTAGAAATGCACTTGTCGCACAACAAGGTATATTGGATGAAAATGTAGGCCTGGTAAGCCAGGGAATAACTCAGGTGCTTCAGGCCCATATCATTGGAACAATGGCGTCTTTATATGGAGATATTCCTTTTGAGGAAGCAGGAATCATTGAAAACACTAATCCTGTTTTTGAAGATCAGGAACAAATTTATGCTAAAATTCAAAGCCTCCTGACCGAGGGAATAGCTAATTTCCAATCTAACGCCGGAAGACCAACAGGAGGTTCTGAAATATATTTTGATGGCAATCCGATCAAATGGGCACAGGCTGCAAATACATTGAAAGCCAGATTTTATTTGCACACCAAAAATTATAATCAGGCGTATGAAGCTGCATTAAATGGAATTAGTTCTCTAGATAATAGTATGTATGCTCCTCATGGTACGGCTGCCGAGAATTCAAATTTAAATTATCAATTTTTTGAAGTACAGGTAAGGCAGGCAGATCTAATTGTATCAGATTTCATGGTTAGCCTATTAGCGCCCGGAGCTTCGAATCCCATACCGGCAAATTATCGCGGCAACAGCAAAACTGATGAAACCGCCAGATACAACTTTTATTTTAAAAATACCGGTATCGGGGTACAACCTAATACGGTAAATGGTTTTGCAGAGCAATCTGCTCCTGCTTCCCTAGTTACTTATGAAGAAAATCTGCTGATCCTGGCAGAAGCTGGTTTGAGATCTAGAGATTTTCAAACAGGTCTTGAGCAATTGAACAATTTCAGAACCTTTATGAGTAGCGGAGGTTATCTACGAAATATAGATGCATCGCAGCTAAAATATGAACCTTATACAGAAGCAGATTTTGAAACAGGTGGAATTGAAAATTCAGATGGAATAAGTAAGGAAAATGCGCTGTTAAGGGAAATTCTTCAGGAAAGGTATGTTACACTTTTTGGGCAAATTGAACCTTTTAATGATGTGAGAAGAACCCTAAACCAAAATATTGTACGCGTACCGGTGACACCAAATGTAGGTAACAACCTGCCGCAACGATTCCTTTATCCGCAAACCGAAATTGACAGAAATGATAATTTAACTACTCCAATTCCGGATTTTTTCGAACCTACAGATATTAATCTTTAAATCTTGAAATAAACCTTAGCCAAATGCGAAAATTAAAGATTTATTTATTAATGATATTCCTTCCTATTGTGGGATATGCTCAGCAGGAAGATGTCACTGAAGTATTGTTTGTTGGTAATAGTTTCACCTTTTTCTGGAACATGCCTCAATTGGTGGAAGCAATGGCAAAAGATCAGGGCATTCCTCTTATCACCAGCCAGTCCACTGTAGGTGGTAGCAATCTTGAGCAACATTACAAAGGAGAAAAAGGAACTGAAACAAATAAAATTCTTGAAAATGGAAAATTTGATTATGTGATTCTTCAGGACCACAGTTCAAGTACTATTGAAACTCCTGAAAGATTTGAGGAATACAGTCAAAAAATGACAGATCTTGTGAAGAGCAGAGGAGCAGAGCCTATTTTTTTTATGACATGGGGATATAAATCTAATCCCTTAATGTTAGGAGAGATAAGCAATAAATATTCAGAAATGGGAAAAAGGCTTCAGGTTAAAACAATTCCTGTAGGAGAAATTTTTACAAAAGCTATGCATCTAAGGCCAGATCTTGAAATGTATTTTGATGATAAGCATCCCTCACCGGATGGATCTTATCTTGTAGCCCTTATTTTTTATAAATATCTAACTGGCCGTTCGGTAGATGCTTTACCTAACAGGCTAACTACAAAAGATGCTGAGGGGGAAAATATCTACCTTTCATTTGTTACTTCCGAAAATGGAAATTTCTTCAGACAACTTGTTGAGGAATTTCAAATGGAAACTTTAAAAATCTCAAATTGATGAATTCAAAGAGAAAAACTTTATCTCTTATTTTAGGACCTGCTGTGTTTTTTATCATGCAAAGTCTTGATGCACCTGTGGGAATGTCTGAAAGTGCTTATGCCGTTTTAAGTGCAACTCTCTGGATTGCAATTTGGTGGGTTACTGAAGCAGTGCCAATTGCAGTTACAGCATTACTGCCAATTGTGTTATTTCCGTTAACGGGAGCCCTGGATATTTCGACTACTACTGCTTCCTATGGACATAAATATATATTCCTCTATATCGGTGGTTTTATACTGGCCATTGCTATTGAAAAATGGGGCTTGCATAAAAGGATAGCTTTACACATCATCAAGCTCATTGGGACCAATATTACCAAGATCATCCTTGGATTCATGCTGGCAACTGCATTTCTATCGATGTGGATCTCCAATACAGCCACATCTGTAATGATGCTTCCTATAGGAATGTCAATTGTTGCCCAGTTAAAAGATAATCCTGCAACAGCCGAAGATGAAGGTTTGGTTTTTGGGAAAGCTTTAATGCTGGCAATTGCCTATAGTGCCTCGATTGGCGGAATTGCAACCCTTATTGGAACTCCTCCCAACCTGGTGTTTGCAGGGTATATGCTGGAAATTTACAGCATCGAGATTAGTTTTTGGCAATGGTTTCAGTTTGGTCTTCCTATTGCAGTTATTCTTTTGGTGATTTCCTGGTTCTATCTTACCAGGGTTGCATTTAAATTTAAGGAGAAAAAATTTCCTGGTGGGAAAAATGAGATCGAAGCTCTTTTGAAGAACCTGGGTCCTATGAAAAGAGAGGAAAAAATTGTTTTAACAGTTTTTGTCCTTACCGCCTTAAGCTGGATTACCCGATCCTTCTTTTTGGAAGCATTTCTTCCTGGTATTGATGATACTATAATTGCTATGATGGCAGGTATACTGCTGTTTACTATCCCTGCGGAAAAAAAAGGAAAACAAATAATAACCTGGAAAGAAGCAGTTAAAATGCCTTGGGGAATAATATTACTCTTTGGTGGGGGCATGGCTTTGGCGTCTGGATTTGAAGTAACAGGACTGGCGGTTTGGTTTGGAACACAGATGACCCTTCTACAGGCTTTACCGCTGCTCCTTTTAATTCTCATTATTGTATTTAGTGTGAATTTTATAACAGAGCTAACTTCCAATCTTGCCACTACTGCTATGCTCTTGCCAATTTTAGCGCCAATAGCAATAAACCTGAATTTGAACCCTTATATGCTCCTGGTAGCCACCACAGTGGCAGCTTCCTGTGCCTTTATGCTACCAGTAGCTACACCGCCAAATGCTGTCGTTTTTGGATCAGGCTACTTAAGGATCCCCGATATGGTAAAAACAGGAATATGGATGAATTTAATCTCTATTCTAATACTTACGGCTATGGTATATTTCTTATTGCCATTTATATGGGATTTTGATCCTTTTGGAGTCTCTGAAAAATTTATAGTTAAACAACCTTAATACCTAGTAAACAATCTTGTATAAAACTTAAATTATGGAAAAAATACAAAACTCATTATTCTCAGCAGTATTGCTATCAGTTATTTTACTGCTTTTTGTCGGTTGTCAAAGCGATGACGAAGTAACTTCTTTAGATGACGGGTTACTTAGAGTACTAACCAATACCATAAATGACAGCAAATTTGTTGAAGGTATAGATAATGTTACCACAGATCTTAATATTGAAATTGTTTTCTCTCACTCTCTAGATACAGAGAAGTTGGCCTCAGCAATTTTAGTTTCTTCCGCCAACGGTCCTGTGGATTATTCTCTTGAATTCACGAATACAAATTCAACGGTAATTATATCGGGAAATCAGGAACTGGATTATCTTACCACTTATACAGTGGAATTGCCAGCCGGCACGTACGGAGCTAACGGAGAAGCGATCAAGGATCCGATTTCCCTTAGTTTTAAAACAGAAGCATTTGTGCCACCAGTGGTAAAACTGGCAAGCGATGTGAGCGAGTTAAAAGAAAATTCTGATACTGCCGTCGTAACGGTTTCTTTAGATAAAACCACTGAAAATGAGGTAATTGTAACTTTAGCCTTTGGCGGAACTTCGACTCTTGATGCAGATTATACTGTTTCTTCTCAAAGTATTGTTATTTCTGCAGGAAGCCTTTCAGGAAGTATAGAAATAACTACCAACCTTGATGAAGAAGATGACGATAATGAAACTATTGTAATTACTATAGTTTCTGTTGAAAATGCAAATGAAGATGGTAATCAGGAATTAAAGCTTATTATCAAACAAGAACTCTCCCCAATATCTTTAAAAGGAATTCTTGCTCTAAGG
Organism: Gillisia xinjiangensis; assembly: GCF_046298265.1. Lineage (NCBI taxonomy): Bacteria > Pseudomonadati > Bacteroidota > Flavobacteriia > Flavobacteriales > Flavobacteriaceae > Gillisia > Gillisia xinjiangensis. Next base: position 8,849 of record NZ_JBKAHK010000006.1, on the reverse strand, counting down.
TGGGATGGTTCAGGAACAAATGACGGGAAAGCTGTACATTTAGTAGCTAATGAAGATATTGCAGATTTAAGCCTTTATGGTCTGGGAGTAGCAAATAACGGAGGGGGAACAGATGGTGTAGAATACAATTTCCCCGCAATTGCAGTTTCAGCTGGGGATGATATTCTCGTAGCAAGAAGCCCAGAATTACTTTCAGTTTATTTCGGGGATTGCAACATTGAATTTGAACACATTCTAGAGGCAAACAATTCAATAAGTCAAAATGGTGATGATGCCATTGAACTTTTTAGCGGCACTACAAGGATTGAAACTTATGGAGATGCTGATGTTGATGGAACGGGAGAAGTTTGGGAGTATACTGGTTCCTGGGCTTATAAAGTAGACCGAACCTGGATTTATGGAGGTTTAAGTTGCAGCGAGGGCAGTACTACCACACAGGCCTCCAATTGCTTGTACCCAATTTGTAAAGAAGCATTGGAGCTTAAAGGCGTTTTGGCCTTGATCTGGGAAGGAAGTGGCACTAACGGAGGGAAAGCAATTCATTTAAAAGCCAATAAGGATATTTCAGATCTCAGCATTTATGGAGTAGGAATTGCCAACAACGGAGGAGGAACGGACGGATTGGAATTCACTTTTCCTGCAATTTCAGTATCAGAAGGAGAGGATATTCTTTTAGCCAGGGAACCAGCAACCCTTGCTGCTTACTTCGGCAGCTGTATTAACACATTTGACCATGTCTTTGAATCAAATGACTCTGTAAGCCAAAATGGTGATGATGCCATAGAATTATTTAAAAATGAGGCGGTAATTGAAACCTATGGTGATGCCAATGTAGATGGAACTGGAGAGGTTTGGGAATATACCGGCTCCTGGGCATTTAAAACCAATGGAGACTGGACAACAGGTGGCCTGGATTGTGCTGCGGGTTCTACAACCACACAAAATTCAAATTGTACCTATCCACAATGTGAATAGGACACATTTGGGGCGGGAAGTGAACTTTATTTCCCGCCTTTTTTAATCAAAAAACATGATGACATATCTAAAAGAACATTTTCAAAAGAAGTTATTTCTTATTTTGATCATTTTAGCTGCATTATTGGTTTCTTGTGATAGTGATAGTAATGACCAGGAGATAGGCAATACTACACTTACTGTTAGTTCAATAAAAATGAATGACCAAACCCTTATAGATGGAGCAGATGGAATCCCCACAGCTTCAACTCTTGAGATTGTTTTTTCTTCCGGGATTGATCCTGAAAAATTCGAAAATTCCTTTTCTATTATAACTTCTGCACAACCTGCCGATTATACTGCCGAATATTCAAATGCATCTTCCAAAGTGACTATAAATTTACCAAGGCTTGCTCCTGCTGCTGCTTATACTATGGAAATAAAATCTGGGGTTTTGGGCAGATCAGGAGAACAATTACAAAATAGCATTTTTCGCTCTTTTACAACCAAAGAGGAAAATGGCACCACCCAAATAACTCCCTGTTTAACTGGGACAGATTCCTGTAAACAAAGTATTACAATTAAAAACAGTTCAGGTAATTCCTTTGATTTTAATTTTTTTAGCAGTTTTAAATTCATTGAGGATGAAGAGCATATCTGGGACGAGCTGGAGGAGGTGATCTTTGTGGTTCACGGTCAGAACAGAGATGCAGCTGAGTATTTCACATATATGGCCAATACGGTGAGTAGTCTTGAACTTCAAAACAAAGCATTGGTAATCGCTCCTAATTTTCGCGAAAATTCTTCAGGAAACAATGGCTTATTCTGGGGTAATGGTTGGCGTGATGGTGCCAATTCAGAAAATGTAAGTTCAAACATAAGCTCTTTTTCTGTAATAGACGAAATCCTTAAAAAGTTATCTGATCCTCAAAAATTTCCAAATCTTAAAAAGGTATTTGTTTCCGGGCATTCTTCCGGTGCAACTTATGTACAACATTACGCTTTGGCAAACAAAGCTGAAAATGAATATCAGGCATTTGATTTTACATACATTGTAGCAAATAACCAATATTTTTACTATCCGGACGACAGAAGGTTTAATGAGAGTACCGGCGAGTTCTTTATTCCTTCCACTTGTTCAGGCTATAATTTTTGGCCATATGGATTTGAATTTGCGGTTCTTTATTTAGATGGAATAGAGGAAGCTACTGTTAGAGATCAGCAGATCACCCGTAACACCATTTATTTATTAGGAGAAAATGACACCTCCACCTCGGGAACATTGAACACTACAGATTGTGCAGCAATTTTGCTAGGCTCAAACCGTTTTCAACGGGGAGAAAATATGTTCAGGTTTATGGATACTTTTTATAATGGGCAACACGACCATCATAAAATTATAGTTCCAAATGTTGGACACGATGGAGAGGCAATGTTTAAATCTCCAGAATTTAAAACTTTTCTGCAAGAAAATATGTGACCTGTAAAACGAAGAACAAGTAAAATTTCTACTAATAGTGTAGCTTCTAACAAAATTATAAATAAGCAGTACGGGTGAGTACTTAGCATGAAAGAAGTTCAGATCCGGCGGACTCAGGCACAAAAGCGCTTTCCGTAGTGAAGCGGTTCCGCTCCCGAATTTTCTCGGGATTGCGGATTAGCGCAACGTAGCGATTCGCTTTTTTGCCTGTGTCCAAGACCTTTATTTACGAAGCGGTTTCCCTAGAATGGAGAGCAACGGAATGGAGGGAAATGTGCTTAGGGGCTTTATGAACGGAATCTATAAGGTGATAATAGGAACATTAAAAATCCTAAGATTTAAATTTTAAAAAATATTTATGCCTTTACAAAGGGAGGATTATATATAGGAAACAAGCTTTTTATCTGAATTATATAAAATTGTAAAAGGAAATTTTGAAAATGTATTTAAATGATATCCATAAAACCTTTGCTCGGGAAATAGCGGCTTAATCTAAGCCTAACTAATTAGTCACAATAAACATAGATCTCCTATTCAATTCATGTTCCTCATTACTACAGTAAACGCTATTTGAGCAGCTGTTTACCAGCTGGGTTTCCCCATAACCTTCTGCAGATAACCTGGATGCCTGGATGCCCTTGTCAAGGAGCCATTGCATGGTAGATTGTGCCCTTCTTTGAGAAAGTGAAAGATTATAATCATCTCCCCCCCGACTGTCGGTATGGGATTCAATATTGATATTAAGCTCCGGATATTCTTTCAACGCGGCATAAATTTTTGCGAGTTCAATTTCAGCATCTGGACGAATGTTTGACTGGTCAAAATCAAAGTAGATGGGCTGTAAAGTAAGCAGGCATCCTAAATCATTAGGTGAACATCCTTCACGCTTGAGTTCTAATGGAAAATCAATATTAGCTGAATCCTCTGGGGTTGTAATTAAGCGTTCCAATGAGGTGTAACCATCTTTGATGGCTCTTACCGAATAATTTTTATTACAGTCTACATCAAAAGTGTAAAGCGCATTTTTATCAGACCGGAAGGTTTGAACTTCTTCATTGTTTTCATCAAAAAGTAGTACCTGAGTCCCAGGAAGTATCTCTTTAGTATCAACATCTGAAACCAAACCTGAAAGGATGATCTCACATGAAGGTATAGCTCTGTAGATATCATCGTAAATATTATCAATCCCATTGCTTCTGTTTGAGGACAAAAAAGCAAGGTCTCTTTCCTTGTCAATGATAAACCCGAAATCATCTTCCTTACTGTTTACAGGTTCTCCCATTACAGAGATTTCAGTAGGCATTCCGTTAGCATCAAGTTTGGTAAAAAATATATCCAAACCTCCAAGCCCGGCTCTTCCGTTGGAAGCAAAGTACAAGGTGTTATCACTACTTATAAAGGGAAAGGATTCCCGAACTTCAGTATTGATTCCCGTTCCAAGATTTACGGGAGTTCCATATTGATCATCTCCTAAAATTTCCACATACCATAGATCTGCCTGACCTTTTGTGCCAGGCATATCTGATGAAAAATACAAACGCTTCTCATTTACACTCAAAGCGGGGTGAGCTACAGAATAGTCGGCATCATTCATAGGGAGTTCTATTATGTTTTTCCACTGGTCATTCACTTTGGTCGCCTTATAGATCTTTAGCCGGATGTTTCTATCTTCATCTTTTCCTTTGCGACCATCCATAAAATTGTTTCGGGTGAAATATACGGTAGTGCCATCTTTGGTAAAAGTCGTTGAAGATTCATGAAACCTGGTGTTGATCTCTCCTGAAAGTTTTTGAGAGTTTTCAAGTGTGCCCTCTGGATTTATTGTGGCCTGATAAAGATTAAAAAATGGTTGTTTGTTCCATTCATGGATTTTTATTTTAGTTGTGGAATCAGGCTTTGCAGAAGCATATACAAGTTTATCCTGATAAAAAGAGGGTCCAAAGTCAGGGTAGGAGGTACTTACTTCTGTTTTTTCCAGGATATATTTTTTTGGTTTTGATCTTATTTCTGATAGATAGTTCTGGTTTTGCTGAAAGTTTGAAATCACCAGTTCTTTTCCTCCCAAACGGGCAAACTGTTCCATCAAAACATCAGATTCCTGGTATTTTCCTTCGCTTTTTAAACTTTGTGCAGCCCTGAAATAATATTCTGGTTCAGCCTCTGATTGGAATTCTGTAATTAAGCGGTTGTACCATTCAGCAGCATTTTTATAATCGGCATTAAAGTAATAGGTATTCCCCAGTTTTTTAAAAATTTCAGCAGAAGTATATCCGTTTTTCACAACCTGAAGGTATATTTTTTGGGAATTGATATAAGCAAGATTTTCATATTGCATTTCAGCCTTTTTTAATTTTGCCTTTTGTGCGAACGCATTGGAAATGTTAAAAAGGATTACTAAAAGCAGGCTATATTTTAAGAATATTTTCATTTTCTATTACATTAATTGGTTAAAAGAACCTTGGGGAGAAGATCCTTTCTGGTTTCAATATTTCATAGCGTATAAAAAATTCATACGAACCGTTGTTGTACCTGGCAAGTTCTGTGGTTTCCTGGTCAAATGCAAATCCAAGCATCAGAGAATCGGAGATCTGGAATCCCACCATGGCACTTAAAGCTGCGCTCCAGCGGTAAGCAGCTCCCAAAGTCAATTTTTCATTGAAAAGGAAGTTGGCAGATACATCAACCTGAAGTGGTGCCCCGGTAACCAGTTTACCCAAGAGCGCAGGTTTAAATTTGATATCTGGTGACAGCTCGAAAACGTATCCGGTGATGGCATAAAAGTGGTTTCGTTCACTTACAATATAGGCATCTGGATTATCCAGACTGTTCTCATCAAAATATTGAGATTCCAGGAAATTGGGTACAGAAAGTCCTGCATAGAACCTGTCTGTATAGTAAAATATACCTGCCCCTATTTGTAATTTCACCCGGTTGTTGATGTTGTTTTCAAAAATATCCCCTCCGTCACTAATATTTAATTTTCTATAGTCAATATTGATCATATTGGCCCCGGTCTTTAAACCAAAAGCCAGTTTACCAAAAGCCGAAGTCTGGATAGTATAGGAGTAGTCAATATTAATGAATGTTTCTTCAGAAGGGCCAATCTCATCGCGAACAAAGGATAAGCCTAATCCCACATTTTTGATCCTGATGGGAGTGTTAACTGAAAAAGTTGCCGTTTTAGGCGCACCGTCCAAACCAACCCATTGAGAACGGTATAAGCCTGCAAAACTAAGGGCGTCCCTGGATCCGGCATAAGCCGGATTTACCACCTGAGTGTTGTACATATATTGGGTATATTGGGCATCCTGTTGTGCAAGGACAACAGATGTAGATCCCAACAAGCCGGCAATTAATAGGATGAAAACTTTTTTCATTTCTTGAATATTTTTAAATGCCGCAGCGGTTTAGAGCTGCGGCTCTTTTTTATTTATTGTCTACGTACAGATAACCTGCATAACTGCTCTTACCTGGATTCTCACTTCCTGTGAACCTAATTATATAATAGTAGGTACCTGTTGGAAGTTTGTCTCCTCTTTTAACGGTAACCCTACCATCAGAAATTCCCCGGAATCCATTTTCTTCATTTCTGTAGTTATCCTTGTCAAAGACTTTTACTCCCCATCGGTTAAAGATCACAACATTATTGTCTGGATATTTTTCAATTCCTTGTATTCTGAAGAAATCATTCAAGCCATCTCCGTTTGGAGTGACACCGTTGAAGATCTCAAAGGCTGCTGCATCAAGTACTACCGGGAGGGTTACTATGGTTGGATCATCAGGATTTCCATTTTCGTTAAGATCGCGGTTGGTTTGGTCAAAAGGATCATCAGATAGATCTTCTATACTATCACCTAATATGTTCTCTCCGTTCACCGTAGCCTGGTTGGTCACCTGTTGATTCGTTAGATCCTGCTGGGTGATGGTATAAACTGCTGTGAAGGCAGAGCTGTTAGTTTCTCCGGGAGCAAGTGTTATTGGATCGCCGGTTACAGCTACCAGAGGATCTGTTACAATTACATTGAACAAGGTTACAGATCCCGTGTTGGTTATACTAAAGTTATAACTTATAGTTTCACCAACCTGAGCACTGCCATCTCCATTGTTATCGTCAAATGCACCTAGTTTCTCAAGGGCAATTCCTGCAGCCTGACACATTGCTACCACGGTTGGGTCATCATTGTCAATTGCTGTTCCTGAGAAATCTCCTACCGGAATTTCCTGCGGATCAACAGCTTCCACGAAAGCCTGATTTTCGACATCACCGACATCAATATCATTCTGAGTGATCACATAGGCAGCAGAGTAGATCCATACTTCATCCACACCAAGTATACCGTCATTATTTGTATCTCCAGACACAAAATTGATTGCAACTTCAGCGTTTGGTGCTTCAAACAGAGGATCACTAATGGCCACCTCTCTTAGGGATACATTTCCTTGATTGGTCACTGTGAACCTATAATTAATAGTGTTTCCAATTATAGCGCAATCATCACCAATGTTAAGGTCAGCCTCTTTTACAACAGCTATAGCTGGGTTTTGAATTGCGTTTACCATTACTTCTGCTTCATCTTCTACATCTATTCCATTAATATCCTGGGCAGTTACAGTGGCTGTATTGCTTAGGCTACCATTATCAAGATCTTCCTGAGTTATGATATATGTAGTTGTTAATACGGTTTCCTCACCTACATTAAAGGTAGCTATGCTTGAGTTGAATCCTGTTAATGGATCTATTACCACTGCATTGACAAGGTTCACATTGCTTGTATTCCTTATCGTGAGGGTATAAATGATTGTACTACCAACCGCATTGTAGGTTTCTACATTAGCAGTTTTAGTAATACTTATCGCTCCATTTCCTGATACTACTACCGTTACAGTACCGTTTTGACAGTTGGTTGGGTTCAGTACTTCACAAACAGTGTATTCAACCACATACTCACCGGCCGGTGTATTCGGAGCCACGGCTACATTACCGTTCTCATCAATACTGATTGGTCCTTGAGTAATCGGATTCACAGTTACATTATCTGGAGTGGCAGGAAGTCCGTTTACAGTATCATTATCAAGAATGTTACCTGCATTAGGATTACCTGTTGAACCGTTTACTGGTCCAATGTTATCATTGTTCACTACAATTGCTACCGCTGCCGTATCATCATCCTGGATTGTTCCTGTGGCTTCGATTCCACCTACACTTAACGTATAAGTCTCATCGTTTTCATCCAACAAGTCTGTTAATCCTGGGAAGGTAACCGTAAATTCTGTTACCCCTGCAGGTACGGTGATGGTCATCGTGATCGGATCATAAGTCACGCTATTGCTGAACAATGGGGTGCCGGTATAATCTACATCAGTTGTTGCAGTCACATCCGTTACGCTGAACGCATAGGTCTCATCCGTAGCCGAAGCCGTGGTCATCGTCACCGTATGAGTCAGATCCGTACCCTCGATTTCAGTCGCATCCGATACACTTTGTACCGCTGCCGTATCATCATCCTGGATTGTTCCTGTGGCTTCGATTCCACCTACACTTAAGGTATAAGTCTCATCGTTTTCATCCAACAAGTCTGTTAATCCTGGGAAGGTAACCGTAAATTCTGTTACCCCTGCAGGTACGGTGATGGTCATCGTGATCGGATCATAAGTCACGCCATTGCTGAAGACCGGAGTTGCAGTATAGTCGGTGCCTGCTGATGCAGTCACATCCGTTACGCTGAACGCATAGGTCTCATCCGTAGCCGAAGCCGTGGTCATCGTCACCGTATGAGTCAGATCCGTACCCTCGATTTCAGTCGCATCCGATACACTTTGTACCGCTGCCGTATCATCATCGGTGATCGTACCGGTAGCTGTTTGTCCGCCTACACTTAAGGTATAAGTCTCATCGTTTTCATCCAACAAGTCTGTTAATCCTGGGAAGGTAACCGTAAATTCTGTTACCCCTGCAGGTACGGTGATGGTCATCGTGATCGGATCATAAGTCACGCTATTGCTGAACAATGGGGTGCCGGTATAATCTACATCAGTTGTTGCAGTCACATCCGTTACGCTGAACGCATAGGTCTCATCCGTAGCCGAAGCCGTGGTCATCGTCACCGTATGAGTCAGATCCGTACCCTCGATTTCAGTCGCATCCGATACACTTTGTACCGCTGCCGTATCATCATCGGTGATCGTACCGGTAGCTGTTTGTCCGCCTACACTTAAGGTATAAGTCTCGTCGTTTTCATCCAACAAGTCTGTTAATCCTGGGAAGGTAACCGTAAAGCTGGTCACCCCGGCTGGTACCGTAATCGTGCCGTCGCCATTGTCAATCACTCCATCGCTGAACAATGGGGTGCCGGTATAGTCGGTGCCTGCTGATGCAGTCACATCCGTTACACTGAACGCATAGGTTTCGTCCGTA